>JAEZTJ010000009.1 GCA_023421505.1 Bacillota bacterium
TTGCTAAATAAGCTTTTACTGCTGCAATTCTTTGCTCTGGTGTCAATTTGCTTTTATGCATAGAAAATACTCCCTTCATGATTAACAGTTTTTTTATTTCACTGTCTCTCATAAAGGGAGCATATCATTAATTTCAATGGTGTAGGCTCTTTTTTAATGTGGAACGAGCAATCCAGGGCTTCTGTTATAAAAACGATTGGAACCTTATTATAAAGCATTATGTAGTGTAACAGTTATAACATTTTGGTGTTTTTTTTCATTATCCACATAATGCCATTATAACAATAAATAACATTATCAGCACATTGAAGAGAGCAAGAGAAATGTAGGGCACCATTAAAATTATCGCTTAATTCAACTGTCAGATACATCATGGGTTAGTCTCTTTTCTCGTTTGCTTTATATTCACGTTGATGAAATATAATGTGAACATAATAGTTAAACCGGAAGTAAGTCTGTAATGACAAACAGACTTACTTATCCATTAACATAATGTAGTTAATAAAATAATGATAGACCTAAAAGGAGGAACAAAAGATGGCTTACGCTAGAAAAGATGTTGAGAACTTGGATGGATTATTAAAGGATGGTAAAAAGAAGTTTGTACGATATGAGGAGGGAGCAGCGATGTTTTCATTGGGCCTGCACACCTTTGAGCAATTGGCAAAGGAAGCTAAAGCAATCTATAAGATCAGAAAGATTGTGCTGGTGAATACGGACATTATCGAGAATTATCTCGAAAACTTTCATGAATTATAGGATAAAAAGATATCTCCAAGAGTAGAGAACTTTCTTTATGGAGCTCTATGGACAACTATGGGAGGAACAGCAAAAATTCGTTTTACATAGCTAAAACTAAAGGTTGTAGCGGACTTATTACTAAGCTATAATTACCTTGAACACAGAACTTAAGCTGTTCCTCACACTACGAAAGTGAGGAATTAATATGGCATCAAGAAAAGATTCAAGAGGTTATGCGCTTCGAACAGGAGAGAGCCAAAGAGCAGATGGCAGGTATTCATTTTCCTATATGGACAAGTTGGGAAAACGTCGAGCAATCTATGCAAAAACGCTGGTTGCACTAAGAGATAGGGAAAAGAAAATTCAACGTGACATTGAGGACGGATTGGATCCGGCCAAAGCTGCTCAGATGACAGTAAACGATCTATATGACATTTATATAGGTCAGAAGTATGATCTGAAGCCTAGTACGAAGAATAATTATATCTACTGCTATAATCATTTTATACGTGAAACCTTTGGAAAACGCAAACTTCTTACGGTGAAGTATTCCCATGTGAAGGAACTCTATTATCATTTGATCCGGGAGGGCGGTCTGCAGCCCAATACCCTGGACAGTATCCACACCCAGCTACACCCGGCATTCCAAATGGCTGTTAGAGATGAGTTGATTCGAAAGAATCCTTCTGATGGAGTCATGGGTGAGATTAAGAAGAGCCATATCTGGGTAAAGAAGAAGCGTCACGCCCTTACGATTCCACAGCAGCGAGCCTTCATGAACTTCCTCGAAACGCAATATGAGTATCGTGGATGGCTTACTGTTATTACGGTTCTCCTCGGAACCGGATTGCGTATTGGAGAATGTCTGGCGCTTACCTGGGATGATCTTGATTTTGAAAACAGGACCGTTGGTGTAAATCGTACCTTAACCTACAGACCGGAACCTGACAATGGATGCGTAGTACATATATCCACACCGAAGACGGAAGCCGGAAGGAGAACAGTACCTATGATCGATGAGGTCTATGAAGCATTTCTGGAGGAGTTTCAGATTCAAAGCTGTCTGGGCTTTAATAACAAAGAGATTGATGGATTTTCAGGATTTATTTTTTCTACAGGAGAAGGAAACGTGTATACTCCAGAATCAATTAATCGTGCAATCCACAGAATCACAGAGGCCTATAATAAGCTGGAGACGGCAAAGGCCTTGGAGGAAAAGAGAACTCCGCTGATTCTTCCCAGCTTCTCAGCCCACAACCTAAGGCACACCTTCTGTACAAGACTTTGCGAGAATGAGTCGAATCTGAAGATTATCCAATCTGTTATGGGGCATGCAGATATCTCAACCACGATGGATATCTATGCAGAAGCAACAGCAGAGAAGAAGCAGGAGGTATTTGCTGGTTTGCAGAATAAGATAATTATTAAGTAGAGTTAAATCATCCAGAGAGTGACTTAGAATCGGAAATACCGATGAGAGAAACTCTCTGATTTTTTACTTATCTGCAGACATTTCTACTCAGTGATATTCATATCAGACATGTTTATAAATAATGAGTTCTTCAGATAGGATGAACTTTTTTTCTGTCCAAAACTAAATGATGTATCACAAGTCCAGAAAGAAAAGAAGTCATTATTAATATGCAATTATTCAATTAATAATATCGACAAAAATGACATGATTCACTGTTTACTCGAAGATGGCACCAGTAACCGTTATCATGTCTTCCAAATGTTTAAAATATGCCTACAATACATGGTTGATTTTACAAATTAATGATATATAAAAATTACTTTTAAAGGTTGAAGATATAGAAAGCAGTATTAACTTAGTTATAATGTATTTTTATTATGAATTGTATGAATGATTTCATTTAGATAATTGTGAAAGTAATACAGAACTCGCTGATATGATTATTTATAGATTTTATTTTTCTGGTTTTATTGACATTTTATACCAAGCACATTATTATTATCACATACTAACAGTTATTAATAATTAATATGCATAAATCATTTTGTTAATTTTACACAGAGAGACCAGCTATGAAAAATCAAGTGTAAAATAGTGAAAAATTTGATATTAAAAAAAATAACCATGAGTTCTTTGATTATTCTTAATTATTTGGAATTAGTTTATAGATGGAATTGGAAAATGAGTTGAATTTGAAAAAATAATAATTATGGAGGCGGATTTCTAAATGGAGGAGATTCTGTTTACTTGGAAAATCGGGGATGAAGTTATTGAGGAGCAATTTCGTCCGTTTTCTGAAGAAACCCTATGGAAAGAGCGAAGATATGCTGATGGTGAGATAGCATATGGTGAGATAAAAAGACAAGAAAACAAGATATATGCTATTCCATATGAATTTTCGCTAACTGACTATATATGCGAAGCACACGCTAGTTCAGTAATGCAACAGTATAAAAACTGGTATGATCGCTTTGACGTCGAAAACAACGATTCAAGATACATGTTTGATAGAGAGTTTAGGCACGAAGAAATTCGTGTAAAGACAAAGAAGTCTCTTAGAAATGACATACTTATAGAAATAGCTATTGAGTTGGCTAGATGGGATTTGTCTATTCTTACTCAAATAGATTTTTTGAGTAGAGATGAAGAATTGGAGGAGAAGATTTGTACTACTATTGAAATGCTGCAAGGATATCTCACTAATTATCAAATAGGAGTGCCGATTCAAGAAAAGGAAGAAGATGCAAAAGAACTAAAAAGAAGAATTCAGGAAATAAATAACTATTCCTCCAATAGCCAGATAATTGACATTATGGCAAAAATCGAAAACTGGGTTAATCGATTAAGCTCTTTATCAAACTTAAGTGAACATGAATTTGTTGTATTCTCTGAGGATATGGATAAATTGGTTCGAACAATACCACAGATGCTAGGGCCAGGTAATAAAAGAAGAGCAAGAGAGTTAAGAGGCATATATTCTCACTATTATAATAATGATTTGGAGTGGAGAAACGAAATACAGTTATTGAGTATTTCGAAACTAAGATATGAGAGCAAAAGAGAAGAGATCAAGAATGATATTTGTAAAAAGGTACAGGCCCTGCAGCATAATTTGGCGGATTTTGATGATATCATAAATGACGATTATGATACGAAATTATTGGAAGTTGAAAAGTTTTTTGAAGGGAAAAAAATAGGGGGAATATGGAATACCAAGAAAATGAAGCAAATAATGTGCAAATATTCTGATGGTGGAGGTTGTTTTGCGATTATGCATACACAGGTAGATGATTATTTTGCATTAAGTGGAAGACAAGACTACTCTGGTGGTGTGTGGGACTCTGTTTTGGACGTAAGCTCTGAGATCGAACAGATAGCAAAGACAATTAATTCGGCATTATTTGCTAACAAATATATTTGGGCGCGTCTTTCTGATTCAACGCGACGATATACAAATCTTCATAATCATGGTGAAGACCCTTCTGCTATTCATAGATTTGTTGAGTTAGGCACTGATTGGAATAATCCTAAAGTTGATGATAAAAATACTATTGGAACTACATATGGTTGTTGTGAACGTAAATTACAAGCGGCGCATAATGACTATCTTTTTGATAAAGACTTCTATGTTCGTTGGGCACCTTGCAAACGTTGCATACCTGCATTGGCAGATGAGAAAGGAATAAGTAGAATTTTTACTATAGCATTTAATTATCCAGAATGGATTAATTTTAGAACAAAGAAGGCTTCTACTGATTCGGCGCTTCAAGAATATGAAGTGACATATGGGCTTAGAAGAGTAAATTATGGGAGAAGATAGGCCTATGTAAAAAAATATACCAAGCAAAACATAAAATAGTACTGTATGTGATAATTCTTCTATAGCAGAAAATGTTGTATTATCATATAAAAAATTGTTCGAATGTTTTAACTCGAATAAGAGTCAGTGTATATGTGATCCTCAAACCAAGGAAAAATAGTATAGCTGATTACGTGGGGGATATATTATGGAGTATTTGAAATGGTATCAAGAAGAAGAATGCCTTTATACAAAAGATAAAAAGAGAATATCAGTTATCAATTTAGAATCTGAGAATAATGATTCTATTTTAGATGAGTGGGCTACTCATTTTAGACGAAATTATCGTTCACTTGAAGATTTAGATTTTGAAAGACAAGGGACCAATCTATCAAGGGAAGAGTTTTTGAGAGATTTTGTTTTTCCGGATAAAAAAGTAGGGTTTGGACCAGCTACGAGAGTGGGAGATTTTTGCGAACTATTAATTGCAGATTATATTGAATTTATCTGGGAGTACTATGTTCCACGAACACGATATTGCAGAAAAATAAATAGAAATTCATCGCCCCAGGGAAGTGATGTTATGGGGTTTAGGATTGATGGAAAATCATCATTAAAAGATGAAGTAATGATTTTTGAAGTAAAAGGTACAGCTGATCCTAATGCAAAAAAAGAAGGTTATCAAAGATTACAAGATGCCATAGATGATTCAAATAAAGATGTGGCACGATTTGCAGAGTCCTTAAATGCAATCAAAATGAGATTGAGAGATGCAGGAGAAAAGGATAGGATACCAATTATTGAGAGATTTCAAAATATGACTGATAGACCTTATATCATTAAATATGGAGCTTCAGCAATTCTTACTAATAGCAAATTTATTGCAGATAAAATGGTTAATGTGACTACAGAAGAGCATTCATATGAAAATATCTTATTAATAGTTATACACAATAAAGATTTAAATATGTTAATTGATGAGTTATTTAGGAGAGCAGAAAAATGTTAATAGAAGGAACTTCGCAATATTTATTAAAAAAAGTACGTGCCAAGGCGAAAATGTATGAATATCATATTCCATTGGAACTGCATGGTGAAATAGAAAAGGAAGTTCCTTATTTACTTATACTTGCAATTGCTACGATTGGAGATTTTTCAAATGATATTATCGATAGCTTCAGAGGTATAGAATGTGATTATCAGGAACATAAGAAGAATTTACGTTTTTCGTCTAAATTTTTTGAAGCATATTTAGATTCAAATTTATATTATGGCGATAAAGATTACTATTTGTTACTCGGCTCAGTGGTTTATTACTTATGTGATTATAATGGTAGTTCGCAAGTTCTAGCATCCCGTATAAGTGATGATATTGATATGGGAATAAATCAAATTGACAGGGTATTACTTCAAATTTTAGAAGGTGAAAAAAGGATTCGATGTTCATATGAAAGTGGATTGATTAGGAAAATTGCTGACGATTATAATAACTTTTTATGTACTGGAGAATTTTCTGGAGCAGAAAATTTATATAGATTAAAGACAACAATTTATGAAATAGGAAGTGATAGGGCTGTTCTATTCTCAGATGCATTAATAGCAACTATTTTTACGAAGGTTTCTAATTCAACATATAAGCTGATGCCGGAATATACGAATATTAATGTAGATATATGGAAAGAAGCGATTAGCAAAGGAACACTAATAACGGAGTTATGGCAATCTCAAAGAGAATTGGGCGTTTCAGGGGTTTTTAATGGACAGTCAGCTACTATACAAATGCCTACGAGCTCCGGTAAAACAAAATCTGTTGCATTGATTATATTATCTGCATTTATGAGTATGAGAACAAACTATGCAATAGTGGTAGCTCCTTATCGTTCGCTTTGTAGAGAAATATCTACCGAATTAGAAAAAACATTTTCATTTAATGAAAATATTCATGTCAATGAATTATCTGATGTTATTCAAATGGATTTTTTAGATAGCTTATTTGAAAATAATCATCAATCAAAAGAAAAGTATGTATATATTGTAACTCCAGAAAAATTATTATTTGTTTTCCGTCAGAATATTACGATTCTAGCAAATGTTGGTTTAATAATATTTGATGAGGGTCACTTGTTTGATGATCTAAGCAGAGGCATTACATATGAGTTACTTGTATCATCAATAAAATTTTACATAGGAGATATGACACAGAAAATACTAATTTCAGCTGTTATTCCGAATGCTATTGAAATCAATGAATGGCTAACACATAAGAAAGGAGTTGTTATTAAAAACAATGTAATACAAACTACTGAAAAAACTGTTGCGATTGTTGATACAAAGGTAAATAGAGAAAGTAAAAAAAACTATGCATACCTATATTTTGTTAACCCAGATAATCCTGAGGAAGAGGAATATTTCGTTCCACGAGTCATTAGCCAAGTGAAAATAAGTAAATTGGGAAAAGAGAGGAACGACAGGATTTTCCCGGAAATCAATAATGGGAAAAATAAAAATAAAAATGATATGGCTTTAGCCTTTGCAATAAAATTATGTACCAATGGGGGAGTAGCTATATTTTGTGGAAAAAAGCAGACTGCTGACAAATTATTGGAAAGAGTATTAGATATCTATACTAGAGGATATGATCTCACTAAAATAAAAGAGAGTTCAGATCAAGCAGAGATTAGTAAATTGTGCAATCTGATTGAAAAACATCTGGGAAAAGCAAGTTTATACTATAAAGCTGCAACAGTAGGAGCATTTATCCATCATAGTGGAATCCCTATGGGAATTAGATGTTCGGTTGAATATGCAATGCAGTTAGATAAGATTCACTTTTTGGCATGCACATCAACCCTGGCACAGGGAGTCAATCTTCCAATTCGGTACCTCATTATTCCCAGTATTTATCAGGGAAAAGAGCGAATTAAAGTAAGAGATTTTCAAAATTTAATTGGACGAGCTGGACGAGCAGGTATTTATACTGAAGGTACAATAGTATTAACAGAGACAAATGTCTATGCAAAGAGAAATAATCCATATAATAATTGGAAATGGGAAAATTACAAGCAATTACTTAATAGCAATCAAGCAGAGGCATGCACAAGTGAGTTGCTGGCTTGGATGCGTGTGGATGATGATATGGAAGAATATTTGGAGGGAATTATTAGTATTTTTGAACAAACTTATGAAGCAGGTAATTTTGTGTTAAAGATTAATGATTTCTTGGATGAAATAAAAGATAAAAAAGAGGAAGTATATTTTAAAGCAGAGTTTATTGTATTTAAAATGTTAAATAATATTGTAGCTATTGAAAGTTTCCTCTTATTTTATTTAATGGATGACACATATGAAAAATCAAAAGAAACAATACATGCAATCATACAGGAGACCTTGGCATACTATTTAGGAAATGACAATGAAAGATTGCGGCTATTTAGAATTGTTGATTTGATAGGGGAGTTTTTGGTCAAGACTGTTGATTCACCAGATAAAAGAAATAGATATAGTAAATCTCTGTTGGGTGTAAGAAAAGTGATTGAGATTGAGGAATGGGTTAATGTACATATTTCAGAAATTGAAAGCAGCACAAACGATGAAGATATTCTAAAAACGATTTTTCCTTTATTAATTAGTACAAACAATTACATTGCAAAAACATGTAATAAACCAGAAATTTTGAGCGACATTGGAGTACAGTGGATTAATGGTGTTAGCTATGTAAATATCAAAAAATATTGTGATGGAGTTGGATTTAGGATAACAAAAAAGGGTAAGGGCAATATAATATCTCTGGGTCAAATCATTGATTTTTGTGAAAACTTTCTAGGATATGATTGCACTTTAACTTTAGCAGCTATAATTGAAAATTTACAAGTTGTATGCGAAAATATGGATCTTATCAATAAATTTAGAATATTATCAAAGAGGTTAAGGTATGGAGTGACTAAGCAATCTAGCATTATTTTATATGAAATGGGATTTAATGATCGAGTGATCGCAGAACACATTGCTGGTTTAATTGATCATGAATATGAAGCGGGTAGTAAAAAAGAAATTATTCGGCGGGTGAAAAATAATGAGGTGATTTATGATAGTATTATGGAATATATAACGGAATATCCTACATATTTTTATGATAGAGCAATGTCATATTTTAATATATAGAAAAGACTGAATAATGCGTGCTCAACAACTCACAAAGCAAGTATCATTTATAAAAAGTAATTGCAATTCCTCAATGAAGAACTTATAATGAAATAGTAACGATCTGTCTACATTTTTTGGGACAGCTCGTAGAATCCATGGAGGTGTATCAAACTACACCAGATTTACCGGGTGACACAAAGAGGACTACATGGACCCGGTGCTTGACGGATAAAGATGGAATAGTAAAAAACGTCAAAAATTAAGATTTCTAAGCTCCACGGAGCCTGACGGAGGAATATCGAGGATTCCTGCGTTATGTTCCCGACGATGAAGAGCTTAGAGAAATAATAATATCAGATAATAAGTATATAGTCCAATAATCAAAATAATATTTTGTGGTTTAGGGACACTTTTCAAAGTAAAATTTGAGGGTGTCCTTTTTACATCCTGTTAAAGGAATTCACTGCTATAGTTCAACAAATTCTATTTCCAAAAACAAGAATTTTAGTTACCAAAAACAAGAAAATATTGATATTGGGAAATAGGATAAGGTATAATAAGGAATATATGGAATATTGTCAAACGCAGATAGTTAAAAGGATTTTGATCAATATATAAACGTAAGTAGTAAATTGATCATAAGTAGTCATGGCACATACCCTTATTAATGCTGATCTTACTAAAATGACTTATTTCTGGTAGAGAGAATGTTATAATATAAGTTATGGTGTATAAGAATAGGAGGCTGATATGAATTTACCATATTCCGACAAAATTGATATTCAGCACTTATCTCGTTTATTTGACAACATGAGCGAGTGCTACAAGCTGTTCTGGTTTCAAGCAATAGTAGAGGTTGTAATTGCTGGGAAAATGAAAGCTAACTATGATGAACTGATCAATCAAATGGTAGTCGATGCTTGGTATATGGTATCGGAATATAAGCTTAATCTAGGCCCGAAAGACACGCTCGAGGACTTGGTTCATTATGCATATAGAATTAGCGGACTTAAGTCCAGTGAGAAGAGCGATAAGGTATTATCTTTTCTGCAGAACAGTCAAGACAAAGAGCTTGTTTCAAAAAAGAAAGTCCTTACACTTAATGTCCCATACCGTCTGCAGGCTCCGTTTATGCCCAATTTTAAGGGCGTGGCTTGGGATGGCGGCTCCGCTGATGTCGCTGCTCGAATCAACCGGCATGAACGGTTGCTTTACTATTTTATCATGATATCCGGCCTTCAAAGTGAGATCCGATTTGATGGGGCTTGGATGGATTACATACAATCTAATCAGGAGATCATTAAGGGTTGGATCCAGTACAAGATGATACTTTATTTGCAGCGCAGGAATCCGAGTGTTCCAGGCATAGCAAACAAATTATACCCACCGGATGAGCGGAAACTTGAGAGGGTAAAGAAATATTGGAAGCTCATAGTAACATTAAAGCCTACGTATGATATTTATGGCGATATAGAACTGACAACGAAAGATATTTCTATTGATCACTTTGTTCCGTGGTCTTATGTGGCACACGATGAATTATGGAATCTATGTCCAACGACCAGAAGTATCAATAGCAGCAAAAGTAACTCTTTACCTGACTGGAAGATGTACTTCGACAAACTTGGTGAGATGGAATACAAAGCTTATAAAATGGTTCAACGGTATGAGGCTGTTAACAAAGAATTTGACAAGTGTATAAAAGAACACGTGAATAATCCCGATGTTCTTGGCAGGCTTTATCGTCCAGGACTCACTAAGCCGATATTTATTGAAAACTTGAAGAAAATCATAGAACCAGTATATACATCTGCCAGTAATATGGGGTTTGATTTATGGAGGTATACAGCATGAGTAAGAATACAACAATTAAGTATTATTCCGATGATGCAGAAAGCTTCCTTGCAAATACTGTAAATGTTAACATGAGCGAGCATCATGCAAGTTTTGAGAAATATCTTAAGCCTTCGGATAGGATCCTCGATCTTGGTTGTGGAAGCGGTAGAGACAGCTTTCATTTGCTAAAACAAGGTTATTCGGTAGTATCAGTTGACGGGTATGCCCAAATGTGTAAGGCAGCTGCGGTACTTACAGGGAAGGAAGCTCGTTACATGCTGTTTGACCAACTTGATTATGTAAATGAGTTTGACGGAATCTGGGCGTGTGCTTCGCTGCTTCATGTTTCGCGTGATGAAATGGTAAATGTATTATGCCTAGTGAAGAGGGCACTCAAAAATGGATCACTGTATTTGTCTTATAAGTATGGTAATATGCAGAGAGAGAAAGACGGAAGGCTGTTTTCCGAATATACAGAATAAACAATTCGAGAACTTCTTGATGAGGGTGTCGGATTTAAAATAGAAGAAATATGGTGCACGGAAGACTCGCGGCCGGACTGAAATGAAAAGTGGGTTAATGTTATAACCTGTAAGCAATAACACATAAGGTGGAGATACTATAGATGAATCATTTGTTTTTAACAAATTACACAAAGCAGACTTTTCTGGACAGAGTACGCGAAAACTTACGTAGGTGTGATTCGTTTTGCTTTTCCGTCAGCTTTATCAAGAAAGCAGGTTTAATTCTTCTTCAAAGGGATATTGAAGCGGCACTTGCCAGAGGCGCAAAGGGAAGAATTATTACATCAACATATCAGAACTTTACTGATGTGGAATCGTTACGAAGCTTCCTGATGTTGATGGATAAATATGATTCTTTTCAGTGTCATCTAGATTTTGAAAGTTTTTATGATGAAGGTTATCTAACGATTGGATATCATTCAAAGGGATACCTTTTTGACTTTGCTGGGGAATGTGAAGTGATTATTGGATCATCAAACATAACCAGACATGCTCTCCTTAAGAACATTGAGTGGGATTTGGTGATAACAGACAATAAGGATGCAGGGATATTTAGCCAGGTAATTGAGGAGTTTGAAGATAAATGGGTAAGTACATATTTGCTTGATCGTGAGATTATGAGTAGATACGTGAATAAGTTAAATTATGCCATTGAGCGCTGGGATATGGATTATGACGCTACCACGGAGGCGGTGAGCCCCAATTACATGCAAAAAAAGGCAATGAAGGAATTGAATCGCTATCGTGTAATGGGCATGCGTAAAGCACTTGTTGTAGCGGCTGCAGGAAGCGGAAAGACTTATTTGGCGGCATTTGATGCCAGAAACTTTAATCCAAAGCGTTTGCTTTATATTGTACATGAAGGCTCCATTTTACAAAAAGCATTAGAAACATTTCAGGAGGTTTTTGGCAATTTAGTGACTTATGGAATATATAACCAGGAAAAAACCAACAAGGATATTGATGTGGACTTTTTGTTTGCTGGTAATATTATTATGAGTCGGTCTTTGGAGCTCTTTGGTCGACATGACTTTGACTATATTGTGATGGATGAGTGTCATCATGCTACTGCAGATTCTTACAGGAGGATAATTGATTACTTTGAACCGGAGTTTCTGGTTGGCCTTACGGCTACTCCGGAGCGTATGGATAATGAGGATGTGTTTGAACTCTTTGATACAAATGTGCCTTATGAGCTTAGGCTTCGCGATGCCATAATAAATGAACTTGTTGTACCTTTTCATTACTACGGAATCCGTGATAGTTTAATAGACTATGGGTTATCTAAGAATCAGGAAAGAATGATGATATCACAGCTCGCTTCAATAGAGCATTGTGAGTATATAAAGTCACGGATCGAGACTCATAGACCGAACGGCAAGCTAAAAGCGTTGGCTTTTTGCAGAAATATTACGCATGCCAGAATGATGAGCGAAGAATTAGGTGAGTATTATCATACCGCTTATCTCACCGGAAAGAATTCTATTGGCGAAAGAATCCGAGCTTACAACGATTTACAGAATGATGAAGCGGACTTGGAGATACTGTGTACTGTCGATATCCTTAACGAAGGTGTAGATATTCCCGGGTGCAATATGGTTCTGTTTCTTCGACCGACGGAGAGTTCAACTGTATTCATTCAGCAGTTAGGACGAGGGTTACGTAAATATAAAGATAAGTCATATGTGACTGTGTTGGACTTTATAGGCAACAGCTACAAACGTAGCGTTCAAATAGCTTTTGCAATGGGTAGTCTTGCAGAAAATTTCGTTATGGAAAAACGACTCATGCAATCATTGGTAAAGGATAATTTCTCAGCCCTTGGGTTAGGTGAATATGGCGTTAATATTCATATCGATGAAGAAAGTCAGAAGGAGATCATTGAATATATAGACCAAGAGAATTTTAACAGTCTGGTGTATTTAAAACAGGATTATATCAATTTTAGAAAGTACGTTAATTCGGAATATACACCTAAGCATATGGATTTTCTTAATAATGACTGTGCTCCGGACTTATTACGGTTCCTTCAGATTAAGATAGATGGAAGAAAAACGGGATGTTATTACAGTTTCTTGCAGGGGATAGAAGAGGAAAATCTTCCGATTTTTTCTGAAGATCAAGTTACATTTATCAAGTATGCCTCATCTTTATTGCCTTTAGTGCGTATACATGAATATATCGTTATTCGAGAATTACTAAAGGATGCAATTGCTGTGTCAGATATTCGTTTAATTATGAAACAGGAAATTAAAAACTGTTCAGATGAGGAGATAGATCATACTCTTAAATTTATGTTTAAGAAATCTGCAATCAAAGAAATAGACAGAGGGTGGGCATTAAGCGTTAAGCTTGATGATCAGTTTAAGGATTATATGTATGACCTGCTGAGTTACGGTCTAAAACGTTATGACACGGAATACAGGAACTGTGATAAGTTCCTTTTATGGCATAGTTATCGAATGGATCAGGTGCAGCTTAAACTCTTAAAGGATCCTGACTATATGCAGTTAGGGACTTACGTATACGAAGATAAGGTTATCATCTTTGCATCTTTGAAAAAGGATGCTTCAGTAGAAGAACGCCTGGCATATAAGGACAAGTTTATTGCTTCAAATGTATTCCAGTGGGAATGCGAGAATAACATCAGCGATGGGAAGCTTCGTGGCCTGAGACTTAGTAAATATGCATATATATTTGTAAGAAAGGTCAAGGAAGAACATGGTGTTACCCTTCCTTTCACTTACGTGGGAATTGGAATTTTATCAAACGAGCGTATACAAGAGAAGGTAGATTTAAAGACTGGTAAAGATAACGTTACTTATTTATATGATATTTCTATGACGGAGGAGCTTCCGGATTATCTTCGTTACGATTTTGGATTAGCTCAGTAGGAGGTTTCGTTGAAGACAGTAAAGGTAGTAGCTGCGATTATTCGCGATAAGGACAAGATATTCGCAACGCAGCGTGGATATGGTACTTTCGAAGGAAGCTGGGAATTTCCCGGTGGTAAGATTGAAGAAGGAGAAACACCGCAGGAAGCGCTTAGAAGAGAAGTTATGGAAGAGCTTGAGGTAGAAATTGCGGTAAGAGAATTGATCGATACGATCGAATACGATTATCCGACCTTCCACCTCAGTATGAACTGCTTTTGGGCGGAGATCATCTCAGGCGATTTCGTACTTAAGGAACATAAGGCAGCAAGATGGCTGGCAGAAGAGGAGCTTAATTCTGTGGAATGGCTCCCGGCAGATATTGTACTGATTGATAAGCTTAGAGAACAGATTTAGAAGACTATACTTCTTTTAATGATTCGAAGGATGAAAGAGTAGAAATGTGCATAGATGAGATGCTGGAGGAAATGCCTGTAACATTCTGCTGCCAGAGAGACCGGAGCACCTATTGCCAATCGATTTCAAATTGCCAGTTGTATCAAAACATCATATGTTTCATATCATACGGCAATGGATTATTATGGTGTGGCTGATCAGGTCTACTATGATGATTGATAACATCGTAAAAACGGGCGTAAAATTTTGCGAGTGTTTAAAATGTAATTTTAAATTTATATACGGATTAATTAAAAGTAACATAAATTGTTGCATAATAACAAATAAGATGTTACTATATATAAAAATATGTTACAAAGAAGGTATGTCATGAAAAAAGAATTTGAAAAGTTTTTTGGATGCAAGGTAGAAACCAAAGAGTATAAAGAAAATCTTCCTTTGCCAATTTTTATGACAATGCGCAAAATTGTTATTATAAGCATGTATGATTCATGTTTTGCGCTGGTAGACATTATAAAAGAACAGGATCTTTCGATTAGTGCTATGAGAAAGCAACGCGTGCAATATGAGGAAGTTTTGAAAATGCCTGTTGCATATATAGTGGAGATAACCAGTGTTGGCATGCGCAACGCAATGGTCAATAACGGAATTGCATTTGTTGATTTTCCTGAGAATGTTTTTTTGCCTTTTTTAGGAATTGTTTTGCAGGAAGTTTATCGGAAGCAAAGCATCAAAGCAGACAAAATGATGCCGGCAACACAAATGGTATTCTTAGAGCTTTTATATCAAGCTAATGATGAAGGATTCTTGAAGAGCGAAGTCGCAACAAGATTGAATCTCACAAAAACCTCAATTACCAGAGCAACCGCCCAACTTGAAAGCATGGGACTAATACTGCAAAATAAATCTGGAAAAGAAGTTACGATTATAAGAAACTATTCTAGAAAAGAATATTATGAAAAAGCAAGAGAATACTTGATTAATCCGGTTCAGAAGGTAATGGAAGTGGTGTGGGAGGATAAACTTTCAGAAGCATATAAAGCAGGGGAGAGTGCTCTCAGTCTGGATTCCAGTTTGAATCCGCCAAGGATAGAAGAGTATTCAATATATAAAGGGGCAGAACTAGTAGATCAGCTTGTGAAGGTGGATATTCGTTTTGCGGATAAAGAGAAGTGTGTAAAGTTGCAGTTGTGGAAATATGATCCAACCTATTTCGCAAGGAATGGTAAGGTGGATCCTGTGTCACTTGCGTGTTCCTTAAAAGATGCGAAGGATGAAAGAATAGAAATGTGCATAGAAGAATTGTTGGAGGATTTGTAATGGTACCGGGAATAGATACCTTTAGAGATAAATTCAAAGATTATACGGACTATTATACAGTTATAGGAGGAACTGCCTGTGATATTCTATTGTCAGAGGCAGACCTCTCTTTTCGTGCAACAAATGACATTGATATGATTCTTATTATGGAGGATCATTTCCCGGAGTTTGCATCTGTATTTTGGGAGTACATAAAGGAAGGAGGATATAGATGCGGATGGAAGAATGATGACAATATGCATTTCTATCGCTTTACGGAAGGAAAGCCAGGGTATCCTACAAGACTAGAGTTGTTTTCAAGAAAACCAGGATATCATCTGGAAGTAGAAGAGGGAGTAATTCCAATTTACATAGATGACGATACTTCTAGTTTGTCAGCCATTTTACTAAAGTATGATTTCTATAATTTTATGATGTCAGGACGTAAAGTAGTAGAGGGTATAGGGGTTCTCGGTGCTGAACACCTAATTCCGCTCAAAATGTACGCATGGATTAATTTGGTGGATCGTAAAGCCAGTGGGGAGCATGTAAATGAAAGAGATCTAAAAAAGCATAAGTATGATGTATTTAGACTCTTACAGATAGTAACAGCAGGAACAAGAGTGGAATCCTCTGGCCTTGTAAAAGAAAGCATACTTAAGTTTATAGATGATATCAGTGTGTTGGATACAAGTGAAATTCGACTTCTGCAGATGGGACTACCGTTTGATAGAGATCAAGGCGTAGAGCTATTGCGAGGAATCTATTTATAGCGATTTAGAAGGACAGAGTAAGACAATCCTCAAGGATTTTTCAAAGCAAAGAAAAAGAGGAAGCATAAAGACACAGATTAACATTTACGACCAACTTACGGCAGATTTACGACCAATTTAAAAGAGTTATTGATAATAATGAATTGGATGATAAACAGAACATGCAAGAAAAAAGGAAATGAAGACTTATAAAAGGATTAATAATATCAGGAATGATTTCCCGATGATTAAAAGTTTGGAGAAATAAACCTTGCGGATTACGTAGTAATACACTGTTTATTGTGGGTTTGCATTTATTGTACGAATACGTTCGAATGAGCTTGAATTTTTGTAAGAGAAATCAAATTTAAAAAGAATGCACTATGTTGGGCACTTTTCTAAAGAAATTTAGAAAGGTGTCCTTTTTTGCGTTGTAGAGAAAAGAAAGAAGATAGTCTGTAATAGCGCCCATTTCCAAGGATTTAACCTTGAAAATGAAAACTTCTGAGAACCAGAATGGCACATTTGCCTTAAAATTTAGTAAAAAGGCAATAGTAACTGAAAAATTTATATCTATAGTAATGGTTGATTTTGAAATTCGTTATTAATCATCGTTTCTCTAAATTCGCTGGGGGAAATCCCTTTTATTTTTTTAAAAGCACGGTTAAATGAAGATAGGCTTGAAAATCCTGAGTCAAATGCAATATCAATGATATGTGCTTTTGGATTCGAAATCAAAAATTCTGTCCTCTTGATACGCTCAGTAGTTAGGAAATCTATAAATGTCATGTTTGTATATTTTTTAAATAAATGCGAGAAATGGGATTTGCTAACCCCTATATGACGAGAAATATCGTCGAGGGTCAGAGATTTCGTGCAGTTTTGTGAAATGTAAAGACAAGCCTCTGTCATTAACTTAGTAGACTTATATTCTGCACTTGCATCACCGGAGAATTCTTCTTTCTTAGCATTGACGCAGTATTGTCCAACCTTTACAAAAAACTCTAGAAGAAGTGAATAGATACGCACTTCATTAAAAAGTGTGTCGGAATAAAAAAGTTCGGGCAATTCTTTTATTAAAAAAATCATTCTATCGGCTTCAATATTTGATGCGTCATATTTTATGCAATGATACTGGTAAAACACAGAAAAATTGCTGTTAAATTCACTCATAATCATCAGTAAGTCAATAGGGAACTGAACGAGAATAAAGGCATCTTCAGCCACATGATTAAGCGAATGCAAGTCACCAGGGTAGATTATGAGCACGTCATTCGTTTTAAGAACGTGTTTGGTGAAATTAATCGTTACTTCATTATTATCATAAAGGCTTACTAGAATTTCAATATAAGGATGCCAATGCATCGTATCAGAAAAATTCATATCAATTTTCTTTGATACAATAATCTTCTTCCCACTATTAAAATTCAACATCTCAAAATAGCTATTCGTATGCATAGTCGGCAACCTCCTTAACTGGCTATATAGGTGAAGCTTTGTATATGATTAGTCTACCATTTATGATGTTAATTAGTCAAATAGCAATATTTGATATGTTTAAAGGAAGGATATGCATACAAAATTGACAAAACGCCTTAATATCAATGTTTTTTTAAGGGCATGGTATTTGCAATTAAAATAATTATAACAATATATGCACAGGTAATACACAATTTTTAAAGAGCAGGTTGGTTGTAAGATTGATAATATAGAAACAGAAAAACACATTAAAAAATGGTTTGCATATATAAATCTATTAAGAAAGGAGCAGAAATTTGCGTATATTTAAAATAGGTATACTTGGAGCCGGAGTTATAAGCAGAACATATCTTGCCGATATAAAAGCATTTTACAAAAATCTTGAAGTAATTGCTTGCGCAGATATAGATGTAGAGCTTTCGCAAAAACTAGCATCGGAGTTTGGTATAAAAAAGGCATATACATCGGAAGAATTGTTAAAGGATGATGAAGTGGAGATTGTGATAAATCTCACACCGCCACAGTTTCATGTTGAACTTAACAAGCAGATTATTGCAGCCGGGAAACATCTTTTTAGCGAGAAACCGTTTGCACCTAATTTAGTAGCGGCAAAGGAAGTGCTGGATTTAGCAGATGCAAAGGGGGTTAAAGTTGGTTGTGCACCGGATACCTTTTTAGCATCAGGTCTTCAGAGCTTGAGATATTATCTTGATGCTAATCTTATAGGAAAGCCTTTCTTTGTCACGGCAAACATGACGACCTTCGGGGTTGAAACCTGGCACCCTAACCCTGCACCTTTTTATACGAAGAACAGCGGCCCATTATTTGATATGGGACCATATTATCTCTCTGCGATTGTAGCTCTATTAGGACCAATAGAAAGCATTGCTGCTTTTGCTGCTAAGGGCAGCGATACGAGACATATATATGTGGGACGAGAGGCTGGAACTGATATGAAAGTAGAGCTCCCTACTCATTACTCTTCTATATTGAGGTTAAAAAGTGGCGTAGTTGTAAATTTTATTATTAGTTTTGATATTTATAGGTCGAACCTTCCGATGTTTGAAATTTATGGAGATGGCGGCACGCTCACCTATCCGGATCCGAACTTTGGCGGCGGTACTCCTAGAGTGTATAGGAAAGAACAGTACACGGACACAGTTTATCAAAAGACAGAGGAAGCTATTACGCGAAAAAATAGGTTCTATGAGCTTCCAGAGCTATATCCCAGAGTGAAAGATTATTCAAGGGGCATAGGCGTGCTTGATCTAGCGAAAGCGATTGAAGAAAACTCAAATAATAGAGCAAATGGCAGCTTAATAATGCACATTACCGAAGCCATAGAGGGAATCATGATTTCATCAGTAAATGGCGAGTTTTACAAAATGACAACTACCTGTGAGAGGCCGGAGCCTTTAAAACCAGGTGGATATATGGATGAAGTTTAATATTTTAATGAGCAAAGTTTGAAAGGAGACATAATATGTCAGGAGTAGTAGGAACGAATTTAGTAGCACAGGTGGGATTTATTGTTAAAGATGTTGAGGTAACAAAGAAAAAGTGGGCTGAGTTTTTAGGTGTTGACGTCCCTGAGACGCAACCTATTGGGGATTATAAGGTTACTGGAACTGAGTTTAAAGGTGAACCCGCTCCAAATGCATATTGCTTCATGGCCTTCTTTGATGTTGGTCCGGGACTACAGCTTGAACTGATTCAACCTAACGAGGAACCTTCAACCTGGAGAAACTATCTTGAGGAGAAGGGTGAGGGTATTCACCACGTTGCATTTCAAGTGAAAGATTCAAAGACTGCTGTTGCAAATGCGGAAGCTGCTGGTTTAAAGCTGGTTCAAAGAGGTGTTTATGGTGATGGCAGCGGCGAATATAACTATCTTGATGCTCCGGAGCTAAAATGCATAATTGAGCTTCTTGAAAGCTACAATAAGTAATATTTCACCAACTTAAAAAGAAAGGCATGATACTAAATATGAGACTTGGGACATCTTCACCACTAAAACATAGCAGTCCAAAGGAATGGGCTATGAAACATAAAACCTTAGGACTTGGAGCTGTAAATTTCCCACTCTCTTGCGAAAATGATGATGCACTTATTGAAGAGTATGTAAAAGAAGCAAAAAAGAACAACCTTGTAATAGCAGAGGTTGGAGTTTGGCGCAATACATTGGATTTAAATGAAGATGCACGAAAAAAGGCTATTCAGTACGCCGTGGGGCAGCTTGAACTTGCTGATCGGATAGGTTCTCACTGTTGTGTGAATATTATAGGTGCAAGAGGTCCTCGCTGGGATGGTGCTTATAAAGATAATTTTACAAAGGAAACCTGGAAACTGGGTGTAAAGACTATTCAGGAGATTATTGATGAGGTAAACCCTAAGAACACGTATTTTACAATCGAGTCTATGCCATGGATGTTCCCGACCGGACCGGATGAATATCTGCAGTTGCTTGAGTCTGTGGAGAGAGAAAGATTTGCTGTTCATATGGATATTTTTAACTGGATAACTACACCAAGAAGGTATTTCTTTAATGAGGAATTTATAAGCGAATGCTTCGAGAAACTAGGCGAGCATATAAAAAGCTGCCATTTGAAGGATGTCAAGATGGAGGACGATTATACTCTGTTTTTTAGGGAAACTAGTGTTGGAAACGGAGGGATAAATCTTAAGCACCTAATCGAAAAAGGATTATCCTTTGATGATAATATGCCATTTATCATAGAGCATCTTAATACAGATGAAGAGTATTTAAATAGTGTCGCATACGTAAAGGCTCTAATGGCGCGCTAAGCGTTTATATATAATGAGCATTAACAAAAAAAGGAGAGGATAGGTTGAAAAGAAATACATTTTTCAACCGGCAAAAAGCACTAAGCGTGCTTTTCGCTCAGTATATGAATGCCGCATAAGCGGCAGATGGAGGATAATATGAAAAAATCAAGAGTTGTAGTAGTGGGTTTAGTTGCATTAATGGTTATGATGACAACTGTGCTGTCAGGATGTAGCGGCAGTAAAAAGACAGAAGATACTTCATCTGAAACGTCAGGCGAAGTAGTATGGTGGGGATGGACGCCGGGTTCTCCAACGAATGAAAAATATATTGAAGAATTTAACAAAGAATATCCGGATATTAAAGTTACATGGAAACAAACATCAATAGATGATTATGACGCTGCGATCAGACCGGCTTTAGCAAATGGCGAGGGCGTTGATGCTTTTGAGGTTTCAGCGGGTTCAGGAAATGGTGGCATTCAAGTATTTGGAGGACAGGCAATTGACTTGACGGATGCTGTAAAAAAGGCATTAGGTGATGATTATAAGGACAAGCTTAACGAGGCATCCATCACCACTATGACTGTCAATGGTCAGTTGAAAGCATTAGGTGTTGGAACGGTATATTCAGGAAATCTTTGGATTAACCAAGATCTTTTTGATAAATATAATGTAAAAGTTCCTACTAATTTAGCTGAGTGGAAAGAGGCTTGTAAAGTTTTTGAAGAAAATGGTATCGAAGGTTTTGTGCAGGGAGCAGGTCAAGGTGCATTTAACATCGACACTTTCCATGCAATCGCTGATAATGTAAGCCCTGGTACCTTCACAAAAGCAACAAGAGGTGAAGTTGAATGGACGGATGCATCAATTGTCAAAGCATTAGAGCTATGGAAAGGGCTGTTTGATGAAGGAATTATGCAAGAGGGTGCTCTTGGTCTTCAACAATATCCAGAGGCAAATAATTTATTTATGTCTCAAAAGGCTGCTATGGTTATGATGGGGTCTTGGTATACATCAAACGCTTTGCCTGATACGATGAAGGCTGCTATTGAGTCTGCATCTTCAACAGAAGAGCCGTTTACAATGCTTCCTATAGATTTCCCTGATATTGCTGGAACCGGAAATACAGGATCTATGTTTGGCGATCTAGATTATTCAACCGCAGTATCTGCAACATCAAAGAATATTAAAGCAGCAACTACCTTTGCTGTTTGGCTTGGAACCTCTCAGAATGGTCAACAGATGATTGCAGATTCCTTAAACGTTGTTCCTTCCCTAAAATCAGCAACTCCGGATTGGAGTAATGTAAAGCTTGTAAATCCTGAGAAACAAAACGAAGCAATCAAAAAATATATTGAAAATTCAATGAATAGTGGTGACAACCCTCGTTTTGCAGGAATCAATGCAGATATGAACCAAGCAATGATGGATGTATTGGCTGGCGTGGCAGGAGGAACGATCACTCCTAATGATGGTGCTACGAAGCTCGCAACGACTCAAGCTGATAGTGAGTAAGGGATAATATTTTGATAGGGGTCTAATTTTACAAGGGCCCCTATCATTTAGAGTTGAGGAGACTTATAAAAATGAAAAAGAATAAAACCTTGAGAGCCACGAAGATAAACGGACTTCCGTGGATTCTTCCTGCATTTGTTTTTGTTGTAGGGATTATATATTATTCAATATTTTATACATTTAATCTGTCTACGCTAGACTGGAATGGGCTTGATCCAATCCAGACAAAAGTGGGGATGAGCAATTATACGAAGGCACTTTCTGACTGGATTTTTTGGAAAGCGATAAAAAACACAATTGTTTATTTTATTATTACATTTTTAATTCAAAACTTTTTAGGTTTTATTTTTGCCGCAATTTTGCATACAGAAATAAAGTTTGCAACCTTGCACAAGTGCTTGATTTTTATTCCAACAATCTTAGCACCTGCGACTATGGCGCCAGTGTTTAGATTACTGTTCTCGCCTCAGGGAATTTTGCAAGATATATTTGACACACTTCATTTAGGTATAACTGTTGATTGGTTATCAAAACCAAATTCGGCACTTTTCATTCTTATGATTATTGCGATTTGGGAGTTCACAGGAATGAGTTTCATTTTATATTATGCGGCAATGAGCCAAATAGATAAAGAGATGCTTGAGGCATCGTACTTAGATGGAGCAGGAAACTTAAGAACTTTATGGAGTATTGTATTGCCAAACTGCAAGGGTACGACAGTTTCTCTTGCAATGCTTGGAATTATAGGTGCTTTGAAAACATTTGATATTCCTTATCTGATTACTACTGGTGGGCCAAATCACGCAACAGAATTTTTAGGAACATATATTTATAGGCAGGGAATTAGGCAGTCTCACCTCGGCTATGCAGCGGCAATATCAGTAATGCTCCTGGTACTCGCAATTTGCGGTGCAATACTTATAAATAGGGTTAATAAAGGAGAGGAGAAATAAATGTTTGAAGTTAGAAGTTTAAAAAGTAAAGTCGTTTTGCAAATCGTTCTACTAATACTAACGATACCTTATGCGATTCCACTTGTTCAAATGTTTCTTGGCTCTCTCGGTGGAAAAGGGTTTTTAAATTATAAGGCAGTTTGGGACACAGGTGTAGTTCCAATCTATTTTAGAAATTCACTCATCATATCGGCTGGCGTAATTTTGTTGGTTTATATATTCAGTATGACAGCTGGCTTTGGGTTTGCAAAAATGCATATATTGGGAAAAGAAGTGTTCTTTTGGTTGATTCTTGTTGCGTTAACTTTACCTGAAGTAATTTTGTTATCTCCACTGTTTGTAACCTTCCAAAAGCTGCATTTATTTAACACCTTTTTAGCTGTAATTTTACCTAACGCAGCATTGCAGCTGCCATTTACAATTCTACTTGCCAGAAATTTTGACAATGGAATTCCTAATGAGTTAATGGAGGCATCAAGAATTGACGGTGCGAGTGTTATATCAATGTTTTGGTATGTCATCCTTCCGCTTACTAAGCCAATTGCATCATCAATTATTGTTTTGACACTCATCAACTCATGGAACACATATCTTCTGCCACTTTTGTTCTTGCAAAGCCCAGATATGCAGACGGTAACGCTGCTTCCACAATACTTCCAAGGTGAGTTTACAAATGACCAGACGAAGATATTAGCGGCAGCTGTGCTCACTGCAATTCCTGAGATTATTGTTTATTTGCTCATGCAGAAGAATTTTGAAAAAGGCATGAGTGCCGGTGCTCTAAAATAATCGAAGCAAGAGCTGAATAATAGTGAGAAGAAGGAGATAATTATGCCGTTAATTCAAGTTGACTTAAAAAAGTCAGTGTATGAGGATAAAGGTAAAGAAATATCAAATGCAATTCATAATTCGCTGGTTGCAGGTCTGGGTATGGATACAACCGACCTTTTTCAAGTGTTTAGGCCGCATGAGGAGGGGGAAATTATCTTTTCCCCAACTTATGACAATCGCGATAGACACGATTTGATCATCATTAGAATTACAATGGTAAATATGTTTTCATTTGAGCAAAAGAAAAAAACCTATAAAGAACTAACGAAAAGGCTTGTTGAGGTAGGAATCAGGCGCGATGATATTTTAGTATGTGTGATTGAAAACAGTGCAGAAAATTGGTCGCTTGGCGAACGAGAAGTTTGAAAATAAGGAGGAAATTTATGAAAATCATAAATCCGGTTCTTTCGGGTTTTCATGCCGACCCGTCAATAATTAGGGTGGACGACACTTATTATATTGCGTCTTCTACGTTTGAGTGGTTTCCCGGCGTCAGGGTTCATGAATCGAAGGACCTTGTACATTGGAATTTGACTACATCTATTCTTGACAGCGTGGAGTTACTTGATATGAAAGGCGATCCATGCTCCGGTGGTATCTGGGCACCTGATTTGTCCTATGCTGACGGAAAGTTTTGGCTTGTCTATACGGATGTGAAGGTTGTAGAAGGTGCGTTCAAGGATATGGATAACTATCTGACAATTGCAGATGATATAAAAGGCCCCTGGTGCAAACCGATCAAGCTAAATGGCGTTGGTTTTGACGCGTCACTTTTTCATGATGATGGCGGAAAAAAATATCTCATTCAACAAACCTGGGATCACCGTGAGTATAACAACCCATTCAATGGGCTTACTTTAACGGAATACGATGTGGATAATAAGAGACTGAAACCAGAGACCGCAAAAACAGTATACAAGGGTACCAATGTGAAGACAGTTGAAGGACCGCACATATACAAAATGAATGGATACTATTATATATTTGCAGCACAGGGCGGTACAATTTGGACACACCAGGAAATTGTAGCCCGCTCAAAAAATCTGTTGGGACCTTATGAAACTGAGCCGAATGGACCATTTATAACCAACTTTGACACACCGGACCACTATCTTCAAAAACAAGGGCATGGTGCGCTTGTCGATACCCCTTCCGGCGAATGGTATTATGCCTCACTTTGCGCCAGGCCTCTTCACCATGCGACCGAGAATATTTATGACCCAAGAGGCTGGTGTACGCTTGGCCGTGAAACAAGTATTCAGAAAGTTTACCTGGATGATGAACTTTGGCCAAGAGTGGTAGGTGGGCATGGCGGTTTAAAAGAGGTTGATGCTCCGAAGGATGCCATATTAACTGAGGCTCCTGAAACCAATGCTGTTTTTGATGATTTTTCATCGGATAAGCTCAGTGGTGATTGGAATACTTTAAGAGTTCCTTTTTCCGAAGAAATGGGAAAGGTTGGAGGCGGAAAACTTGAACTGATCGGGCGTGGTTCACTTTCAAATAAGTTCAACCCATCGTTTATTGCTAGAAGATGGAAGGATTTTGCATTTTCAGCTGTGACAAAGGTAAAATTCAGCCCATATAGCTATCAGGCAATGGCTGGTCTTGTAAATTATTATAACAGCGAGCATTGGTCATGGATCTTTATTACAAAAGACGATGATCGTAATGATGTTATAGAGGTTGCAGAATGCGACAATCGCAAATACACTTCTGTTTTAAAAGATAAGGCTGTGAGAATTCCGGAAGGCACGGAGTGGGTTTGGTTCAAGTCAGTGGTTGATCATTTGGACTATTTTTATGAATATTCATTTGACGGGATAAAATGGAATAGAGTGCCAGTTAAACTGGATGCAATGATTTTGTCTGATGATTATGTGAATTCTCATTATGGTGGCTTTTTCACGGGAGCATTTGTGGGCCTAGCTGCAGTTGATTATTCTGGCTACGCTTCAAAAGCTACCTTTGAGTTTTTTGAATATTTAGTATAGCGTAATTAGCTTAAAGGGCTATCTTTATGCTACTTTGCGGCGTAGCGAATGAAAGGTATAGGTGGAATTTTATGAGTAAATTATTGGATAAAGAATTGTGCGTTGTCACGGGTGCGGCGAATGGAATTGGCAGAGCAATCGCAGAACGTTTTATAAGTGAAGGTGCCGATTTGATTGTGGCTGATTTTGATGTTGAAACCGCAAAAAAAGTATATGAGGGAAACAGTCAGGTTGTTGATATACTAAAAGTTGATGCGACAGATGTGAAGGATTTGGAAAAAATAGCAGAAGCTGTTGAAAAGACAGGACGTAAATTAAAGGCTGTGCTACCAATCGTTGGTAACGGACCACAAAACCCGATTATTGAAATTACACCAGAGGAGTTTCATTTGACAATGGACCTTAATGTATTTTCAGCTTTTTTCACGGTACAGAAGTTAATTCCTTTTATGTCTGATAAAGCTTCAATTGTTCTAATATCATCAATTGCAGGTTTTCAGGGTGGGAAAAACGCCATTGTCTATAATGCGGCGAAAGCAGCAGTCAGGTCTATGGCACGTTCGTTCACAGGAGAGCTTGCCCAAAAGGGTATCAGAGCAAATGCTATAAGCCCTGGTCCAACGGAAACACAGGCGTTTACAAATTTTGTGCACGGTGATGACGAAATAAGAAACAATATAGTTTCGCAACTTCCTATAGGGCATATCGGAAAGCCTAGCGAGATTGCAGCGGTTGCATTGTTCTTAGCGTCCGATGAATCTTCCTATGTAACAGGTGCTGAAATTATTGCTGACGGCGGTTTCACTAATAGATAAGCATATAAAAATTATTACATAATATAAAGGAGACCAAAATGGCATTATCATCAACGAATATAATTAAGGTTATTGTCGTAACAGACGATTTAGAAAAAACAGTTTCTGCATATAAAACTTTACTGGGCACAGGGAAAGAGCCTGCAGGGCAGAATACAGAGCATAAAGAGGTAAGAACACCTTTTATGAAGTATAAAGGTGCCGACATCACGGATACCCCAATGAAGGTAGAGAGCGTTTTCAGCGATAATTTCTGGTTTGAAATTATTATGCCTCTAGGAAGTAATGACCCATGGGCAGCTTGGCTAAAGGAACATGGCACGTCAATTTGCTCAATTTGTATGTTATCAGACGGACCTTTAGAGATTGACGAAGAAACTATGAAAAATGCAGGATTTAATTCACTTTTTAAACACGAAAAGGGCTATGAGGCGTATGAATATTTTGACACATCAAAAGCGCTTGGAGTTTTAGTTGAGGTGAAGGAACAGTATAAATAATGAAAGAGGTGGCGAATTCGTTCGTCGCCTTTTTTTACGCATAAGCTAAAACTTGCGATTACTAAATATTACCTTTTGTAAGTACTTTATTCGCTTAGTCATACGTTTACGATCAGAAAGTGTGAAGCGGAAGTTAATAATAAAGCTATGCAGGATGAAAAATAATCAAATTACTTAAATACTCAAACTTCACAGTAAAAAATCTCAGCATAGCTTAATTAAATAAGCTCATATACTAATCAGAAAACATTCGTTATGATGCTTTTCGGATGGCGCCTTATGATCAATTGGTAAATTCACTTATAGGTTTCGATTATGGTATCGTGTTAAAAATAAGCATGTTTGACGAGTGAAACGAGGAGTTTGCTTATTTTAGCACGGCTTTTCCATAAGAGAAATCTATTAGTGAATACCAGCTTGATCATTGAAGCCAGTAGGAAAGTATCATAATGAATGGTTTCTTCATAGTCATAAACGCTTATTTTATCAAGCAAACTCATAATATTGATCTGCGAAGTTTGAGCTAAATATTAATTATAAAACTCTTGCGTAAATGACACTCATGTCATATAATAAAAATGACATGAGTGTCATTTTTATATGAATAGTCTAAAATATATAGAGGCATACAAAGGAAAGTATTAAGGTTAGGAAAGGAAGGTAAATTAATGAGTAGTAAATTTACGACACGTTCATTTTATGAAGCAAAAGCTAAAAATGAGAAGATTGCAATGCTAACAGCATATGATTATTCAATGGCACAGATCATTGATAATACTGGTATCGATGCAATACTCGTCGGTGATTCATTGGGAATGGTGATGCAGGGGCGATCAACGACGCTTGAGGTTACTATGGATGAGATGGTTTATCATTGTAAATGTGTCTCTCAAGGAGTAAAAAGCACTATGGTTATCGGAGACCTGCCGTTCCTATCCTATCATGTAAGTAAGGAGGAAGCCATTCGAAATGCCGGCAGGTTGATTAAAGAAGGTTTGGTCCAAGCAGTAAAGCTGGAAGGCGGCAAAAGTATGGCAGGAACCGTTAAAGCTATTACAGATGCCCAAATACCTGTTATGGGCCATATTGGATTAACGCCGCAATCTGTTCACGTTTTTGGAGGCTTTCGGGCACAAGGCAAGGAGGAGGCAAAAGCAAGGGCGTTAATTGAGGATGCTTTGGCTCTCGAGGAGGCTGGTGTATTTGCTATTGTACTTGAGGCTATTCCAGAGGAGCTTGCAGAATTAATTACTGAAAAAGTAAAGGTAGCCACAATCAGCATCGGTGCAGGCCGTTATTGTAATGGTCAAATTTTGGTGACGGAAGATATTTTAGGGCTTTATTCTGGCTTTACACCCAAATTTGTAAAACAGTATGCAAATTTAAAAAATAGTATTGATGAGGCTGTTACCGGATTTATTGAGGAGGTGAAACAGCAGCAATTTCCAGAAAAAATACATACGTATACAATTGACGAAACGATTATGGAAAAATTACGCTTCAGTCAATCATAAGGGAGGGGATAGCTATGTGTATAGCGAAGACGGTGTCTGAGCTGAAAATTCTACTGGATGGTGATAACCGTAAATTAAAAACGGTAGGCTTTATACCGACTATGGGATATCTTCATGAAGGGCATGAATCACTAATCAAAGCCGCCAGAGAAAACAACGAGCTTGTTGTAGTTAGTGTTTTTGTGAATCCGAAACAGTTTGGTCCGAATGAGGATTACGAAAGGTATCCGCGAGATATAGAAAAGGATTATATCAGAGCGAGGGCAGCTGGTGCTGATATCTTGTTTTATCCTGAGATAAATGAAATCTATATACCAGAGTTTTCCTCGGTAGTGGAAGTGAAAGGCGGTATGACGGATAAATTATGTGCGATAACCAGACCTTTTCATTTTAAAGGGGTAACTACAGTTGTAACTATATTGTTAAATATAATCAGACCAGATCGTGCTTATTTTGGACAGAAGGATTTACAACAGGCAGCAATCATTAAAAAAATGGTACGGGATCTTCATATTCCGGTCGAAATAGTGGTCTGCCCGATTATCAGAGAAGCAGATGGTCTGGCACTTAGCTCCAGAAATATGTATTTAAATCATCAGGAACGCAAACAAGCTGTCTCGATTTATAGAGGACTTAAAAAAGCGCAGGAATATCTTAAGACAGGTAATGTTTACTGTACACAGTCTGCTACTCTAATCGGCATAATCCAAAAAGAGATAGAAAAGGAACCGTTAGCAGTAATTGAATATATCGAGATATTAGAAGAGTCAGATTTTAGTAGAATACAGAAGATAGAACCATATCATAGAGCATTCGCTGCGGTTGCCGTATTATTTGGTCAGACCAGATTGATTGACAATATGATATTAAGTTTAGGAGGAGAGAGAGAATGGAAGTAACCATACTAAAATCAAAAATTCATCGTGCTGTTGTAACGCAGGCAGAATTAGATTATATCGGCAGCATAACGATTGATCGATATTTAATGGAAGAAGCAGGGATTATTGAGTATGAACAGGTACATATAGCAGATATCAATAATGGCAGCAGATTTGTGACTTATGCAATAGCGGGTGAAGAAAGAAGTGGAATTATATGCTTGAACGGAGCTGGCGCGAGGTTGGTTACTCCCGGAGATAAAATAATTATCATGTCATATTGCCAGATAGATAGAGAGGAAGCACAAAAGCATAAGCCTACAGTAGTTTTTGTAGATGATACAAATAAAGTCTGTAGTGTGAATAGTCCCGCAAAAGACATGCAAGCCCAAAGCCTCGTATACGAGGCTAGTGTGAATTGTTGAAAAGAACAATTCACACCTAGAAGTTTGTGTCTGCATATTCCTCGGCACAAACTAATTCAATGAGCAGGCATGTTATGTTACATAGAAAATTGTAAATAAACTAAAATTGCGAGGAAGAACCTGTGTTATTGGCTATAAATATCGGAAATACGAATACCGTAATAGGTTTACTAGATAATGGGATACAGATAATAAAAAAGAGACTTACAAAGGAATTGAGATTTTCGGAGGATATTTATACTTTTATTTTTTCTGAAGTAGGATATGTCAATATAGAAGGTTCTATTCTGGCCTCAGTGGTACCTCAACTAACGGAGGCATTTGCTGATACGATATATGAAATTTTAGGAAGAAAATCAATTATTGTTAGTCCAAATATTAATACTGGTCTTGATTTTTCGGGTTATGAATGCTCATTGTTTGGCAGTGACCGCATTGCCGCCTGTGCTTATGCTTGGGAAAATTATAAAGCTCCAATGATTGTGATTGACATGGGAACAGCAACTACTTTCAATATAATTGATGAGAAAGGGGTCTTTCTTGGAGGAGCAATACTTCCAGGACTGAGAATGGGAATAGAAGCGTTAAGTAAAGGTACAGCACAACTGCCAGAAACAGAGTTTGACTATTTTGTCAGTCTGATTGGACATAATACAAAGGAATGCATCTTGTCAGGTGCTCTTTTTGGGGCGGCTGCAATGATAGAAGGCATGGTTTCTAAAATAAAATGCGAAATGCATAAAGATTTAAAAGTAATCATAACAGGCGGAAATTCGAAATACATGATACAATATTGCAAAACCGAAATGCTTTCTGAGCCGAATTTGGTGCTAAAGGGACTGGAATTCCTATTTAGCATCAATTGACCTTCATCCTTCATTGACAATCCTATCATGGTATCATATACTTCAACTAAAGTATACTATAGGATGTGAGCATAATTGACAACAAAATCCTTAGAAAAGCGGAAATATATCCTTGCCTGCGCAGAACGGGTTTTTATCAGAGAAGGTTTTAACAAAGTTACGATGAAGGACATTATCGATGAATGTAAAATAAGCAGAGGTGGATTATATCTTTATTTTCAGTCCGTTGACGAAATATTTATGGAAGTGATCAGAGAGCATAATGAGAAGAAGCTGGAAGCAATTCAATGCGATGTGAAAATGGGTTATGATTTTCATAAGCTAATCGATGAGTTTTTCGATAATCAAAAAGAAAGACTGCTCAACATGAACAAAAGTCTGATTACAGCAACCTTCGAATTTTATCTGTCACATAAAAAAGATTTTAATAAAGAATTTTTTTTCAAACAGTTTTATACGTCTAAAGAAATAATATTGCAGATCTTAAAGTTTGGTGTAAAGCCAGAAAAAATTTTGGATAGTAGTATAGAGTTGTTGGCTGAAAATATTATGTTTTTTTTGGAAGGGATTAGTACACTGGCTATGTCAAGCGATATGACCGGTGAGCTGATTGATGCTCAATTTAATTTTATTAAAAATATGATTTATAAAAATGTGTCCGTATAAGCCATGTGTTTATGCGGATTTTTGCATAGTAAATAACCAAATTTCCCAATTCAGAAAAAAAATCTCGATATTCATTTTTGATTATGATATAATAATTTTACTATAACTATATTTCGGATGAAAATAATTCATAGTTTGTTGTAGACTAGTACAATATAAAAATGTATACTTGTGGTAAATTAAGTAAAAAATTTAATATGATAGAACTCTTTGGAGGGTAGATTGAAAAATCAGAGATTTTTCAATCAGCAAATTTGTGCGCTGCCCAAATTCGCAGGTGATGGCAGCAGATGGAGGATAAATTGAAAAATCAAAGATTTTTCAATCAGCAAATTTGTGCGCTGCCCAAATTCGCTGGTATTGGCGACAGATGGAGGGTAGATTGAAAAATCAGAGATTTTTCAACCAGCAAATTTGTGCGCTGCCCAAATTCGCAGGTGATGGCAGCAGATGGAGGGTAGATTGAAAAATCAGAGATTTTTCAATCAGCAAATTTGTGCGCTGCCCAAATTCGTTGGTGTTGGCGACAGATGGAGGTTAATATGTTAAATAATGATAGAATCAGACTTATGACGAAGCTTGCTCTCTACGAAAGCAGTGAGGGTAAAGAAGATATTCGTTTAAGTAAATACTATAAAACAGACTATGTTCGATACCAGATTATAAAATCTATTATTTGTGCGACCATAGGATATGCGTTAATTCTTGTTCTTGTTATTTTATATAAATCCGAATTTATCATCGCAAATGCTGTAACATTGGATTACAAGTCAATAGGAACCTATATATTAGGAATTTATATCATGATTGTTTCCGTATATGGACTGGGTTCAGCTGTATGCTATTCCATTCTGTATGATAAGTCAAGAAAGAAGCTAGGACGGTATTTCAAATTACTGCATCGACTCAATAAGATGTATAATGATGAAACACCGGAAGTATAGATAGGAGGATACACATCATGATGCCTTTGTTGGTTTTTAGAGAACGTGTCAGAAATTTTTATCAAAAAAATGATATTTACTTAATTCCTGCAGTTAAATTTATATTTGCATTAATTGCCTTTTTAACAATAAACAGGGAGATTGGATATGACGCTAGAATAAAATCGGTTCCGATTGTACTGGTCTTATCCTTATTAAGTGCATTTACCCCTTCCTCAATTATGGTACTTTTGGTATCGCTTGCAGCGGTTATGCATGTGTATTTTATAGCCCCCTTTCTATCTGTCATCATCATTTTGCTGCTATTAATCATTTATTTATTGTTTGCCAGGTTTACACCAAGACTAGGTTATGTACTGATGGCTATACCGATTTTATACTTTTTTAAAACACCCTATGTTATTCCGCTGCTGTTAGGAATAATCTCTACACCGGTAGCAATTGTTCCGACTGCCTGTGGTGTCTTTATCTATTATATATTGCAGGTGATTAAGACAGCAGTTACGATGCAGGACAGTACTTCTGTTGAAGATATATTAAAGCTTTATACTTCGGTGATTGATAATCTTGTGAGTAATAAACAGATGATCATGTCAATTGTCATTTTTGCACTTATTTTAATGGTGGTTTATTATGTAAGAAGAATGAAATTTGATTATGCCTTTGAAATCTCTATAGCTGCCGGAGCATTAACCAGTATATTGGGATTTTTAGTAAGTGATTTAATATTCGATCAGACAGAACAGATTATTAGTATGCTTTTAGGGACAATAGTATCAGCAGGTATCGTTTTTGTAATCCATTTCTTTAAATTGACCCTGGATTATTCAGGCGTCGAACATGTTCAGTTTGAGGATGATGTATATTACTATTATGTAAAAGCGGTTCCCAAGGTAACGGTAACTACTCCTCAGATGAAAGTAAAGCATATTAATGTAAGCAATTCGCGGCGTGGACTGTCAGGTATGGGGCTTCACAGGACGGAAGACACAGAGGATGAAAATGACGAGGATACAGAGCTGTATTATAGTCATAGTAAAGCTTACGAGGAAGAAGTTACTGACAGTGACGAAGAGGATTAATTCTTCTTAGTATTTTAATGGTAGGGGAGATGGGCATATGGAGGTAATCAATAAATTTATTGACAGCTACGTTGTGTGGTTACATCTACCAAAAAGAATAGAGCCTTCGGATATTATAGAAATATGCCTTTTGGCATATTTAATCTACCATGTCGTTAAGTGGGTTAAAACCACAAGAGCCTGGAATTTAGTAAAAGGCTTAGTTGTAATCATGAGCTTTTGGTTTCTGGCTGTGATATTTGACTTAAATGTTATTATGTGGATCATAAGGAATACAATCAATGTTGGTATTATAGCAATTGTGATTATCTTTCAGCCAGAATTTCGTAAGGCACTGGAGCAATTGGGGCAAAAGAATCTAATGAAGACGTTTATTGCGTTTGATGATTCTAGGGATAGAATAGAAAAATTCTCAGATCATACCTTGAACCAGATTGTTCGTGCGACTTTTGAACTGGCAAGGGCTAAGACCGGAGCACTCATTGTCTTAGAAGAAGATATTCCGCTTACCGATTTTGAAAATACAGGTATATTTATAGATAGTCTTGTCAGCAGTGAGCTATTGATTAATATATTTGAGCATAATACACCGCTTCATGATGGAGCTGTTATTATCCGTGGAAATAGAATTACTGCAGCGACCTGCTACTTGCCGTTATCGGATAACATGCAGCTTAGTAAAGATCTTGGTACCAGACACCGTGCAGGAATTGGTATCAGTGAGGTTTCGGATAGTCTAACGATTATCGTTTCGGAGGAAACAGGTAAAGTATCAATTGCCAAGGGAGGTAAACTAATCCGTAACGTTGACGGAGATTATTTAAGAACTAAATTAATAGATGCCCAGAAAAAATCAAGTGAGGTTAAGAAATTAAAATTATGGAAGGGAAGGATAAAGAATGAAAGAGAAGTTGACTAGAAATATCGGCTTAAAAATTCTATCCATTCTTCTTGCTGCCCTATTATGGCTTTTAATCACGAATGTAGATGATCCTATTATGACAAAAGATTTTACTAATGTAGCAGTAGATATTCTACATGCAAATGAAATAGCGTCACTCGGTCAGGTTTATGAAATTATTGAAGGAGCTAACATCAATTTTACAGTTGCGGCAAGAAGATCCGTGAGAGATGATCTAAATGCATCTGACTTTCGTGTTACGGCGGATTTAGCAAAATTATCTGATGTAAATGCGGTATCAATTGAAATAAAGTGTCCAAGATATGGTGATCAGATATCTATCACAAAGGGACTTAACCAGGTTATGAAGGTTAAGCTGGAGAAGTTAGCAAAAAAGTCAATCAAAGTGGATGTTTTGCAGAAGGGTAAGCCTGCTAAAGGTTTTTATGTGTATAAAAAGAATACCAATACGATAATTAATGTGTTTGGACCTGAAAGTAAGATAGAGAAGATAGAACAAATTGCAGTTGAAGTAGATGTAACAGATTATGACGGTCCATCCTTTAGAACGAGTGAAAAGCCGAAAGCATTAGATGCAGAGGGCAATGAGATTGATGCTTCAAATCTTAAATTCAGCGAAACTTCAATTTCTGCTTGGATTGGTATCTATAAGACGAAAAAAATAAATGTAGAGATCACTCCAACGGGCAGGCCTGCTGATGGTTATACTATAGCGGATGTTGATTATGAACCGAAAAAGATTGAGATTGCAGCAGAGGATTATCTTCTTAATCAAATTGATGATATAACTGTCACTGAGGATATTACAGGGGCTACAAAGGATATTGAGAAGGAGATTAATTTACAGGAGCAATTACCGGAGGGCGTTATCTTAGTTGGAGAAAGTCCGACGGCAGTTGTTAATGTTAAAATTGAGGAGGCAGAGACAAAGCAAATCTCATATGAGCCGGGAGAATTAGAGGTTAAAAATATGCCGTCAAATCTAACTTTGACATACTTGATGACCGGACCTATCATTCTTAATGTTAAAGGACCAGCGAAAGAATTGAAAGATATAACGGAGTATAATTTAAAACCTTATATTGATATATCTGATTATTCTGCTGGTTTACATACTGTAGACATAAAAGCAGAAACAGGTGGATACTCCTATCTAGCGGGTAATCCCACTGTAAATATACGATTAGTGTAGTGATTTTTCTAACCAATGACAGGAGGTATCCTATGGTAAGTAAGAAACTATTCATCAATAATCCTGCAGGATTACATTTAAGACCAATCAGTGTGCTATGCAATCGTTCGATAGAATTTAAGTCGACAATAACAATTAAAATTGGTGATAAATCTGTTAATGCAAAAAGTGTAATCGGCGTACTATCAGCGTGTGTAAAACAGGGTGATGAGATAGAGTTAATCTGTGATGGCCCCGATGAGACGGAAGCGATAGAAGTTTTAAGCGGCATGATCGAGGGTGGTCTTGGAGATGAATATATAAAAAAGTAGTTGCGTAAGAAAAACCTGGATGATATAATAGGTCATTAATTTGTATCATAATTATGCAATAATAGACTTAATAAAACTTTTTATTCATATAGTAATTAATAAAATGAGTAGATGTTCATCAACTGTAAGTTTTGAATACGATTAATAGACTATATAGTTTTGAAATCAACTTATTTATAATATAAAGAGAGGATATGATACATTTGGGACTCGTGTAGACAATACGAAGTTATTTATTATTAAGATTTATAGCGTGATTTATCGACTCCGTAGTTAATATGAAAAATATAATTTATCAATTTATATTTCATTCGTGAAATTATTAAGTAATAGTAAGGTAATTATCAAATTCATAAACTGTAAGTGTTGATGATCCATTTGATTCAATTGGTATCAAGTGGATAGACAGAATGGTTTTGTAATTACCTGATAAAATCATATTAATTTGGAGGTAAGTCAAATGTTAAATTATAAGAGATATCAGAGGAATCCCGTTATAGAATTAACGGATAGAAAATGGCCGAATAATCAAATAGAGAAGGCACCTATATGGTGTAGTGTTGATTTAAGAGATGGTAATCAGGCCTTGATTGAACCTATGGTCGTTGAAGAAAAGGTTGAATTTTTTCAGTTATTGGTGAAGCTGGGTTTTAAGGAAATTGAAGTTGGATTTCCTTCCGCATCACAGATAGAATTTGATTTTTTAAGACAATTAGTTGATCGCAAATTGATACCGGAGGATGTAACCGTACAGGTTCTTGTACAATGCAGAGAGCATTTATTAAAAAGAACCTTCGAGGCCTTGGAGGGAGTAAAGAAGGCAGTTGTCCATATTTATAATTCAACCTCTACCTTACAAAGAGATGTAGTATTCCATATGTCTAGGGAAGAGATTAAGCAGATCGCTATTGAGGGTACAAAACTAGTTAAGGAATATACAAGGGATTTTCCGGGAGAGATTATACTGGAATATTCCCCAGAAAGCTTTACTGGAACTGAAGTGGAGTATGCACTTGAGGTCTGTACGGCAGTGCAAGAGATTTGGGAGCCAACGCCTGAGAATAAAATAATATTTAATCTTCCAGCTACAGTAGAGATGAATACACCGAATGTATATGCCGATCAGATTGAATGGATGAACTGTAATTTTAAAGATAGGGCTTCTATTATATTAAGTGTACATCCTCATAACGATCGCGGCACAGGGATAGCGATAACAGAGCTTGCATTACTGGCCGGTGCTGACAGGGTGGAAGGTACATTATTCGGTAATGGTGAACGAACCGGTAATGTAGATATATTGACCTTAGCATATAATATGTTCTCTCAGGGGATTAATCCGGAATTAGAGATAGATAATATTAATGAAATAATTGAGGCATATGAACGTCTGTGTAAAATGAAGGTGCATGAACGTCATCCTTATGCAGGAAAATTAGTATTTACTGCATTCTCGGGATCTCATCAGGATGCAATTAATAAGGGCGTAAAAGCAATGAAGGAGCGTAACAGTGCTTACTGGGCTGTTCCGTATCTTCCAATTGATCCCTCCGATATCGGAAGACAATATGAACCGATTGTTCGAATTAATAGTCAGTCCGGTAAGGGTGGAGTAGCCTTTATCATGGAAAACTATTTTGGTTTCAAGCTGCCTAAGGGAATGCATAAGGAGTTTGCAGATGTTATTCAATCTTTATCTGAGAAACAGGGTGAGGTTACACCAGATCAGATCATGAATGAATTCAAGATTTGCTATTTAGATAAGAAGGAACCTTTGCATTTTAAAAAGTGTAAGATTGAGGATATTGCTGAACAAGGGCAGGCAAATACCAGTGCTATTATTGTGTATTCGGATAAAGGCATAGAAAAAACAATCGAAGCTACTGGAAATGGTCCTCTTGATGCAGCACTTCGTGGTTTACAGAAGGAATTAGGGATACAGATTAAGATTCTTGATTATACCGAGCATGCATTGGGCGGAGGAGAAAATGCTCAGGCGGCAGCGTATATTCATATGCTTGATATTCCGAGCGGGAAGACAACATTTGGTGTTGGAATAAGTTCCAATATAACCAGAGCCTCCATCAGAGCTATCTTTAGTGCATTGAATCGTTTAAAATAAAGTTGGATTTAGACTGCTGTTAATTTACTTAAATTTAACAGCAGTCTATTCATATGCTAAATCCTAAATCTGTTGTTAAATCCTAAATCTGTCTATAATATAAATGATAATATAAATATAAGCATTTCAGCAAGTATGATACAAACACAAATATAAGTATAAATATAATCATATATACAAGCATTCATCCTAGACAATTCAATAATTGGCTATTGTTGACTTATGTAGGGCAGGATGATATAATCAGTCTGAATATCGGGTGATGCCATTACCATATATAAAGATTTACTTAAGCAGGAAGGTTAAAAGTAGAATAAGCCTTTCTTTTTACTTTCTGCTTTCATGACTTAAGATATGGGTATAAAATTTAGGAATCATAATTTTTTATACTGTATTTGCATATGATAAAGGATAAAATGAACAATATATCCTATTAAGTAAAAAAATTGATTATTAGCTATAATTATAGCTTAAGTGAATGGACGGCTATATTGTTGGCGGGTGTCTCTTTGATATAATAAAACAAGCTTGAAGCAGACGTATAATATATGTTATTCAACTTGAAGCTATTGAAAGGAATCTAAACAAAATGAAGGTAAGTATTATTATTCCATTTCACAAAGGCCTATCTTTTCTGGAGGACTGTTTGCAGAGCCTTGTTGAGCAGACTTATAAGGATTTTGAAGTTATACTTGTTTGTGACCATGTGGAAGAAGACGTAGCTGCGTTTATTCAATCTTATCAGTCATTATTAACATTAAAGGTATACCATCTGGATGAAAGAACCGGCGTTGCTGCAGCCAGAAATCAAGGTTTAGCTGTTGCCTCCGGAGAATATATTTTCTTTTTGGATAGCGACGACTATTTAAATGCTGATGCCATAGAATTATTGGTATTGACTGCTGATAATAACGGAGCACAAGTTGTATATGGAAAGAAAACCTGGACTTGGTTCAGAAGAAGTCTTTTTTTAAGAAATCTTTATCAAGATGATGAAGAATCAGAAGAGGATGAGGAAGATGATGAGGAATCGGAAGAAGACAAGTCCGGTGATTCAGAGCAAAGTAGTGATGAGAATGGCGGAAAGTCTGAGAAGGATACCTCTATCTATGAAGAGCAGACAGATGAGCCAGATGAAGAGTTAGGTATTAATAATACAACTGGAATAATAGATCAAAATTTAACTGAAGAAGAGCTTAGGGCTCTGGAGCAGGAAAATATACGTAAGAAGCAGAGAGCAGCTTATTATGAACTGGTAACCAGAAGAAAAAGTGTTAGAAGCATTACAGTGCTTCATGTATTAATAAAACGTTCCTTAATTATGCAGAATAATATACGCTTTAACGAGGATATTATTTTTCTTTCTGATTACCCATTTTTGCTGCAGGTATTAGAGGCAGCAACTCGTTTTGAGAGAAACATGGAAGCAGTTTATGTTAAGAGGAATCATAATGATTCTATTAATATGCCATCCCTTAGCCAGCGAAAGGGCAGTAAAAGCTTTGAAAGGTATATACAAGCCTATCAATATGCGAAAGGCTTATTGGCATCAGATGGTGATTTAAGAACGCGTTTAGATAGAAAAATTATCAATTATTGTATTAGGTACTTTGCACCCAAAATTAAAAGAAGCAATAAAAAGGCAGATATTGTTCAGAAATTTGATGTAATTCATAATTTAATATCACAAATGGATAAAGAGCTACTTTCTTCCTATAAGAAATATAAACGTAGAATGATTCATGCTTTTTATATTGGAGATTTTAAAAAAGCTAAGCGTATTGTAACAAATCACCTGGCATGGAAGAAATTAAAAAAGCTTCTTAAAAACAAGAAGGAACTTCCCAAATTCTTATATCGCAAATTCTTCTTAAAGCAGTCCTTAAAAGAAAATTGGGTATTTTGTGAAAGCTTCTTTGGAAAAAATTATTCCGACAGTCCTAAGTATGTTTATGAATATCTACAGAAGAATTATCCCGGTAAATATAGATTTATCTGGGTTATCGATAAGAAAGACACTAAAATACCATATAAGCATACAAAGGTAAAGCGTTTTAGCTTGCGTTATTTATACTATCTTGCTCGCTGTAAATATTATATATTTAACAGCAGACAGCCTGTATGGATTAAAAAGCGTAAAGGTAATGTATTTTTGCAGACCTGGCATGGAACACCACTTAAAAAACTGGTATTTGATCTAGAGGATATTAATTCTGCTACCCCTCGTTACAAAAAGCAGACTTACAAGCAATCGAGATCTTGGGATTATCTTATCGCTGCTAACCAGTTTTCCAGCGATATTTTCCACAGATGCTTTATGTATAATAAAGTCATGTTAGAGACAGGGTACCCTAGAAATGATATCATGCACTGGGATAATAAAGATGAGATTGCAGCCACTCTAAAAGAAAAGCTGGGTATACCAAAAGGCAAGAAGACAATTCTTTATGCTCCCACCTGGAGAGATGACGAGTATTATACAAAGGGTCAATATAAATTCTCGTTAAAGCTTGATCTACAGCTGATGAAAGAGAGAATGGGCAACGAATATGTGGTTCTTCTTCGGACGCATTATTTCATAGCAGATTCCCTTGATGTAACCGGATTGGAAGGCTTTGCATTCAATTTTAGTAAATATGATGATATTTCAGAATTGTATCTGATTTCAGATTATCTGATTACAGATTACTCCTCTGTATTCTTTGATTATGCTAATTTAAGAAGGCCGATGTTTTTCTATATGTATGATCTCGAAAAATATCGTGACGTACTGCGTGGTTTTTATATTGATATTGAGGAAGAATTGCCTGGGCCTATCTTGTTAACGACACAGGAGTTAATTGATTCAATTAAAAATATAGATAAGCTGTTGCCACAGTATCAAAAGAAATATGATGCTTTTTATGAAAAATTCTGCTCCTGGGAGGATGGACAAGCATCCCGTAAGGTAGCAAATGAAGTATTCGGTTTAGAGGGAAAATAAATGAGACAAAACATTCGAAATTTTACGAAGTATCGATATTTACTAACAGAATTAATCAAAAAGGATATTAAATTAAAATATAGAAAGTCCTATCTGGGCATTTTATGGACACTTTTGGAGCCACTTATGACCATGTTGGTCCTTTCCGTTGTTTTTTCAAAACTACGCGGCAGGAGCGACCAAAACTTTCCAATCTATATTTTGTCAGGACGATTAATCTATTCCTGCTTTGCCAATGCGACAAAGTCAGCGATGAAATCAATCCGACTTCATGGGCAAATGATTAAAAAGGTCTATGTTCCGAAATACATGTACCCCTTCTCTACAGTACTTGCCCAATATTTTACCTTTTTGATATCATTAGTCGTTTTGGTTGCAGTATCAGCTATATTAAAGGTAAAGCCAACCTATCATATACTGGAAGCTATATTCCCATTATTTATTCTGATTGTAATGATAATCGGTATAGGCTTAATCCTTGCAACCTTGGCAGTGTTTTTCAGAGATTTGGAATACTTATGGGGAATTGTACTGATGATTATTATGTATTGCTCTGCAATCTTTTACGAACCTTCAAGTGTTATTAAAAACGGATATGAATGGATTCTTCAGTATAACCCGCTGTATGCAATTATCTTGAACTTTCGGAATGCCGTATTATTTGGTATAGGGCCTGATTTGTGGGCATTAGCATATTCCATGATATTTAGTCTGGTTACATTGGCCGTTGGAATTGGTTTGTTTTATAAAAACCAAGATAAGTTTATACTTAATTTGTAGGAGGAAGTAATGGCTAATTATGCAGTAAAAGTGGATAATGTCGGAATGAAATTCCGTATGAGTAAAGAAAAAGTGGATAACTTAAAGGAATATGTGATAAAGAAAGTAACAAATCGCGTGAAGTATAAGGAATTCTGGGCGCTGAAGGATGTTAGCTTTACGGTAGAAAAGGGTGATCATCTTGCAATAATTGGTTTTAATGGTGCCGGAAAAAGTACACTCCTGAAAATAATTGCAGGAGTGCTCAAGCCTACGCAGGGCAGTATAACTACGAATGGTCGTATTGTGCCTCTGTTGGAGCTGGGTGCTGGATTTGATGCACAATATACAGGTGCTGAAAATATTTTTTTATATGGAGCAGTGCTTGGTTACACCAGGGAATTTATTAAGGAAAAGTTTGATGAAATTGTTGCATTTTCAGAACTGGGAGATTTTATTAACGTACCGGTAAAAAATTATTCCTCGGGAATGAAATCTAGACTAGGTTTTTCCATCGCTACGGTTGTTGAGCCGGATATTCTAATACTCGATGAGGTCTTCGCAGTAGGGGATGCAAAGTTTAGAAAAAAGAGTGAAAAACGAATTAAATCCCTGTTTAAGGATGGGGTAACGGTTTTGTTTGTATCCCATAACATGGAGCAGATAAAAAATGTATGTGATAAAGCAATTCTACTGGAACAGGGTAAGCTCATCGCACAGGGAGATGTAGAAGAGGTATGTAATATATATACGGAAAAGCTGGATAGTTAAGAATTTGTACAAATGAAAAATATTATGTTATTTAATAGAAGAAAAGGAGTGAAGTATTAATGAAAAAGGTAATTACTTATGGAACATTTGATTTACTTCATGTTGGTCATATTAATATATTAAGGAGAGCAAAGGAATTAGGTGATTATTTAATCGTAGTACTTTCCTCCGATGAATTTAATGCCATAAAAAATAAAAAGGCTTATTATCCATACGAAGACCGCAAGAAAATATTAGAAGCGATTAAATATGTTGATGAAGTGCTTCCCGAGTACACTTGGGAGCAGAAGATAGATGATGTTGTGAATAATAAAGTGGATGTATTCGTCATGGGGGATGATTGGACGGGTAAATTCGATTTTCTGAAGGAGTATTGTGAAGTGGTCTATTTAGGCCGAACAGAGGGAATATCCACAACAAAAATTAAGAATGATTTAATGCTAAAGGATCAAAAATAAAGACTCCTTAAAAAGGCTGTATAAAATGGTGAATATAAGAAAAATATTGAAAAAAGGAAGGAAGCTTCCGGCACTTTTATTATATCGTTTTTGCGTCATGACTTTCGGAGTGGATAAAAAAATTGTCCTGTTCGAAAGTAATCTTGGTAGAAATTATTCCGGAAATCCAAGATTTATCTACGAAAATATGGTGGCTAGAGGATTAGATCACAAGTATCAATGCTATTTTATCGTGGAAGATCTTGGAATTGATATACCGGGTAAGATACGAAAAATAAAGAGAAAAAGCTTAATTTATTTTATAGTGTTTGCAAAGGCCGGGTTCTGGGTTAGTGATACCAGAATGCCCGGTTATTTAATAAAGCGAAAAAAAACAATATATATACAAACCTGGCATGGGACTCCGCTGAAAAGACTCGCACTTGACATGTTTGACGTCAAGATGGAGGGTGAAACAAGTCTTGAGGATTATAAAAAGGAATTTGTTAAAAATGTACAGACCTGGGATTATTTGATATCACAGAACACTTATTCCTCTAAGATATTTCGCAGGGCGTTTGCTTTTGATAAAAATATTCTAGAGATAGGATATCCTAGAAATGATATTTTAATAAATAGGAATAATATAAACGAAATATTAGGAATTAAGAAGCACCTAGGATTACCGAATAATAAAAAAATTATCCTTTATGCACCAACTTGGAGAGATAATCAGTATTATGGTTGTAATGGCTACCGGTTTACAGTACCTATAGATTTTGACTATATGAAAGAAAAATTATCGGATGACTATATTATCATAATTAAAGCACATTATCTTGTCAGCGAGCAGCTTGAGATTAGCCGGTATCGGAATTTTATCTACCAGTTTGGTGCTGATTATGATATTTCTGAGCTGTATTTGGTTTCAGATTATTTGGTAACAGATTATTCCTCTGTTATGTTTGATTATAGTTTATTAAAAAGACCTATATTATTTTATGCATATGATTTGGAATATTATAAAAATGATCTTAGGGGCTTTTACTTTGACTTAAGCTTAGAGGCTCCCGGACCAGTTGTTGTAACAACGAAGCAGCTGGCAGCAGAAATACTTAACTATAGCTATGAAAAATATAAGTCGAAATACGAAGCATTTATATTAAAATATAATCATGCAGATAACGGTCAGGCTTCAAAAAAGGTAGTAGATTTAATTGTTTCTCATGGAGGGGCATAAAGTTGAAGACAATAGGTTATTTAATATTTGCAGGTTTTTACTATCTGCTTCGTCTGTTTTGTAGAATTAAAAATAAAAAAGTATTCTGTATCATGACGCATGACAGCAGTAAAGATAGTAATGTCGGTATCATGGTTGAATACCTAAAGCAGCAGAAGAAAGGCTTTACCTTTAAATATTTGAAAAAATCAGAACGAAATAGAGTCCGTAATCGGAAAGCGATAGGGAGCAGTCTGGAATTTTTTCTGATTAAACCATATCATCTGGCAACATCAGAAATCATTTTGATGGATAATATCTTTTTACCAATGGCGTATTTACATTTCGGTCATAAGGTACATATTATTCAGCTATGGCATGGAACCGGAACGATTAAAAAGTTTGGGCAGGATGTTAACACGGGACGTTTAAAGAAGCTTGAGAAGAAAGCGAATAGCCGGATAACGCATCTGATTGTTAACTCAGACTATACAAAGCGGTTATATGCGCAAGTTTTTGGTATTGGTGAAGAGAAAGTGTTTGCCTATGGTCTTCCAAGAACGGATTTATTCTTTGATGAAAATGAATCCAAGAAGAGAATACAGGATTTTTATCAGCAATATCCTATGCTGCAGGGAAAAAAATTGATTTTATATGTTCCGACATTCCGGGATAATGAATGCCAGAATCCAAGAATAGTATTTAATCCAAGCTTGTGGTGCAAACAGATGACAGAGGAATATGTTCTTTTGCTTAGAGTTCATCCCTTTGTTTCGGAAGCCTTTGAAAAAAGTCAGTTACTAAGGTCAGATATATTAAAAAATGATAAAATATTCTCTATGTCCTCCTACCCTGACATTAGTACACTTTTATTAGTTGCTGACTGTATAATCACAGATTACTCGTCAGTAATTTTTGAGTATTGTATACTAAAACGCCCAATGATTTTCTTTGCCTATGATTTGGAGCAATTCTCTGATCAGGGCAGAGGGTTTTACGAGAACTATGAAGAATATGTTCCTGGTCCGGTGGTAAAAAATTCTGAGGAAATAATTTCGCTTTTGAAGAAAGAACAATTTGATAGAACTAAAATTGAAGCTTTTGTTAAGCATAATTATAAATATTTTGACGGAAAATCTGCAGAACGTATTTATCTTAACATTATAGCAAAGTAGTGTGAATTATTGAAAAGTATAATTCACACTTAGAAGTTTGTGCCTGCGTAACCAAAGTGTGCAAGCACACTTGGCACAAACTAAATCAAAGGGCAGGCATGGGCGTTAGTGTGAATAGGCTTGCAAAGTACATGCAAGCCTTTGGAAGAATAGTAAAAGACGCTATTCTTCAGGATTTATGCCCAAAAAGCATGGGCGTTAGTGTGAATAGTCTTGCAAAATACATGCAAGCCTTTGGAAGAATAGCAAAAGACGCTATTCTTCAGGGTTTATGCCCAAAAAGCATGGGCGTTAGTGTGAAGAAAGTGCATCTTCACACTTTTGGAAGAAGCTTATAATGAGCACGCTGTGCTCATTCCAAGCATCTTCATCACTATTTGTGCCGCCGCTTGGCGGCGGAATGGAGGTTAACATGGACGAAATTAAAGTAAGTATTATTATGCCTGTTTATAATGTACAACGATATTTAAGACAATGTCTGGATAGTATAGTTTCACAGACTCTTAAAGAGATTGAAATAATTGCTGTAAATGATGGAAGCACAGATGATAGCCTGCAGCTTTTGGAAGAATATCAAAAAATTTATTCTGATTTTATGAAAGTATATTCCACAAAAAATCTTGGAGTTAGTCATGCCAGAAATTATGGTTTGAAAAAAGCAAAAGGTGAATATATACTTTTTGTAGACAGTGATGATTTTATAGAACAGGATATGTGCGAAAAGCTTTATCATAAAGCAGTAACTGATCAGAATGATCTTGTTATTTGCGGACGGTATAATGTTTTTGAGAATGCAGGTTCCGGTCAGTTAAAGCGTGAGCTAGTAAAGACGGATCTGATTAACCGGAATTTTGTTTTGTCTGAGAATAAATATGAACTTGCCCATATTCTACCCTTCCCCTGGGACAAGTTATTTAAAAGAGAGCTGCTAGAGGGAATGGAATTTCCTTTAAATATGAGATTTGAGGACCTGGCAGTTATCTATAATATTGTGTGCAAGGCAAAATATATCGGTGTTGTTGAGGAACCACTATATAATTACCGCAAAACAACACAGGGAGGCTTTCTTAATACCTTCTCAAAGCAGACACTGGATATCATCAAAGCCTTTGAACTAGTTTTTGATTTCATGGAGCAGAATGGATATATGGATTTGTATCATGATGAGTTAGAGTTTATCTGCGCCAGACATTTCTTATATCGTTATATTACGCTCTTTAAACAGGAAAATAAAGGGAAGGGTAAGCTTGACATCAAGCTTGAAATCATAAATAAGACACAGGATTTTCTTGATGGCAGGTTACCGGACTGGAGAAATAACCATTATTTAAAGTATTCTTCTGGCTGGTTGAAAAAAAGACTTCCTCTTTTTATGAACCGCAAGAAGATGATATCAATTACTAAAGTACGTGAGTACATGCCAAATAAGCTGTATAATCTGTTTATCAAGACTAGGAATGCAGCGAAAAATCTGTTAAATAAATTGAAAACCTTTAGACGCAGTAAATCCAAGCTTAAAATGATTAAGAAGAAGCTTCCTTTGCTCACGATACTGGCACAAAGAGGATCTGTTTATTATACTGGATTATATAACAGACTCAAGGTTGCTCCAAAGGATATTCTCTTAGAATCAAAGCATGGAGAGGATGTAGCAGGTAATATTTTTATCCTGCTTAAAGAATTATCAAAGCAAGTCTATAAGGAGTACCGAGTACTGCTTGCTATGGAGCCAGAATATAAGGGACAATATAGGAAGCTTCTTAAGAATTACAATATTATTAATGTAACTATGATTGATATCTTTTCCAAGGATTATGCAAAAGCACTTGCTACTGCAAAATATTTGATTACAGATACCAGCTTCCCACCTTATTTTATTAAGAAAAAGGAGCAGGTATATCTTAACACCTGGCATGGAACACCGCTTAAGGCAATGGGACGAATTGTACCAGGTAGGGAATATGCACTGGGCAATATACAACGTAATTTCTTAATTGCTGATTATCTACTTTATCAAAATGATTTCTCAAAGGAAATCTTTTTACAGGATTATATGCTGAAGGATATCTATCCTGGAACGATACTTGTCTCAGGTTATCCAAGAAATTCAGTATTCCTAGATGATAAAAGGTATCATCAAATACGGAAAGAATGCAGTATAGAGAATAAACAGGTAATTGTATATATGCCTACCTGGAGAGGAATGGTACATCGGAAAGAAACAGAGAAGCAGCTGAGGGAGCTTAGTAACTATTTTGAAGAGATTGATCTACGACTTAAGGATTCACAGATATTTTATGTTAAGCTGCATCCTTTTGTTAAGGATCATATGGATTTAACAAAATACAGTCATATTCAAGAATTTCCACTAGATTATGAAACCTATGATTTCTTAAATGCGAGTGATGCACTTGTAACAGATTATTCCAGCATAATGTTTGATTACGGAGTAACCAAACGAAAGATCGTACTGTTTACTTATGACAGAGAAGAGTATTTAACAGGCCGTGGTCTTTATATGGATTTGAATTCACTGGAGTTTCCTAAGGCAGATACAGTGGAGGAACTAATTACGGCAATAAACTCTGAGAAAATAGAATATCCCAAATTCTATGAGAAATTCTGTTCCTATGACTCAAGTAATACTCCAAGCCAGATTTGTGAGATATTACTCCATGGAGAGACAAAGGATACAAAGCATATCAAAATAGAGAAAATAGAGAAAAGTAATCGTAAGAAGGTATTTATTTTTATAAATGGCCTAAAAAATGATACAGAATCCCAGAAAAAGATAGATATGATTAACTCTATTGATACGAGTGTATATGACGTGTATGTCTGTATGAAGACAGATAAGGTTAAGAAAAACACACAGATGCTAGCAAAGCTAAAGAAGGAAGTAGCGTACCTCCCTATTATGTATGAGATAAATTACACCAGAATGGATTATATATTGTGTAAGCTTTTACTGAAATGGGGGATAAACATTAGTGCATTTAAAAATCGTGTGGATAAAGTAGCTAATCGAGAAAGACAAAAATATTTTGGTGATGCCAGCTTTGATTATATTATCCATCATTCAGAACTGGATCGAATGGTTGGACATCTTTGCAGTAATCTTGATGGAAAAACAGTTTATAATTTTAGATACTTTAATCACGCAACCTATAAAAAGAGCAGAGGATACCGAAGACAGACGAAGTATTTTATAAAACGGTTTGAGAGCTATGATGCGGTAGTTGCTAATAAAGATGTAAAGTATTTAAAGTTAAAAGCGAATAACATAATTGAGAAGGAAGAGGCAACGTTTCCGATTAATACAATTTTGAAAGAAATAGAAAGGCACAGGTGATAGCTTGAAGGTAGGAGTCATTACATTTCATAACGCCAATAACTATGGTGCAATATTACAAACATGGGCCTTACAGAAGGTCTTAAAGGATTATGGAGTTGATCCCTGTGTCATTCACTACCATCCGGATATAATTGATCGTTTATACGATCCAATGATGATGAAGCAAGGGTTTAAAAGACAGGTGAAAAAACTGAGTATATCTGTATTTAACCGTCAAAGCTTAATCAGGTATAATAAATTTCAAAGCTTTTTAGCGAAGAAGTTCAATCTATTAGGAGATTATCGCACTTATAAGGAGCTGCAAAATGCAGGTCTTAATCTAGATGCTTATATCGTAGGAAGTGATCAGGTTTGGAATCCAAAGCACATAGGCGGCTTTGATCCGGCATATTACTTAAATTTTGCTGAGCCAGATAAGAAAAAAATAGCCTATGCCGTAAGCATTGGCAGTACGGATATAGATCCCAAATACAAAGAAGATATGCGTAAAGCATTAAGTACCTATACCGGAATTTCGGTAAGAGAAAGTAGTGTCAGAGAAGCGGTACAGGGGCTTTGCGAGAAACCGGTAAGAGTGGTGCTTGATCCAACCTTGCTCTTATTAAAAGAAGATTATGAGGAAATAAAGGTACCCAGTGCCAGAAAAGAGCCCTATATTCTGGTTTACATGATTGAGAAGAATGAACAGGTGATAAAGCTTGCCAATAAACTATCGGTATCCTTAGGAATTCCGATTATACAAAGAAGGCAAATCGGTGGTTTTATTAATGAAGCGGAATCCTTTTATACGGCTGATGCCGGTGAGTTTATCGGACTGGTTGAAGCAGCAGAGTTAGTTATTACGAATTCCTTCCATGGTACCGTATTTTCAGTTTTGTACGAGAAGCCTTTTATCTCAATGCTTCACTCCGATACGGGATCAAGAACGGAGGATTTGCTGACTTCGCTTGGCCTGCAATCCCATATACTCTATGATATAGCTGATTTTACAGATTTTGCGATGTGCAAGATTGATGATCCGAAGCAGCTGCATAAAAATATTGAAAACCTAAAAAAATCCTCTACAAAGTTTCTTGTAAAAAGTCTTGGATTATCAGACAGATTCAAGAAAGTAAAATGTCCAACAAACATCACAAAAGAAAACTGCTATGGCTGTAATGCCTGTAAGGATATCTGTCCGGCTAAGGCTATACGCATGAAGGAGGACAAGGAGGGGTTCTTATATCCAGTAACGAACAAAGACAAGTGTACCGATTGCGGGCTCTGTAGTAAAGTATGTATCAGAAAAAAGCCGATGACTGTGAAGTTCGATAAGCAGTTTCCTAAGGCTTACAGCGCTTATAATATGGACTTGAGTGTCAGAAAGAAGAGTAGCTCAGGGGGAATATATCCTGCATTAGCAAGATACGTAATAGAAGAGAAGAAGGGTGCCGTAGTCGGAGTAAAATATAATGATGAGATGAAGGCGGTATCGGATGTTGCAGAGGATATGGAAGCGGTTAAGCAATTCAGTGGATCGAAGTATGTGAAAAGCAATTTTCGTGGTATCTTTCCAAAAATTAAGAAGCTGCTAAATAGTGGACGTTTTGTTCTATATACAGGCTTACCTTGTGAATGTGCTGGTCTGAAAGCGTATCTAAGAAAGGATTATGATAACTTGCTGGTATGTGAGCTTTTTTGCCACTCAGCACCTTCGCCAAAGGTTTTTGCACAATATGTTGATTCTCTTAGCAACGAATATAAGTCCAGAGTAGTAGATATCAATTTTCGAGATAAAAAGAAAGGCTGGAAAGCCAGCGATAATGAGTTCGTTGTAACACTTGAAAATGGGAAGAAGAAATCAGAAAAAACATCAGATAATGTATTTTATCGTACTTTTATTAACGGATATATTTCGAGACCTTCCTGCAGTAGATGTAAATACACCTATACGCACAGGGTAGGTGATATAACGATTGGAGACTGTTGGGGTATTGAAAGTATTGAACCTAGTATGAATGATAATCAAGGCGTTAATTCTGTTATCGTAAATACCGGGAAAGGTGAGAATGCTTTAAAAGCAATTGAGAATGATATTAAGCTCAAACAAACTGATCTAAAATCTGCATTTATTAAAAATCATAAGAAAGCAACAAAGGATAAAAGGCAAAGAACCGCATTTTTCCAGCAGTTAGATAAAAATCCGATTGACGAGTTGCTTGAGGAGTATGCAGATAAAGGTAATTAGGTAAAATATTAGGAGCGCCACTTGTTGACGCTCCTTTTTATGGTAAGATAAACTGTCTTAATAATAGTATTCTGATACAGTGTGTGTTTATTGCCTAATTGCTTCAATTTCATTCGAATAGGCTTGAACGGTAGCACTGGGTGAATAATCTGTCTCATCAAATAGGAATTCATGGAGCTTAGTTACATTAGCCGATAAATCAACCGGAAATACATAAGATACTTTATTATAGGTATGAGCATCAGGCTCAAAGGGGAAACCTGTTTGGTCTATAATATCATAGGATAATATATCCTTTGCTAAATCTAAAAGCTCTGTTTTTGATAAATTAGTATATATATTAGGGAATACTTCATTGATAAAAGCATTTGTTGTTGATAAACCAGCACCCTTTAACTTTTCGAATACCTTATCAATTACAATTCTCTGACGTTCGGTTCGCTTATAATCACCGCCGGAGGTATAACGAATTCTTGCGTATGCGGTTGCTTGCGTTCCATTTAAGGTTTGTTGTCCGGCGGCTTTTATTCCGGGAACATTCGTTTTGTTAATTCTATTAAGTTCTCTGGTATAGCCATTGACATATTTTACTTCATTCTGCTGTACATCTATGGTAATTCCGCCTAGTAGATCAATTGCATTAACGATGGCCTTGAAATTAACGGTTACGTATTCCTTAATATTAAGATCGAAATTTTTATTCATTGTACTAAGTGCCAATGAATATCCACCTCTAAAATATGCAGAGTTAATTTTATCGAATTTATTCTTATCAGGAATTTTCACATAAGTATCACGATAAATAGAAGCTAACTTAACATCCTTTGTCTTATTATTAATACTAGCTACTATGATTGTGTCACTGTGAGTACTTTTTTCAAGTTCATTTTGCCTTGAGTCTACGCCGAACAATGCGATATTACGATAACCGTCGATATCGACTTCTTCATTTTGCTGAATATTTTCATCCTGACTATTATCATATTGAAGCTTATCCATTTTTTTAAATATATAGATACCTACAACAAGGATTAACAGCAGCAGGAGTTCAAAGATAAATATTGCAATAAATCTACCCTTTTTTCTTTTTTTTATAGCCTTAGCCATTATTTTACAGCCTTCTTTCTGATGTGAGGTTAGTACTAATATGCATTTTTATTGATAAAGCCTTTAAAAAATGTTAAAAATAATATTTTAAAATCAAGCCCTAAGGTCCAATTTTCGATATAATATAAGTCGTGATCAATTCTCTTGCGTATGGAGGTATCACCTCGATAACCATTAATTTGTGCCCAGCCGGTAAGACCGGGAGAAACCTGATGTTTAATCATATAGCGAGGGATTTCTTCCTTAAATTTGTCCACAAAAAACGGACGTTCCGGTCGTGGTCCTACGAGACTCATATCTCCCTTTAACACATTGAATAATTGAGGTAATTCATCAATACTGGTTTTGCGGATAAATTTACCAATACCGGTAACCCGGGGATCTTTAAAGGTTGTCCATGCCTTTTTCTCTTCGTTTTCAGACTGGATTTCCATTGATCTGAATTTAAACATCTTGAACTTTTTATTATGCTTACCGATACGAACCTGTGAAAAAATAATAGGGCCCGGGGAGGTTATCTTTATAATCATTGCGACAAGCAGCATGGGAAGGGAGAATATAAGTATGGCAAAGATTGCACCGAATATATCAACCAATCTCTTAATGATACGATTATAAGTATTACTCAGTGGTACATTACGGATATTAATAACAGGTAAGCCGAATAAATCTTCCGTATAAGGTGTTGTGGGTATAAAACTATAATAATCCGGTACAAACTTAGTATGGACACCGGACTTTTCACATATACCTACTATATTTTCGAGTTTCTGATATTCATTGACACTTAATGTAATGGCTATTTCATCTAAAGTCATTTTTTGTAGAAAAGCCTGTAAATGAGTAATGGTTCCGATCACAGGAACCTTTTTATACATGGTACCGATTTCAATTGTATCATCTAGGATACCATGGATATAATATCCCCATTGGGGATTGGCAAATATACGGTCAATGTAAGCCTCTGCAGCATGTCCATATCCTACAAGCAGAACATGCTTTAAGTTATAGCCTTTTCTGCGGGCAATTCTTAAGATATGGGAGAGAAGCATACGGAATGCTACTCCTAAGGCTATATTCAACACAAAAAATAGACCGATATACTTACGGGATATATGCATTTCCCCCAAGAAATATAAATAGGAAGTAAAAAATGCGAGACCAAAGATATTGGCTATCAATAGATTGAAAATTTCTTCCCATCTGTGTCTGCCGCGTTTCGGTGTATACAAACGTGAAAAATAATAAATAAATAAGTATAAGGGAACTAAAAATATTAGTCTTTTAGCATAATTATTAAAGGATAGATACGTACCCGGTTCAGCTTGTAGAAAAGGGAGCTTTCTTGCGAAGATACTGCTAAACCTTAAATAATAAGTAAGCAGGTACGAAATCGCAATAATACAGGCATCCATCAGTACATGAACTCTATTAAACATTTTTTGATTGTCTTTAATCATATTAACTCCCATGCCGCCAAAATCTACGAATTTGTGCGGTGCACTAATTTGCCGATTGAAATTTTGCTGGTAATCAAGCCGCCATTTATTTATGAATAACTTCTCTAATATAATACATGATTGTACTGATTTCAACAACAAATTTTTTCTTAAGATTATTTTAAAATTCTATATCATTTATCTTTTTATTATCTTTTATTCACAAACTAAACACAATGTTTTGTTAAACTCTGTAGTAAGAAATTAATTTCCACTGTGTATACAATTATTTATACTATATTGTATGGCAATGATTAAAAAATGAACATTGATTGAAAGGAGAATACTTATGTCTGAATTAAATAACGATCAAAATCAGAATAATAATAGGTATCAAAGCAGTATGAATAATAATATAAGTAATGGTATGAATAATGATTCGGGTAGTAACATGAATAATAATCTGTATAATAATATGAATAGTAACATGAATAATAATTATAACAACCAGAATCAATATAATAGAGTGCCAGAATACAGTTTTTGGGCAGAACAGACGCCTAATAACTCATATACTAATTATAATAATCAAGGAAATAATGCCTGGCAATATAATAATAGTATGTACAATAAGAACCAGGGAAATAACACACAGCAGGCTAATCATAAAAAACCTGGTGGTAATAAGGTATTAAAATTAATTACAAAAGCGATCAGCTTTGGATTGATTGCAGGCCTAAGCTTTATCGGTTTGCAGGCATTAGTTAATGTCGTATCTCCTGATGTGGCATCAATTGGTTTACTTACGGCAGCAAATGCTTCTAAATCAGAAAACCATTATCAAATTGGATATACAAAGGCAGCAAATGCAAAGACCAAAGATAGATCAACTATCTCTACGGTAACGGATTCTGTTAAGCCGTCTATCGTATCAATTAACTGTAAGGCTACGCAGCCCGTACAAGACTGGTTTGGACAACAGTTCAATCAGGATGTGGAAAGCAGTGGCTCTGGTATCATTGTCGGAAAGGATAATAAAGAATTGCTGCTTGCAACGAATAATCATGTGGTTGAGGGAGCTACTGAAATAACAGTGACCTTTATCGATGGTACTGAGGCAGTAGCAGAGATTAAAGGAACTGATTCAACAGCAGATCTGGCAGTTGTTACAGTAGATATCTCGAAGCTTGAGGAGAAAACCTTAGATAAGATTTCTGTTGCAAAGCTTGGCAATTCAGATAAAATTAAAGTTGGAGAGATGTCAATAGCAATAGGGAATGCACTTGGTTACGGTCAGTCTACAACTGTAGGTTATATCAGTGCAAAAGATCGTGAAGTAGAGATCTCCGATACCTTTGACTCGAAAAAAATGACCTTTTTACAGACTGACGCAGCGATTAATCCTGGAAACAGCGGAGGAGCACTAATTAATATAGACGGGGAAGTAATCGGAATCAATACGGTTAAGTATGCTTCTGAGGAAGTTGAAGGTATGGGTTATGCAATACCGATTTCCAAGGCAACTCCAATTATTAATGAATTAATGAATCGTGAGGTTTTAAGTGAAGAGGAGCAGGGATATCTTGGAATTACTAATTGTGATGATGTAACAGAGGATATTTCAAAACATTTTAACATACCAATTGGTGTATATATTGGAGAGGTATCAAAAGGTGCTGCAGCAGATAAGGCAGGAATAAAACCAGAAGATATTATCACTAAAGTGAATGATATCGAAATCACCTCCTTTACCCAGCTTAAGGATAAAGTGAACAGCCTTAAGGTTGGTACGGTAGTCGAAATCACATACATGCGTAATTTGGATGGTGATTATAAAGAGGTGAAGGTGAAGGTTACCCTGGAAAAGAATCCTTTCTTAGAAAAATAATGAATTCATATGATAATATGAATAATATATAATTGAGAATGCCCGATTATTGATAAGAGATTAAGTCTTATCATAAATCAGGCATTCTTCTTTCGATTCAAAACCGAGGCTATAAAAACGCTTTGTTTAATTTTAATAGCGTAAATTCGCCTATTGAATGAAAGAGCTTCTTAGGCTATAATCGTAATATTAAGATATTGTAACCGTTTAATGTGTAAAATATTTAGGAGGATTGAATGAGTAATATAGATGATAAAGATAATGATAAGAATATAGATAAGGTTAACACAACCGAGCATACGAATAAGAGCCCAAGTGCTTCTCAGGAACAAAAGGAGCATGAGGAATATGAGGAGGTGTGCTATCTTTGTAGAAGGCCGGAGAGTAAGGTCGGGAAAATGATACGTATCCCCAATCAGATTAGTATTTGCTCAGATTGTATGCAAAAAACCTTTGATACAATAAACAAAGGGGATAATCCTTATATGCAAATGATGGGATTACCGCCAAATATGATTAATTTAGCAAATCTGCAAAGCGATATCCCAAAGGCACAGAAGCTTAAGAAAAGTAAGCCGGAGGAGAGTGAGGAAAAGCAGGAAGCATTTGACTTAAAAAAGGTTCCTTCTCCGCATGTTATAAAAGGGAGTCTGGATGAATTTATCATTGGACAGGATAGAGCAAAGAAGGTAATTTCGGTTGCAGTATATAATCATTATAAGAGAATTGGAACTGCTGCCGATCTGGAGATAGAGATAGAAAAATCCAATATGCTGATGATTGGGCCTACAGGAAGTGGCAAGACATATCTTGTAAAAACACTTGCTAAGCTACTTAATGTTCCACTAGCAATTACAGATGCAACCTCACTAACAGAAGCGGGCTATATCGGCGATGATGTAGAAAGTGTTATCTCTAAGCTTCTTGCTGCTGCGGGTAATGATGTAAAGAAAGCAGAGAGAGGGATTGTATTTATCGATGAAATAGATAAGATTGCAAAGAAACGTAACACGAACAGTCGTGATGTCAGTGGTGAATCTGTACAGCAGGGCCTTCTTAAGCTTTTAGAGGGAAGCGAAGTTGAAGTACCCGTTGGTGCTGCTTCTAAGAATGCTATGGTACCGCTTACTACAGTTAATACGCAGAATATCTTATTTATCTGCGGCGGAGCATTTCCAGAGCTTGACAAAATAATTAAAGCAAGATTGAATAAGCAGTCTTCAATGGGATTTAAGGCAGATTTAAAGGATAAATATGATGATGATCCGAACATACTACAGAAGGTTACTTTAGATGATCTTAGGGAGTATGGTATGATACCTGAGTTCTTAGGTAGACTTCCTATCTTATATACCCTGGAAGAACTGTCTAGGGATATGCTGGTAAAGGTATTACAGGAACCCAAAAATGCAATATTAAAACAATATCAGAAGCTCCTTGCCTTAGATGAAGTAGAGCTTCAATTTGCACCGGATGCACTTGAAGCAATAGCAGATAAAGCAATGGAGAAAAAAACAGGGGCCAGAGCACTTCGTGCAATTTTAGAGGATTTAATGCTTGATATCATGTACGAAATTCCGAAGGATGAAAATATCGGCAGGGTTATCATTACCAGAGAATATATAGAAGGGAAAGGAGTTCCCTTAATAGAAATGAGAGGAAGCAGTAATCATAAAATTCTGACAGCTAAAACAGCTGAAAAATCGGGATTGTAATGTAAATGCAAAGGAATAAATTAGTTATAAATAAAATAATAGAATCAGATAGATAATTATGATCGTATGATGTATATAACAGGGGGAGCCTATGTCTATATTAAATCACTTATTTAATAAGAAAGAACAGGTTAAAGCAGGGGTATCCGTTCAGAGTGAAACCGTTACTTTCAATACTGAAAGGGAGAAAGATCTATCTGGAAAGGCAACTGAGTTATTACAGGAAGATCAGGAAGAGAAAGAAACCTATGAGGTTTTGGAACGCGAGATCCATCCCGCAAAAATCATTTGTCCGGATTGCGGTGGAATAACCCTCGAAGGATTCGAATTTTGTGATAAATGCGGGGGAGAATTACTTTAGCGCATTAAAATAGTATATTGACAAATAATATGTTCAAGGTTATTATATATGCAGAATAAAGGCGTTCGGAGTATGACAGATTGCTGTTATCGCTTTCCTAACGCCTTATTTATGGCAAGTATAGGCTTAAGTTTATTTTATGTTTATTTGGGGAAATTAATACAGATATATTACACTGCAAGGTAATATTTAAATGTATTGTAATAAGAGCTGCAAGCCTCTTACCGCTTTACATACTCTTAATTAAACTTAAAACATCTTAGGAACCCTTTACTTGTAGAGGAAGTACCATATTTAATAGGGACAGAATAGACTAGGAGGACAATTTTATGAAGAAAATGAAAAAAGTACTTTGTCTTATGATGACATTGTGCCTGTTACTTGCAAGTATGTCAGCTTGCGGAACCAAGGATACAAAAGATAATTCAACAGATAAGGAAGATTCACAGAACACTTCTGATTCAGCTGATACAGGTGCTGAATTTGTCATCGGTAGCATCGGCCCTGTAACAGGTGATAATGCTGTTTACGGACAAAGTGTTAAGAACGGTGCTGAGCTTGCAGTTAAGGAAATTAACGCAAATGGTGGTATCAATGGTACACAGATCAAATTTTTATTTGAAGACGATGAAGCAGATGGTGAGAAGGCAGTCAATGCTTATAATGCCCTAAAAGATAAGGGTATGCAGATGCTTATGGGAACAGTTACCTCTGGAGCTTGTGCTTCTGTTATTGAGAAAACGAATGAAGATAAGATGTTCCAGTTAACTCCTTCTGCATCTTCTACCGATGTTCTTAAGTTAGGAAATATATTCCAAGTATGCTTTACTGATCCTAATCAGGGTATTGCATCTGCTAAATACATTGGTGAAAAAGCTCTTGCTAAAAAGATTGCTGTTATTTATGACAGCTCTGATATCTACTCCTCAGGTATTTATGAGAAATTTAATGAGGAAGCAAAGAATCAGAATTTAGAAATTGTTGCTGCTGAGGCATTCACTGCTGATAGCAAATCTGATTTCTCCGTACAGATTCAGAAAGCTAAGGATAGCGGTGCTGAATTAGTATTCCTTCCTATTTACTATAAAGAAGCATCTTTGATTTTACAACAGGCAGCAGATCTTGATTTCAAGCCTATCTTCTTTGGCTGTGACGGTCTTGATGGTATCCTTACTGTTGAGAACTTTGATTCTACTTTAGCAGAAGGTGTTATGTTACTTACACCATTCTCCGCAGATTCAACAGATGATATTACTAAGAAGTTTGTAACAAGCTATAAGGATGCTTATAAAGATGCTCCTAATCAGTTTGCAGCAGATGCTTATGATGCAATTTATATCATCAAAGCAGCGGTTGAAAAGGCAGGAGTTACCTCTGATAAGAGTGTAACAGAAATCGGTGATGCTTTGAAGGCTGCCATGACACAGATCTCCTATGACGGTTTAACAGGTACCAGCATGACTTGGGCACAAACCGGCGAGGTTAATAAAACACCTAGAATTTTCAAAATTGTTAGCGGTGCTTATGAATTAGCTGAATAGGGATAAATATCTGGCTTATATATTAAGAAGCTATTATATTGCTATAAATATTGCAGAGGGGTGCTCTAAAGCGTCCCTCTGTTAATTTCTTGTGCTTAAATACAAATTTATCAATTATTAATCAATTATTGATTTTGTGAAAAAACTTGGAATTAGTTTTAAGTTGTAACACTACTTGTACTATGTTATAATCTGTTTGATGGTCTTCTAGTTATTTTACTGTAAAATACTTGATCATGCAAAATATCATGCATGCAGATGCATGCCAACGGGGGTAGTTATGAGCTTTATTTCTTATTTACTGAAAGGAATCAGCCTTGGTAGTGTATATTCAATTATTGCACTTGGATATACGATGGTTTACGGTATTGCAAAAATGCTGAACTTTGCACATGGCGATGTCATTATGGTAGGAGGATATATTATATTTACCATGATGAGTACGAATGGTATTAATCCTTTTATTGCTGTACTCATTTCAATCATTTTCTGTACGATATTGGGTATGACAATTGAGCGTGTTGCGTATAAGCCACTTCGAAAGGCTTCGTCACTAGCGGTACTTATTACTGCAATCGGAGTCAGCTACTTACTTCAAAATATTGCGTTATTAATCTTTGGTGCTGATTCAAAATCTTTTACATCAATTATAAATGTACCTGCTTTAAAGCTGGCAGGAGGCAGTCTTACTATATCCGGTGAGACACTGGTTACAATACCGGCCTGTATCATAATCATGATTGCTTTAACTTTATTTATTAAAAAATCAAAGACAGGACGCGGTATGCTTGCTGTATCTGAAGATAAGGATGCAGCCGTACTGATGGGTGTTAATGTGAATAAAACAATTGCGATTACCTTTGCAATTGGTTCTGCACTTGCCGCTGTTGCAAGCGCTTTGATGTTCTCTGCATATCCAAGTCTTACCTCAACCTCTGGTTCCATGCCAGGTATTAAGGCATTCGTAGCAGCAGTATTCGGTGGGATCGGTTCTATACCGGGTGCTATGATCGGTGGTATCTTACTTGGTGTGATAGAAATTCTAAGTCGTGCCTACATTTCATCACAGCTTGCTGATGCGATTGTATTTATGATTTTAATTATTGTACTTCTTGTGAAGCCGACCGGTATTCTCGGTAAGAAGTTACATGAGAAAGTGTAGGTGGCGTTGATGAACAAAAGTGGCATATTTAAATCAAGTAAAACCTTTCGTAATAATATCATTACGATATTAGTTATAATAGCAATCTATATTGTATGTCAGATTATGAATTCTGCTGATGCAATGTCCTATCAGTTAGAAGGTTTATTGGTTCCTCTCTGTTATTATTCCATTTTAGCGGTATCCCTTAACTTAACGGTTGGTATTCTTGGAGAATTAAGTCTTGGGCATGCTGGATTTATGTGTATCGGCGCTTTTTTTAGTGCATTCTTCTCTAGAAGTACGTCAGATTCTATCAGTAATACTATTATCCGTTTCACTTTAGCTATCATCATTGGAGCGATTTCAGCGGCTTTATTTGGAGCCTTAATTGGTGTAGCTGTCTTACGTTTGCGCGGCGACTATTTAGCGATTGTTACACTGGCTTTTGGAGAAATTATAAAGAATATTATTAACGTATTATATATTGGAATTGACAGTAAGGGCTTCCATATATCGATGAAGGATACAGTATCCTTGAATTTGGCTGAGGATGGCGATGTTATATTAAAGGGTGCCCAGGGTATTAGCGGTACCCCGCATAATACAACCTTTACGATAGCGGTAATACTGCTTATTTTAACCTATATCGTAATTTCAAACCTAATCAATTCTCGTTCCGGACGTGCCATTATGGCAATTCGTGATAATAGGATCGCAGCAGAATCAGTGGGAATTGATATAACTAAATTTAAACTGCTGGCATTTTCTATCTCTGCGGCTATGGCTGGTGTGGCAGGTGTTTTATACTCTCATAATATTTCGAGCTTAACTGCTACCCCGAAGAATTTTGGATATAACCAGTCAATTATGATTCTTGTATTTGTAGTACTTGGTGGAATTGGTAATATCAAAGGATCTATCATTGCAGCTGTGATACTTACGCTTTTACCGGAATATCTTCGTTCTATGCAAAGCTACAGAATGTTGATTTATGCGATTGTACTGATTGTTATGATGATCTTTAACTGGAATCCGGCTTGTATCGCTTGGCGTAAAAATCATTCCATTAAAGGCTTATTTACACGAATAAAGAGGAAGGAGGCTTAAAGTTATGGCAATGTTATCAGTGAATAATTTGGGTATCTCCTTCGGTGGTTTACGTGCTGTAGATTCCTTTAGCATCACAATAGAAAAAGGTGAATTGTATGGACTCATCGGACCAAATGGTGCGGGAAAGACAACGGTATTTAATCTGTTAACTGGAGTATATAAGCCTGATACAGGAAAGGTTATACTTGATGATGTAAATATAACAGGGTTAAGCACGATAGAGATAAACAAAGCAGGTTTAGCAAGAACTTTTCAGAATATACGTTTATTTAAGAATATGTCAGTGCTTGATAATGTTAAGGTGGGTCTGCATAATAATCATAAATACTCAACAGCGTCCGGTATCTTACGTCTGCCAGCCTTCTTTAAGACTGAAAAGCAGATGAATGAAAGAGCTCTTGATATATTAAGGGTATTTGGACTTGATAAGGAAGCACATTTTTTAGCTGCAAATCTACCTTATGGTAAGCAGAGAAAGCTAGAGATTGCAAGAGCGCTGGCCACTAATCCCAAGCTCTTACTGCTTGACGAGCCGGCTGCAGGTATGAATCCGGCTGAGACAGATGAGCTTATGGAGACTATTACTTTAATCCGAGAGAAATATAATGTGACCATATTATTAATTGAACATGATATGAAGCTGGTAGCTGGTATCTGTGAGAAGATATTTGTACTTAACTTCGGTACAAGGCTGGCTAACGGACTTCCTGGTGAGGTTTTAAATAATCCGGAAGTTATTAAGGCATATCTAGGCGAGTAGTCATTAAATTAGATATTAGAGTGGTAAAATAGACCAGATACGTAGCAGGAGGGATTCCTCCTGAAAATTTAGGGAACTAGACCTTAAAAGCAAGGAGAATTAGGATATGGCCATGCTGGAAATAAAGAATTTACAAGTTTATTATGGAATGATACAGGCAATTAAAGATGTTTCCTTCGAAGTAAATGAGGGGGAAGTCATTGCGCTAATTGGTGCCAATGGTGCCGGTAAAACAACTATTTTGCATACAGTAACCGGATTAATAACGGCAAAAAGCGGCAGGGTTCTCTATGAAGGAACGGATATTCAAAAAATACCTGCACATAAGATTGTATCTCTTGGTATAGCACATGTACCGGAAGGCAGAAGAGTATTTTCCCAGTTGTCTGTATATGATAATCTGCTTATGGGTGCCTTTACACGAAAGGATCAGGCAGAAATATCAGCTTCTCTTGAGAATATATACAAGAGATTTCCGAGACTGAAAGAAAGAAAAGGACAGTTAGCGGGAACGTTAAGTGGAGGCGAGCAGCAGATGCTTGCAATGGGAAGAGCGCTCATGTCTCATCCTAAAATCATATTAATGGATGAACCATCGATGGGACTTTCACCAATTTTGGTTGAAGAAATATTCGATATTATTAAAAGCATCAGTAAAAGCGGTACAACAGTTCTTTTGGTAGAGCAGAACGCGAAGAAAGCCTTAGCGATAGCAGATCGGGCTTATGTGTTGGAAACAGGTAAGATAGTACTTGAAGGTAAAGCAGATAAGTTAATGAATGACGAGTCAGTGAAAAAAGCATATCTGGGTGAATAAATATATTGTGAAACGAATAGTTATAAATGAAACTGCATTGTGCGCTGCCCAAATTCGCAGGTTTTGGCGGCATGGAGGGTAGGTTGAAAAGAAGTACATTTTTCAACCCGCAATAAGCACTAAGCGTGCTTTTCGCTCAGTATTTGTATGCCGCTTAAGCGGCAGATGGAGGGCTGATATGAGTAAATATGTAATTACGATTTCAAGAGGTTATGGCAGCGGAGGCCGGACAATCGGTAAGATGCTATCGGAGCAGTTGGGGATCCCTTATTACGATAGAGATCTACTTAGATTAGCTTCTGATGATAGCGGTATTAATGAGCAGCTATTTGCTAAAGCAGACGAAAAGTTAAAGAAAAGCCTGTTGTTTAAAATTGCGCGTAACGTATATAAGGGAGAAATAATTCCTCCAGATAGTGATGATTTTGTATCCAACGATAATCTTTTTAATTATCAGGCAAAGATTATTAAAGAATTGGCTGATACGGAAGCCTGTATTATAATCGGTCGTTGTGCAGATTTTGTCTTAAAGGATTATGAGAATGTCATTAAAGTATTTGTTCATGCTCCTTTCAGTGACTGCATTAATACCCTAAGGGAGATGACAGGCAAGTCGGATAAAGAAATAGAAAAACAAATTACGACCATAGATAAGCACAGATCAGAGTATTATAAGTACTATACCGGCAGAGACTGGAGTGATGTCAGAAATTACGATCTCTGCTTAAATAGCAGCCATCTTGGTTTCCAGAAGTGCGTAGATATTGTTAAATCTTACTTGGAGATTCGGTTTAGTTAACTTTTATAATGTGTCGATAAATAAATTAAAATAAAGGGATATAGTTAAAGTTTAATAGAACAAAAACTTTAGCTATATCCCCTTATTGATGCATAGACGTATTATAAAAGCATTATTTTTGAACAACTGCCTACTGATCAAGTTAATTGTATTTTCCTATAGAATATTGCTTTATTATATTTTTTAATAAATATGATAAGTACGGTTAAATATTAGTTAATTGTATTAATAGTTTTTATAACAATTTTAAAGAATAAGAGATCAAATCAGATTAAGATACTTTACTAATATGGATAAAAAGTCTATAATAAGATTCCTTTAGCAAACGAAATACAGAGGTATTGATAAGGCTACAATTGTATGTTATACTTTACAGCAAAATTTAACATGGCGCATTGTCGGGAAAGAGGTAAGAGATGATTTCAGAAAAAATGAGTGGATTGGTTAAAAACAGCTCTGTAATCAGGGCAATGTTCGAGGAAGGAAAGAGGCTAGCAGGCATATATGGAGCAGAGAATGTGTTTGATTTCAGCTTAGGTAATCCTAGTGTAGAGCCGCCGCTTGAAATTAAAGAGGCACTGCTTGAAATCATTAATGATGAGAAGCCTAACCTCGTTCATGGTTATATGAATAATTCTGGCTACGAAGATGTAAGAGAAACGATAGCCGAAGCGATAAACCATAATTTTAATACCTCTTTTCATCAAAATAACATAATTATGACTGTCGGAGCGGCAGGAGGACTTAATGTAATATTAAAGACAATTCTTAATCCAGGTGATGAGGTAATTGTATTTGCCCCATTCTTCGGTGAATATAGGAATTATGTCAGCAATTTCGATGGTCAATTGGTGGTTATTTCACCTGACACAGTTGATTTTCAGCCTAATTTGACTGAGTTTGAAGAGAAAATAACGAAAAACACCAAAGCAGTTATCGTAAATACGCCAAATAACCCAACCGGTGTAGTATATTCTGAGAAAACCGTTCAAGAGCTTGCCGAGATTATGAACAGAAAGCAGAAGGAGTTTGGTAATTCTATTTATTTAATTTCTGATGAACCCTACCGTGATTTGGTTTATGACAAAATAGAGGTTCCATACCTTACGAAGTATTATAAGAATACTATAGTTGGTTACTCCTTTAGTAAATCACTGTCTCTCCCAGGTGAAAGAATAGGTTATCTGGTGATACCTGATGAAGTAGATGATTTTGAAAATATGCTGCAGGCTGCAAATGTAGCCAATAGAATTCTTGGTTATGTAAATGCACCTTCTCTAATACAAAGAGCTGTTGCAAAATGTATTGATGCCAAGGTTGATGTAGAGATTTATAATCGCAATAGAGAACTGTTATACAATACTCTTATTTCCTACGGTTATCACTGTGTCAAACCACAGGGGGCCTTTTATCTATTTATTAAAGCCTTAGAAGAGGATGACAAAGCGTTTGCAAATAAAGCAAAGGAGCATAATCTTTTAATCGTTCCAGGTTCCTCCTTTGGATGTCCAGGCTATTGTAGAATTGCTTACTGTGTGGATTATACAATGATCGAGAGAGCACTTCCAAAGTTTAAGCTCTTAGCTGAGGACTATAATTTATAGATTTACTCGCTGGAAAACAATATTTATGAAAAGGCAGCACGGATTAAATAAAAATCTTTGATTAATTAGAAAGCGTTTCATTTAGGAGTTGAAAAGTATGTACTTTGACTATTGTACCAAATGAAAGAGATCTGGAAGACAATCAAAAGTACATAGATAATAGATAACTGTCAGAAATGAGGTAGAAGTATGAAATCATGGGAGAGTAATATTCGTAAGGTGATACCTTACGTTCCTGGTGAACAGCCAAATAAGCAAGGGATGGTTAAGTTAAATACCAATGAGAATCCATACCCTCCGGCTCCAGGAGTAGCGAAGGTACTAACGGGATTAGATGCTGATCTATTAAGGAGATATCCCGATCCAACAATTAAGCTGCTGGTTGAGGAACTGGCACATTTTTATCACTTGGATAATGACCAGGTGTTTGTTGGAGTTGGCTCTGACGATGTTCTTGCTATGGCATTTATGACCTTTTTTAACTCCGAAAAACCAATTCTCTTTCCTGACATTACTTATTCCTTTTATCCTGTCTGGTGCGACTTATTTCGGATACCATATCGTTTGCAACAGCTGGATACGGATTTTTGCATTGTAAAGGAAGATTATGATAAAGAAAATGGTGGTATTGTAATAGCTAATCCCAATGCCCCAACTTCAATTTATGAAGAATTATCTGTGATTGAAGAGATTATAAAAAATAATCAGAATGTTATAATAATAGTAGATGAAGCTTATATTGATTTTGCAGGAAAATCAGCGATTGAGTTAATATCAAAATATGATAATTTGTTAGTAGTTCAGACTTTTTCAAAATCCAGAGCAATGGCTGGTATGCGTATAGGATATGCTATGGGAAATGCTGCATTGATTAAGGCCTTAAATGATGTAAAGTACGCTTTTAATTCATATACTATGAATCAAACAGCAATTATAGCCGGAGCGGAGGCTGTTAAGGATAAGCTTTATTTTGAAAATGGAATCAAAAAGATTATCGCAACTAGGGACAGAGCAGAAGATAGGCTTAAGGAACTTGGATTTACATTTACGAAATCAGGCGCAAATTTTATCTTTGCTACTCATAAAAAGAAACCAGCTAAGAAAATATTTGAAGAATTAAGGAGTAATAATATTTATGTCAGATATTTTAATCTGCCGCGTATTGATAATTACTTAAGAATTTCAATCGGAACAGAGGAAGAAATGGAAAAGTTATACCAAGTACTGCAAAAAATACTATAATGTACTATAATTAGACAAAAATAATACGAATTACCTCTTTCTAATTTTAATTATAAGCTTTATCATATTTCTATACAATTATCCTGCAGGGAGGAAATTTATAAATGAGGATATTAATCGCAGAAGATGACTTTGCCAGCAGAAAATTTATGATGAGATTTTTATCTAAATACGGCGAATGTGATGTGACTGTAGATGGTAATGAGGCAGTAGAAGCATTTAAGATGGCATTGGAGTCAGGGGAACGTTATGACCTGATCTGTATGGATATTATGATGCCGGTTGTTGATGGATTTCAGGCATTAAAACAAATTAGAGAAATAGAACGAAGTAATAATATTCCTGAAGAAAGATCCGCAAAGATAATTATGACAACGGCATTAAGTGAGGGGAAAAATGTGACAAAAGCATTTGAACTTGGATGTACAGCTTATGCCGGTAAACCGATAGATAGAGACAAGTTCGAAAACGAATTAAGAAAATTGGATTTGATTGGGAGTGAAGAATGAATTATCAGAAGGAATTAGATAAATTAATAGAGGAGCTGGATAAAAGAAACAAACGGCCGAGTTTATTTATTCATAGCTGCTGCGCACCTTGCAGCAGCTATGTTTTGGAATATTTATCTGATTACTTTCAGATCACAGTATATTACTATAATCCCAATATCTATCCGGAGGAGGAATACACAAAAAGGGTAGAGGAGCAGAAAAATTTGATTTTAACAATGCCGTTGGGGTCAGAGGTTAAATTCATAGAAGGTGAATATAAACCGGAGGACTACTATAGTAAAGTTAAAGGGATGGAGAAAGATGCTGAGGGCGGTAGAAGATGTTTCGCCTGCTATGAACTTCGACTTAGAGAAGCAGCAAAATTAGCATCACTTTATGGTTTTGAATATTATACAACAACCCTTTCAATAAGCCCATATAAAAATGCAGAAAAGCTATATGAAATTGGTGAAGTACTCGCGAAAGAGTATGGAATAACCTACCTACCCTCGGATTTTAAGAAGAAAAATGGTTATAAACGATCGACCGAGCTTTCGAGAGAATATAATTTATACAGACAGGATTACTGTGGATGTATTTTCTCGAAATTGGCGAAAGAACTGGATATCCATAATGAAAGCATATAACTTATATGGAGTTATCAAATGCTATTGATTTTATCAATACATTAGCATAAAGCTATTCAATACATTTACGGGATATCAGCATAAAAGCAGAAATAAAATATCATACAGCCTAAGGATAATTTTAACATTAATCCTTGGGCTTTTATTATGTGATAATAGTGTGATTAGTCTTGCAAAGTACATGCAGGCCCAAAGCTTCGCATACGAGGCTTATAAAGAGTAGTAAAAGACGCTATTCTTCAGGATTTATGCCCAAAAAGCATGGGAGTTAGTGCAGTCTTTAAAGCGTGTAAACACGCCTAGCACAAACTAATTCAAAGGACAGTCATGTCATGTTATATTAGTGTACCTAATTGCATATTAAAACACTATAGGAATAAAAGATCATCAAGTGTTTGTTTAATGAAAAACTTCTTGTTAAGCTTTAAGTAATTTTTGCGCTTGCCATATTCTTGAAATATTATAATTGATTGGTAAGTATAGAAAAATAAATTAAGTGATTTGATAAATAAGCGGATTGACAAAAACCAAGATGATGTTATAATGGTTATAGCAAATGATAATTATTATCATTTAGAAAAGTGAAATTTACATAGCATGCTTGCAATAAAAGCTGGAGAGGACGATTCATATGACATTACAAAATGCCAGAATTGGTGCCAATTATACAGTCGTTACAATGAATCTTGACAGGACGATTATGAGAAGGCTCGAGGCGCTTGGTCTTACGAAAGGAACCAATTTAAAAATTCTTAACCGTAATAAAGAAGGCTCTGTAATATTAATGGTAAGAGGAAGTAGATTAGCGTTAGGAAGCAAAATAACTGAGGCAATACAAATGAGGGAGGTGGAAGAATGAAGGAAGAAATTCAAGTTGGATTTGTCGGTAATCCTAACTGTGGTAAGACTACTTTGTTTAATGCGTATACGGGTGCCAATCTAAAGGTTGCCAATTGGCCTGGCGTAACGGTAGAGAAGAAGGAAGGAGCCTTTAAGTATCATGACTCAAGGTTTAAACTGGTTGATTTGCCGGGGATATATAGTCTCACCTCCTATACCATGGAAGAGAGACTTACCAGGGAATATATTCTTAATTCGAATGTTGATGTTATAGTAAACATAGTAGATGCTTCCAGCCTAGAGAGGAATCTCTACCTTACCCTGCAGCTGATTGAGCTTGGTAAACCTGTAGTTTTAGCCTTAAATATGATGGATATTGTAGAAGAAAGAGGTATGGAGATTGATCTGCACAGACTTCCAGAGATGCTCGGTATCCCAGTGATACCTGTTTCTGCAAGGAAAAAGACAGGTTTAGATATTCTGATGCATACGGTAGCACATCATAGAAACAAGCAGTTTGATAAAAATCTGGAGCATCACCATACGAATAGTAAATTTAATTGTATGGAACATAAGCATGAACACCATAGGGACATTCCTGTGGTATATAGCTCAGATATTGAAGATAAAATTGATGAAGTCGGAGATATGCTTTGTCAAAAATATAAGGAAATGAATAACCTAAGATGGCACGCAATTAAAATACTGGAGATGGATGAGGAGATACAAAGGAAATATCCAATTGATATAGAAAATGTTATTGATCATAGCTATGAAGAGGAAATTATCAATCAGAAATATGATTTTATAGAAGAAATTGTGGAAGAAGTTTTGATGAATAAAAACAGTAAAGCAGCCTCTACAGATAAGGTTGATAAAATACTTACACACCGTATTTTGGGATTACCAATCTTCCTTATGATCATGGCATTTGTATTCTTTTTAACCTTTCAGATTGGTGATTTTATTAAAGGCGGATTTGAAATATTCTTAGGGGCTTTCTCTGATACAGTTTTTAATCTTCTTACTAATATTCATGCAGGAGAATTCGTTACTTCCTTGATTGTTGATGGTATTATCGCCGGTGTAGGTGGAATATTAACCTTTTTGCCTAATATTTTTATATTGTTTCTGGCACTTGCTTATCTTGAGGACAGCGGATATATGGCAAGAGTAGCTTATGTTATGGATGGGATTATGGGAAAGTTAGGGCTATCCGGTAGAGCATTTATCCCGATGCTGCTTGGCTTTGGCTGTACCGTTCCCGCAATTATGGCTTCAAGATCCCTTGAAAATATGAAGGACAGAAGAAGGACAATTCTGATAACACCCTTCATGTCCTGTAGTGCACGACTTCCGATCTATGTACTCTTCTCACAGATGTTCTTTGGTAAAAGAGCAATGCTTGTAGCCTATTCCATGTATTTAATCGGAATTATTGTTGCGATAACAGTAGCGTTCGTCATGAAGAATAAATCGGATAAGAATCCTAGTAATGCCCTGTTAATTGAGCTCCCGGAATACAAGGTCCCAAATCAAAGGACAATTTTAATCTATGTATGGGAGAAGGTTAAGGAATATCTTACGAAAGCAGGAACAACAATCTTTGCTGCGTCTGTTACCATCTGGTTTATTTTGAATTTTGGTCCGAATGGTATGGTGGAGGATATGTCGGCAAGCTTTGGTGCTATGATCGGTAAGGCGTTAGCGCCCGCACTTGCTCCGGCTGGACTTAACTTATGGCAGATCGTTGTTGCCTTGATTTCTGGAATTGCTGCAAAAGAAGTGGTTGTATCCAGCTTCAGCGTATTATTTCAGATTGGGAATATTACTTCACCCGAGGGCATGTCTAGTTTAATGGATATTCTGGGTCAGCAGGGTTTTGGAGCGTTGAATGCTTATGCATTAATGGTATTTTGCCTGTTATATATCCCCTGCGCTGCTACAATCGGTGTTATCCAAAGGGAAATGCGTTCCGTAAAATGGACTTTATTTACAATCCTATTCCAGCTGGCGATTGCTATGCTGATGGCAACGTTAGTATTCCAGATAGGAAGTTTGTTTCTGTAAAAGCAAAGAGCATGCTTTTTTACTTATGATTTTAGAGCCTAACGGCAGAATGGAGGTTATTATGGTAGGAATTATAATTGGTGCTGTTATCGTAGCGTACACCGGAATAATTATTTATAAAAAAACAAAGGATTTAAAAGCAGGAAAATCCTGCTGCGGAGGCTGTGATTCCTGTCCCTCCAAGGGTAAATGCAGCTAATAGAAATGTCTTATCAGCACTAGGACTTACCGATAATACCAAAGAGAAATAATTGATGAAGTGCATGCTGTTCTTCTTCAAAATGTAACGCATCTATCTGAGTTTTATTTAGGCAATCCATAAATTTAAGAATGGAAGAAGTGGGTATTGAGGAATCAATATCCCCTTCTTTTTTTCCAAGTTCTATATAATCTTTATAGATTTCTGATTTTATTTGATTAATATGGTCAGCTAAAAGCATCATAAGGCTCTCATCAGATAAGGCGGTTTGAGTAAGGTATTTTGATAATGATTGATTTACCTGTTCAGAACATAATGCCAAAGCGGTAAATAATTTTTCGCGAAAACTTAATTCTGTCACCAGAAGACCTTTTAGCCTATGAAAGGTATCGTTCATTATTATTTTAGCACATTCAAAGACAAGCATATCCTTGCTTCCAAAATAATTATAAATAGATACTTGAGAAACCTTTGCGATTGCAGCAATTTCCTTAATACTGGTATTAATAAATCCATTCTTATTAAATAGTTCTAGTGCCGCATGGATGATGGCATTCTTTTTATTCTGAGTCCTTATTTCATATTTATTCATGATTACCTCCTGACTATTTACTATAGCTCTACGTTAATTCAATTGTTTTGAATATAGAATGATTGTATCATATTAAGATACGTTTTGAAATAATGCAAATTATATTTCATAATATATTGACATTTAATAAAATTGATGTAAGAATAGTTTTGAAATACATACATTGATATTTCAAAACATAGAAAAAGGAGAATAAAATGAAAACACTGATCATTTATTTTAGCGGTTCAGGCAACAGTTATGCAATTGCAAAAAAATTAGCAGAAAAGCTAGGTAAAACAGTAGTAGTGCCAGTAAAGAAACATAACGAAAAAAAGATAGGGGAGTTTGATAGAATAGGTTTCGTTTTTCCGGTATATTCGATACATGCACCTAAGTTTCTAATGGAAGCATTAAAAACGATTAAGTTTCAAGGACAACAGATTTTTTTAGTAGCTACTCATGCGGGTTCAAAGGGTTATGCAGTATCTGAATTAAGAAGCATTATTGCTGAGAATAAAATTAGTAACCTCCAGGAATTTCGTGTCAGGATGCCGGGCAGCGGTATTTTGGAATATGGAGCATTTCCGGACAGAATACAAAAATTTTTATTGAAACGATCAGAAAATAGAGTTATTAAGATTACGAAGGCTATAAATAAAAACCAGAAAACAAAAAGGATAAGAGCAAACCTGCTGGCAGTATTATTTAAAAAGGATGGGGATAAAAGGTTTCATAATTATACTGAGAAAGGCAAGCTGTTTTATAATGATGAAAAATGTAATAGCTGTGGTATGTGTATGAAAATTTGCCCAGCCCAAAATATTTCGATGAGAAATAATAAGCCATATTGGGGCGGGAATTGTCAACAATGTATGGCTTGTATTCAGTGGTGTCCTACGGATGCAGTTAAACATCCGGATTTAAAAGAGGGAAGAAAAAAGTACCATCATCCCGAGATAAGCTTGCAAAATTTTCTATCCGAGATAAAATAATTTAGGTTTCCGAATTTTTTTATTTTAATTTATATTTTAAAAAAGGAAATAAGAAGTCTTTGTAGAATATTAGTAGTATAGGTGTTAATTCGTCTTATGAATAATTACATAACGGATTTGGAAATAATGACTTGTGAAATTTCTTAAAACTTCCCTTAGTATTAAGTAATACCTTTTGTAGGATATCATGATACGATATCGTGGAGGTAAATATGGAGCACTGTTTAAATATCAGGCAGAAGCTGGAGCAAAGAGAGCATCATATATTAAGTCCCTACGCGGCGTTTTCAGATGAGTCTCGTGGTAAGGATCGGTATGAGGAGCCATGTGATATCCGACCGATTTATCAAAGGGATCGGGATAGAATATTGCACTGTAAAGCCTTTCGTAGGTTAAAGCATAAAACCCAGGTGTTTTTAGCACCGGAGGGAGATCACTATAGAACCAGACTTACTCATACACTTGAGGTTGCGCAGATTGCAAGAACAATAGCAAAAGCATTACTTTTAAATGAGGAATTGACAGAAGCCATAGCATTAGGCCATGATTTGGGTCATACCCCCTTTGGCCATGCAGGGGAACGGGCACTAAACCGTATCTGTCCGATTGGCTTTGAACATCACCTGCAGAGTATCCGTGTGGTCGAAGTATTGGAGAACCACGGTGCAGGTCTAAATCTATCGATGGAGGTCAGAGATGGAATAAAAAACCATCAGACAGAGGGGACACCCTCCACGCTGGAAGGAAAAATTGTTAGATTATGTGATAAAATCGCTTATATAAATCATGATATAGATGATGCGATAAGAGGTAGGATTATCAGTGAAGAAGAGATACCAAGGGAGTATACGGATATTTTAGGACATAGTCTGGGGGAGCGTCTGGATAATTTAATTCATGATATTGTAACCAACAGTGAGAATAGACCGGATATAGTTATGTCTCCTGAGATAGAAACTGCCATGCGTCATTTGCGGGAGTATATGTTTAACAGCGTATATATGAATAAGAAGGCAAAGAGTCAGGAAGAGCAGGCGGAGAGGTTACTAGAGCAATTGTTTTTGTATTATGAAGAACATCCCCATAAGTTACCTAAGGAATATATCAATCGGATGGAACAATTAAATGAACCCTCCTACAGGGTTGTTTGTGATTATATTGCCGGAATGACTGATCGTTATGCGGTATCAAAGTTCAAGGAATTAATGATACCATCAGCTTGGAGCGTTTTCTAATTACTATTAATTATTTTCATCAATGTGGGAGGAGTGCACAATGTTATACCCGGAAGAGCTGATTGAAGAAGTTAGAAGCAGAAATGACATCGTAAGTGTGATCGGCTCCTACATAAGATTACAAAAAGCAGGCAGTAATTATATGGGGCTATGCCCTTTTCATAATGAGAAAACACCTTCCTTCTCTGTCAGTGCAGCAAAGCAGATGTATCATTGCTTTGGCTGTGGAGTTGGAGGAAATGTTTTGACGTTTATTATGGAATATGAAAATTATACCTTTCTTGAAGCTTTAAAATTCCTAGCTGAAAGGGCAGGAATTGCGCTTCCGGAACAGGAGTATTCTGCTGAAGCTAAGAAACAGGCAGATTTTAGAAGCAGATTATTGGAACTTAATAAGCAGACAGCAAAATACTTTTTCTATCAATTCCAATCAAAGGAAGGACAAGCAGCTTACGAGTATTTAACAAAAAGGGGTCTGACTCAGGAAACGATAAAGCATTTTGGTTTAGGATATTCGAATAGAAATAGTGATGATCTATACCGCTTCTTAAAAAAACAGGGGTACGAGGATGAATTTCTATCACAATCGGGATTAATTACTATCGATGAAAGAATTGGCGGACGTGATAAATTTCGCGATCGAGTAATGTTTCCGATTATGGATGCCAACCACAGAGTAATCGGTTTTGGAGGCCGTGTAATGGGTAATACTGGCCCGGAGGTTCCAAAATATTTAAATACACCGGAAACAAAGGTATTTGAAAAAAGCAGAAATCTATATGGACTTAATTATGCAAAAGCGTCAAGAAAAGTACAGTTTTTAATTTGCGAGGGCTATATGGATGTAATTGCACTGCATCAGGCTGGCTTTACGAACGCAGTGGCTGCTTTGGGTACTGCTTTTACAACCTTTCATGCTAATTTACTAAAAAGGTATACGAGTGAGGTACTCCTTACCTTTGATAGTGATGGTGCAGGAATTCAAGCCGCCCTTCGTGCTATTCCAATACTTAAAGAAGCAGGGCTTTCTATCAAAGTAATCAATATGAAACCCTATAAAGACCCGGATGAGTTTATCAAAGCGCTTGGTGCAGAGGAATTCAAGAATCGAATAGAGGAAGCAAGAAACAGCTTCTTCTTTGAGCTTGACATTCTGCAATCAGAATATAAGCTGTCTGATCCGGAACAAAAGACAAAATTCTTTCATGAGACAGCAAGAAAGCTGATAGCTATTCGAGAGGAGCTGGAACGTAATGTCTATATAGACGCTGTAGCAAAATCCTATGAGATTGATGTGGAACAGCTGCACAGACTTGTTAACAGATTGGGTTCACAGCTTGTTACCGGTCTAAGTGATTCTAGATTTACTAGGCCTTATGAAGAAGCAAAGGGTAAGAAAAGTCCTGAAGGCGGCATACTAAAGTCACAGAAGCTAATGCTTACCTGGCTGATTGAGGATAATCATTTATTCGAGATAATCAAAGGTTATTTGGGACCGGAGGATTTTACAGAGGGAATATATGCAGAGGTAGCCAGATTGGTTTTTGATTCATATGAAAAGGAACATAGTGTTAACCCTGCGAAGATTATAAATTGTTTTCAAAACAAAGAAGAGCAATCTGAGGTTGCGGGACTCTTTTCGGCACAAATCAGAGGTGAGATGGATGAAACAGTAAGACAAAAGGCTTTGAATGATACGATTATAAGACTAAAGGAAAACAGTCTGGACAAGCAGAGCCTAAAAGCCATCGAGAGTAATGATACAGCGTTATTAATGAAGATAATTACAGAAAAGAAGGAATTAAAAAAACGCAGCATACCATTTACGAATTAACCAGCAGCATGCAATATCCGGTATTTTGTAAGTAATAAACCTGCCTGCAGTGACGGCTTGAAGATATTGCATATTTCATCAAATGATGGTTAAAATATAAAAAGAGTTTAAGAAGGAAGGATTATCTATGGACGAAAATATAATTAAATTTACTGAGAGACTGAAGGAATTACTGGTATTTGCAGAAAAGAAGAAAAATGTGCTTGAATTCCAGGAAGTAAATGACTTTTTTGCAGATATGGAGCTTGATGCCCAGCGAATTGAGAAGATATATGATTTCCTCGATAAGCATAACGTCGATGTCCTCAGAATATCAGAAGAGGATGAGGAGGATATCATTCTCGATGACGAGGAAGAATTAGAAACCATAGATTTGACTATTCCTGAAGGTATTAACATCGAAGATCCTGTCCGTATGTATTTGAAGGAAATCGGTAAGGTGCAGCTTCTAAATGCGGATGAAGAGATTGAACTGGCAAGAAAAATGGAGGATGGGGATGATTATGCCAAAAAACGCTTGGCAGAAGCTAATCTTCGTCTGGTAGTCAGCATTGCGAAACGTTATGTTGGACGAGGTATGCTATTTTTGGACTTAATTCAGGAAGGTAATTTAGGCCTCATTAAAGCAGTAGAGAAATTTGATTATCGTAAGGGGTATAAATTTAGTACTTATGCTACTTGGTGGATCAGGCAGGCTATCACAAGAGCAATAGCGGACCAGGCAAGAACCATTCGTATTCCGGTGCATATGGTAGAAACAATTAATAAATTAACCAGAGTTCAACGTCAGCTTTTACAGGAATTAGGCAGAGAGCCTTCTCCTGAGGAGATTTCTGAAGTGATGAATATGCCAGTGGAACGGGTAAGGGAGATTCAGAAGATTTCTCAAGAGCCGGTATCCTTAGAAACTCCGATCGGTGAAGAAGAAGACAGCCATCTCGGAGATTTTATTCAGGATGATAATGTACCCGTTCCTGCAGATGCTGCAGCCTTTACTCTATTAAAGGAACAACTCGTGGAAGTGCTTGGGACCTTGACAGAACGTGAACAAAAGGTACTTCGTCTGCGCTTTGGTCTTGATGATGGACGTGCCCGTACCCTTGAGGAGGTAGGAAAGGAATTCAATGTTACCAGAGAGCGTATTCGACAAATTGAAGCAAAAGCACTTCGTAAATTAAGGCATCCCAGCCGCAGCAGAAAGTTAAAGGATTATTTGGAGTAAAGTTTTAGATCAGATACTAACATGTTAATATAGTTATATATTTCAGGTACTGCGTTCCCATTCCCTAAAAAGATTGGCAATAGCAGCTGGAAATAATAATTAATATTTATTCTTGAGATAATAATGGTATAGAATAAAAGAGCGACGTAATATGAGATATTACGCGCTCTTTTATTGTTGTTCGCTTATTCTTATCAATGAGACAGTTCTTTAACTAATGGGTAACCAAATTCTATAACATTCCTTTCCTGCCAGAATCTAATATTAACTCTCTATATTTTGTCGGAGTGAAACCAGAGGCATACTTAAATTGCCTTGTAAAATAGTTACTATCTTGAAAACCACAAAGATATGCGACATCAGAGACAGAAATTTCAAAGTTTTGTAGTAGTTCATATGCGTGCTGTATGCGCAGCTGAATAATGTAATTGATGGGTGAGACACCATATGCCTTATGGAATAGCCTGGAAAAATTACGCACAGACATGTGTGCCTGTGAAGCAAGATTCTCAACAGTAATTGGATAACAGTAATTTTTGTTCATATAGGCTAATGGCACAGCAATATTTAGCAGACTATACTTATGTTCATCTTGAATTTGGTAGGCCCTGGAATGTATGCTGATTATACATAAAATATTTGGATTATGCAACCAGTACAAACATAATTATACTCTAAAAGGAGAAATAAAAATGCAGTATACAAACCCTATTATTCCAGGCTTCCATCCGGATCCTAGCATATGTCGTGTGAGGGATGATTACTTCCTAGTAACAAGTTCATTTGAATTTTTTCCATGTATTCCGATATTTCATAGCAAAAACATGGTGGATTGGGAGCAGATTGGATATTGTATAACAAACAGTGACTATTTACCATTGATGCACGGTAATCCTAATGCATCAGGTATTTATGCACCTACTATTCGCTACAATAATGGAAAATTTTATGTAGTATGCACTAACGTAACAACGTCTGATACAACTGATACACGATATGGAAATTTTGTGGTTTCTGCTACTGATCCTTATGGAGAATGGTCTCAACCAATTTGGCTGAAATGTAATGGTATTGATCCATCCTTGTTTTTTGACGAAGATGGTAAGGTATATTATTGCGGTACGAATGGAGGGATTTATTTTTGCCAGATTAATCCGGACACAGGAGAAATCCTTAGTGAACAAAAATTTATATGGTATGGGACAGGAGCCTGCTGTCCGGAGGGACCTCATATTTACCGGCGAGATGGCTGGTATTATTTGATGATTGCTGAGGGGGGCACAGAATACGGACATATGGAGACGATTGCAAGAAGTCAAAGAATAGAGGGACCGTATGAAGCCTATGAGAACAATCCTATTTTAAGCAACCGCAGTTTAGGACTGCCTATCATGGCAACTGCTCATGCTGATTTAGTTGAGGATAAAAATAAAAACTGGTGGGCGGTATGTCTGGGCGTTCGTCCTATATCATACCCGCCAAAATATAATCTTGGAAGAGAATCCTTCCTTGTGCCGGTACAATGGACAGTAGATGGATGGCCGATACTTGGTAATAAAGGGGTTGTAGAAGTCCATGTTCAAACAGATCTCTTGGAGACAGATTTGCCCATGTATATTAATAAAGGAGCTAGTCAGGTTCCTAAGGCGGAGGAACCCTATGAATTTTATGATGATTTTAGTTCTTCAGCACTAAGTTTGCGGTGGACTTACTTATATAATCCTGAGCATAATTACATAAAGTATGGTTCAAAGGGCCTTTTTCTGCAGGGGATGGCAACAACACTTTCTGATGCAGATGTTAGCACCTTTTTAGCATTTCGGCAGGAACACCATGCATGCACTGCTCGCGTTAAGTTGGAGTTTTCTCCTTTCTCTGAGGGTGAAGAGACAGGTATCTCTATTTACATGAATCGAGACCATCATTATGAAATGGCACTTACCCGCCTTGAGGGAGAAATCTGTCTGATCGTGCGTCGAAGAATAGGGTCACTCTGGAAGCTGGAACAGAAGGCAGTATATAATGATTCAGTGGTATATATGGAAATGGAAGCTACTAAGGAATATTACACGTTTAGGTACAGCAAGGATGGGGAGATATTCTATGAGTTAGGGCGAGGAGAAGCCAAATACCTGACTACAGAGGTAGGCGGTAACTTTACTGGCAATTTTATTGCGTTATATGCAACCGGTAACGGAAAGGTATGCAAAGATATTGCACATATTGAATGGATACAGTATGAAGCAAAGCTAGAGAATTAAAATAGCAAACGATGGAGGCGTTTTATGCAAACGAATGTGATGTTACAAGCTGGTAAGCGAAAATGCACTGTTCAAAGAAGCACAATAGATTGGCTCTACATAGTTCTACGATTAACTGTGTTGGTGGGAATTATTTTTCTATTCATTCCATCATTTAATCCATCACATATCACAAAATTAATGAACAGAAATTTATCTCTATTTACAACTGGAGCATCTTACAGTCAGCTGACCAGAGGGTTTGGAAGGGCATTCCGTAAGGAATGGCTCAGTGAAGCCAATATGATAAGTCTGATGATTAGTAGTCTGGTTTGTTGTATTGGAATTATATTGCAAGGATTAAGCGCTTGTGCTACTTTAGGAAATTACCGTCTGAAGCGTATCGGTACGGTTGGAATTTTAACCGGGAGTCTCATCACTTTAGCAGGACAAGCCGGTATTTATAGCTGCTACCATTCTCTGTTAAAGTCACCTAACATAGATAAAGTTGGTGCAGGCTTGCCAGTGTGTTTTTTCGTTCTGTTAATAGTATCGGCAGTAGTAACAATATTTGGTTTGAGCATTTTAGTTATAGGAAAACGTGCAGATAAATCAGAAAAGCTCAAGATAGAGCCCAAATTTCAATTATTTTTAATGGCACTGCCTTTTATAGGATTGACAATAATATTTGGTTATCTACCATTGATGGGTTGGCGTTATGCTTTCTTTGACTACAAGGCTGGAGATGTGCTATCTATGAATAACTTTGTAGGAACTAAGTGGTTTACTTATTTGTTACAAAATGATGCTACCCGTAATGATATTATGCGTGTTATGAAGAACACGTTAGGTATGAGTGGTCTGGGTCTTGCAACCAGTTGGGTTAGCATGGCATTTGCAATATTTCTTTCTGAAATTAAAAGCAATCGTTTCCGTCGTTTTGTACAAACCTTTACAACCGTTCCGAATTTTATCAGCTGGGTATTAATCTTTGCAGTAGCATTATCAATTTTTTCGGCAGATGGTTTCATCAGTAGCTTTATGGTAAGTATAGAAAAATGGGCAACTGGGACTAACATGTTAATGAGTAGTGATCATGTATGGCTGCAGATGTTATTTTGGGGTATGTGGAAGAGCTTGGGATGGGGAGCAATTGTATATATAGCTGCGATTTCAGGCATAGATCAGGAACTATATGATGCCTCCAAGGTGGATGGAGCCGGCAGATTTCAGCGTATACGCCATATCACTGTTCCAGAATTATTGCCGACTTATTGCGTATTGCTTCTATTATCAGTTGGAAATATTCTTTCCAATGGTATGGATCAATATCTGGTTTTTGAAAATTCTGCAAATTCAGCAAATATACAGGTACTTGATTTATATGTATACACATTGGGTGTGACAAAGGGATTGATTCCGTTAACTACAGTGATTGGTATGTTGAAATCATTTGTCAGCATTGTCTTGGTACTCGCCGCAAATAAGATCGCAAAGTTGGTACGTGGCGAGAACATCCTTTAGAGGAGGGAGAATATGAAGGAGAGTACATTGAGAACTATTAGGAAGCATAAAGAACCAACAAAAGCGAGTGATTTGATTTTTGATATCATTAACTATACTGCCTTTGGTATTTTTACTTTACTATGCATTTTCCCATTCTATTACTTGTTTATTAATACAATTAGTAATAATGATCTGGTATTAGCAGGGAAAATTAACTTTTTACCTAAGGGCATACATTTTGACAACTATATATCCGTTATGAAGTTAGGTGATTTGGTAACTTCTCTGGGGATGACTGTAGCCCGCACGGTAATAGGTACCGTATTAATGGTTTTTGGATCTGCACTTTGTGGATATATATTCACAAAACAAGAGATGTGGCATCGTAAATTCTGGTTTCGTATTGTAATAATTATGATGTATTTAAACGCTGGTCTGATTCCTTGGTATTTAAATATGTCTATGCTGGGATTAACCAATAATTTTATGGCATATATCATTCCCTCTATCGTAGTACCATATAATCTGATTTTAGTTAAAACCTATATTGAGTCAATTCCGGCTGCACTGGAGGAGAGTGCTCAACTAGATGGAGCAAGCTACTGGCAGCGCTTTAGTAAGGTAGTGCTGCCGTTATGTAAGCCTATACTTGCTACTATAGCAATTTTTGGAGCGGTTGGACACTGGAATTCTTTTCAGGATTCGCTGATTTTAATGCAATCAAAGCCTGAATTATTTACTCTACAGCATCGACTATATATCTATCTAAATCAAGCATCTAACCTGGCATCAACAATGCAATCCGGGGGTACCTTAAGTCAGGCGGAGGTTAGCTCCATTATGGGTATGAAGGTGGTGAAATATACCGTTGCTATGGTAACAGTTATTCCGATTATGTTATTTTACCCGTTTATGCAAAAATACTTTGAAAAAGGTATTATGTTGGGGGCAGTAAAGGGCTGATGAATTGCCGATGTGTGCCAAGATAATAATTTGTTTTCATTAACTGAGCCGAGAGGCTCTTAGTTATAAATGAAAAAGAAGGAGAGAGTATAATGAAGAAAAAGAAAAGTATTAAGGGTATCAGTCTGTTGCTAAGTATAATGATGGCATTGACATTAGCTGCGTGTAAAGCCGATACCAAGCCGACTACGCAAGAAAGCGGAGCAGGTGTAACAACCGAAGCTTCTGATGCTTCTGCTGAAAACGAAACAACGGAGGTCGAAGGAGATGCTGAAGAAGATTTGAGTGACATTATTCCCAAGGATACGGTAACGCTGGATGTATATTCTAAACCGGCAAACTATTCGGGAGAGCAGGTTGGGTGGTTTGCTCAAGTTTTGAAAGAAAAGTTCAATGTAAAGCTGAACATTATTCCGGATCCTGACGGTACTACCTATACTACCCGCATGGAAGCAGGTGATATGGGAGATATCGTTATCTGGGGTGCCATCGATGATAAATATCAAGATGCTATTGCAAAGGGGATGCTGATGGATTGGAATGAGGATAATCTGTTAGCAGATTATGGACCCTTTATTAATGAGCATATGCAGGCTGCACTTCAAAAAAACAAAGATATTTCCGGTGGTACTTTATATGGGTTAGGCAATAATATAGGTGTAAATTCTACAGATATCTCCAGCTTTACCTATGCATGGTCAACTCGCTGGGATTTGTATAAGAAGCTTGAATATCCTAAGGTTAAGAATATGAATGACTTTGCTGATGTACTAATTAAGATGCAGCAGCTAGAACCTACTGACGAAAATGGTAAAAAGACGTTTGCAGTATCCTTATTTAGTGATTGGGATGGAAATATGGTAATGTTTCCTAAGTCAATGGTTACAGCTTACTATGGTTATGATGAATTTGGAATTGGTTTTTATGATTCGAAAACGCAGACCTATATTCCAGCTGTTGCTGAGAATAGCCCCTATATAGATATGTTGAGATTTTACAACAAGCTTTATCAGGCTGGTGCAATGGATCCAGACTCAGAGATACAAGGCTTTGATGGTTGCGCTGAGGATTATCGTAATGGCACTGCTTTATTTACACCATTTAGTTTCTTGGGATCCGATGCGTACAACAGTCAGGCGCATATTGAAGCTGGGAAAGGTATGTTTACCTTAATTCCAGAGGAAGCTTCTCCTATTAATTATGGTCAAAGTATTTATGGTGGAGATTATATTTGGTCGATTGGCTCCAACACAGAGTATCCTGAATTGTGTATGGCTATTATCAATTGGTTATCGACACCTGAGGGCATGATGACTGAATTATATGGACCCAAGGATGTCTGCTGGTATTATGATGAGGAGGGTAAGACTCATTTTACTGATCTGGGTCTGGCTTGTGCTACCGACGGTGATACAGAGCTGAAAGATGGATATAGCGGATTATTTAGAGATGGACAGGATAAGATGACTATAACCACATGGGCGTTGGATGCAAAAAATCTGGATTCTGATGGAGAAACCTATAACAGAAAATACTGGGCAAGCAATAAAGATACAGCTGCGTCTACGATTGAGGGGGATTGGAGGAATTATGCAGGGGCTTCCTCAACGGATGAGTATTTAGCATCCAGGCCTTATACACTGTCGCCTGGGACTACTTATTCACCGACTGTAAAGACGGATGAGCTGACTGTTACATGGAATCAGGTTATAGAATGTGTTAAGAACTATTCCTGGAGGGCTATGTATGCTTCCTCTAATTCAGATTTTGAAAGCATTATAAAAGAAATGATTTCAACAGCAGAAAGCTATGGTCTGACAGATTGTAATGAATATCAGGAAAACGAAGCACAAAGGCGTAAGGCAGCAGAGGATGCAGCATTGGCAGCTTCTGGGAACTAAACTTAACGGATAAGCGTTTTTTAAGGACAAATTAGGCTCTGCAAGATAGACACAGTAAAGAAACTGTACTTAGCTTGCAGAGTTTTTTATGAATTAGAGAATATATGATTCAGACTTGATTTTATAAGGCGACTCTAATTATTAAAGAAAGGGTTGCGTTTTCAGCGCAATAAGGTGGTTAATAGCTATGGCGAATCCTTTTCTATCGTTATGGGAATATATCCCGGATGGAGAACCTCGTGTGTTTGGGGACAGGGTATATATTTACGGTTCTCATGATAAAGCAGGGTCAGATTCCTTTTGTGATAATAAATTAAAAGTATGGTCGGCACCATTAAATAATCTTAACTTCTGGCAGTGCCATGGCGACTGCTTTCATACGAAATCGGATAGGGATCACCCTTCTGATGTAGATTGGTCGGAGCGGGAGCTTTATGCTCCTGATGTGGTTGAGAAAGATGGAAAGTATTATCTTTTTGCCTATGTTGTAGATTCGAAGGGGTGTGTGGCAGTCAGCGACAAACCGGAAGGGCCGTTTCAATTACTGTCAAAGTATCAGTACCCTATGCCAGATAATTTAGAAGGGTTCGATAGGGGGATTTTTGTAGACCCAGGTGTATTCGTTGATGAGGATGGAAAGGTATATATTTATTGTGGATATGAGCGCTCTTATATGGCGGAAGTCAATCCCGATAATATGTATGAAATTTTGGAAGGTTCCTTCCAAAAGCATATCATCCCGGTAGATGAACCGTTTGCCTTTTTTGAAGCCTGCTCTATGCGTAAGATAGGCGATATTTATTACATGATTTATTCACCCAAAAGAGGTAGCTGTCTTGCCTATGCTACTTCAAAGTCGCCCAAAGGTCCATTTACATATCGAGGAATTATTGTTGATAATGGTGAGGATTATCCAGGCGGTAATAATCATGGCTCAATTTGTTGTATAAATGAACAATGGTATATTTTTTATCATCGAATGACGAATAACACAGTTTTTTCCAGAAGAGCCTGTGTGGAAAAAATTCAAATCTGTTCGGATGGTACAATCCCACAGATAAAGATGACTTCTTTGGGGTTTGAAGTGGCCTTGAATCCATACAGGCAGACACCTGCGGATATCGCCTGTATTATAAAAGGAGGAGCCTTTGTTACAGAACGCAACGAACTTGACAGAGTGGTGACTAATATTCAAAAGGGATGCGTTATTGGATTTCGATATTTTGATTTTGGCTATGATAATTCCAGTGAAACAATGGAGTTTGCTGTAAAAATCAGGGGAATTGGATGTCGTAGTAGAATTAAAATCATGTTGGATGATTATGAGAACGGTACTGTAATTGGTATTTGTGAGATAGGTATGGATGATCAAATTTGCAGAGCAGTGGTTAGAAATGTTACAGGGAATCATGCATTATTTCTATTAGCTGAGGATATCGCAGAAGGTTGGGGGGCCCAAATGTTTCAAGGAAGACAATTATTTGAAATAGAGTCTTTTGTATTTACAAAGTGAAAGAAATTTAAGATTTAGTGAAAGAATAAGTATCAGACGTCAGAGTGACCTCTGAAAAGCCGGCACCCTTCAGCAATAGAAGATGGTAGCCGGTTTTTGTTCCATAAAAAGCTTGTAACGTTTATATTAGTGTTGTACTATTTCAATATATCGTGATAAAATGATGAAAATACCCAAATGGAGAATAACATGCAGTTATCAAAACGTTTAAAGACAGTGGCAGAACTTGTAACACCGGGAAATCGAGTGGCGGATGTTGGCTGTGACCATGCCTATACCTCAATTTATCTGGCAAAACAGAAGATTTCATCATATATTATTGCAATGGATATTAATCAAGGCCCGTTAGATAGAGCCGAAGAAAATATAATAAAGTATCAATGTGAAGAGCTAATAGAGGTGCGAAAATCTGACGGCTTAAGAAAACTGATGCCCAATGAAGCGGATACTATAATTATAGCCGGAATGGGTGGCGGACTTACATCTCAAATTTTATCGGAGTGTATGGAAATAGTGAAAGAAACTAAGGAGCTGATACTACAGCCTCAATCTGAGATATTTAAAGTGAGGCAGCTGCTGACGGATTATAATTTTATCATAATAAATGAGAATATGATAAAGGATGAAGGTAAATATTATGTTATAATAAAGGCAGTTCCTCTAGAGGATATCGATAATGTGGAGTCCTATCAACTGATCAGGAAAGAACATATTTATTATGGGAGACTGCTTCTGGAACAGAAGAACAAGATACTGGAAGAATATTTAATCTGGGATTTAAAAATATGTGATGAAATACTAAAAACAATGGAAGATGGAAAATCCGATTCCGCACTGCAGCGTAAAAATGAAATTCAGGACAGGATTGATTTGAACCGCGCTGGACTAGCTTATTATTAGTGTGGGAAGAACTCCACGCGTTTCGCATAACTGTCAATAGGAGGCCCAAAGCCTTGCATACGAGGCTTGTTAAGAATAGCAAAAGACGCTATTCTTCAGGATTTATGCCCAAAAGGCATAGGTGTTAGTGTGAATTATTGAAAAGAATAATTCACACCTCAAAGTTTGTGCCTGCGTCATCCTCGGCACAAACTAATTCAAAGGGCAGGCATGTTATGTTATTATGAAAAATAAGAAGGATAATATAACATAAGAATAAAGAATTTGGCAGAGAATAGATGGGAATGGTTGGTTAGTGTGAAAAAAGTGCATCTTCACACTTTGGAAGAAGCTTATAATGACACGCTGTGCTCATTCCAAGCTTCTTCATCACTATTTGAGATGTCGCAAAGCGGCGTCATAGGAGGTTAAGATGAGCGATAAAATAAAAATATTTATAAATGATATAGAATATGAATATCCAAGTAACACAACGCTTCTTGAAATAAGCCGGGATTTTCAGAAGGATTACAAAGAACAGATTATATTAGCTTTTGCAAATAATAAACTTAGAGAATTATTTAAAAGGGCAGCCGATAACAGCCACATACGTTTTGTCACAACGGCGGAAGATGCAGGCGGCAAAACTTATATGCGGGGTATGATTTTGGTTATGCTCAAAGCCTTCTATGCGGAATTTGGTACGGAAAACGTTGATAAGGTATCAATAGAATATACGATAGGGAATGGTCTTTACTGTGATTACGCCGGAAAGATACCGATTACCAAAGAGCGCATTCAGGCCGTAAAGAAAAGAATGCAGGATATCGTTGAACGGGATATCCCTTTTATTAAGCGTAGTATTGGAACGGATGATGCAATAGAGTTATTCCGACATTATCGGATGTATGATAAGGAAAAGCTTTTTCGTTATAGGCGTGTATCAAAGGCAAATATCTATAATCTGGATGGTTTTGAGGATTATTACTATGGATATATGCCGCCGAGCTCCGGCATGTTAAAATATTTTAATTTAATAGAATATGATACAGGTTTTCTGCTGATCCTTCCTAAAAAGAAGATGCCTACAGTAGTAGAAGCTTTTACTCCGCAGGTAAAACTGTTTGAGACTCTAAAGGAAGCAAATCAGTGGGCAAAAATGCTTGAGATACCGAATGTAGGAGCACTAAATGATGTGATAGCCCAGGGAAAAATGAATGAACTGATACTAGTTCAAGAGGCACTTCAGGAAAAGAAAATCAGCGATATAGCTGAGATGATTAAAGCTTCCGGTAAGAGCAAATTCATTATGATAGCCGGCCCCTCCTCTTCCGGAAAGACAACCTTCTCCTATCGTCTGAGCATTCAGCTTAAGGCACATGGATTAAAACCTCATCCTATTGCTGTCGATAATTATTTTGTGGATAGAGAGAAAACACCGAAGGATGAAAAGGGAAATTTTAATTTTGAATGTCTTCAGGCAATTGATGTTGAGCAATTTAATAAAGATATGACTGATTTACTGAATGGTAAAACGGTTGACATACCAAATTTTAATTTTCTATCCGGGAAAAGAGAATATAAGGGAAACTATCTAACATTAGGACCGGAGGATATACTGGTTATTGAAGGGATCCATGGCCTAAATGATGCCTTATCCTATTCCTTACCAAGAGAAAGTAAATTTAAGATTTATATCAGTGCATTAACGCAGCTAAATATCGATGAGCATAACCGGATTCCTACTACAGATGGTCGTTTAATTCGCAGAATGGTGCGTGATGCACGAACCAGGGGAGCTTCTGCACAGAGGACCATTTCAATGTGGCCGTCTGTACGAAGGGGAGAGGATGAGAATATATTTCCTTTTCAAGAGGATGCAGATGTTATGTTTAATTCTGCATTAATCTACGAACTGGCCGTATTAAAGCTGTATGCGGAACCAATTTTATTTGGAATTGACAGAAATTGTGAGGAATATATCGAGGCAAAGAGGTTATTAAAGTTTCTTGATTATTTTGTAGGCACACCCAGTGAAGTGGTACCGCAAAATTCAATTCTGAAGGAGTTTGTCGGGGGCAGCTGCTTTAAAGTATGATAGGAATGCTTAGTAGTTTATTGAATAAAACAAAAAACACCCGCCGTAAGGCGGGTGAAATAGTCATATGATATGAGTAGCACTATAAGCCGGGTTCTGTATTAGATGATCATCTATCTTGACCACATGTCGCCATATGGCTCAAATACCCGCTTGCGCAGATACTACGCGACCAACCCTAAAGCACGGCGGGCAGCCGTATCGCTTTATGTTCGGTCTTGCTTCGAGTGGGGTTTACATCTGCCCCTGCTGTTACCAGCAAGGCGGTGGTCTCTTAAGCCACCTTTCCATCCTTACCCAAATATTTAAAAATAAATAATTCGGCGGTATATTTCTGTTGCACTAGCCTTGGAGTCGCCTCCACCGGACGTTATCCGGCACTCTGCCCTGTGAAGCCCGGACTTTCCTCACCTATAAATAGGCGCGATCATCTGTACTACTCACAGCTGTTATTCTACCATAAGAAAACATCCTTGTAAATGAGAATTGAATGGAAAGCGTATCATTTAAATAAAGGCTGTTACTGTTCACAGCCATATAGGTAACGATTGTGGCGATGTCACCAATACTTCTGAATAGGAGCCGCTCTTTTACTTGATGTATTTGGTGATTAGAATGTAAGCGGTGCTTACGAAAGGTTTAAGAAAAATGTAAGGATTTTTGTTGTGCATTATGATATGATAAAGTCAATTAGTTTGCTTTGATTAACAAGGAGGTATTTTAAATGGAACAGGCCCAGATATTAGTGGTGGATGATGACAAGGATATAGCTGATCTAGTGGAAATACATCTGGTAAGCGAGGGATATTTTGTTCTCAAATCCAATACTGCCAGAGAGGGACTGCAAATTTTAGAGTCGTCAGATGTTAAACTTGTAATATTGGATATCATGATGCCAGGGATGGATGGACTGACCATGTGTAAGAAAATAAGAGAGACCAGTACAGTGCCGATTATTATGCTAAGTGCAAAATCAACTGATCTTGATAAAATTATCGGTCTTGGAACTGGTGCAGATGATTATGTAATTAAGCCTTTTAACCCACTTGAGCTGACAGCACGCGTAAAATCCCAGTTAAGAAGATATACTAAGTTTAATCCGAATATACATGATGATAAGCTGGATAAAGAAATAGTTCTTGACCATCTAATAATAAACAAAGATAACCATAAGGTCAGCGCATATGGAAAGGATGTTAAGCTTACACCGATAGAGTTTGACATACTGTATCTATTAGCCAGCAACGTAGGAAGAGTATTTTCAACAGATGAAATTTTCGAGAGAGTCTGGAATGAAAAAATGTTTGAAGCCAATAACACGGTAATGGTACATATCCGGCGCATCAGAGAGAAAATAGAGATGGATAGTCAGAATTCTCAAATTATTAAAACAGTATGGGGAGTAGGATATAAGATTGAAGAATAATATTTTCAGAAGCTTTCGGTTCGAGATAGTACTTTATAGTCTATTAAGCTTGTTTTATACGTTACTGACCATCACAGTAGTTATTGTTGGAATATATATAATATTCAGAGGTAATATAAAGAATCTGTCAGGTGCTTCTACAGTTATTGTTTCAATGATTTGCATTGTTATCGGCATAATAATGTTTATCAGCTTCTTTCTAATGCTTACCAAAAAATTTATTAACTATATCAGAGAAATTTCTGAAGGGATTAATCAGATATCTCAAGGTAATTTAAATAATCGAATTGCTGTTAAAAATGAGGATGAATTCGCCTTTCTTGCTGAAAAGCTTAATCAGATGGCAGATAATATAAAAGAAATAATGGAGAATGAAAGAAGGATAGAGAATTCTAAAAATGAACTCATTACCAGTATTGCCCATGATCTACGAACGCCGTTAACCTCAATTATAGGATACCTTGATTTGGTATCTTCAAAGAAACTTAATCACGATACGCAGATGAAATATATCAGTATCGCTTATAATAAATCAAAGCGCCTTGAGAAACTGATTGAAGATCTATTTACATATACTAAATTCAATTTTGGTGAAGTTAAAGCTACCTATACTGAGGTTGATATGGTTAAATTGATGAATCAGCTGATTGATGAGTTTTATCCAAGCTTCGCTGAATATCAACTTGATTACGAATTTAATACAGACACTGCATCTGCAATTATTAAGGCAGATGGAAATTTGCTAGCAAGAGCATTTGCGAATTTGATTAGTAACGCTATTAAATATGGTAAGGATGGAAAGAACATTCTGATAAAATTATTAAAGAAAGATATAGGTATTGATATAACAATCACGAATTATGGCATTATTATCCCAAGCGAGGATTTAGATAGGATTTTTACACGCTTTTATAGAGTGGAAACCTCCAGATCAAGAGAAACTGGTGGTAGCGGGTTAGGACTTGCAATCGCACAGAGTATTATAGAAATGCATGGAGGTATCATATTCGCTAAAAGTGATTGCGATTGTACTATTTTTACAGTAGAACTAAGAAATGAACCGTTAGTCTGAAATCTTATACACAATGAATAAAAACAAATTGAGCCATCGGTATACCCACTGTAAGCTAATACATTCCGAATGTATTGCAATGCTTAATGGAATAATCGATGGCTTCAATTTGCGAACTATGAAAACGGAAGAAGAAAAAATATAACTATATTATACCACACAATCAAAATAAAGGTAGTCTTTTTTAAAAAAAATTAAAATTTTATTAAAATATCATCTGATAATCTACACATTTTTAGAATTTACGGTCTCAGTAAAGGCGACAAATTTCTTTGAAATTCTGATTTTCTGGAATAAGGAAGCATATGCTATCTCATCTATGCCCTCAATATAATTCCTTTGATAATTTTTTGTAATTCCGCAATTTTTTAATACTATTATCGCCTTATTATATGCGATAGCAGCTTCAATTTCCGTAGAATAACGTCCGATCAGAAAATCTCCATTAATATGGATTTTGGAGATATATTCAGTCTTCCCCCTTCGAACTGATTTTGTCACCCCTTGAAAGCGGTTTATTATTTCAATATTATGATAGCTAAAATCCTTATCGTCTCCATTCACAAAGACATAATCTCTACCGGGCACAGCATAATTTTTAATGCCGTAGCGTGAAAGAATACCTACCTGCATTCCATAATCGGATACGAAAAGATGTCCGCCTCTTTTTAATATTTTATGATTAGCATAATAAAATAAATCATCCGCATCAAACTTAAGGCAAGTCCCCTGATCTATATAGTATAAAAAGTATTTTTTTCTTAGGTAAATAGGGTTTTTAAAATAAATTCGGTTGTCTCGAAAGTTAATTAAAACAACCCATTTATGAAAAGATATCACACAACCTTCAGGATAATTAGCTATAATCCATTCTGATTGCCTGTCAAGTACCTCGCAGGATAGGAGATAGGCCTTATTCGCATTAGCTTCATTATCATAACTGCCAAGACTTATGTGCTTTCCACCAAAAGTAACGGATGCTCTGAAATAACACTCGCCATTCCTTTTCATAGCCGAATAAACTCCGGGTAACATATACCTACCTCCATATACTGTATTAGTGCATACGCATTTGCGAAACTCAGTAATTATAAGTATTGTATATACAATTAATAAAACTATATAGTTTCACAATCGTCTAATGTAATACTACAGAAAAAACTAACTGCAACTCTCTTTTAAAAATATATCAGAAACAATATTGGTATGCAATAATCCCTAACAAATTATTGCATACATTAACAAGTATATTAACAATTTATTAAGTTCCACAAATGTAGAACGTGCTTGATTTACAGCAAATTACGGACTATTTGAGTAGAATATGCATATTTTCATAGAATGACGCGTAAAATATTTAATATATGCTTAATAATTTGTTAAAAATATCTTGTGCATTATTAACAGGAAACTTTCTCTGTAATTAGAAATAATCTGGTATAAATAACTTGACAATACAATATATGGAAAATGTTAATCGTGGTTTATAACGAAATTCGTACTGGCTTATTGACACAAAAAAGACTGTTACATATAATGCATGATAGCTGTTTAAAAAAGTACCATAAATTGGAAACAAAAATACGCGTTTTTAATAAAAAGAAAAGAGGAAAGAGTATGTCTATTATATATTCGTTTCTTCAAAAGAGAAAGCTGCATGAGAGTCAATATGGCTTTATCATGGTTTTTGCGGCCTATATCATTGCCGCTGTGATGTTGGTATTAGGATCTGATGTTTTCTATAATATCAATTCAGCAGCAGCCGGAATCAGCTTAGATACGGAAGAAGAGACAAGAAAATTAAATGAAGTACAGCTGTTAGATGAGCGTGCTTCTGCAAATTATCCCATTTCACTAATGAAAACAAATTTAATAAATCCATATGGTATTTCTGATATCAAGCAAAATCAGGAAACCAGAGTGGTATCTAGTAGCATATCCGGTACTGGAGACACGATATGGCTGTTAGGAAATTCAATGGATGAAGAAACCTTTAACAGCTTATTTGAACAAGCTGTCAGCCTTAATCCAGCTGATATAACAGAACATTCAGTAAGTAAATCTGGAAAGTCAAAAACGAAAGCAGCAGTGATTGAGGAGAAAGTCAGAACCGCTTACGGAAGTATTACAAAGAAAGAAATTTCAATGCTAGAGAGAATTGTGGAAGCAGAAGCCTCCGGTGAGGATATGATTGGAAAGATTTTAATTGCAAATGTTATCTTTAACAGAATAGAAGACGATACCTTCCCGGATACAGTTGAGGATGTTATTTTTCAGAAGACAAATGGAGATTATCAATTTTCTCCGCTGTCAGATGACAGATACTGGTCGGTCAAGGTTTCAAAATCTACAAAGAAGGCTGTAGAACGGGCCCTAGAAGGAGAAGATTATTCTAAGGGTGCATTATACTTTGTGGCAAAAAAAAGAACGAGTAGCAAGAGTGCAAGATGGTTTGATACAAATTTAGATTGGCTTTTTAAACACGGGGGTCATGAATTCTACAAAAATAAATAGAAGTATTGTAACCGTAGTTTAGGCATGTTATAATACATGAAACTTGCCCAATTTCGGCCTTATACCTTTTAAGGATTAAGCATATACCGGATGAAATAATATCTGTTCGGGTAGTTTGGACAAAGTGAATTATAAGAAAAGGGGATTTTATTATGAACCTGATGTACAGGAGCACAAGAGACTCGAATAACAGAGTAACAGCTTCCCAAGCTGTTCTACAGGGCTTATCTTCAGATGGAGGTTTATTTGTTCCAGAAACCATACCAGAGCTTACAAAATCATTTGAAGAGCTTTCTAAAATGGATTATCGTGATCTTGCCTTTGAAGTCATGAAACTATTTCTTACCGATTATTCGGAGGAGGAATTAAAGGATTGCATTAATAAAGCATATGACAGCAAATTTGATACACCTGAGATTGCACCCTTAAAACAGGTGGGACAATCTTATTATCTGGAATTATTTCATGGTTCAACAATTGCATTTAAGGACATGGCATTATCTATTTTACCGCATCTTCTTACAAAAGCAGCTAAGAAGAACAATGTTAAGGAAGAGATTGTGATACTGACTGCAACTTCGGGTGATACAGGAAAAGCTGCTTTGGCTGGCTTTGCTGATGTACCCGGTACCAAAATAATTGTATTCTATCCGAAAGACGGAGTAAGCAGTGTACAAGAAAAGCAGATGGTAACACAGAAGGGCGATAATACAAACGTAATCGGAATACTGGGTAACTTTGATGATGCACAGACGGGTGTAAAAATGATGTTTGGCAATAAAGAACTCGCTGAACGTATGAAAAAGGCAGGATACCTGTTCTCATCAGCAAATTCGATTAATATAGGCCGTTTGGTACCGCAAATTGTTTATTACGTATACTCCTATGCATATTTATATAGGAAGAAACAGATTTCGCAAGGTGAGAAAATTAATTTTGTCGTACCGACAGGTAATTTTGGTAACATTCTTGCGGCTTATTATGCAAAATGTATGGGGGTTCCTATTCATAAATTGATTTGTGCATCGAACGAGAATAAAGTATTATATGATTTCTTCCAGACAGGACGTTACGATAAGAACAGGGAGTTTATTCTGACAGAATCCCCCTCCATGGATATTCTTGTTTCCAGTAATCTTGAGCGCTTGATTTATCATATAGCTGATAATTCTTCAGATCGAACAGCACAACTAATGAAAGCTTTAACTAATAGCGGAATATATGAAATAACGGATAACATGAAGGCAAAGCTTAACGATTTTATCGGGGGGTGGACTTCTGAAGAAAAAACCCGTGAAGCAATCAACCGGGTATACCAAAATGATGGATATGTTATGGATACCCATACTGCAGTGGCGGCAGGAGTATATCATGAATATATCGAGAAAACCAATGATATGGCTAAGACAGTAATTGTATCAACTGCCAGTCCCTATAAATTTGCCAATAGTGTTTTAGCAGCTCTTAAATATGAGGAGCTTCCTGAGGATGATTATGAACAGGCGAAATTACTGAAAAAAGTATCTAATACCGAGATACCTAAGGCTGTAGAAGAAATACGTACCGCACCGGTGCTCCATAAAAAAGTATGTGAAATCAGTCAAATGCAGGCAAATGTTGAGGATATATTGAAAATAATCTAATTGTGACAAATGCATGACATAAATTTGACACATACAAAGTGCATATTATATCTATAGTCAAAGCAATCAGACAGGACCCACAAGTAAGACCCAAGTATCAGATGAAGTCACATCCTATTCTGCATTTGATATGAGGAAGACTGAACTGTGGCGAATGAATAATCAGGTCAATTCCTGGTAAGCATTTTGACTAAGATATAATCTGCCAAACACAGTGTTTTACGGCAATTTAGGAGTCTGATCAATTGGTAAATTATCCAAATTAATCGGATAAAAGGACTTGACCTTTTTTTCCTTTATTGTTATAATCATCTTGTTGTTGGAAGATTATATGAAGCGTTACCTTTCTAAATTTTGCGGGGGTTACAAACTTTGTGGAAGGTGATAAGGGGCGCACAATATAATACCAAACCATATATTTTAAGGAGGAAGTAAGAATATGAAGAAGAGTTTCTTTAAGAAGTTATCCTTCATTTTAGCTTTAGCGATGATCGTTTCTCTTGTCGCTCCAGCTGCTGGTGCTTTTGCAGCATCCAGTCCTAAGCTCAGCTCCACTAAGAAGTATTTATTCCTTGGTGAAGAAAGCAGAAATGAATATGACTTCAACATTAAGAACAAGGTTGCAGGATCCAAGTATGCTTGGTCATCTGCAGACAAGAATGTAGCAATCGTTGATAAAGCTACAGGATTAACAACAGCAGTAGCTAAAGGTACAACAAAGGTTACAGTTGTTATCTCCAAAAAAGGTAAGAAAGATGTTAAGCTTTCTGCTAGTGTTATCGTAAAAGATAACATCAAAACTGTAACAATCTCCAACAAGCCTGAGAAGGCAGTTGCTGTTGGTGCAGAGTATGATTTCAACAGAACATACACAACATTCGGCGGTAATACAAAAAATACTACGGCTGTTACAAGATGGATTGTTGACAAAGCTGACAAGGCTACAATCAATGATGCAGGTGTATTCAAGGCAACAGAAGCTGGTACATACAAAGTTACAGCATTATCCTTCCAGTCAGTTGAGAAGTACAATGCATGGAAAGCTTTAAATGATCCTACATCAACTGTTGGTGTATTAGCATCTAACAGCGTTGATGTTAAAGTAGCTGCTACAATGACAGCTACTCAGAAAGATCTTGATACTGTAGAAGTTAAATTTGACTCTCCTATGACTGACGTAGCTAAGAACATTAGCTTCTATGCTATGGTTGGTACTGCAGAGGTAAAGAATAATTCTGTTAAATCTGTTAAAATGAGCGATGACAATAAGACAGCAACTGTTGATTTCTACGTTAATTTATCACAGGGTTCTGATTATGTTGTTAAGTTTACAGATTTAGAGTCAGTTAAATTTAAGTCAGCTGTAGCTAAAGCTGAGAACGTTGCTTCTATCGTTGTTAAGACAAAGGAAGCTGTAGTTAGTAAAGAAACAGATCTTGAAGCTACCTTATTAGATGCAAACGGTGTTGATATTACAACTGTTGAATTATCAACAGCGGTAACCTTTGATGTTGCTTCTAAGAGCCTATATTATAATTCAGTATCTAAAAAGCTGGTTATGTATAATAAGGGTGAATCAACAGAAGTTACTGCAACCTATCATAGTTATAAGTATGATAATACAGGTGAAATAGGAAATCTTACTGCTAAGGGAGTTATTGCTTGTGTTGATGCTCCATCTACAGTTGTAGGTTCCGTAAATGCTTGGACAATTGTTGATACAGCTAAAGTAGCAGGACCTAACTACAATGAAGTTTATCAGAAGATTGCAGCAGAAGATTCTAACAGAAAATTATTCGTTAAGCTTAATACTACAACAGGTACTTCAACAAGTACAGTAGATAGTAGTGATGTAGCTCAATCTGGTAAATTTAAATATGAATCATCTGATGCTTCTATACTGTACATCAACAATACTGGTAATGTATATGCATTTAAGCCAGGTGCTGTAACAGTAGTTGTAAAACTTAATGATGCAGCAGTTGCTACAATTGCAATTCAGGTAAGTGAGAAGAGAAGTGCTAAGATTATGAATTTAGGTAAAGAAGATGTTACTTTATCTAATAGCGTAAGTGTTTTAGATACTGACGCTGTAACAGTAAAGGTTGTAGATCTTTTAGGCGATGAAGTTGCTCTTTCTAACTTCACAGTAACTAAATTAACAGGACCTGCATCTAATATTGCTTCTGTAGACTTAGCTAATAAGAAGGTTGTTTTCGCTGGTGCTGGCGCTGCTACAGGTGATTACCAGTATAAGATCTCTGCTAATGGACTTGAGAAAGTTATTAGAGTTCATGTAAATGCACCTACTTCTAACGTTGCTTCTACCTATATGTTATCATTAGGTACAAATAGCTTGAAAGAAGTTGACAGCAAGATTACTACTACTAATCAGAGACCGGTATTAACCGTTGATTTATTCGGTATGTCAGGAACTAAGACAACAAGACCTTCTATTACAGGTTCAAACTTCAAGGTAGTTGTTACAGATAAAGATGGTAAGCAGACTACATTGGGTACCAACAGTTTTGATTTAACAAGTGTAAGTGGTTCAGCTCTTACAAAAGTTGCTGAAGGTTACTATCAAATAGATGCTTATGAGTATAAAACAGTTGGAACTGGTATGGATTGGGTTAATGTTGCTCATGAATTCTTCACTGTAAAAGATACTCAGACAAAGCCTGTATTTGCTGAAGTTAAATCTGCAACCTTTAACTCTGCTAGCCCTACAACAATTGCTCAAACATGCCTCAAGGTTACAATGAATGGTGCAGATGTATCAGGCCAGATCACAATGGATGCAACAGATTACGATGGTGATTTAGCAGGTTACATTTGGGTTAAATCTGTTAAGTATACTGAGACTATAGGTGGCTATACTTATACACATAAAGTAACAGTTAATCAAGGACTTAATTATAAATAGTAATTAGTCTTTACGAAAAGACCTATCAACGTTGTTGATAGGTCTTTTTTGGCTTAATTATAAGTTAGTCAATAATATATTATTAGTTTATTATAAATCTTGCTAACCCATAGTATTTGTACTTATTTGTAATCTTCATTACTACTGAGATGTTTAGTGTTGAAAATGATATAGTATGGAATAATTATATTAACGTAAGAATACTATTCGTTTAGGCTTGTGTTGAATAGTTCTAATTTATATAGTATAATCTAATTCGTACTTATATACAGGAGGAATTAAGGATGTCAAATAGGAAAAATAATACCAAGCAACGAACGAGTAATGCAGCAATTAGAATTGAAAGTGGCAAGAGTAGTAAAAATAGAATAGTAAACGATGATAAAAAGAAGAACTATTATTTAATACCTATATTTATTGTAATTTGTATTATTCCATTAATTATGAAATATAAGTTATATGATAGCGGTATGTCAAAGTATACTTGGTTTAACACGAATGGAAGCAGAGAAGATTATTTCTTGTATTATAAACAGTGGTGGGTAGTAATCATATCAGGCCTTATGATTACGATTACTGCATTTAAGACTTATTTTGATAAAAAAAGTATTCGCTTTCTACCTGTATTTATTCCTTTAGCTGTTTACGCTGCATTATCTCTATTATCTGCAGTATTTTCTAAGTATTCATCCTTTAGTTATTCCGGTAGTTTTGATCAGTTTGAAAATGTATTTGCTTTACTTGGGTATTGTGTGATTGCATATTATACTTTTCTATTTATTAAAAATGAGCATGACTTAAGAACACTAGTTACATATATATTAATAGCAGCATTTATTATGAGCGTTATTGGTATAATGCAATTTATAGGTCATGATTTGAATATGACTGAATTTGGAAAGGGATTAATTTTTCCTAGTGAGTTTATTAAAACACATGATATTTCATTAAATTTTGGTAATAATAGAGTATATCTAACTTTATTTAATCCAAATTATGTAGGAGTCTATGTTGCATTATTGTTACCTATAATTATGCTTCTTCTGCTTTTTACGAAAAAGATAAAACATATTATTATTTTAGCATTTGCTATGATTGGACTAGCCATCTGTATTGTAGGCTCTGGTTCAGTTACGGGTATCTTATGTGCAGGTATAGCTATTCTTTTTGCACTTGTATTTATGTGGCGCTATTTATTAAAGAGAATTTATATAACAATTCCAGTAATAATACTATTAATCATTTCATTGTTTGTAGCAAATAGTCTGACTGACAGAGTAATTGAACAACGTATAAAAAATATGTTTAAGAATAATTCTTGGACCTACCCTATTTCTGAAATGAATACGAATGATGATAATGTTTCATTGACATATAATCAAAATAAACTATATGTTACGTATTCATTAAATGATGATCAAACAGCGTCAATCATACCGTATGATAAAGATATGAATCCAATCCCCTGTACCTATGACGCAGCAACGAATACACTGTCTATTACTGATGAAAAATTTGCAGGTATTACTTTAGGGGTAGAGCAAAATGGCATATTTTATATAAATACTGCGAATAAGAATTGGTACTTTTCTAATCAAACAGGAGACGGAAAATATTATTATATAAATGATGTAGGTAAGTTTGACAAATTATATACTGCACCCTCAAAGTTTTTTGAGGGTAACGAGTTATTTGCTAGTAACCGTGGTTACATTTGGTCGAGAAGTATTCCCCTGTTGAAAAAGTATATTATTTTGGGTTCAGGTCCGGATACTTATACACTGGTATATCCGCAGAATGATTATTTAAATATGACGAAGTCAAACTTAGGAGGAGGTATTCTTACAAAACCACATAATTTATATCTTCAAAAGGGGATACAAACAGGTGTCTTGTCATTAATAGCTTATCTTATATTCTATGGCATGTATTTTATATCCAGTGTTCGTTTGTATATAAAGGGAAGATTTAACAGTTACTATGCTAAAGTAGGTATTGCAGTTTTTATTGGTACTTTTGCCTATATGTTAACAGGTGTCACTAACGATTCAAGTATAACTACAGCTCCTGTATACTGGGCGATTATGGGAGTAGGCATAGCTGCAAATAATTTGGCTAAACCCCTAATATTAGAGGAAACTGCTAAATTAAAAGGAGATAGAAAAAATATTATAGGTAGCAAAGAATAGTAATAGTTTGAGTAAAATTAGGTTTCAGAAATGATAGCACTGTATTTAACCTATTAGCAGTTAAATTGATAGTTGCAACTAATATTGAAATCATAATATAGTATATAAAGTAGTCTATCTACATGATATATTTAATTGCTCTTCTAAGATATCAATAATGTCGGAAAAAAGGTAAGAATTGACTATTTATATGTTGAAGCTTCCCAAAACTGAAACATTCAAATGTTCAAAAAGAGATCTGATACACTTTTTGTGAGTTTCACAAAGAGCATTTATGAGATGAACTTTTGTCCCTGATATCATATTAATAATTATAACTAAAAATAATTTACATGGTTAAACCGCAGTATAGGCTTATAGCAAGCTTATACTGCGGTTTATTTTACTGCTTCTATAATATTGGTAGTTCTAGCTTGCTTACTTCCTTTCATTTACTCTTTTGTAATAACCAATAATTACAATTTACTATGAAAGGTTCTTGCAATTACTTCATCCTGTTGCTTTGGACTTAATGAGTTAAAACGTACGGCATACCCAGAGACACGGATGGTTAGGTTGGGATATTTTTCAGGGTGTTCCTTGGCATCTAATAATAAGGCACGGTCTAAAACATTGACATTAATATGATGGCCACTTTGAGAAAAATATCCATCAAGTAATGCGGTTAAGTTTTTTGTTTGCTCTGTTCTGGTTTTACCTAAAGTGTCTGGAGTTATGGAAAAGGTATAGGAGATGCCGTCTTGGCAACTATCGTAATGAAGCTTGGCTACTGAGCATAAAGAGGCTAATGCACCTTTCTTATCTCTTCCATGCATTGGGTTAGCTCCCGGTGCAAAGGGTGTGCCTGCCTTTCTTCCATCTGGGGTTGAACCGGTCTTATTACCGTATACAACATTACTGGTAATTGTCAGTATCGATAAGGTGTGTTTTGCGTTTCGATAGGTTGGATGACTCCTAAGTGCGGTGATAAATTCATCTACGATTTTAAGTGCAATTTGGTCAACCCTATCATCGTTGTTACCAAACGCGGGATATTCACCATCTATTATAAAATCAGAAATGATACCTCGTTCATCCTTTACGGGCTTTACTTTAGCATATTTAATAGCACTAAGCGAATCAGCAACTACAGAAAGTCCGGCTATTCCAAAGCCCATAAGTCTTTCGACTTTTGTATCGTGTAAAGCCATTTGAAGCTTTTCATAGGCATACTTATCATGCATATAATGAATAACATTCATCGTATTAGCATAAAGTCCACATAACCAATGCATCATTGGGATAAGATTGTTCATTACTTTGTCATAATCTAATATCTCGTCTTCCGCATAACTTTCTATCTGTGGACCGATTTGCTCTCCGCTTTTCTCATCACGGCCGCCATTTAAACTCATTAACAAAACTTTAGCCAAGTTGCAGCGTGCGCCGAAGAATTGCATCTGTTTGCCGATACGCATAGCTGATACACAGCAGGCAATTCCATAATCATCACCATACTCAGGGCGCATTAAATCATCATTTTCATATTGGATGGAATCTGTTTCAATTGACATTTTCGCACAGTAATTTTTAAATGCTTCAGGAAGTTTGCTTGACCAAAGTACAGTTAGGTTGGGCTCAGGTGCAGGGGAAAGGGTTGAGAGGGTATTTAAAAAGCGGTAGCTATTCTTAGTTACCATACTGCGTCCATCCTCGGTTATGCCGCCGATTGATTCAGTAACCCAGGTAGGATCACCAGCATACAATTCATTATACTCAGGGGTCCGCAGTTGTCTTGCCATACGTAGTTTTAGAACAAACTGATCAATGATTTCCTGAGCTTGAATTTCTGTAATAATACCTTTTTTTAAGTCTCTCTCAAAGTAGATATCTAAAAAGGTTGAAGTTCTTCCTAAGGACATTGCAGCACCGTTTTGTTCTTTGATAGCGCCAAGATATGCAAAATAAAGCCATTGAACAGCTTCTCTGGCATTTGAAGCCGGAGAAGAGATATCAAAGCCATAATCAGAAGCCATTTTTTTTAGTTGATTGAGAAAATCAATCTGTCTATATAACTCTTCCAATGTACGTATATTCTCATCATTCATTTCCTTAAGTCCAAGGGCTTGCTTATCATTTTCCTTCTGTTCGATTAAAAAATCAACACCATATAGAGCAACTCTTCGATAATCGCCTATAATTCTACCCCTTCCGTAGGCGTCAGGAAGACCTGTAATTACTCCGCACTTTCTGGCGTTTCTCATCTCCGGAGTGTATACACGGAAGACACCATCATTATGTGTAGTGCGATAGCGAAAATGTTCCTCCACCTCTTTCGAGAGAGTATAACCATATGCTTCACAAGCCTGGCGTGCCATTCTAATACCACCGAATGGATTTACTCCTCTTTTTAATGGAGCATCTGTTTGAAAACCGAAGATGATTTCATTTTCTTTATCCAAGTAGGATGGTTTGTACGTAAGAAGAGAACTTACCTTATCCGTATTTATAGATAATACACCTTTTTCATGTTCTATTTTTGTTAGCTCCATATATTTTGTATTTAATTTTGTTGTGCGAGCCGTTGCAGTAGTCAGAAAATTTTCGTCTCCTTCATAGGGAGTATAATTATTTAGAATGAAATCTCGTACATTAATATCTGTTTGCCATTTACCGGGCTTAAAATCATACCAAGCATTCATAAATTTCCTTTCCGCGCTTCGTAAGCCTTTTTATCGTGGCTATGCGCATGCAAAAATTTAATTGTTTTAGCAAATACACAAACGGTTGAGTGGAAGATTTAAGTACTTATTTTTGTGTATGTACCGAGGACTCTCTTAAGAATGCTAAAGCAGTCCGAAACAACTAAGTGAAATAGTAGGGATAATTGATGCTCAGGTATTAAAAATATGAATCATAAAACCGCCTGAGCATTTGCCCAGGCGGTCGACATTCGTTAATCAGCTTTATTCTAGCAAGCTTTCTATCGGTCCCTCGTGGTTAACCACACATCCGCCAGTTCCGATATATTCAATTATAAAATCAATAATGAAGCTTGTCAATGACGAGATATCTGATTTAATCTTATAAAATCTATTACATATAGTTATAATATAAATCAATGGTATTCAAATAATTCTATTTACATATAGATTTCAAATTTTCATTCTATATCTAGGAGTAACTTTCTTCCAGGATATCAGGATATTTTATTTCCCGAAACGAGTATTATATGGGTAAATGTCGACGTATTTACTGAAAGTGTAGAATACTCAGTAGATACATTTTTGAAGTAAAAGTAAAGTAATAAATAATTATAACCGTTAGAACGCAGGAGTAAAGTTTTAGTATCTATTGTGTATTCAATTTAATAATTAATGGGATTTTGGGTATTGTGAGTATATAACACTCTTCGTATTGCCTAAATTATGCTAAGATACCATCATAAATAATTACTTCTCTTCAACCATTTTTCTAATCTGTGGTACCTTTATCAAAACGGGTAAAATGATGGAAGCAAGGATAATTCCCATAGCATTTTGTAAAAGATTAAAAGGAATACTGATAGAAGCTGAAGCAAAATTTCCTAATAATATTCTATCGCATATGAAATAACCAAGTGTAACGATAATAGCTCCAAGTATACCCGCCATTATAATAGATTGTTTTCGAATATAGCGATAGGAGTAAGCAGCTATTACTGCTGTAAGTAATTTGATTATAAAGGTAGCTACCATATACTGTGTTGCACCAGCAAAGAGATCTGCTAACATAGAACCTATTCCAGCGGACAAACCGCCATAGATGGGTCCAAGGATGATACCGGACATAAGTACAAGAGAATCACCGGGGTGAATATACCCTCCATTTGTATTAGGAATAGGGATATGCAAAAATAAAGTTACTACACAGGTCATTGCAGCGAATAAGGCAGCTGTTACCAGTTTTGTTATCTTATTAGGATTGTACATTCGGTTTCCTCCACATAATTATTATAATATATACTATTATGATTTTCGAAGTATTTGCAGCTTGTATAGGTTTTATGTATTAGGTATAAAAGATTATTGAGGTATTTTATGCTGATTTGAATTTAGTATAACAATTCAGTAATGTAGATACAAAATAATAAGTCATTCATCAGAATTTAATTGATTTCATTGAACACTTATGTTATCTCGAATTTTCCTTGTGAAAGCATAGCATACATTGATTCCATTTTCAAGTAGAGTTATTAATTTTCAAATGAATGCTTCAAGTAAATAAGAAACTTTGCAGATTAATATTATAAAATCACTTCTTATTAGCACGATATCATAATTTAAATCCATAAGTGAATTTACCAATTGATCATAAGGCACCATACGAAAAGTATCATAACGAATGATTTCTGATAAGTACTGTTATTTACTGCGAAGTTTGAGTCATTAAGTAATTTTCTTGAAAAATGCGAGTAGTCATATGAAACAATAGATTTCATAAAATAGAAAAATTTGTTTACTAATTTGGGAAGCTTATATTATAATAAATAATAAAGTTATCGTTTTCTTTAGGAAGTAGAGCGAATAGTCTTGCAAAAGACATGCAGGCCCAAAGCCTCGCATACGAGGCTTATAAAGAATAGCTAAAGATGCTATTCTTCAGGATTTATCAAAAATAAAGTAAAAATTTAAAAGAATAATCTGTTCCAATGAAAGGGGCTTTTGCACCTAATAAACATTAAAATAATGAATGAACTTATAAATGAATGGAGGTAATTATGAAGGATTCCAAATTATCAATTTATATAAAAATAATAATTAATTTTCTGCTAGTTATTGCGATTGCATTATTTATGTTTTTAGTACTGCCCAGACTATTAAGCTTTTTTATGCCGCTTATTATAGGTTGGATTGTATCATTAATTGCTAATCCTCTTGTACGTTTTTTAGATAAACGAGTGAAGCTATTAAGAAAGCATAGTTCGTTTATTATCATTGTCACTGTTATTTTATTAATCGTAGGTATTATGACGGTTCTGTCGTTAGTTATATTTAAGGAAGCTAAGGAATTAGCAGACAATCTTCCTGTTATTATGGAGAACGCAAGAGAAAAATTTACCGGAGTAACAGAATATATCAGCGAAAAGACAAGGACTATGCCTGGAAGCGTACGTAATGCGATTGATAAAACAATTACAGGTATAGGTAATTATATTAATAACTTTACGAGTAATGACAATACAATTACGATTAATAGGGTAGGTCTATATGCGAAAAATGTAGCAGAAGGATTTCTGTATGTTATTATAACCATATTATCAGCTTATTTCTTCACTGCCTGCAAAGATGAGCTGGCTGCCGGTTTCAAAAAACATCTGCCGGAATCTATTATCAATTATTGGAGATTGATTTTTCATAATTTTAAAACTGCTTTTGGTGGATATTTTAAGGCACAATTTAAAATTATGCTGATTTTGATTGTAATTATGTTTGCTGGCTTTGAAATATTACAGGTGAGTTACTCGTTTTTAATTGCTTTAGGTATTGCATTTCTTGATTTTCTACCAGTATTTGGGACAGGTACAATCTTATGGCCTTGGGCTTTGATTGATGTCATATCAGGGAATTATATCAGGGCAGTTAGTCTTATAGCGATTTATCTCATCTGCCAGATAATAAAGCAAATATTACAGCCCAAGATGGTAGGTGATAGTATTGGACTTCATCCCTTAGCAACCTTAATATTTCTATTTACCGGATATAAGCTATATGGTGTGTTAGGAATGATAATTGGCATACCCGTAGGTATGGTTATAGTGAATTTGTATCGCATAGGAATGTTTGATCGTCTGATTAAAGGCTTTAAAATTATAGCTAATGATATAAATGAATATAGAAAGTTCTAATTTTTTTAAATAAGTCAAATGATGCATATACAAATGAGGAAATCAATGGTAAAATGATACTAGCATGTAATATGCAAAAGATACCATTTAGAACTGAGGAGTATATGTATGAAAAGTAATAGAATTGAAATGGAAAGTGAAGCAATTATTTCTGCCGATGAGATTAAACTAATACTAGATCAATATCGCATTGGTAAGAAACCGTTGGCAAAGCTGCTTGGTTGGGGGGAGACAACTATAATTCGTTATATGGAAGGTGATATACCGACCAATGAATATTCCAATAAACTAAGGACAATATTAGATGATCCCGAATTTTATTATGATATGTTATGTAAGAAAAAAGAGTATCTTACGAACGTAGCTTTTAAAAAGAGCAAAAAAGCAGTTTTGACAAAAATTATGGCTTCCAATATTTATGCTGCAGCGTATTATGCTGTAAATAAGTGTGATACAGATATATGTGCAGGATATATACAATATATACTATATTATACGCAAGCATTTTCACTGGCCTTATATGATAAGGAGATGTATCAGGAGGAGTGCAGTGCAAGTAATGGCCATATGCCATATAATAAAATTTATGAAAATATGAAGCGCTGTGGTATTCATTCTCTTGAGGGTGTTGAGGATTATCTTTCTGAGGAAGATACAGAATTAATCGATTCTGTAATGGATAGCCTTCTATGGTACGGGCCAAAAGCATTAAATGTTATGTTGGCATATGAAAAGTCTCAGATGAAAATATCCAGAGATAAGTATAATAATAGAATAATTTCTAAAGAGAGTCTTAAAACGTATTTTAAAGATATGTTGGAGCAGCAGCAAATCACAAGTATTAAGGATATTCATAAGTATATAGATCTGCTAATTACAGAAATTAGAGATTAATGATAAAATATTGAGTAAGAAATAAAATAAAACAAATGCGTCTGTACCATATTGTAATTAAATATTACATAGGAAGCAGACGCATTATTTAACTTAAGGAGCAGTGAAATAAAAAATCTCTAATTACTTTGTTTATTTCGTCTGTCTCTCATACGTAAAGTAGTATCTAGTATTTTCTTTCGAATACGAAGGCTGGTGGGAGTTACCTCCAGCAATTCATCGGTTTCAATAAATTCCAATGCCTGTTCAAGACTTAAAACTTTAGGAGGAGTAAGTCTTAGGGCTTCATCAGCACTGGAGGAACGGGTATTGGTAAGCTGCTTACGCTTGCATACATTCACTTCAATGTCCTCAGCTTTGGGATTCTGTCCAACTACCATACCGGCATATACCTTAGTACCTGGTCCAATAAAAAGAATTCCTCTTTCCTGCGCATTATATAAGCCATAGGTAATACTTTCACCGGATTCAAAGGCAATTAAGCTACCTGTTTTACGATACTGAATATCTCCTTTGTAGGGGCCGTAGCCATCAAACAAAGTATTGATAATACCGGTTCCCTTAGTATCAGTAAGGAATTCACCACGATATCCAATAAGACCTCGGGCCGGTATGGAAAATTCAATTCGTGTGTGGCCATTGCCGGAAGTATGCATATTAATCATTTCACCCTTACGCTGACCTAATTTATCGATTACTGTTCCTGTAAATTCGTCAGGCACGTCAATCATCGCATGCTCCATGGGTTCTAACTTCTTACCATTTTCATCAGTTTTATATAAAACCTCTGCTTTACTTACAGAGAATTCATAACCCTCTCGACGCATGTTCTCTATTAATACGGAAAGGTGAAGCTCACCGCGTCCGGATACCTTAAAGCTTTCTGTGGTATCTGTCTCCTCTACCCGAAGGCTCACGTCAGTATTTAGCTCTCTCATTAGGCGTTCACGTAAATGGCGAGAAGTAACAAATTTACCTTCTTTACCTGCCAAAGGGCTATCATTAACATTAAAATATATTGCAATTGTTGGCTCTGATATCTTCTGAAAGGGTATGGCCTCTGGATTATCAGGAGAACAAATTGTATCACCGATATGAATATCTGAAATACCGGAGATCGCAACGATGGAGCCAATCGTAGCCTCATCTACTTCCACTCTTTTTAGCCCATCAAATTCATAAAGCTTACTAATCTTAACCTTTACATTCATATCAGGCTCATGTGCATTTACTAAAACAGCGTCCTGATTCACTTTAATGATACCATTATCAACCTTACCAATACCAATACGGCCTACATACTCGTTATAATCAATCGTGCTGATTAAGACCTGAGTACTCGTATCCGGATCACCCTCGGGGGCTGGTATATATTGAACAATCGTTTCAAAGAGAGGCACCATATCTACGGCTTCCTCCTCAATAGATAGACTTGCAATACCAGCTTTTGCTGAGGCAAATACAAAAGGACAGTCAAGCTGTTCATCATTTGCATCAAGCTCTAAGAATAATTCAAGAACCTCGTCTATCACTGCGGTAGGTCTTGCTTCAGGACGGTCAATCTTGTTTATACATACAATTACCGGAAGAGACAATTCCAATGCCTTTTTTAGTACAAATTTTGTTTGCGGCATGGGACCTTCAAAGGCGTCAACGACAAGTATAACACCGTTAACCATTTTTAATACTCGTTCTACTTCACCGCCAAAATCCGCATGTCCAGGGGTATCTATGATATTTATTTTGATTCCCTTATACTGAACGGCTGTATTCTTCGACAAAATAGTGATACCACGTTCTCTTTCAATCGCATTGGAATCCATAACTCTTTCCATTACTGCCTGGTTGGATCGAAATACACCGCTCTGCTTAAGTAGTTCATCTACCAAGGTTGTTTTACCATGATCGACATGTGCAATAATGGCAATATTTCGAATATCCTCACGTTTCATTATTTATTCCCTTCTTTCTTAAGACATTTCTTCACAGAAACAATTTGTTACTCTTTTAGGGCCACGGCCACTTTATTTAAGATGCCTACCAAATGCATGCTGCATAATAAGACATGAAAATAACTGAATAGGAATATCGGTAAGTAAATTATACCCATATTTTTATAATAAATAGAGTAGTCTCAACAACTAAAACATTGTAGCAACTATATTAGGAAAAATCAACTTATGTTTCGGAAAAATTAATAATAATTTTAATACTTCTTTGTATAAAATAACAAAAATTGGGAAAAGATATAATATATTTAATTTTTTACTTCTAAAATATGGAAAATGGCATATATTTTAATCATAGGTGAATCAAGCTGTTTTTGACTGAACAGATAAATTTACCCCACATTTTAGAGCAGATTGGCGTAATAATGAACGCCGGGAAAGAAGGGAGAGGTACGATATGACAGATAAAGTATTTGATAACAATCAAGTAAGTATTGCAGGAGAGGTAATCAGTGATTTTACGTTCAGCCATGATGTTTTTGGTGAAGGCTTCTATGTATTAGAGGTAGTGGTAAGTCGTTTGAGTAATTCCTATGACATGATTCCGGTAATGGTATCTGAACGACTCATTGATGTAAAGCAGGATTATAAGGGTAAATTTGTGGAGGTATTAGGACAGTTTAGGTCTTATAACCGTCACGAAGAAAGTAAAAACAAATTAGTACTGTCTGTATTTGCAAGAGAAATTAAAATGGTAGATGAATTATCAGAGAACGCAAAGCCAAATCATATCTTTTTAGACGGCTTTGTATGCAAGCCTCCAATTTACCGTAAAACTCCTCTGGGAAGAGAAATAGCCGATGTTCTACTTGCAGTTAACCGTCCCTACGGAAAATCTGATTATATACCCTGTATTTGCTGGGGAAGAAATGCAAGATTTGCAGAAAGCTTTACCGTAGGCGGTCATGTACAGATATGGGGAAGAATTCAGAGCCGAGAATATCAGAAAAAGGTAAGCGATACGGATTTTGAAAAGCGCGTAGCTTATGAGGTATCGGTAAGCAAACTGGAATACTTAGAGGAGTATTAATATAGGAAGAATTAGCTCATAGATTAAGGGGCTGAGTTTCATAGTATAATGCAAATAATTATTTGAATATAGATAATAACAATAGGGTGATTGTTAATAAATAATAAAAAGGTATAAAAAGTATTTTAATATAAAGAATATAAACATAAGGAAAATAGCATAAAATAATCAGGTTTAATAAGAAAGAGTTGAATAAACTTTCTATTGAACCTGATTTTTGCTAATCATAAGTACTATGTGTTCTTAATAGATAATTGCGAAACTATATAGTTTTACTAATTGTATACACAACATATACTATTCCTTCGCTCCAACGCTCCTATGAGCTTAACTTCCGCTCCGGAATAGTATATGCTGTGTATACAATACTTACAATTACTGAGTTTCGCAATTGTCTATGTGTTCTTAATAGTAAAAGGAAAACAGTAAAAGCACTATAATAAAATTGAAATACATATATCAAATGAATAACTATTTCTAAGTGTGAATTATGCATTCAATAATTCACATTAAACTCTTGACAACAAATATTACGGGTGATAATATGAAGATACGAATATTGTGCAAATAACATATTGCTTATGGTAGAGGTGCATTGTTTAAGAGTAACTGTTTGATATGTCAGGCATAGAAGAAAACAGCGAAAGGAAACAGTGCCGAAGTGATAATAACCTGTTATTATTATTGCTGGGCATATGGTGAAGAACCATATGACTGTCATCATATTTTGATGGAGCGCTGCCTAAAGAATATTTCATGGATAGAGTATAAGAATAGTATACTATTCTTTCATCTATCATACATTCTTTAGCGTCGACTCTTAGGTCGACTTTTTTTACGCATTTTTATTAGTTATACCATTTCATTTGCAATTATTTTACACAAGGGTTCGTAGGTAACTGCATCTCCTATCAATTGAAAAACATTCATACGATAGGGTAATTTCTAACTGTAAATGAAAATAGGAGGATAAGAATATGTCAGTATTTAAAGGAGCAGGTGTTGCTTTAATCACACCATTTACGAAGAACAACGAAGTGGATTATGATAAGCTGGGAGAATTGATTGAATTTCATATTGCCGGAGGAACGGACAGTATCGTAATCTGTGGTACTACCGGTGAAGCATCGGCCATGACTCACGAGGAGCATCTGGAATGTGTTCGCTATACGGTAGAAAAAGTAGCGAAAAGAGTACCGGTTATAGCAGGTACCGGCTCAAACTGGACTGAGACAGCAGTTTATTTCTCAAAGGAGGCAGAAAGCTATGGGGCGGATGCACTCCTTGTGGTAACACCATATTATAATAAAGCAACCCAGAAGGGTTTAATTGCACATTTTACCACGATAGCAAATTCGGTGTCTATACCAATCATCTTATATAATGTACCGGGAAGAACCGGCTGTAATATTCAGCCTCAGACCGTAGCAGCCCTTGTAAAAAATGTAGAGAATATAGTAGGAATAAAGGAAGCAAGCGGCAATATAGCACAGGTGGCTGAAATTATGCAGCTGACAGAGGGTAAGATTGAAATGTATTCCGGGTGTGATGAGATGGTAGTTCCGATTTTATCGCTGGGCGGTATTGGTGTTATTTCTGTATTATCTAATATAATGCCGAAGGAAACACACGATATGGTTATGAAATTCCTGGAGGGAGATGTTGTTGGAAGCCGAGAGCTTCAGCTTAAGCTTCTTCCTTTAATTAATACCCTGTTCTGTGAGGTTAATCCAATTCCGGTAAAAAAAGCGGCTAATTTAATGGGCTTTGAGGTTGGCAATCTTAGATTGCCACTTACAGAATTAGAGCCTGCGAATGCCGAACGTTTATTAAAAGAAATGAATGCAGTAGGAATTAAGACGATATAATAACTTATACGAAGGAAAATATGTTACCGTAGGTTAGGAGGAAGCTTATGACAAATATCATTTTACGTGGGTGTAACGGTAAAATGGGGCAAGTAATAACAGACATAGTAGAAGCGGATGAGAAGGCTGTCATTGTTGCTGGTATTGATCTCTATCAGAATCGGGTTAATAAATATCCGGTATATCAAAGCTTTACAAAGTGTAATGTAAAAGCGGATGTGATTATAGATTTTTCTTCACCGGATAATTTAGAGGAAATGCTTGATTTTGCCATCAATAGAGAGATTGGCATTATACTTTGCACAACAGGCTTTTCAAAAGAACAGCTTGCAAGGATAGAGGAAGCTTCCAAGAAAATTCCAGTTTTTAGATCTGCTAATTTATCGATGGGTATAAACCTGATTACTAAGCTATTAAAGGAAGCTGCTGTAGTTCTCGCCGATGCAGGCTTTGACATTGAGATTGTAGAAAAGCATCATAATAAAAAAGTCGATGCGCCCTCTGGAACAGCTTTAGCACTTGCGGATGCCATGAATGAGGTATTAAATAATGAATATGAATATAAATATGACAGAACCGCAGAACGTGTTCAAAGAAGCAAGAAGGAGATTGGAATATCAGCGGTGCGCGGTGGAACCATCGTTGGAGAGCATGAGGTGATATTTGCAGGAACAGATGAGGTAATTGAGATTAAGCATACGGCTTACTCTAAGGCCATATTTGCAAAAGGTGCTGTTCAGGCAGCTAAATATCTACCGGGTAAACCAGCCGGCAAATATTGTATGAGTGATTTGATGGAATAAAAAAGATATAACTCCGGGTAATGTGCGAACATGAGAAATATGTTGGCGGTGCCCGGAGTATTTTTATACTATTAAAAAGCCTTATTACCGTAATGAATAAAGTCATAACTTTCTATAGAAGACCATATTTGGCATCACTTTGTTATAAACAGTGTTTGTGCAAATTGCTGATAGCAAATTGTACATAAGCTTTAACATACTAACATAGCATGCCTGCCCTTTGAATTAGTTTGTGCCTTTTGGGCATAAATCCTGAAGAATAGCGCCTTTTGCTATTCGTTCAAAGGCTTGCATGCATTTTGCAAGACTATTCACACTGCATATAATTTTTTTAATTTTGTGGATTTTGTTCACAAAATTTTCGTAATCTTATAGTAATATAATCAAGAAAAATAGCTTTCATAAAGTTACATAAAATAAAATCATTTTCCGAAAATCAGATAAAGGCTGAATCAACATATTTATCATAGAAGTAATTCTAGTTTAGCTACTATCGGTCTCGACTGCTCATCAGCCTTGTTAAAAGGGCTTTTTTTTGGTCATTTTTGGAAAGTGAAATAAAGCTTGTTTGAATGTATGAAACTAAAAGAGGGTAAATTCAAACTTAAAATGATAAGGAGGAATAGAATTTGATTGAGGTAAAGAATTTAGTTAAGCGTTACGGAAATCAAACCGCTGTGAATGATTTGTCTTTTACCGTAGAGAAAGGACAGGTTCTTGGTTTTCTGGGTCCAAATGGAGCAGGTAAATCTACTACCATGAATATTATAACCGGTTATATTTCTGCTACATCCGGATCTGTCAGTATCAATGGCTTGGATGTTTATGAAGAGCCGGAGGAAGTGAAGAAGTTAATAGGTTATTTACCGGAATTTCCACCGCTCTATCCAGATATGACAGTTAGGGAATATCTCGATTTTGTGGCTGATATTAAAAAGGTAAGCCGAAAAGAAAAACAAAAAATGATTGCTGATATCATGGATGCAACCAAAATAACACCGATGGCAGACCGCCTCATTAAACACTTATCAAAGGGTTATAAACAAAGAGTTGGGCTTGCTCAGGCAATTATGGGATATCCGGAACTAATCATCCTCGATGAGCCTACCGTAGGGCTAGATCCCAAGCAAATTATTGAAATCAGGGATTTAATCAGGGAATTAAGTAAAAATCATACGGTCATCCTAAGCTCACATATCATGCAGGAGGTAAGTGCTGTATGTGATACCGTTATGATTATTGATAAGGGTAAATTGATTTTAAGTGATAAACCTGAGAATTTGAGTTCTCATTTAGGGGCAACTGGTGCTATTAATATCACTGTAAAGGGCAGCAGTACTGAAGTTAAAGAGGAATTGCAAAAAATTGATCGCATAACAAAACTGGAAGAGCATATAGAAACAAAGGAAGGTATCGTTAATCTTACTTTATATCATGGTGAGAAGGAAGACATTCGTGAGGAAGTATTCTTTGCTATGTGTAATATAAAGGCTCCTATCCTTGAGATGCAGACTGTAAAAATGAGTTTAGAGGATATCTTCTTAAAGGTTACCAATCAGGACGGTGGAAAAAGTATGAAATATGAGACCGAGCCTACTGTAAACCCGGATCATTCAAGTAGCGATACAGAGGAGGTAAATTCAGATGCTGGCGATTTATAAAAAAGAGTTACGTTCTTATTTTACTTCGATGATAGGATATGTATTTGTTGCATTTTTTCTTGTTATCATCGGTATTTGGTTCTTTATACAGAATTTGTTTTCCGGTTCTGCCAATTTTGAATATACATTATCATCCATAACCTTTATCTTTGTACTATTAACACCACTTTTAACGATGAGATTGATGGCAGAAGAAAACAGACAAAAAACGGATCAGCTGTTACTAACCTCGCCTCTTTCTGCAAGTGCGATTGTAGTAGGTAAATTTCTTGCAGTATTTACAGTATTTCTTGCTGCTATGGTAGTAACCTGTTTCTACCCACTAATTTTAACAAAGTTTGGTGATGTGCCCCTTCCTTCGGCATATGCCAGTATATTAGGATTTACCATGCTTGGGGCTGCTTATCTTTCCATTGGTTTATATATATCCTCTTTAACAGAAAGTCAGGTAGTTGCGGCAGTAATTTCCTTTATCGTTTTTCTTTTTACGGTACTTATGGATGGGTTTGCAGGGATAATACCAAAGGATAGTCAGGCGGCTTATGTTACCTTTACAGTTATATTAATTATTATCTGTCTGATCTTATATCGTATGATGCATAATCTTACGGTAGCAGTGGGTACTGGTATCATAGTTGAAGTAGCATTAACTGTGATTTATCTATTAAAGCCAACCCTATATGATGGTCTTGTTATCAAGGCTTTTGACTGGCTCTCAGTTATTACTCGTTATGATCAATTTTACTATGGTATCTTTGATATAACCGGAATTATATATTACTTGAGTCTCACTTTCTTATTTGCATTTTTAACAACTCAGGTAATTAGGAAAAAGAGATGGAGTTAGGGAAAGGAGAATGATAACGTGCAAGCATTGAATGATAATGAAAATAAAACAAACTTTTTCGGAAAGATAAAAGAATCCTTTTCCAGTAGAAAGTTTCGTAGTGGAGCATATGCAACTTTAGTATCTGCCGTAGTGATTGTAATCGTATTAGTAATCAATATGCTGGTTTCAAAAATTAATATTCAATTCGATTTAAGCACTCAGAATATGTATACTCTGAGTAAGGATACCAAGAAGATGGTTAAGGATTTAAAGGATGAGGTTACAATTTATTATCTGGTACAGCCGGGAAGCGAAACAGACTTATTTAATAATATAGTAAAACAATATGATGCCGCTTCCGATAAGATTTCAGTTGTTAACAAAAATCCTGTGCTTTACCCTAAATTTGCGGAAAGCTATGTAGACGATGACATTACAGAGAATAGCTTCCTGGTAGTAAATAATAAAAATGATAAAGCAAAGTATGTAGATTATAATGACCTTTTGATTCAGCAGGTTAATTACCAAACATACCAGCAGGAAACTACCGGAATTGATGTAGAAGGGCAATTGACGGCAGCCATTCAGTATGTAACTAGTACGGAGCTACCTAAAATGTATGTTGTGGAAGGTCATGGTGAAGTACAGACCAGTGAGGCATTTAGTACCCTTATGGGCAAGATTAATGTAGGTTTTGAAAAGCTTTCTACGTTATCGGAAAGCAGCATTCCTAAAGATTGTAATATGCTTTTTATCAATGCACCCCAGGCTGATTTTTCAGAAGCTGAGACAACCATGATCAAGGATTATTTGAATAATGGCGGAAAAGCAATCATTACACTGAATAGTACTGCAACGAAGCTTCCTAATTTCCTTTCTATAATGGAATATTACGGTATCGAAGTGGTTGACGGTATCGTAGTGGAAGGTGACGCAGGCAGACATTTATCTAACTATGTAAATTGTATCATTCCTGATATAAAGGCGCATGATATCACCTCTAAGGCTTATGATAATGCAATTCCGGTCTTGATGTTAGATTCTTCTGGCTTAAAGATTTCTGATACAAAGCGAGGCACACTCACCATAGAACCATTACTTTCTACCTCTGATGCTTCCTATGCTAAGGTAAATACGAAAAGTACGAAAGTAGAAAAAGAGGCGGGAGATATCGATGGACCATTTCATGTAGGACTGGTTTCAACGGATAAATTTAGTGATAAGACCTCTAATATTGTAGTATTTTCCAGCGCATTTACCTTTAGCGATGATACAAATAATTATAGTAATCCGGATTTATTAACAGGTACTATTGGATATTTATCAGGAGACAATAATATGCTCTCCATACCTACTAAGAGTCTTGCAGATGCAAGAATAACAGTCTCACAGAGAACAGCTATCATGCTGGGAGCTACAACAATAATAATTATTCCAGCGATAATCTTACTTATAGGCATAATGGTTACCTTAAAAAGGAGGAAGAAATAATGACAAAAAGGAAGAAAAGGAACGCAGTAACACTTGTTTCCCTTCTTTTAGCATTAGCCGCCTTAATCGGAGCATATATTTGGTATGGCAATAGAGATACAGAGAAAGAGAATAGCGGGGCTACAAGTGACATACCTTTAGCTACCGTTGATACCTCGAAGGTGACTACGCTTCACTACATTGGTTCAGATGTCGATATGAAGCTGGTACGAAAGGAGGGGGTATGGAAGTCTGAAGAGGAGCCGGAGCGTCCCATCAATCAGAAGAACGTAACCAGTATGATAGATACTATCAAGGAAATAAAAGCTTATCAGAAGGTTACTGATTCTGCGAAGGACCTTGCAGAATTCGGTATGGATAAGCCATCGGCCTTCATTGAGGTGACCCTAGAGGATGGAAAGACAATTTCGTTGAGACTTGGCAGCCAGGCGATTACCGGTGATGGTTATTATGCTATTGTAAACGACGAGACAAAGGTATATCTGGTTGGCATGACCTATAAATCAGGACTTAGCTTTACGAATACTGATATGACAGAAATTATGGAAGCTCCAACCATCACAGCAGAAAACATTACTTACATTAATATTGACAGCCGGGATGGAGAGGATGTTGAGTTAAAATACAACGAGAAAGCTAAATTAGATTATAGCGGATCACTCATGTATCAATGGCAAATCCTTAAGCCATATGGAGACGGCTACACCGCAGATGACAGTAAAGTGGCAGAAATACAGGCCAATTATTCCAAATTTGATTTTCTTGATTGCGTAGACTATAAGGGGGAGGATTTAAGCAAATACGGTCTTAATAATCCCACGGCCACGATTGATATAGGTTATTTTGATACAGTTGAACCTTCAATTACACCAAAGCCTACGACAGCTGTTAGCAATGCAGCTAATACTGAAGCAGAGAAGATAAACAAGGAATACAAGATTTTGATTGGTGATAAGAACGATAAAGGTGACTATTATGTAAAAAGTGATGGCTTTAATGCGGTCTATACCTTAAGCGGTTCTTCGGTAGATAAGATGCTCCAGGTGGATGTATTCAGTTTACTTAATAAAAATGTGCTTCTTCCAAATATTCAAATGGTTGATCAGGTAAGTGTTAATATTAACGGTAAGCAGTATCAGATGGAGATTAAACCGATCGTAACGAAGGATACCAGTAAGGACGAGGATGCCGAAGCTACCTATTATTTTCAGGGCAAGGAAGTGAAGGAAGAGGATTTTAAGAAATTATATCAGACGATGCTTAGTGCCCAATATGATGCCATATTAAAGAAAGAGGTTGATATCAGCAAACTTAAGCCCGTCTTAACCCTTAGCTACCATTTATTCGGTGACTATGCTACTACCGTAACAGCTTCTTTCCTGCCATATAATGATAGCTTCTATATCACAGATATCGGCAAGGGACTTAATTTCCTGGCTGATAAGAGATATATTGATCAAATTATAGAAGCAATAACAGCATTTCAATAAGATCCACAAATACCTTAGCATACAGCAAAAATGCGAAATTAGGTGGCACATAAATTGCCTCACATATGTTCTGCTTGAACTTTCGCGGGACTATTAAACGTAACTTAAATATTGAGGGAGTATTGATCTCATCTTCGTGGTAGTGACAGGATGAGGTTAATACTCCCTTAAGTCATTTGATTGCAAAAAACTATCCTGCACAAAGGTGCTTTCAACTGCTAGAAATTAAAACTTGTACGAATATTCTACTGTCATTTATAATATATTAGCATATAAGAAATTCAAGCCATCAGGGTCTTTAAAGACGGGAACAGGAGCAGCGATGAATATAAAAAGAAAGCTTATTTTAATGGCAATATGTACAGGGATTATTATAATTCTTCTAACGGTGAATGTAATCCGAAAGCTTCAGGAGGATAATAAGGAACAGGGTGAAACTACTGTTATGGAAAATGTGATGACCAGGGCGGAGGCCTATCGCTTCTTAAGTTATCTGGAGTATAACAAGACCGGCAGAGAGGAGCTTTCGATAGGTATTACTTATACGGATGATAAGATGTCAGGTGATTATGATACGTATGTCAATGCAGTATGTAAGATGGGTCTTATAGATGGAAATATTACCGTCAGCCCAAAGGAGGCGTTAACATATGGTGCCTGCAAGGAATTAATTGATAGATTAATATTAAAAAATCCGGATTATCAGAAAGCCTATGCTGAGTTATCCTTTGATTTTACGAAAGCAGAAGAAAATATGCAGATAGCAGATTTTCTGGAGCTTTACCAGAAGCTATTAGAGGTAATACCAGAGGAGCTAAGACTGGTGAAGGAAGAAACTCTGATTGTTCTGGGGCGTGAAGTAACAGAGGACGGCACGGATAGAATGGTTACAGATCAAGGAAAGTATTTCTATCTTGACGCGAAAAATTATATGGAATACGTTCAGCAGATCAAGTCCAACAAAGAAGCTGATGCGGGTATTTCCGTTACTCCAGCCAATACTCCAAATATGGACAAAGCTACTGCTAATCTTAATGCCAATCTTATTGAACAATTTTTGGACAAAGGTGTGAGGGCTTATCTGTCTGATCAGGAATTAATATGTATTAACTCCATATCAGAGGATCAGATAACAATACATAATGTTTGGATTAAAGAAGGAAAGGAACTTCAAGTAGATGCTTATATTAATGGAATAGATAAGGAATTCAAAGCGATATCTAAGCTAAGTACTCCGATTGGAAAGGTAGTCGGAGATATTACGGTTGAAAATCAAAAGATTGTTAAAATAAAAGTAAAACCGGATATGATACACGGAAAGGTTCTTCGTTCCGGTAAAGATTATATAGAGATAGAAGGATATGGAGAAGTACCGCTCGATACGGATTATAAGATTTATAAAATCTATGGTGAATTATCTATGGAGCCGACAGGTAGTATTCTTGTCGGTTATAAAAATACGGATTTTATTGTATCCGAAGGTAAAATCAGTGCAGCATTAATAACGGAAGCAATCAAGGCAGAGAATATCAGGGTGCTTATAGAGACTACCGGATTTAAGGGTGTTTATCATGATAAGGTTGAATTCACAGCCACATCAGATTTTTCCGTAAGTACAAAGACAACGGAACATACCTATAAAAAGGGTGAGATAGTATCGATAACACCGGAGGAGGAGTTATTTAAGGATGGAAGAATTACTATAAAAACTTCTTCTGAAGGTGCTAAAATAAAATTGTTGTCGCTGGAGCGTTCCTATGGCAATCCTAAGTATAGAGGCAGCTTCGAGATAGCGAAAGAGGATCAGGGATTACTTCTTATCAATGAACTGCCCTTAGAGGAATATTTATATGCGGTAATACCCAGTGAAATGCCTACGATATACGGTGTGGAAGCTTTAAAGGTGCAGGCTGTCTGTGCAAGGAGCTATGCTTTCCGTCATTTAATGGCTAATAGCTTAAGTGAATTCGGAGCACATGTTAATGACAGTGTTGCTTATCAGGTTTATAACAATATTGCAGAGAACGAGGATTCCATCCTGGCTGTCAAGGATACCTACGGAAAAGTAATTGAATATGAGAATAATGTAATAACAGCTTATTATTTCTCGACCTCTTGCGGACATACCACAGATCCTTCCAGTGTTTGGGCAAATGATGTTAAATTACCCTACTTAGATGGAAAGCTGATGCTTGCAGAGGCTGAAGGAGAAGAGGTAGAGGCACAGAGTAATGCGGCTGATCAATATGAGGATCTATCCTCTGAGGAGCGTTTTAAGAGCTTTATTGAAGCAAATGATATCACTACCTATGACAGCAGCTTTAATTGGTACCGTTGGAAGGTAACCATAGGTGTAGATGATATAAAAAAGGTAATCGAAAATAAACTTAAAGACAGATATATGGCTAATCCTGAGTTGATACTAACTATGACAAATAAAGCTGCGGAGGATAAGGAAGCGGTTTTTGAAAGCCTTCCAATCAATACGATCGGTGATATTGTGGATATCAGTATCGAAAAACGGGAGAGTAGTGGAATTCTTTCCGAGATAATCATTCAAGGAACCGAAAATACGATAAAAGTAAAGAAAGAATATAATATTAGAGCGCTGTTAGCACCTACTTATGATAAGGTTGTCCGTCAGGACGAAAGTAAGGTAGAGAATCTAGCGATGTTACCCAGCGCATTTTTCAGAATGGATAAAAATGAGAAGAATGGAAAACTAAGCAGTATTAAGCTGATTGGCGGCGGATATGGTCACGGAGTCGGAATGAGCCAGAATGCTGTAAAATCTCTGGTGGATTCAGGTAAGGATTATGAAGCAATCGTAGCATATTTCTATAAAGGTACAGAGCTTGGTACTATTTATGAGTAGTTGAGTCTATAGGGGCTTTGTGGTATAGCTGTTTAATCTTTTGCATGAAATTTTTGTTTTCCAGCATAAGATTAAATTCGGCACCCAGAAAAAGCAGATACATACAAAAATACATCCATAACATAAATAGTACAATGGCAGTGAGGCTTCCATAGGTTACCGTATAATTCGAGAAATTATCAATATAATACGAAAAAGCATAGGAGAAGCTCATCCAGCCGCCTGCACAAAGCATTGCACCTGGTAGCTCACTCATAATTTTTGACTTCTTATCTGGTATTACAATGTATATTATCAGAAAAAATACAATTAAAATCACCATACCAAGAATCGTTCTCAGACTGATGATAATAAAAGCTGTATCAGTAAGAACGGGGAATTTCTGTTGAATCCAGAAATATAAGCGGTTGCCAAATACAAATAAGATCATGGTCGCAATCAGCATTATGGCGAAAATTAAGGTATAAAAAGCAGAAATTGTTCTAAGTAATATATAATGTCTGGTTTCATTAATTTCATATACGGAATTGAGCCCCTTCATAATCGCCAGAAAGCCCTTCCCGGCAGACCAGAGTGTAGTAATTGCGGTTACCGATATAACAGTGCTTGAGGCATGGGAATCATAGATCTCGGATACGGATACTACAATTGAATTAAAAGCGGTAGGAAATGCTTCTGTAAAAAATCTCATAACAGTCACTTTATCTATCGGTAAATATTGAATGAGACTAAGAAGAAGCATTGTAAAAGGGAAAAATGAGATAATGATAAAAAAAGCAGCTTGTGCAGAAAAAGCTGCTACATGATCCTCCCTGATTTTAGCGGATAATAAACCGAATAAGCGAAGGGTTGCTTTTATCATACTAATCCTCCATGCCGCCAAAAACTTGCGAATTTGGGCAGCGCACAAATTTGCCGATTGAAAAATCTTTGATTTTTCAATCTATCTCCAATCATACTTTTGAGACGTGGGAAAAATACTTAAAGTTAATGAGTTTCGCAATAACCTAACTTTATTATATTATATGAGGACACAAACTATACTATCCATGAATCCTATATTGTAAGAATTTAAAAAACGAAGCCGGCTGCATATACAGTCAGAATTGCCCCGAGTGCTACAATAACCAGTCCTTTTTCAAAATAAGCTAACACGAGCGCTACGACAGTTCCACAGGCAGCGGTGGCTAAAGAACCTGTAGAATAGATAATGTCGGGGAAAGTCAAAGCACCAAGAACCGCATAAGGAACATAATGTAAAAAGGATTTTATGTATTTTGATTTGATCTCCTTGCGAAATATGGCTAAAGGCAGTACACGGGGCAGATAAGTAACGATTGCCATCAAAAGAACTGCCAGAAGAGAAGTTTTTATATTCATTATTTATGATACCTCCGGTTCCTGTTTTTTATCTTCGAATTCAAGCGGAAATAAAAGTGCTCCAGCGCCAGCCCCGATTAAAGTTGCTATTATGATACGAAAACCAGGAGAAATGGATGAAAATAGCGGTATGTAACGAAGAATACAGACAACGATAACAGAGATTATAATTATTGTCGTAACCTTTATGGATTTTCTTGCAGGAGGTATGATGATTGCGATAAACATTCCATAAAGAGCGATTCCCATTGCATTACTTAGTATTTCCGGGAGAGCGGAACAAATGAAGGCTCCTAAGGCTGTTCCAACGGACCACGAGACAAAGGGACCGGATATTAAACCAAACAGAAAGAAAAAGGTTAGCCGGCCCTGTTCCATGGAAGCCATTGTAAAGGTTTCGTCTGTTACACCGAAGCCAATCAAAAGACGCCTTGGCAGAGTCATATCCTTTGCTAATCTCTGGGTTAGAGAGAGGGACATTAGCATGTAGCGAATATTTATGATAAAGGTAGTTAAGGTGATCTCAAGTAAACCTGCACCCTGTAGTATCAGATTTGTACCAGCAAATTGCCCGGCTGAGGTTAAATTAGTCATGGATATGAAAATGGCAAGCCATACCGGAAGGCCTCCTGAGACCGCCATTAAGCCAAAGGTAAAGGATACGGGAAGATATCCAAGTGCTATTGGCAATCCCCGTTTTAATCCATACATCAATTCTTTTTTCACTATAATTGCCTCCAAAATTCTTTCATTGCATTCTTTATTATACCTTAAACTTAGATAAAAGCAATAAATTAGAAAAAGAATAGCAAAAGTAGCTATTCTTCACGGATTATACCCAAAAAGCCTTTTGTAAAGTCGAATTGTAGAGCCTATTAATAATTGATAAAAGATGATAAATATTGTATAATCGCGATAAGCGGATCAAATCGACCCGGCTTGTCGCTTTTTTAAAGTAAAATATGAGTCAGGTACAATGGGTTTGATCGACGTTAAAACCGTTTGTAATACTATATATTTTTTATCCATAATAAATGGATAAGCTATTGATTTTTCTTGCTTTTATAGTATTATGATAAGAGAGATGTAAATATTGTTAAATAATATATTGCGTAGGAAGTAACTTATTAATAGATATACAAGAAAGGATTGCTAAATTGTTGAAGAGAGAAACATCCAATAATTACAAGCAAATCTTTTTAGAAGCCATTGGGATTTTAACCTAATAACAGATAAAATCTTTCTTAGGAATGAGGATGGCTTAACAAAACTATAACGGTATAGTCTAATACTGGAGGATTATAGCATATGATTAACTTTGATGAAGAGATTGAAAAATTTCAACCGAGCCCTGAGATTGAGCAGGCAGAAGATGTAATAAATAATAATAATTTAACGGATATTAATGATATTTTGAAGGAATTACTAAAGGGAACTGAAAATAAGTAACAGACAGATTAAACGAACAGGTGGGGATGAATATGAATTGCCCGAAATGCGGAAGTAATAACTCGGACAAGAAAAAACGATGTGATCGATGCGGCACAGACTTAACGATATATAGGAAAATATATAGAACCTCCAATTTATATTATAATAATGGCTTAGCGAAGGCTAAGGTTCGTGATTTATCCGGAGCAGTTGTCTCTCTTCGTAAAAGCCTTGACTTTAATAAAATGAATACAAATGCAAGAAATTTACTCGGTCTTATCTACTATGAGATGGGAGAAACAGTAGCAGCACTAAGTGAGTGGGTGATCAGCAGACATTTTCAACCACAGAATAATGACGCGGATGAATATATTGATACAATACAAAAAAATCCGACCAGGCTCGATGCTTTTAATCAGGCGATAAAGCGATATAATACGGCATTGGGCTTTGCAAAGCAGGGGAGTGATGACCTGGCGATTATTCAGCTTAAGAAGGTGATAACCCTTAATCCGCATTTTATACGCGCGTTTCATCTGCTGGCACTATTGCATATGAAGACCGGTGATAATGAGAAGGCTAGAAAATACTTAATAAAAGCCGCGAAAATTGATGTAACCAATACAAAAACCTTGCGCTATCTGCAGGAACTAGAAGCACCAATTCAGAAGGATAATGATTCAAATCCAGAGGCTGAGCAGACGATTACCAATACAATAATGCCAATTTCTTCTTATAAAGAGGACAAACCCAATATCATGGTATTTATAAATCTGGTAATCGGTGTTTTAATCGGTATTGCAGTGACAGCATTTTTAATTATACCGACTGTTAAGAAGAATATGACTACGAATGATAATCAGGATTATACAAATAATGCCTCTAATGTTGCCCAGTTGGAGGCTAAGGATAATGAAATCAGTAATTTGAATAACCAGAATGCTGAGTTAAGTAAAAAGCTGGAACAACTCCAGACACAAATCGATAATACAGTTATTCCGGATGATCTTATTGCAGCTTATGAAGCTTTATTTAAAGCTACAGGGCAGTATTTTGCAGAGCTTGATAAGACAGAAAACGAAAGAGACTTTACAGCAACTACAGACGCGTTATTAGCAATTGATATCACAAAGCTTGAGAATGAGCAGGCTACTAATTTATATAATCAGCTCAAAAATATAACTTATCCAATCGTAGCAGAAGCTTATTATAGTACAGGGTATGAGTTATATAGTGATGCGAAATATCAAGAGGCTCTGACAGATCTTCTAAAAGCACTGGACCTTAACCCTGAGGATGTTGATGCTATTTATTTTGCAGCGAGGGCATATGATAGACTTGGTGATAAGGAAAATGCATCTGAGTACTATAACAAGGTAATTAATGATTTTCCGGATGCAGCAAAAAGAGTACGGGAATCTAAATCCAACCTTGAGAAACTAAACAAACAATAGAAGAATAATAAACTAACATAAGATAACAGGAAGAAAAGACGTTTGATGAAGAATGGAAATGGCTCCGTTTCATAGAAGGTCTTTTTTTCATTGGTAAAACAGGATGTAAGGAAATGGTAAATAAGTTGGTGTTAGCGCTGTAATCACAAACTTGTATATAGGCATAATCTCTCAAAGTATTATAAGCAGCGCAGAAAGGGAAAATATGCAGGAAATGAAAAAACCGGGAAAAAATATTATTAAGGAAGGAGGAGCTACCTATGAAATGAATGAGCGTTGTCTTATTATAAAACTTAGTGAGGAACTGGATCATCATAATGCTGTTTCTATACGGGAAAAGGCGGACAAGCTGATTGACCGTAATAATATAAAGCATATTATATTTGATTTCACAGGTGCAGGTTTTATGGATAGTGCTGGAATCGGAGTAATCATGGGTAGATATAAAAAGGTTATATTTATCGGGGGTAAAATCGCAGTAGCCAATGTAAGTACAGCAGTTGACAGGATTTTTAGATTATCAGGCTTATACAAAATCATAGAAAAATACGATTCTGTGGAAGCTGCACTCAAAATCATACAAAAAGTATGAAAGCTTTTGAAATTTAATTTTGTCTTGTAGAACCTTAACATGTTTTAAAAAATTCATGATATGTTTCTTCAACTTCTTATATCTTACCAAATATAAAGTATTAAATTTGTGGTATAAAGTTATATAAAAATTCAAATAAGATCATTAAATTTAGATAGAACGAGGAAAGGGGATAAGTAAAGGATGATTGACAGAAATGAGATGTTATTGGAGTTTGAAAGTAAATCGCAAAACGAAAGCTTTGCACGTACTGTGGTTGCTGCTTTTGCAGCACAGCTTGACCCTACAATAGAGGAATTGGCAGATATTAAAACAGCTGTTTCAGAAGCTGTTACAAATTCAATTATTCATGGGTATTCTGATTGCCTGGGAATGATAAAGATGCATTGTATCATTACTGGTAATACAATTTCCATTGAGATTATTGATGAGGGTGTGGGAATTGAAAATATTGAAAAAGCAATGGAGCCTCTTTATACAACGAGGCCGGAATTAGAGCGCTCCGGGATGGGTTTTTCGTTTATGGAGGCTTTTATGGATGAGCTGGAGGTAGAGTCTACGCTTGGTAAAGGTACGATTATCAAAATGAATAAAAAGATAGGAAAAACAGAAAAGGTCAATGTACATACAAAAGAAACAGCACAAAAAGTATTATAACGGGCTGCTGAGTATTCGATACTGTACTGAATTTCGTAATGGTCTACTAATTAAATATAAGAAAGGAAGTGAGTTTAATGTGGATACGATTGAGTTGATTAAGCTATCTAAGGAAGGGGATAAAGAGGCAAGGGATCGTGTGGTTACAGAAAATGTCGGTCTTGTTTGGAGTATAGTTAGGAGATTTGCTAATAGAGGTCATGAAATGGAGGACTTATTCCAAATAGGAAGTATAGGTCTCATCAAAGCAATCGATAAATTTGATGCCTCTTATGAGGTGAAGTTTTCTACTTATGCTGTACCAATGATAACTGGCGAAATTAAGAGGTTTTTACGGGATGATGGTATGATCAAGGTAAGCAGATCCTTAAAAGAGACGGCAACAAAGATTAGAATGGTGAGAGAAAGATATGGTAACGCTTACGGCAGGGAGCCAACGATTGAAGAGATTGAGGATGAATTAAACATAGCAAGAGATGAAGTTGTAATGGCACTGGAGACTGGTGCTGAGGTAGAATCCCTTTATAAGACCATATATCAAGGAGACGGAAGTCCCATTTACTTAATTGATAAATTAACAGAAACAAAAGATGAGAGTGAAAATTTAGTAGACAGGCTTGCATTAAAAGAAATTATTGCTTCACTGGATGAAAAGGAGCAGGAGATAATCAGGCTTAGATACTTTAAAGATAGAACGCAGACCGATATCGCCAAGGAACTGGGAATTTCTCAAGTACAGGTTTCACGAATGGAAAAAAGGATACTGAAAATTATGAGAGAGAAGCTTGGAGCATAATAAAAAATACGTGAAAATATTTCCAGTATAGCAAAAGAGGTATTTCATATAATAAATGTAAGAAATTATGAGAAAAGAAAGCATCAGATAATAAACTGATGCTTTTTTGATGGGTTTATTAACAAAACAGAAAGGTGCTTAAGGATATGACAGTAAAGAAGAAGATATTTTGGATTGCAACTTTGGTAATTATCACAGCCATTATAATAGTCTTATGTATTGGATATTTTATTGGAAGGCAGCCCACCGAATATGATGGAACCTTAGTGAAGTTGGGGCTGGAATTTCCGACCTTTTTGTAAAAGAAGCAGGCCATTAAGTAGTGTAGAAATGAGGTAAATTATGAGTAGTCAGAAGAAGGGTTCTGTATCAGGAATTGTTGGAGAACAGAATAAAAATATCAGAAATCAGAATTACAATAAATATGTGAAGGAGGTAACGCCAAAGAATAGCATCGTCAAAAATACTATAAAAGCTTTTATCGTAGGAGGCATTATTTGCGTTATTGGTCAGTTTTTTATTAATTATTATATGTATCTGGGAGCTGATCAGGAAACTGCAAAAGCATATAATACGGTTACCTTAGTATTTTTATCGATTCTGCTTACAGGATTAGGCATTTATCAAAAGCTTGCTAAGTTAGGAGGTGCAGGTACGCTGGTACCCATTACTGGGTTTGCAAATTCAGTTGCAGCACCTGCCATTGAATATAAGAAAGAGGGACAGGTATTTGGTATCGGATGTAAGATTTTTACCATAGCCGGCCCAGTTATATTATATGGTATTTTCTCAACCTGGCTGTTAGGCTTAATTTATTATATATTAAAGCTTCTAAAGGTAGTGTGAATTATTGAAAATCATAATTCACACCTCAAAGTTTGTGCCTGCGTCTTCCTCGGCACAAACTAATTCAAAGGGCAGACATGTTATGGTAGTGTGAATAGTCCCGCGAAAGACATGCGGGCCAAAGCCTCGCATGCGAGGCTTATAAAGAATAGCAAAAGATGCTATTCTTCAGGATTTATGCACAAATAGCATGGGCGTTAGTTTGTGCCTGCGTCTTCCTCGGCACAAACTAATTCAAAGGGCAGACATGTTATGGTAGTGTGAATAGTCCCGCGAAAGACATGCAATCCCAAAGCCTCGCATGCGAGGCTTATAAAGAATAGCAAAAGACGATGAATACTATAAGTGTTACATGGTTTACCGAAAGGTATTCTGACACAGATAAGGAGTTTATGATATGGCTGGAAATGCTTCAAATCAAACCAAAATGGCCGGAAAACAGAGCATATTATTTCAAAATCCGCCTTATATTATTTCCGCTTCTTCTATAGCAGGAAAGAAGGAATCCCAAGGGCCAATGGGCTCATATTTTGACGTGATACAGGAGGATCCTCTTGTAGGTAAGGATAGTTGGGAGGAGGCAGAGAGTGAGCTGATGAAGCAGGCTGCAGATTTGGTGCTTCAAAAAGCAGGACTGAAAAGTAGTGATATTCGATATCTGGTAGGAGGCGACTTACTGGGTCAGCTGATAGCTACTTCCTTTGGTATCGCGAATCTGGAGATACCTACAATAGGTATCTATGGTGCATGCTCTACAATGGGTGAGGCTATGTCGGTTGGGGCTATGCTGATTGATGGCGGCTTTGCAAGTAAAGTACTATCTATCACCTCAAGTCACTTTGCGGGGGCAGAGAAGCAGTTTCGTTTTCCTTTAGATTATGGCAACCAGCGTCCATATTCGGCATCCTGGACAGTTACCGGAAGTGGTGCCGTTATATTATCTGACAAAAACAGTAAGGAAAATCTTCAGGAAATACCTGTCGTTATTAAAGGAGTTACAATTGGTAAAATTGTAGATTATGGCTTAAAGGATTCTATGAATATGGGAGCTTGTATGGCACCTGCAGCATATGAGACCATTAAGCAGAATTTAGAGGATCTGGATGTCCAGCCTTCTTATTATGATAAGATTATAACGGGTGATTTGGGTTATGTAGGAAAGAATATTCTAATTGATCTTTTAAAAGAAAAAAATTACGACATTAGCAATAATCACATGGACTGTGGAATTGAAATCTTTGATAAGGACAGTCAGGATACCCACGCCGGTGGCAGTGGCTGTGGTTGTTCGGCAATTATATTCACCAGCTATATATTAAAACAGCTTAGAACCGGAAAATGGAAACGGGTACTATTTATCCCTACTGGAGCATTGTTATCACAGGTTAGCTTTAATGAAGGTAAATCTGTACCGGGAATTGCCCATGCTGTAATTGTAGAAGCGGAAGGTTGACCTAATAATAAGTATCGCAGAAATGAGGTTGAATATGGATTATTTAATTGCTTTCTTAGTAGGTGGTGCGATTTGTGCTGCTGTACAGATTTTACTTGATAATACCAAGCTTATGCCAGGCAGAGTGATGGTGATATTAGTGTGTACCGGAGCACTACTCGGTGCTTTAGGTATATATGAGCCCTTTGCAAAGTGGGCAGGCGCCGGTGCAGGTGTTCCGTTAACCGGTTTTGGTAATGTTCTTTTTAAAGGTGTAAAAGAAGCTGTTGATAAGGAAGGCTTCATAGGTATATTTAAGGGCGGCTTTACCTCTTCAGCAGTGGGTATATCCGCAGCACTAATTTTAAGTTATATTGCATCCTGGTTCTTTAATGCAAAAATGAAATCGTAGTTACACTTAAGGTTTTATATAAAACAGCCGGGACAGTGAAGTTGATTTCGCTGTCCCGGCCTTATCTTATTCTGGTGTCATAAAATCTCTGATGGCATCCTCTAGATCTTCTTCGGGTATATTAGGGATATCTTCGTTTGTATTTTCTTCAGGCTGATCTGACTCAGCATCTCCCGGATATTCTTCTAAAGGATCAGAGACCTCAGATTCACCATTTTGATTTGACGGCATAGTATTGTTACTTTTTTTATGGATTTGGCAATCTTTATCTGGCAATATATATTTTGAATCGGCTGTTTTATTTTTCTCCTTCTTATCAAGAAAGATTTTATCAACTACATAAGCAGGAGGGCATTTATCCGTAGCGAGAGCATTTGATTTCGTACAAACCTTTGCTTCAATATGAACATCACATTCCTCCGTTGGCTCAGTACCTTTTGCAAAATATTCTATTCTGGTTGTATTACCACCAATATAATGATCACAGATACCTTCACGAGCAAGTTTTCCTGATTTCGTACAAATTTTTACTGGCACAACGGAATCAGGTATGGTAAAGGTCTTCTTTTGCAAATCCTTTTGAATATGAATTTGTTCCATAATCTTTCTCCAGATATTCCTGCAATAGGTTTTATCTATCTGAGTTCGATTGTTATCAAAGCCAGACCATACTGACGCAGTATAATAAGGAGTGTAGCCGGAAAACCATAAGTCATAATAAGTAGAGGTTGAGCCTGTTTTACCGGCAACAGGCATATCAATAGCGGTGAGCTTTAGATTCTTGCCGGTTCCTATTTTAACTACATCCTCCATTGCACTTGTCAAAAGCCAGGCAGTTGATTCCTTCATAACCTGAGTTCTTTTAGGAGTTTTGTCTAATAATAATTTACCATTATGGTCAAATATTTTCGTATAGAAAGTTGGTTCCGTGTAGATACCGCCATTTGCGATGGCAGCATAAGCAGCAGTTAATTCTAGATTCGTCACACCATCTGTGATACCACCCAGTGCCAAAGGAAGATTGATATCGGAAAAAACAGAACCATCCTCATTCTTACGTGAATCTACAAGTGTTGTAAATCCCAGCTTTTTCAGATAATCAAAACCTACCTGCGGTGTTACCTCTGCCATGGTTTTTACAGTTACTATATTCATAGAATCATAGATACCCTGCCTTAAGGTAGAAAGACCTTTGTAATCCTTGTTTGAAGTCCAGTTTGATACCTCATCCTTCGTACCGGGATAATAGTAAGGCCCTGAATCATCCTGAATACTGGCCAGGGTAAAACCTGCGGAATCTAAGGCCGGTAAATAGGTTGAAAGGATCTTGAAGGTAGAACCGGGTTGACGTGAACTGTTACTGTCAGTAGCCCGGTTAAGGGTTCTATTCCCTGATTTTTGACCGCGCCCGCCAATAACAGCCTGAACTTCACCGGTATATTGATCCATAACTACGAAGGAGGACTGAGGCTGAATGGTCATTGTTACATTTTCACCAATAATAGTATCATCTTTACCGATCATATCCTCTCGAAAGGCATCGATTTTCTTCTGCATATCTTCTTTATCTAAGAATAACAGAGAAAATTTGCTGTCTTTATCATCTACATATAAATCATCGGGATCCTCATATTCCTTATAATACTCTAACAAATCTCCTCCATTATAATGAATTTTAGTTCCGTCCGAGGTCTGCTTAGAGAGGGCATAGGTTAACTCCCAGTAGGATATACCCATTTCGGGAAAATTAGCTTCATCTGCATATACATCATCGCATATTTTTTGTATTACCGGATCCTGTGTAGTATAAATTTCTAATCCGCCACTATAGATTAGATTAGAAGCCTGAGGCTGCGTATAACCTAGCTCAGTCTGTAAATCTTCCATAACCTGCTCGATAATCTCATCTACAAAATAGCTATAGTAGGAAGTAGTATCTGATTTGTTGTTAACGGACTGTATTCTGGTATATACATCATCAGCCATTGCCGTATCATATTCATCCTTTGTGCAATAGCCCTGCTCCTGCATCTCTCTTAAAATTTCGTCCCGGCGTACCTTGTTATCGTCAGGGTAATTAATTGGATTAAGATAAACCGGTCTTTGCGCAATTGCAGCGATTGTTGCTGCCTCAGATAACGTAAGATCCTTGGCATCTTTTTTGAAATATTTTTGTGATGCTGTCTGAATACCTAAGGTTCCTGCACCAAAATTAATGGTATTAATATAATCTTCAAGAATGGTATTCTTATCAAGCTGATTCTCTAATTTTATTGCAAGGTACTGCTCCTGTATCTTTCGTTCTACACGATCAATAAAGGTAGCTTCGCGTCCACCTCCAAAAACCTGATTTTTCAAAAGCTGCTGCGTGATGGTACTTGCTCCTTCATCAAAATTAAAGGTCGTTAATCCGAGAAGACCGGCTCTGAATATACCCCGTACGTCTATCCCATCATGTTCATAAAAACGTTCATCCTCAATTGCCACAAATGCATTCTTTACATAATCCGGAAGCTCACTGATAGGGACAAAGGTACGGTTAGATTGAGCTCCAGCTAAATTTTGAATAACATGACCTTCTTTATCATAAACAATTGTAGTAAAAGCCTGTGGTACGACGTTGATCTGGGAAACATCCGGTGCGCTGTCGATCAATCCTTTCATAAAGCCAAAACCGGCAAAGGCACCAACAATCACTATAAAAATAAAGGTGACAATGCATAGACGAAACAATGTTATTCTAGCTTTTGATATAAGACGTCTGGTATTTGATTTTATATTATTTTGTTTGTTCTCTATTCCTTTTTTACTGTAATCCATGATAACCTCCAATTGCAAAATACAGTATAAATGATGATATACATAATCCATTCGTAAGCATTAATATACTAGGTAGATTGCTTACTGATGGCCATAACGAGCTAAGACAAAGACACCGTCCAGTAATAAAATACTTACTGATCGGTGTAATTAACTTGATCCTTTGCTTATCCTGTACATTTTAACATAAATTTGGGGGGAAATAAAGTTAAATATTTGTGACACCTTAAATGATATCCATAATATGGTAATATAGTCTGATAATTTAAATGAATTAAAAAAAGATTTCCATAAATATACATGAAAAAAGAGGAAAAGATATTATTTTTGAAAATATTATACACATAACGTGAAGTTATGTCGAAATATAACGAACACAAGAAAAAGGTGCGTTGAATTTCACTTAATTATAGTAAATATCTGTGTATAATGAAATTTGTCAGTTATTTTCTGTTATTATTATACTTTTGGGGGTAGAAATATGAAAAAGTTACAACTGTTATTTAGCAAAGAGGTAATGCTTGAGGACGAAAGGGTTATGAAGCTGGATTACAGTCTGACAGAGAGATTTATGGGCATGGAACAAGATACTCCTTATTATGGAGTTGAAATTACAAAGTTCCTGGATGATCTTGCAGAGTCAGATGAAATTACAGGTATATCTACTTCAAAAGAGGATGTCATAACAATTCTGAAAAAGCTGTGCCAATTTGAAGTAACACCAATATCCATGGTGGAAGCTGTGGATGAGCTTGTAACACAGGGTATTTAGTCGATTTAGAAAAGGTGTACTTCACCATTTCGCTTGGTGAAGTATACCTGCCCTGATATAGTAGGAGTAGCCGAGCCGTTAGTGAGTTCAGCTATTTTTTTTGTAAAAAAATCCATTTTACTTGGAGGGATAAGAGCAGTCAGTGTTACCAGATCCGTGTATTCGGTAGATAAGACAGTAATCTGCTCCTGCGCAATAAAATACTGAATTTTCCCAATCAGATTATAATCGGTCGTTAATATAAGTTTAATACCAAGCTCTTTCTTAATTATGGTGCTTTGATTTAAACCCTCAATTGTAGCACTTTGATAAGCTTTCACTAAGCCGCCGGTTCCAAGCAGTGTACCTCCAAAGTACCTTGTTACAACAACAACCAGATTGGTTAGCTCATGTGCGAGTAGCACATCAAGCATAGGCCTTCCGGCTGTTTTGCTGGGCTCGCCGTCGTCAGAACAGCGCATTAAGGGATTAAACGTACCTATAATATAGGCAGAGCAGTTATGTGCTGCATCCCAATATTTCTTCTTTAAGTTTTCTATTACTTCGATAGCAGCTTCCTCTGTTTCGACAGGAGATATCGTAGCAATGAATCTTGATTTTTTCATCACAAATTCTCCGACGCCGCCTTCATAGATTGTTTTATAGGCTTCTACCATTCTTAACTTCTCCCCGATTTTTCGTTAATATAAATATAATTAATCTATATTCTGTATGGTTGCTATTGAATGGGCATTTATGGTATGATAAAAATGTTATTATAATTAATTGGAGGCTTCAATGAAATTAAAATATGTATCATGGTTGCCGGCAGTAATCATTATGATTGTTATTTTTTGTTTTTCATCTAAACCTGCCGACAACTCAAACGAAAGCAGTTTGACTGTAGCTAATGAGATTATTACTATCTATGAGAATATAACAAACGATCAGCTGAATGAGGATACCAGATCTGAGGTTTTAGATACCCTTAACTTTTTCGTCAGAAAAGGTGCACATTTTAGCGAATACGCCATTTTAGCTGCTGCCTTTGCATTTCATCTATTGGTCTTAAAGCGAAAAGGAATGCTTCTTTATATTCTTCCGGTTATATTATCCTGCTTTTATGCAGCAACGGATGAGTATCATCAAACCTTTGTAGCCGGAAGGACAGGGATGCTTAGGGATGTCTTAATCGATACGTCAGGTGCAGCTTTGGGCTCGCTGATATTTACACTTTGTATAATTTTATCTTTAAGAAGATCCAGCCATCGTCAGGATAAACGGATTAAATCCTAGCTGTAAATCTATTTAGTTCTTTTGAATAGGAATAATCAATAGAGGAGAGAACAGCATCTATATTAACGCGCTCAACCTTCATGCTTTTGCAAAGATCTTCCAAACTGCAATATTCATCACGCAGTTTTGTATTGATATAGCTTAATAAGATATATGGATCCTTTGGTATATTCATGGATACTCTCCTTATCATTTATAAGTAATACACTAAAAACAAGCCAGCCCATTGAATTAGTTTGTGCCGAGGAAGACGCAGGCACAAACTTTTAAGTATGAATTATGCTTTTTAATAATTCGTAGTATTATAACAAGCCAGCCCTTTGAATTAGTTTGTGCTGAGGAAGACGCAGGCACAAACTTTTAAGTATGAATTATGCTTTTTAATAATTCATACTATTATTATGCACATTATCTGTTTTTTTTCAACCGGTAGAGAATAATTTTAAGATAAAGTAATCGAGCTTACCTATTCCTTAGTTTTCATTTTTCTTTAGAGCTTTACTTTCACTTCGAAATAGTTTGTACTGTGTGTACAATAATAACAATTACTGAGTTTCACTATTACCTATAGATACTAAAATTATGGAGGTTATCATGGATTTATTTGATTATATGAGGAGTAATACCATGAAAAAGGAGGCACCGTTAGCCTCCAGACTAAGGCCGTCTTCCCTAGAGGAAGTGGTTGGACAGAGTCATATCATCGGTAAGGATAAGTTACTTTATCGTGCAATTAAAGCGGATAAAATAAGCTCAATTATATTCTATGGACCTCCCGGTACAGGGAAAACCACGATTGCAAAGGTTATAGCCAATACTACCAGCTCTATTTTCACACAGGTTAATGCTACTAGTGCCGGAAAGAAGGATTTGGAGGCTGTTATTGAGGAAGCTAAGAATAATCTTGCAGGCTATGGAAAACGAACAATTCTATTTATAGATGAAATCCATCGCTTTAACAAGGGGCAGCAGGATTATCTACTACCCTTTGTTGAGGACGGTACTGTAATTTTAATCGGAGCAACTACAGAAAATCCTTACTTTGAGGTGAATTCGGCACTGATATCACGTTCCATTATTTTTGAACTCAAGCCTTTAGATAAGGAGGACATTAAAGCACTCTTAAAGCGTGCAGTAAGTGACAATGACAAGGGCTTGGGTGCTTATAACGCAGTCATTGAAGAGGATGCTCTGGAATTTCTTGCTGATCTATCAAATGGGGATGCCAGAGCCGCACTCAATGCAATCGAAATTGGCGTACTTACAACGCTGCGCTCAGAGGATGGTTTAATTCATATTACGCTTACTGTAGCCTCCGAATGTATTCAGAAAAGAGTTTTAAAGTATGATAAAAATGGGGATAACCATTATGATACTATATCCGCCTTCATCAAAAGCATGAGAGGATCTGATCCGAATGCGGCAGTTTATTATCTGGCCAGAATGCTATATGCCGGTGAGGAGGTTGCGTTCATTGCCAGGAGGATTATGATATGTGCAGCTGAGGACGTATCAAATGCTGATCCCAATGCTCTAATTGTAGCGACGAATGCTGCACTTGCTGTAGAAAGGCTTGGAATGCCGGAGGCGAGAATAGTTCTGGCTCAGGCAGCAGCTTATGTAGCGTGTGCACCTAAGAGTAACTCTGCTCTATGTGCCATTGACGAAGCAATGCGTGTCGTGGAAAATGAGAAAACTGCAACAATACCTGCTCATTTGATGGATGCTCACTATAAGGGTGCTACAAAGCTTGGACATGGAATTGATTATCAATACGTTCATGACTTCGAAAATCATTACGTTAAGCAGCAGTACTTACCAGATGAAATCAAAGACAGGATATTTTATGTTCCTTCAGATAACGGCTATGAAAAGAATATAAAAGAATATTTTAAGAAAATTTAAATTTTACTATTGTTTTTTTAACAATAGAGTTATAATAAATATGAATTCCCATTTCGATAAAATATCATTGGAAAATAATATGAGCAGAAATTGCATTATGCAAAGAAGCATTACTACATTAAGCAGAAACTTAATTAGTAATGCTTTTTTACGTTTCACACAAATCTAGCAATCAAATTATTAAACCAGGAGGTACAAATGAAAGTAATATTTAAACCAGCAATAAAAATATTTAATAAGCTGAATTTATTTTTAAAATTTTTGCTTATCAGTGCAGTTCTGATATTATTACTTGGACTTGCAGCATTTCAGTATCTTAATTCTGTCAACAGTTATATATCCTTTAATTCCAAGGAAGTGATCGGTGCTGAGTACGCCAAGGTATCGAAAGATTTAATGTTAAATGTTTTAGAATATAGAGAAAGCTTCTATTGTAATCAGAGTGATCTGAAAGAAAAAGAGGCGAAAATTAATCAAAGTATTCTGGATTTAACAGCGATTAATATAAAATATAAATACATGCTAGACAATAAAACCACGAAGAAGGTTGTTACAGATGATATTCAAAAGTGTAATGATATCTGGCAGGATTTGAAAAGCAATCAAAGTAAATCCCTAAAGAGCTTTGACCTCCTGATTACCATAATCGATCAACTGCATTATGATATATCCGATAATTCAAACTTAACTCTTGATCCAGAATTAGATTCTTACTATTGTATGGATATCATTATGTTCCGGTCACTTTCCCTTTTAAAGAATCTTTATGATCAAAGAATACTGTTTCAATCAACAGACTTGTCATCTATTGCTACAGCCCCTTTAGAGAACATAATCGTTCTAAGGACGGAGCTTACGGGATTGACCAATACAATTAGTAAAGATACAGAAACCGCACTGAGCGTAAATAACAGTAAAAAAATAAAGACACTGAAGAAGCTTACCAAAGAAGCTGATCAGTTAAATACAATCATGAATGTTTTAAAGACACTGCTTAACTCAATCAGCAGTGATACGGATCTGAGTCAATTAGTCAAAGTGTTTAACGTTTGTATTGATGCAAATTCAGCGATGTACGATCATGTAGACGATAAACTTTTGGAGCTGCTTCATATCAGAGTAGATGGATATAAGGAAAGCAAAACAGTATTTATCATTGTATTGATCATAGCAGTTCCTATATTAGTTTATATTTATATTGCTTTTATGATCTCAATAACAGGCAGCATTAAAAAGATTAATCATGGACTAAAAAAAATCGCTGAAAAGGATTTGACGGGTTTTATTAAGATAGATACGAGGGATGAACTTGGAACAGTAGCTAGTGGATTTAATGCAATGGCTGAAAATTTGAAGAATACGCTTATAAAGATAACATATGCCACTTCCAGTGTAGGAAATACGGTTGAATTTGCCAAAGGAAGCATTCTTCATTTCAATAAAAATATAAAAGCGATATCTGAGACGATTGAGAATTTGTCAGGAAGTACGCAGGAGTTATCAGCTGCTGCAGAGGAGATGGATGCAACCGCCGGCAGTTTGGATGAATCAGCGATAGGGATGCAGAAAAAGGCTAGAGAATGCTTTCATACAGCTGATAGGATTTTTGAAAAGACCTCGGATACGATTAACGTCATGAAAGAAGTAAAGAAGAATACAGAAAATATTATGTTAAATGCAGAAACAGAGTTGGAGAAATCCCTAGATGCAGCGAAAGCGGTTGACAAGATACATATATTATCTGAAGCAATTATGCAGATTACCAAACAAACAGGACTTTTGGCTCTCAATGCATCAATAGAGGCAGCCAGAGCAGGTGATGCCGGTAAAGGATTTATTGTAGTAGCAGAAGAAGTATCAAAGTTGTCTGAGCAGTCAAAGACTACGGCAATACAAATCCAAGCGGTAGTAAAGGATATCGAAGCCGCAGTATCAAATTTGACAAGAGATTCAAAATATTTATTGCAGTTTATGAAAACCAATGTCATTGTAGAATTTGAAAATGTTATTCATTTTGGCAATGAGTTTGCTGCCGATGCAGGTGTCTTCAAAGAATTTGCCCAAAATGTCAGTAGTTTGTCAGACCTATTGTCCACTTCGGTACAAACGCTTGCCATAACAATCGGTGATATGGCTAAGGCGAATAATTATTCAGCTGCTGAGATTCAGAATATAACATCGGGCATTATTGAACTTAAAGAAGAATCAGGACAAATTGTAGATAAGATTAATATGGTCGTTACTGAAATGCTTGAGCTGGAAGCGGAAAGTAAGCAGTTTGTATTATTGCGTACTATCTAAGTTATTTTAAAAGGATAAAAAGAGAGTAAGGATTTTTATTAGGAAATCCTTACTCATTTTTGGAGACGGTATTCTCATCCTTTACTTCTTCATCAGTAAGGTGTTGGTTATCTTTTCGATGAACAAGCTTATAGATCATCATATAGGCATAAATCATAATCGGTAAAGCAATTAAAGTGAAGATGCAGGCCGAAAACAATTGATTTTTTGGACCGGACGGAAAAAATGAGGAAATCAAAGTAATCAGAAGCAGAGCTACAATTAATATCAGCCCTATGATGGCGGCAATTCGTTTTGTTTTTCTCATCTGAATAATCCTTTCTATGAATAGGTTGGTTATGAATTGAATTCTATTATATAGAATAAGCTTTAAAAAAGCAAGAAATAAGCGATTATACATAGACTAAGAAAAACCTCCATTTTTTATATCTTATGTATAGAAAGAAGAGTAGGTGTCCTTAACTAAGGATTGCCTTAATAATTCAGGATTATAATATTTGGAGCATCTTCAGAAGGAATTTCTTTAGGAGTAAAATCATACAGCAAATTAAGGCGGTCTACCTAATACAAACGCTAAATCGATACAGTATCTGTAATATATCATATCTGTTGTTTATTAATAGATATTTATAATTTATAATAGTCTTAGTGATATAAATAGTCCCTCATAATGCAAGCGTAAAAACAGTTATTCCTCAGGAGTTATATCTAAAAAGTATTGGCGCTAGTTTTAGCGGCAGAATGGAGATTAGGTTGAAAAGAAGTACATTTTTCAACCGGCAAAAAGCACTAAAATAAACGGTGGATTACTTTTTAAGAAACAGTATTATATAGCGGAAAGCCGGGAAAGAACTCTTCTTACAATATTAGTAAGTTCTTTTCCGGCTTTTTGCACTTATATCCTAAGCTAAAATCATTATTATCAAATTCTTTCCCATAATCAAATACTATTTTTTGTCTTTTGCAACACAGATATCTGAAAGGGTAATATCCTCATTGCAATAAACAGTTACTACACCTCTTTCCAGATTAATATCCATAGTAACCTTCGTCCCACTAAATTCAAATAAATATTTGTCTTCTTCCAAACAGGTTACTGTAGTATTTGTGATAGGATCAACTAGGGGCTTTGATTTATCTGTCCAGTCCTTGAACAATTTATCAAAATCCTTTGTCTGAATTCCTTCCATTCGTTTATCATCGATGGTCAGAGAAAAAGCGGATGCCCATTTGCCCCGGTCATCAACAAAATCATATATTCCGTAAGAGCCTTTCTTACTTTGATTATCCTGAAGTGTATAGATATATCCATCTTCGCCCATTGTAATACTGATGATTGCGCCGTGATTAATCAGTGTTTGTATTTGAGACACGAAGTAAAAATCAGCTTCTGATATTTCGGAAGACACTTCCACAGTATTTGTATCTATATCAAGTAAGGTAAATATGGATGCCATTAGATTAAGCTTATTAACAGTTGACGGGTTATCGCGATCAGATAGCAGGAATAAGTTCTCACCTGACGCTTTATTGATATTTAGCGTACCTATCTTGCAGCCGGCCAGTTTAATATAACAATTGGAATAAGCTTCATAATTGAGTGACATGTCTCCCTGATAGCCGGTAATAAACATTTCGTAATTACCTTTCAGTGTTGGACTTATCTTTAAGCTCTTCAGTTTTCCATTTGCTGATTGCTCTAAACTTGCAGAGGACATAAGTAAAGCACTATTAATCACTGATTCGTCACTGATCTGTAGAATAGGTTTTTCTTCACCTGATATAGCTTCGGACAGGGAAGCAGGAGCTACAAAAGAAGCACACGAAATCGTTGAAAACCTTGTGTTTACTGTGTATGCGGCACCGCTCTCCATAGATAGTGTTCCAGCAATTGTAACACGATCAAAGGTAATAGCAGCGTTACCTACTGAGTTTGAGATAAAGACATTTTGTAAATTCTGGTCAGTTAGGGTTAGCTTACCGTCAACAATATCTTTAGAGGTTATTTGCAGGGTACTGTCGTCTACCACTGTAATCTTAACGGATGCCTTTGCACCACCGAAAGCATTCGCTGTAATGGTGGCCACGCCGGCCTTCTGTGCTGTAAATTTACCTTCTGCATCAGGTTTGGCAACTGCTTCATCACTGGATTTCCAGGAAACGATATCATTAGAGGAGCTTGGTGACAGGGTATAATCTAAATCTATTAAATCACCTATTTTAATAACTTCAGCATTCTTTTGTATTGTAAGCTTCTTAGCAGCCGCAATGATGTCAGCTGTAGCTGTTAGCTTATAGTTCTTTCCTAAGTATTTTAGAGTGCAGGTAATGAGGGCAGTACCCTTTGAGACACCCTTAACAACACCATCCTTATTTACCGATGCAATTTTCGTATTACTAGATGACCATTGGCAGGAAGCAGTCTTTTTAATATTCATGACATTTAAGTCGTAAGATTTTCCTACCAGCAGCTGAATGCTTTTTTGACTTATAGCCGGAGAGGCAGCTGCGAGTACTGAGGGGCTTAGCAATGATATGAAAAGCAATATCATTATGAGGATGATTAATAATTTACTCCTATGTATAATTTTCATACATATACCTCCAATTCCTGATTCTAACTTAATTATAGTACGAAAAACGCTAAAGTCAATTAATAAATGGGAAATTATTACAATGCTAATATCGGATGATTTTACCATGTGGAAAACTATTTTGCAGAAATATTGTAAAGAAAAGCTTTTTATGTGCTCTATTATAGATTATAAATTGTGATATATTTAAAAAGGGTAGAAGAATTATCGTGGATATAAATAATTATTTTTGTTACATCCTGCTTATATAGTCATATATCAATGGAGGTGACTATCGTTGAAGTTATTTAGCAAGCTTTGTGAAGAGAATTATGCAAGAATTTATAAATATATATGGTGCATGCTCAATAATAAATCTCAGGCCGAGGATATTACGCAAGAGGTTTTTCTGATTGCCTTTGAGAAAGGAAAAGCCTTTCTTGGTCATGAGAAACCGGAGGCATTCTTATATAAAACAGCAAAGAATCTGGTTTATGAGAAGCTAAGGGAGCAAAAAAGAGAAGGATTGGTAGAACTTGATGAGAATTCTGAGATTTCTGATGAGAAAGATGTTTTTGATACAATTTGTACGGACAAGGATAAAGCAATTGAGGAAGAAGCGTACATTGACATGATATTAGGTCAGATTTCGAAGAAGGATTATGATTTTTATCGGGATTATTATATAAAGCATAAACCAATGAAAGAAATAGCCAAGGAATATAACATGAGCGAGGTGGCTGTCAGAATGAAATACGTAAGGCTGAGGAGACAGATTACCAAAATCATTAAAAATCTAAAGCTTGGAGAAATTTAATTTTGTTACGTTCATGTAAATTTAACATATATCTATGTAAGCAAACGCGTTGCTTTTAAGGTGAAGAAAAGTTAATTTTACAATTAAAAAAGCTTGTGCCAGCAAATATCTGGTGAAAAATAAACTAAGAAGCATAAGAATGGAGGATATTATGTCAGAGCTAATACGTTTTGAAGCTGCAGCATTCAAATCAAGAATAAATAGTGAAATTGATAATAGTAATGTCGGCGAAGTAGAAAGGCTTGTCGATCAATACTGCGAAGCACAAGGATTTAACGAAATGGTAGACTGCCCAGAGGATTTCGCTTATAAGCTAAAACAATTAGAGAGAAGGAATAGATTTATTAAGAAAAATAAAATTTGCAAAGTAGTAGCAATAGTAGCAGCAATTGCTTGCCTGGCGGGAGCTACAGTATATGCAGCAACAAATTATTTTGCTCCGATAAAGCATAGTAAATATGGTCTTGTAACTGAGGATTTTGATGAAGAAGATTTAAGTGTGATCGATAAGTTTGTCAAAGAAACATTACCTGAAGCAGGTGAAGCATGGAAGGTATTAGATAAAGAGGAGGGCAATCAAGAAACAAAGTGGACTCAAAAGATAACCAGTGAGAGCACTTTCGATTATCAGACATCAGATAGAGTTCATTGGACGAAAACAAAGGGAGGATCTCGTAAAGTTGAATATCTATATGATGATTTCATGGTTGCTCAGTCTGATACACCACTACCAGATGTGATTACTAAGGAGTTGCTTGAAAAATTAAGTTTAAAGGATACGGTATCCTATGTTGAACGCTATTTTGATCAGTCAGCAGATATTACTATTAGCGAGTTAGATTCTGATTTTAACTACGCTAAAGTAGGAAAAGTTCACTTTATTATGCGAAGTGATCTGACTCTTGCAGAAGGAGAGGAGAAGGAATTTGGTTTTTTAACGGGAGATCAATTGACATCTAATCAGAGAAACTATATAACACAAAATGGTGTGGAATTTCCTCTTTCGGATAATGAGTTAAATGGAATTACCAGGACATCAACCTTACTAATCAGTGGACGATATATTTTAACTTTAAGTTTTACGGATATGACTGAGGATCAAATTCATGAAGTACTGGAGGCTATAGACACATCCGCATTTACAAAGTAAATGAATATATTTTTGAATATAGAAGAAGGCAGAAAGTATCCATGTTTTATAGTGGATACTTTTTGTTTGGATTAGGTTTACATTTTAGGTTTACATAGAACAGTAGAATAGATAAAATTTAGTTAATCAATAAGTTGATTTTACTTCTGTTATTAAAAAACAGATACTGTAGATTGACAAAGGAGCAGAAGATAGTAACAAGTTTCTCTTTAGCCTTTGTTCATAAGCACATAATTAATAATATATACAAGTTGTAGCTAAAAAATGATTTTCTAATAATTAAAATTTTATTTAGTATTTATTATCACAGATGCACGGTTTTTCCATCATTAATCGTATTATTATTGAAGATGTACACTTCGAATGAGTATAAAAGAAATAGATAAGTAATATTAAGAAATTTAGTTATTCTAGGCTAATTAGAATTTGGTAATTGCGAAAGTAAATAATTGTAGGTACTGTGTATACAATTAAGAATAGTTTTGCAATTGTTTAAGCTAGGATAATATGAGGAAGGAGGTAGTAAAAGATGGGATCTGCTAAAGATAATGAGTTTGTCATTACGCAGTTTATTAATTACGGAAAGCTGGTACTGCGGATCGCGTATCAGAATACCGGTAATATGTCTGAAGCAGAGGATATCGTGCAAGAGGTATTTCTCAAATTAATAAAGGAAGATAAGGTTTTTACCGCTGATGAGCATATCAAAGCCTGGCTGATAAGGGTAACGGTAAATCAATGCAGGGATTATTTGAGATCTTCAAGACTTCGTAAAAATGTCACTTATTCAGAAGATAATCTATCCTCACCTCTATATGAGGAAGGTAGATTTAATCTGGAGGAGAAACAGATCTTTGAAGAGGTAAGAAAGCTTCCTCCAAAATACAGAAATGTAATTTATCTGTATTATATTGAGGAATATACCGTTCCGGAGATAGCTAAGCTTTTAGCAGCGAAGGAAAATACGGTTAGTTCTTGGTTAAGAAGAGCGAAAAGAAAATTGAGAATAGAAATGGAAGGAGGAAAGGAGCAATATGAAGAAGGAAGCTTATATTGCAGCAATGCAAAAAGTTGAAATTTCGGATGACTTTATGAAGAAAACAGCTCGCTTACTGCAGGCAGAAGCTGATAGAGTGGAGGATAAAAAAGACGATAATACATTACTCTTAAGAGATAGTAGTCTGGTGCATAGAAGGATAGGAGCGAAAGAGCGATTAAAGCCTACACTTGGAAAGTCCGTGTCTACCCTTCAACCACAACGAAGTGATACGAAGAAAAGCACGACAAAAATGAGACTGATTCTAAAACTGGCAGCCGGTATATTTATTTTATTGCTATCAACTGCCGGTATAACAGCTGCTGCATCCGGAGTAAATGTAGTTGATCTATTTAAAGGTTTCTTTAAAGAACCCGTTAAGCAGGAAAATGGTATACCGGACAAGATAACAGATGGATACAATGTTACGGTAACAGCCGCTCCGCTTAAGGAGGATAGTGCATTTATTCAAAAGGCAAGTGCGGTCATTCAAGCCTCTACCCAGGCAAATGGACTTAAGCTGACAGCAAGAGGTGTTGTGGGAGATAGTCATAATCTATTCATTGCTGTGGACGTAGAGACGGAAGATGGCAGTGCCTTTAATCCAAAGCAGCAAAGTGAAGTGGAAGGACTCTCCTTCAATAATGTATGGCTGCTTGTCAATGATAATGCATTAGGGCAGTACTGTTATATAACGAGAGTGGATGACTCTTCAGAGCCTGGAAAGGCAACCTTTGTCCTTCGTAATTCTATGGAGCTTACAGATTTAAGTGAAGACATCAATCATATTCAGTTAAGTTTTACAAATCTAATTCAACCCAGTACCGAAGCAGTAATAGATATCGGTGCTCAAAAAAATGTTTTAGAAATCATGAATGAATTGGGAGAGGCTCAACCGGAGGATTTTAATTTTATGGGACCAAGATTTAAAACCAAAGAAGACATAGACTGGTACATCGATAAGAGAGAACAGATAGGGAAGGAATTAGAAGAGAAGGGTGAAATTGATAGGAGCAAAAAGGATTATGACTCACTCTATGGCAAACAGTATGAGATACTGGAAAAGCTTATCTTAGAAAGAGGCATGATTCCTAAGTACTCAATGAGAAGAACAAAGAAGCAATTAACCTTCTGTTCGAAATATCCAAAGCTTGCAATCAGTAATATCGGAATTCTGAATAATCAGCTTTGTGCAAAATTCGAATTAAATGATGACATAAGCTTTGAAAGCTTCAGAGATGCCAGAATAATAATGATAAATAAAAAGACCGGTAATATTATCCGAGGTATAGAGGAAGCCGGAGCTCCTGTCAATGGAGATGATGAAAGCCAGGCTGATTTTGTTAATGGAAAGATCATATCCTGCAGTGCCCAGTTTAGTGGGGTTACCTTTAAAGAGGAGCTTAAAGATTACTACTTTGCTTTTGGGGGTATGGACTTTTCCTATCAGACCTTATATGAAGGTGAATGGAAATTAGACTTTGATCTGTCTTACACGGATACAACAAAGGAATATGATGTGTCCGAGGATTTTACCTTTGGCGGACATAGAAGGAGGTTAACGGGGATTTCAGTCTCACCAATCTCCCTGCAGCTTAAATTTATAACCTCGGCTGAAGATAAGAATATTACAGCAGAGACAACAGATATCATTAAGATCATTATGGAGGATAATTCAGAAGTAGTCATAAATCAATATTCCTGGGATGAAGAAGGTCTTAATGCAGTATTACCTTATGTAATTGATATTGACAAAATTAAAGCAGTTGATATGAATGGAAGTAAAATTGAGTTATAATAATTCATGGGGGCAGTTGCATGCTAGTTGCAGCTGCCCGCTTTATATTTATGACCAAAATTTAGCTGATGTGTTTTCAGAAAGATTTAAGTGAATTTGATTATGGTGGGAATAATATCTATTGTATATACAATAGATATAGGTAATGAGGTACGCAATCATCTTGAAAAGTAAAATAAAGAGGAATATAATCTTTTAAGAAATGCAATATTGACAAATGCCCTAATCAAATACCAAAGAAAGGAAGTATAATTATGCCATATATTAATACAAAGACAACAGTAGCCGTTACAAAAGAGCAAGTAGAAACAATTAAGAAAAAGCTTGGCAAAGCCATTGAGCTATTACCGGGAAAAAGTGAGAACTGGCTTATGGTTTCCTTTGATGATAAAAGCATTATGTACTTTAAAGGCAGTGATACAAGTCCGATGGCTTTTGTAGAGGTTAAATTATTTGGGAAGGCAACTTCTGATGCCTATAGGAAGCTCACGAAGGCGATTACTGAAATACTTGAAGAAGTGCTTCATATTAGGCCGGATTGTATTTATGTAAAATATGAAGAGGTTTCAACCTGGGGCTGGAACGGCAATAACTTCTAATTCTATGCAGAACCGCTCCTGACTGCATCGGAGCGGTTACTCTTCTCTGACAATATCTGTTTCTTTTAACGCTTCTTTATAAAATCTTCCCCAATCACTCATGTTTTTTAACACTGGTAGAAAGGTTCGGCCTAAATCGGTCAAAGAATATTCGACTCTTGGAGGAATTTCCTTATAAATTTCCCTGTAGACGAGGCCGTCATTTTCCAGTTCTCTTAACTGATTTGTAAGGATAGTCTGTGAAATACTATTATTTAATAATCTCTGAAGCTCATTAAATCTTCTGGTTTTCTGGCTAAGCAGATAAATAATCATCATTTTCCACTTCCCGGACATAAGAGTCTGGACTGTTGAGATCGGACAGGATGTATTTGCTGCGTATTTCTTTTTCATAGTAGCCAACGAATTACCTCTTTTCCAATAGTTCTATTTTTATAACTAACAAATAAAAAAGTGCGTACTTGTAACTTTTTCCTTATTCATTATTATAAAAGATACAAATATATTTATCAATAATGAAAGGACAAATGAAAATGAAAAAAATATTAGCTTTTATTGGCAGCCCAAATCAAAACGGAAGAACGGCAGCTTTTGTTAAGGAAGTTGTGAAAGGTGCTGAGAATACTGGTGCATTTATTAAAACCTATTACATGAATAACATGGATATAAAATATTGTCAAGGCTGCAAGCATTGCAGGATAGAGGGGCAAGGCTGTATCCTAAAGGATGATATGCAGGAAGTCTACAGAGAATTTTTGGAGGCAGATGCCATTATTATCGGCTCTCCGATCTATGCCCTCCAGGTTACCGCTCAGACCAAAATTCTTATTGACAGATTGTGTGCTTTACTGGGTAGTAATATGGAACCCAGCTGGGATAGTAAGAAAGTTGTAATGGTATATTCACAAGGAGTGGCTGATCCAAAGGCTTTTGAAGGGTATTTTAAAATCAATGAAGTAGTTGTGAAAAAATTCGGTCTGGAGCTAATAGATACAATCGTATATGCGGGCTATGAGGAAGACAGAAAATCAGAACTCCTATTAAGAGCCTTTAGGGCAGGAGAAGTGCTTACTAAATAATTAACACATCAACTGAAAGTGTTGTTTACAATTAAAAACCATATAGTTTCGCAATTATCTACACCAACTATTGCAGGCAGGCAATATAATTTTGTATGCATTGATCATTATTTCTTTTATCAGCTGCTAATATATAGCTGCTCACCTTAGGTATGGAAAAATCAATTAGTGGAATCATACGAAGGCTTCCTGCCTCAATTGCGTTTTTAACTAAACTTTCCGGTAGAAAGCTATAGCCAATACCGGACGTTAGATAGGGAAGAAGATTTGCACTTCGGTCTATTTCAAACGGGAAAAGGTGTCCTTTTGGAAAAAGATCCCTGATATAACTTCCCAGCTCTTGAAAGTTAAAATCACAGTAATAATAGGGTATGGAAGCCAGCATAGCTTTGGTAATCCCGTCTTTGTACACATCATTTGCTTTACCTGTTACTAAGAGTAGAGTATCAGTCTGAAACAGAGTACAGGTTATTCTATGCTTTGTGTACGGTACATAGGTAAAAGCAAGGTCGATAGTCTGGTCTAGAAGCATCTGAATAAGCGGAAGGGAATGCCCAATTGTGATATTTAATCTGATGTCGGCATTATTATTGAGAAACGCAGCAGTTTTGCCTGCCAGATGACAATCATAGATCGTATTAGTAGTTCCGATCCTGAGGGAATGCTTAAACTGATTAAGCATTCCTATTTCTTTTGCAGCCAAATTCTGAAGCTCCAATATTCTTTGGGCATATGATAGAAAATGTTCACCCTCTGCGGTAAGCTGCAGTTGCTTCTTATTCCGAATAAACAACTGCTTTCCAAGCTCAGCTTCCAGCTCAAAGATTCGATTTGTAACTGTGGACTGCGCTACATATAATTGATTTGCTGTTTTTGTATAATTCTTATAGCTTGCCAGCTGAACAAAGGTAGATAAGGTTTCAGTATTCATAGGAAATCACCTGCTTATTTAATCGACTAAATGAATAATTATTATCTGTATTATCTGTTTTACAAATAATAACCTATTCTGATAAGATAATCAATAGAAATATTATTGTAATAAAATTATTTATAGGGAGGTTATGCTATGGAAAATATGCAAGAGCTATTTGCAGAACGGATAGGTGGGGAGAGTTTTGGCACTACTACAGAGCTATTCAAATTTGAAAAAATTAAAAGGGCAAAAAGAGCTGCTATAAAGGAGCATCCTGAGTTAGCGCTGATTGATCTTGGAGTCGGGGAGCCGGATGAAACAGCTGACCCGGGAATCATTGAGAAATTAAGTGAACAGGCAAGACTTTGGATTAACAGGGGCTATGCCGACAACGGGATTATAGAATTTCAGAAAGCGGCTGCATTATATATGGACAAAGTATATGGGGTGCAGGGATTATTACCGGATTCTGAAATCCTTCCTGTAATGGGTTCAAAATCTGCTTTGTCCTTATTACCCCAGGCATTCATCAATCCGGGTGACATTACGCTGATGACGGTACCAGGATATCCTGTTATGGGTACAATTACTGAGTGGCTGGGCGGTATCGTATATAAGCTTCCGCTCAGAAAGGATAATAGATACCTTCCTGATTTGAAGCATATACCGGCTGATGTCTGTAAAAAGGCTAAATTACTCTATCTTAATTATCCCAATAATCCGACAGGAAGCCAGGCAACAAAGGAATTCTTTAGTGAAGTAATTGATTTTACGAAAGAAAATAATATTATTGTTATTCAGGATGCTGCTTATGCAGCACTGACCTATGGCGATAGCAAGCCCTTAAGCTTTCTGTCAGTACCGGGCGCGAAGGAAGTCGGAGTTGAAATTCATTCTCTGAGTAAGGCTTTTAATATGACCGGATGGAGAATTGGTTTTGCAAGCGGAAATGAAAAGCTGATTAAGGCACTTGCTGCCGTAAAGGATAATTATGATTCCGGTCAGTTTAGAGCAATCCAGCACGCAGGTGTTTATGCTCTTGAGCATCCTGAAATAACAGAAAAAGCCTGCAAGAAGTATGAAAGGCGCCATCAAAAGCTGGCTTATGTTCTTCAGGAAGTCGGTTTTGAGGTAGAGTTTCCGGAAGCTTCTTTCTATCAGTACATCAAAATTCCAAAAGGTACAGAGGACGGGATAGTATTTGATAATGCAGAGCAATTCGCACAGTATCTGATTCAAAAAGTACTGATTTCAACAGTACCCTGGGACGACGAAGGGCATTATTTGAGGCTCTCTGTTACCTTTGTAGCGGATAATCTCATAGAGGAGGATATGGTTTTGGCTATGATCAGAGAGAGAATGCTAAGCTGTAAATTTGTATTTGAGTAATGGATTAACAAAAGCAGACACTCACAGCTTGAAGGAACATAACATGTCGAATAATTAACCTTTTTGTCATAATAACATATAATGGATTGAAGACGTAAAAGGAGGGTTAGACATGTTTCTAAAGTTTTACCGACATTTCCTGAACAAAAGCTTAGGATTTATGAAAAAGAAAAAGAAAACAATGAAAAAGCCCTGTAAAGTAATTCAGAAGCTTGATCCATTGCTCATTAAAAAATATGATAATCAATTAGTGAAACCATCTGTATTTAAACCTTTTATTATAAAAAAGCATAGGAAAAAAGGGATTTGTAAAAAGGTATATTATTATTTTATCAGTATCCGGGAATTTAAGCAGCAGGTTCTACCGAAAGGCTTCCCTAAAACAAAGGTATGGGGATACTGTGGCTTAATAAAAAATTCAAAATGCTTTATTCCTAAATATTTCAAAAGCTCACCCGGAAGCACTTTCGATGTAATACGCGGCATACCAGTAAAAATTAAGTGGAGAAATAAGCTGAAAAAAAAACATCCCTTTCCGGTTGATCCAACCTTACACTGGGCTAATCCAAATCACATGCCGATGGAACCGTCAAAACCCTGGCCTTCATTTCCGCCGGGCTTTAAAAAAGCCCAGAAGCCTGTACCTGTTGTAACTCATCTTCATGGCGGAGAAGTGCCCTCAGTCTATGATGGACATCCCGAAGCTTGGTTCGCATCCTGTAAAAGTCATGGTCCGGAATATAAAACTTCACTTTATACCTATCCAAATGAACAGCAGCCGGCAACACTCTGGTATCATGACCATACCTTGGGAATAACAAGACTTAATGTGTATGCAGGACTTTCCGGCTTTTATTTACTTAGGGACAAGGAAGAAAATGGTAATGAAGCTTTTTTTCATAAGAAAAATATGATTTTACCAAGCGGCAAATATGAGATACCAATTGTGATACAGGATAGAATGTTTAACACGGATGGATCCCTCTTATTCCAAAATAGCGGAGACAACCCGGAGGTTCACCCTTATTGGATGCCTGAATTCTTTGGAGATACGATTTTGGTAAATGGAAGGGTGTGGCCTAACCTGGATGTAGAAAGACGACAATACCGTTTCCGTATTTTAAATGGTTCAAATGCCAGATTTTATAATCTGAAGCTTAATAATCATATGAACTTTATTCAGATTGGTAGTGATGGCGGCTTTTTGCCTGAGCCTGTAAAGTTAACTGCACTATTATTAGCGCCGGGTGAGAGAGCAGATATTTTGATTGACTTCTCAGAATTGGAGCCCGGAACCGCAATCCTTATGACTAATGATGCGAGGGCACCTTACCCGGACGGAAGTAGTCCGGATCCAAATACAGTTGGGCAGATTATGAGATTTAGAGTTCCTCTGAATGTGCCGCTTCCGGTTAAGCCGCCTAAGCTGCCAAAACAACTGAATCGCATCCCAGATTTAAGACCAGATACTCCTCATAGAATACTAACTCTTAATGAAGTAGAGGGTGAAAATGGGCCAATAGCAGTACTGCTAGATGGACTGAAGTGGTCAGAGCCGATTACTGAAACACCTATAGTTGGTTCAACTGAAGTATGGACGATTGTGAATTTAACGATGGATACACATCCAATTCATTTACACCTGGTTCAATTTTTGGTATTAAATCGTCAGAATATATATATAGATGAATATAAGAAAAAATGGGAGAAAATAAACGGTACTCCACCGCTTGATCGTGCACCTGTCACACTGCCAGTGGATCCTTTTTTAAGCAGCTGTCCCATCGCTCCGGATGCGAATGAAACAGGCTGGAAGGATACAGTGCGAATGAATCCGGGTCAGGTTACAAGGATACTTGTTCGATTTGCGCCGCAAAATGTATCAGAATATGGTGTAAGACCTGGCGAAAATCTATATTCCTTCAACCCTACAGATGGACCGGGTTATGTATGGCATTGCCATATTTTGGACCATGAAGATAATGAAATGATGAGGCCCTACAAAGTAAAAAGATTATAAATATAGGATTGGGCTTGGTTTATATAAATGATATGCTTCCCTTATGGTAAACAGTTACAATAATAAAACTGTTCACTATAAGGAGGAGTATATTTTTATGTTTGTGAATAGAAGCATATCACCAACAACAAAACGACTAGCGGTAAAGCAGTATTTGGATTTTAGCGTTAGTTCTTTTGAGAAACGATAATCAACTGCAAATGCTTTTGATCCGCGGGTTGTTTCAGGTTATAGTCTCCGTAGCCGATAAGCGTTTTAAGGCCGAGAGAGGAGAAGATTTCTGCAATCTCCTCATAGCTGTATAACCGGGTGGAAGAAAAGGGTTCTAATTTTTCGGGTACTTGAACAACCTTTCCAATGGGGATATCAAAACCGCCATATAGCATTCGTTTTGTGGTCTCGTCATAGTCGAACCAGGGTAATGATATTTGTTGTGTTCCAATTTCCCAATGCTTTTGGGGAAACATTAATTTGGCATAATCCTGGTTACAGATATCAATTAAGCTCTTACCGCCAGGCTTTAATGCTTTTGCGATCACCTGAAATATCTTGTTGTTTTCTTGATCATCCTCTAAGTAACCGATTGCACCGTCAGCAAGGTTAAGAACTGCGTCAAACTCCTGATTAAAGTTTAAGTCTCTTAGGTCAGAGCAGAGGAATGTGATATCAAGGTTCTCACTTTCGGCTGTTGCTTTGGCATCAGCTATGTAGCATTCAGTGATATCTACCCCTACTACTTGATAACCTCTCCTAGTCAGTTCGAGACTGTGTCGACCAAAGCCGCAAGCGAGATCAAGTATTTTTTCCTTTCCAGTTAATCCCAATGCGTCGATAATAAAATCTACCTGTGCATTGGTATTTTCAACCCAGGACTGATCCTTAATACTTAAATCCCATATTTTCTTGTACCAGTCTGTTGATGGTAATCTGTAATTCATAATTTCATCCTTTCCAATATTGATTTTAGTACAAAATAGAATACAAAGTTTTATATAATTACAATTGACTTCGTACTTAGAGTGTACCAAGTAATGGAAAAAAATTATAGACTTATAATATGGATTATGTTATGATGTAGATGGAAGTGCGAGAAGAATTAGGGCTTTTGCAGAGAAATTGCAAAAGCCTTTTTATAAGATATAGAAAGGCCCCGGTTTCTTGAATGGAAGGCGGGGCCTTAGCCTGATATAAATGATAAAGTTTTACTTCTCTTGATAGTATGGAAGGTTGGTATTAGGAAGTTTACACTTCGAATAAAAGCTTCAAATTTCTTGGGATGGCCAGATACCATTCATCAATTCCAAGCATAGATACTTTATCCTGCATTTCCTTAGAAAAAGTATCGATAGGCTTTCCCTCTAATAGCATCCTGGTTTCTTCTTCTGTAAATGATATGCCTTCGAGTATATTATTAACCTGCGCAGAGTTCATAGGACATACCCGCTGACAGATTAAGCAATCATATAATGAGTGGTGCACTGTTTTTGGAAGCCAAGTCGGAAATTCATCAGGAACCTCATTCATACAGGACAAACATTTTTGATTATCAATTAAAAAACGGTCTTTTAAGATTGCGCCTGTTGGGCAGTTCTTAATACATAAGCTACATTTATTGCATAAATCAGCATTAATTGCTTCTAGCCAGGTGTCTTCCTCACATGGCATATCAGAAAAGTATGCTGCATAAGAAAAATTACTTCCTAAATCATTAATATATGTAATATTATTACGCCCATACTTAGCTAAGCCGCTGTGTACCCCTAATCTTTTCAGAGGCAGATTATTAGCCGGTTTAATTGAATAGCCGTTACTATCAGCAAATTCTTTGATATAAAGTTCAGCTTTTTTAAAATCAGATCTTACTAAACATAGGAAAGTTTTTTCCGTTCCATCCTTGATAAAATTAACCTTTGCATAAAATGGATGATGAATTGCAACTAGTATAATTGTATTTATTTTAAAAGCTTCTTCCGGTGTTTTAAATTGGTATAAATTATTCACGATCCATTTTTGAAAATTATTTAGTTCCTCTTGTTCTTTAAATAGTTCTATTATATCCTGGATATCCTTTAAATGTTCAACGGATATAACCTTCAATCTATCGCCATGCTTGGCGGCAATCATCTCAAGTGCATTATTCATGCTTCATCCCCCTCGTAATCATAAGTGTAGAATTGGCAATTACGAAACTCAGTAATTGTAAGCATTGTATATACTGTATATACAATTAATAAAACTATAAAGGTACGCAATTGTCTAATTAGTGCAGGATACAATATCCCCCAATTTATCCAAACATATATTCTTATTATACCATGTATTACCAATGAGTCAAGAATGTTCGATTACAATTAACGAAATGTTAACCACAAAAGATATGACAATGTCAGTTCTCCGTTCTAAGAACATTAAATGCATTGTAAATATTGAGAATACCATATCCCCAATATTCATTAGGATAACTTAGGTTGGTTCTTCGTTCTGCTCCCCTGATTAGAAATTTCTTTACTTCTACAGTAGTGATTCCTGTGAAATTGCCTTTAAGTATTCCCCATTCAAGCATTAAGGCCGCTACGCCTGCGGTATGGGCAGCTGCAGCACTGGTGCCGGTAACACGGCTGAAGCCATGTTCTAAGGTAGGATATAATATATCTACACCCGGAGCTGCCAATTCGGGTTTTACTACATTGCTTGCGCTATAGCCTCTTCCTGCATCTTGATATAATATATTATTAGCCGTATTATATGCGGTAACAGTAATAGGAATGATCGAATTACCCGGTGAAGTAATCGTCGTAAAGGAGCTTGGCTGCAGAAAATAGGTATTTGCAGATATAAAATCGCCTGAGGGCAGCCATGCATGAAAGCTGCCAGGTAAATCACTAATATTATAAACGTTAAATTGCCATGTACCCGGAGTTGGATTTTGAAAACGCAAAAGTATTAGCTGTTCTCCGGAGCGAGTTTCCGCAGTCTGGTAATCAACGAATATTCGCGTGCGCTCAAATACGAAAGAAACTGCTTGACTAACAAATAGTTTGTTTTCTATTCTTGGTATGTACTCCCCGGAAGGGGATAAAAAATCGATTGAGTAAGAACCCGGAGCTTTCCCCCAGATCTCCATGGAAAAACCGGGCTCATTCTCACCGATATTAAGTTCTACGCTTTTATATTTTTCGTTTGCTTTAATTGTACTGTAAAAGTGTCTTTTAGCATTACCTTCGTTTCCTCCTGCGATGATGATACATACACCGGGAAAGTCTCCGGCAACAGACAATAAGGAGGATAAAGCACCCCTGCTCGAATGACTACCCTGAGAACTTCCAAGTCCGATACAGATGGCGATGGGTCTGTTTAATTTTCGTGAGGTTCTGGTTAAATATTGTGCACCCCACATAATATCATTTTCCTGATAGCAGGGAATCTCTATAGGGATAGAGAAAAATTTCTTCAAGACTGTTTTTGCTGGTTTTAATTTTACTACTATTAATTCTGCATCAGGTGCTACTCCACTGAAATTGCTTTCTTCAAGCTCTGAACCTGCAGCGATACCTGCTAGCATAGTTCCATGACCTAATTCATCCATACTAGGTACGATATCGAAGGGATTGCTGCTTAATAAAGCTTGATTAATCTGTTCCCTCGTAAATTCTGTTCCATAATAAGTGGACTCACCATAGATGATACCTTCTCCATACATACCACCACCGGGATATCTGTCTTCACTGTCTATTGTCTGATCCCAAATGGATATTATTTTACTTGTACCATCCTTATTCAAGAAAACAGGATTCGTATAATCAATCCCAGTATCAATTACCCCAATTAGTGTGCCCTGCCCTCTTAAATTAAAGTTGGGGAGGCTGCGAATTTTGTTGACCCCGGAGGCATCAAGACTTCTCTCACTGACTAAGCCATAACAGGTTGGTACTGCGGAATAACCAAACTGACTGATACTTCGGTTTGATATTTCTGTTGATGGTATATATACAACTGCAAATCTATTATTCATAATATGTATGGTATCATTTTGAAATTGTTCTAATAGAGGATCATTCCTGTCATACTCGATTATTAAGTCAGAATAATCCTCGTTGATAATTTTATATCTTTCTTCCGATGTCAATAGATTACCTCCTTCTTCGTAGTTACCGTACTTCTATAGTGTTATTTAACTCTTTTGCACATCCCATTAGTCTGCTATTCCTCTGGCGAGCCTGTTTAATGTATTGTAGACATCCAGTATTCCGTATCCCCAATCTCTATTAGGATATATGACGTCCACATTACGTCTGGCTCCTCTTAACAGCAGATTTTTCAAGGTAATGGTAGACATATTCTTTAAATTACCTTTGACGATCCCCCACTCTAGGAGAAGTGCAGCTGCTCCAGTGGTATGTGCTGCCGCCGGGCTGGTTCCAGAGACGGCAGCAAATCCATGTTCTATGGTAGGGCTGATAATATTAACGCCGGGAGCTGCGAGATCAGGCTTGATCTCATTTAATCGGGTATAACCTCTGCTGGCATTGGTATAGAGGTTATCATCCTCAGGATTGTATGCAGTCGTAGTGATAGGTATCTGTGCATTACCCAGTGATAGAATTGTGGTATAGGGATTGGAACTTACAAAATAAATCTGATCTGAGATGAAGCCTGACATAGGCAACCATATATGAAAATCCATCGGTATATCACCTTTTGCATATACTTTAAACCGCCAGATACCGGGAGCGGGATTACGAAATCGCATTAATATCAATTGGTCCCCGCTTTGAGACTCTACCATTTGATAATCAATAAAAATCGTAGTCTGCTCAAATACAAAGGATACCTCTCTGTTTTCATTCAGTTTGGCGGATATTCTAGGTATATACTCACCAGAAGGGGTTGTGATATCGATAGAAAAGATACTGGGAGTGTCACCCCATAGTTCCATTGAAAAGCCCGGCTCATTTTCCCCCACATTTAACTCAACCAATTGGTATCCCGTGGAAGTATCTACTCCTCCATAAAAATGTCTTCTTGTAGTACCCTCATTTCCAGAAGCTACAACGATAGCAACTCCGGCATTGTCTCCGAGATAAGATAAGAAGCTGCTGAGCGTACCTCTGCCGTCATGGGCTCCCTGAGAGGTGCCCAAAGCGATACATATTGCAATAGGCCTTTTTAAACGGATGGCTACATTTTTTAAATAATTCAGTGCGAATAGGATGTCATTTTCCTGATAACATAAAGCATCCTCCGGTATTATAAAGAAATTCTTCAGATAAGATTTAGCAGGTTTGAGTTTAACAACAACGAATTCAGCATCTTTAGCAATTCCATAAAATCCATTTGAAAGATCATCGTTACCGCCAGCGATTCCTGCTAACATCGTACCATGTCCATTTTCGTCAACAGAAGGAACAAGTTCTAATGGGTTTTCACTATTTAAAGCAAGATTTATCTGCTCCTTGTTATATTCGGTTCCATAAAAGATACCCTCTGGATAGTTATCACTAAATATTGTCTGATCCCAGATAGATACGATTCTGGTTGTATTATCGGCGTATTTAAAAATTGAATTCGTATAGTCAATTCCAGTATCAAGGAAGCCCATCAAAACTCCATTACCGGTAAGGCTAAAGTTGGGAATACTGCGAAGTCTGGAAATTCCACTGCTTTCGAGGCTGATTTCACTTATAATTCCAAATAGAGATGGCATGACAGAATATCGTCTCTGTACGATGATTTGGTCAGTAATCTGCTCTACCGGAACGTGAACAATTGCATTAAAAAAATCAATAATCTGAACAGTAGCATCCGTGAAAGTTTCAAATACTGCCGGATTACCAGCATAGTTAACTAATAAATCAGCATAATCATTACTGACAATTCTTTCTCGTTCCTCAAGTGTCATAACTTCCTCCATTCGCAGGTATTGTTATTTATTAGCTATGCTATTATCAGTTAAAATAATATATTAAATAAAAAATTCTTTCATTCATGGTAATTACGTAATAATTTAAATATTGTTAATTGGTAAATTATGTACTAATATATTGTATATTAGATGATTATTATGAATAATTATAATGGTAGAGGTAATAAGATGAAGAGTATTTTACTGTTAGAGGATGAAGAAAGTGTAAATCGCGGTATCACTTTCACCCTTCAAAAAGACGGCTATACAGTTTATTCCTGTTTTAACGTCCGGGAAGCTGAACTTATATTTAAAAAAGATAGACCACAGCTTATCATATGTGATATTTCCTTACCGGATGGTTGCGGGCTGGATTTTGTAAGAAGAGTAAGAAAAATGAGTAAGGTACATATTATATGCCTGACTGCGCTCGATCAGGAGATTGACCAGGTAATGGGGTATGAGGCCGGAGCGGATGATTATATGACAAAACCCTTCAGTCTATCAGTGCTTACCCTCAAGGTAGGAGCCTATTTTATGAAACAGGATAAAGAAAGCAGTGACCTGTTGGAAACTGGCAGTATTCGGGTGAACCTTCAGGAAATGAGAGTATGGGTTCATGATAGGGAGATTTCCTTTACTAAGAATGAATGGAAAATGCTGCTGCTTTTCTTGGAGCATCCGAAGCAGCTTCTATCAAAGAATCAGATGCTTCAAAAGCTATTTGATCTAGAAGGTGATTTTGTAGAAGAGAATACGATTGCTGTAAATATACGAAGACTTCGTGAAAAAATCGAGCCGGATACTTCTAAACCTGAATATATTAAAAATATCAGAGGGATTGGATATATCTGGGATAAAGAGTGCTATAGAGTTTAATTCTGTAAGTAAAGTGCTAAAACAGCAAAGATAAGAGGTGGATTGTGAAATCTAAGCTACCAGAGGGGAAAAGATTATATTTTATTTTGGCTTTAATAGGGATCATGGTTATTCTTTCGGTTGATTGTATTTTGTTTCATATAGAAGATCAGAATTATAATGATAAGATAGAAATTCTATGCAGAATGCTGGAAGAGCAGGAGCAAGGGAAGGACAGCCTTACTGCAGCATCAAAGCTACTTAAGGGTGAGGAAGGTACAAAAGGACAGAAGGGAGAAGAAAGGCTTAAGTCCTATGGCTACTTATCTGAAAATGATAATAGGTATAGTATACAATCTAAACAGCAGATGATACAGACAGGCCTACTATCTCTGATTGTATATTTTGGTTATTTAATATCCTTGTATATCATTATTAGGCAGACGAAGCGTCAGAGGCATATTGAATTTTTAGAGTTTGAGCGATGCTTGATGGATTTTAGAAAAGGGATTTATGAGCTTCCTGGTCAACTGCCTTATACATTATCAGATACCGATATAAATCGCTTCTATGATCAGATAAAAGCGCTGGGTGATTATTTAAGACTGATGGATGAAAGGATGACGAAGGAGAAGGAGGAAACAAAATCACTGGTTACGGATATATCTCATCAGCTAAAGACTCCTGTTGCGGCACTTAAGGCTTGTTTTGAAATTCTGCAGCTTAAGGATTTAAAGCCGGAGGAAAAGAAGGAATTCCAAGACAGATGCAGCCTGCAATTAAAAGGACTGGAGGATTTGCTAGCAGCACTAATTAATATATCCCGAATGGAAGCAGGGATGATACAGATTAAGAAGGAGGGGGCCTGTATCTATGATACTCTGGTAGACGCGGTTAACCGAATTTATTTAAAGGCTTCGGAGCAGCAAATTGATATTGCAATGGAGGCAGAGGAGAAGCTGCAGCAGCTTCGATTACCGCATGACAGAAAATGGCTGTGTGAGGCTCTTATTAATGTGCTTGAAAATGCAGTAAAGTACAGCCCCCCAAAAACCTGCATTACCATACACATGATTGAGAGGACCACCTTCCTGCGTATTGAGATCACTGATCAGGGTATTGGTGTACCAAAGGAGGAGTATCATCAAATCTTCAAGCGCTTCTACCGTGGAAAATCGGAAGAAGTAAAAAGACAGTCCGGTTCTGGGGTCGGTCTTTATCTGACGAGAGAAATTATCAGCAGACACGGCGGTACGATTACAGTTACCTCCGGCAATCAGGCTTTACTAACAGGAAGTACCTTTACGATACAGCTTCCATATAAATCCTAGAAGTCTTACAAAAATGTAAGGCTTCTTTTGCTTTCTTGTAAGTTAAATGAAAGAGTAAGCGTTTAAGATATATTGTAGTTCAAAGTAGGTAATTGCGGAACTATATAGTTATATTAATTGTATACACATTAGATACATATTCCTTCGCTCCAACGCTCCTCTGAGCTTAAGTGTTTTAACACTTTAATTCCGCTTCGGAATAGTATCTAATGTGTATACAATACTTACAGGTTATGAGTTTCGCAAATGCCTAATAGGATTAGAGTGTCAAAAGCCCCTCATACAATTTATCTTCGTCAATTTGCACAAACACTACTTATAACAGAGTGATGCAAAACATAGTTTGATGAGCAACTGTTATGAAGTCGTTGGTACTTAGGC
>JAEZTJ010000028.1 GCA_023421505.1 Bacillota bacterium
TTGCTAAATAAGCTTTTACTGCTGCAATTCTTTGCTCTGGTGTCAATTTGCTTTTATGCATAGAAAATACTCCCTTCATGATTAACAGTTTTTTTATTTCACTGTCTCTCATAAAGGGAGCATATCAGATCACTGGCAGTCTTTATGCTTTTAACTATACTAGTTCATTTATATCACTTTTATAAATTTACATATCAAATATAAAAGGAATAAATGTACCGGATAAAATAGATAAAATACATATTTAAGTTTTAATCCACGTTCTCCATTATAAAAACGAATTAGAATCAGATTTAGTAGTGAAGGAATCTCACTATATGACATAATAGTAAGTGTAATAGATCCACCTAAGACAGAATTAACTTTATTCCTACGAAGGATATACATAATTGCTATCGTAAGAACACCGTAGGAACCGTAATCCGTCCTCACTAAATCTGCTAACTGCATACCTCCAAACACGATTGCTAAATTTGTAAATAGAATACTAGCTGACTGAAAGGATTTTTTCTTACACATAACCGCATAAACAATTAACATGATAACGCTGAATATAATCACTATTATAATCGAAACCGGTCTACTTATAGCGCGGTTAGTAAATGCCCCCAGAAACATTCGTTTATATATTTTGATAAATTGAAGAACGAAATCTCCGGCTAATATTGCTCCAATTACAGAAAAAACAATATTATATTTCTTATCTTTCATAACATCCCTTATCAGTTTTAATCCAATCAAAACAAGCAAACCAATGAGTAATGTAAAATACACACTTTGATAACCCCAGAAAAATGGCTTTGCATGGAACGCTAAGTCAAATGGCACTTCAGAAATTAAGGCAAATGCGGCTAGTCGAAGTGAGTATTTCCACTTACTCCGCGTATGTAAAAAACCTTCTACTAATAAAAAGCAGAAAAGTGGGAAGGCCAATCTACCGATGCTTCTCATAATTGTATCTATATTATATAATAGCCCATTTTCTGCAATGAATTTATTCATTGCCTCGGAATTGCTCCAGTCGAGAGTATACAAGCCTCGTTTTATAAGAATATTGTCCAAACATATCGCAGCAATATGATCGATTAGCATCGTAACTATTGCCACCAATTTTATTGTACTGCCGCAGATACCTCTGCTCTTTTTCTTTAAGATCAAATCTGTAGATGCTATTGCATTACCATCCATATAACAAATTCTCCTCTGTTTATTAGTATTATTTTTGTAATATAAATTCATTCGCTTATTAATTCACGACGCTAAAGCTTAAGCTATTTTCTTCAACTATCCCTATAGCTTCATTAAAGTCCTCCCCATTCTGTATTTTTACTTTTGTACTACCTAACACTTTATATTCTATATTATTGGCTTCTAATAGCTTAGTGAAGCGATCAACATCATTCTGATTACAGTTAATTACATTCTCCGTGTTATATATAACATAATTCCTATGAATATATGGCAAGGCGACTAAGAATATAACAAAGATGAAATTAAAGACTACGATACAGATAACTCCAGCTTTAGACTTTCTTTTAGCTGCTTTTATGGGTTCTGCAGAATTATAATCACTGTTTTTTCTAATATAGATTTTCAAGGCTTTCATTAGCAAAAAGAAGGTATAGATTACTATCTCAACAAAAAAGAACAAAAAGACAAGCACGATAACCGTCAATAGATTAATCATATTAACCCTCCATCTGCTGCCAACACCTGCGAATTTAGGCAGCGCACATTGAAAAATCTTTGATTTATCAACCAATTACTCCTCTACTAATACATAATTTGTAATAATCTTACATGGAATAATTATACATTACTAATTTGATAAATACAAACATTTTTTTCCATTAAATGATAGCTTACTAAGCTTTATCCAATATAACACAAGCATCAACTTATCGAAGTGAAGCTTAGGTTCATATAGGTAAAACCAAAATATCACCGATTACAATAAAGTATTACTTTAATGAAATCGGCGATATTGTTTTCTTGATTATCTAATTATGATTTACTCATATAATGTTTTTCTTTAGGATTGTTTTTAATATAAGCAGCATAAAATGTATATACCTAATGATACACTTGTTACTCTAATAATATTTATTTTATGAACATTGATATACTCTATCACCAATTTCTTTCATTTCCTTCATAATATTTCTTAATTCTTTAACTGATTCCTCAATTTTGGGGACTAATACAGAATTTTCAATCATCCGGAGCAACCGGTTATAGCAATCAACCGGCTGATATTGAAATGCTTTAATATATTGCTCACTTCTTTTTCTACTTGGAAAATAGGTTGAATTTAACGCAAATAATGCTTGCAGCAGGTGGTCTAAAGAATTTCCCAGTACATCATGGTAAAACATTACTTCTTTTCTTAATATAACTCTTCCTAAATTTTCTTCGTCAATCACATTAGAAAGGTGATAATTATATAATTTTTTAAATAAATCAACAGGATACTCCTGCACTTTTTCCTTTATTTTTGTCCAGACAGAATTACTTTCATATAATATATTTATACTTTCAACACTTGATAATCTTCCAGTTGGATAGAATCCACCAACTCTGTCCAAATGCTTACCGCATAATACATCATCCAAATACTGCTCCATCTCTTCCATCGTAAAATACATAAACATAACATCAATTCCGTCAATAATTAATATATCTCCATATCCCCATATTCCACCATTACATACATTCATCAGACATTGTGAATACTCCGATGCATAATTTATGTAGACTTGTTTTCTTTCCTCCACAGTCGGAATCGAAGTACATAACACAAACATATCAATATCACTATTTCCCGGTATCAGTTGTGCATTAATATCTCCTGTTTGACCAATTCCCTTGATTCTATCATCTAATGATAAATTACTTACTAGCCTATCTTTCGTATTTATAACCTTCATTTATAAACTCCCCTCTTGTACTCTTATCATATACTATAAAATATTTTTTATATTCACTGTTTATTATATTTCAACTAACCTAAAGACTGTAAAGCTTTGCTAATCAGCTACAATAACTTCCTTAAATTCTCCATATATTGGATAATATCTTATGCTGTTACTTTACTAATCAATAAGCCAGAATTTCATATCCGCTATCTGTAATCAAAACAGTCACTTCCCATTGCGCAGAAGCTTTACCATCCTTTGTACTGATTGTCCATCCATTCTTTTTGTCTATAACTACATCTGCTTTACCCATATTGATCATAGGTTCAATAGTGAATACCATTCCAGGAACTAATAGCATTTCTGTACCTCTTTTTGATACATAACTTACAAACGGCTCTTCATGAAATTCCTTTCCGATCCCATGGCCACCGATTTCTTTTACAACAGAATAACCATTATAACTAGCATAATCGTTAATTGCTTGACCTATATCACCCAGAAAGTTCCATGCTCTTGTTTTTTCCAATCCCATATAGATAGCTTTTCGTGTTACTTCAACTAACCTTTTGCGTTCATCACTTACATTACCAATACAGTACATTCTTGAAGAATCCGAGAAATATCCATTAAGTTTAGTCGAAACATCAATATTTACAATATCTCCATCTTTAAGAATAACTTTGTCTGACGGAATTCCATGACATACTTCATTATTGATTGAAGTACATACATTTTTAGGAAATCCTTCATATCCGAGTGTAGCCGGAATTCCCCCAAGTTCTCTGGTTTTATTATTAATCAGTCTATCAATCTCTCCCGTGCTCATACCGACCTGTATATGATCCGTTATGTAATTCAATATTTCTGTGTTGACTTTACCACTTTCTCTAATGCCCTCAATTTGCGCAGTAGATTTGATAATCCTCCTGTTTGGAACGATACAGCCCTTCCTTTTATATAACTTAATTCTTTCATCCAAATTGAAGTGGCACGTTTTATATTTCTTGCCACTTCCACACCAGCATAAATCATTTCTTTCTAATTCCTTATTCATTTTAAGCTCCATATAGTTTACTAAGGAGTAGTAGAATTAATGATTGATTTGTCATAAAGCCGTAATTGTGGCAGAACTTTACGAAATTGGCGCGGAGAATAGCCATACTTTTTTTGAAATGCTCTTGTAAAAGCTTCGTTTGAAGAAAAACCATATTTGATCGCAATATCAATAATCTTTTGATTGGTTTCCTTTAACTCTAAAGCAGCCTTCGTAAGCTTTCGTCTCTTAATATATTCCTTAAAGGAAATCCCCACTACTTCGTGAAATTTCGCCGAACAATAAAATGAAGAGTACCCGACATAATCAGACATCTTTTCAAGCGTAGGCTCATCATTTAAATTGGTTTCCACCCAATCAATCATATTTTCAATTGTTTTCACCGACAATTTTAATCACTCCTTGTAATGTTATTGTATCAATAAAAGAAAGGTATTACTTGATAGAAGTTGTAAATTTAATACTAGCTGTAAATATTTTAAACGCTTAGCTATGAAGCTAACATGAAATTGACTCAAAATAGGTTCTACTAATATTTAAAGCTATACTTTTTTCTAAAATAAATAATTGTCTACTTATTTAATAGCAGCTAAATTATTTCTTATATTTTTATTATTCAATTACATATCTTATCATTTATTATACTATAAGGATAGTTCATAAATAATTCTATATTATTTTTAAGACTGCGTAATCACAGTTGGGTACAGGACACCTAAACAAATCTTAATTATATAGCTTTGTTTCTATATTGCAGATAGTCTAAAAAACGCTTAACAGCAAGAGATAACATATTTTTATCTCTCATTGCGATACCAATTTGACGATATGCTGGTATGTCAAGCTCCTTTGTTACAATTTTATAGGGAATACGCTGTAAAATAAGCTTTGGTAAAATACTAATTCCCAATCCACTTTCGACCATTGCCATAATGGCATAATCATCCCATGTCGTAAAATGTATTTTAGGTTTAACCTGATATCTTTCAAGTAATTCTGATATTTCAGCTTTAGCACCTTTTTCTAAAAGCATAAAAGGGGAATCAGATAGAGCCTTTACCGGAAAGAGTTCACACTCTGCTAGTGGATGATCCTCCGGCAAAACGACAAGAAGCTTGTCCTGCTCTAAAAGCATCGTATCCAACTCTGGAAGTGTGGGAATTCGAAGAAATCCGCAATCCACACGCCCCTCTATAATCCAACTTTCAATTTCAGTGTAGTCACCTAACAATAGCTCGTAAACGATATTAGGGTAATCCTTTTGAAATTCCTTAATAATATTTGGGAGCCAATGAGTTGCCACACTAGAAAATGTACCAATCCGAATTAACCCAGATTGCAAGCCGTTCAAATCACCTACTTGCGCTTGCAGCTTTTGATATTCATTACATACGTTTTGCGCATATGGCAATAATTTTAATCCGTCCGAGGTTAGGCGCACTCCAATACGTCCTCGTTCAAGTAGTGATACGTTCCATTCCTTTTCTAAATCGTTAATCATACGGCTTATACCAGATTGGGAATAACTCAATTTTTCAGCAGCTTTTGTGAAGCTGCCATACTCAACTGTCTTGACAAAAGCCAAAAATTTTTGAATATTCATATCCATATTTTGATTACCTCCTTTTACATCTGATTTTATCATATTATCCATGATAAACATTCGCTTTTGTAATTAATAAATATATGCTACCTTATAAATATATTTAAATCAAGTGAAACAATATTTACTTCACGCTAATCAGATGAAAGTAGGTACTATTGTGAAAGAAAAATTTTATTTTGTGTTTTCGATGATTATATTCGGAGCAGTTGGTGTATTTGTAAAGTATATTGGATTGTCCTCTAGTGCGATTGCAATGTTCTTAAGTCTGATTGGCGCAATCTTTTTGTTATTTCTTTCTATAGTAAAAAAACAGAAGGTATCTTGGCGCATTGTCAAGAAAAACATCTTACCCCTGATATTTGCCAGCATCTCTTTAAGCGGAAACTGGATTTTTCTATTTCAAGCATATAAAGAAACAACAATTGCTAATGCTGCATTAAGCTATTATTTTGCACCAGTCCTAGTTACTATGCTATCTCCAATGGTTTTGAAAGAAAAGTTGTCAGTTAAAAAATTGATAGGTATCGCTGGTTCTATGTTAGGATTATTCTTTCTATTGCAGAACGGCAAGATGGAAACAAACGGGAATCATTTATTGGGTATTGGCTATGGACTTATTGCGGCAGGTTTTTATGCGGCAATAACACTGCTAAATAAGTTCATTCGGGGGCTTGATGGGTTGACAAATACACTTTTGCAGCTTGGGTTGGCGGTTATGATATTACTTCCCTTTGTAATATTTACAGATAACTTTAATTTGACTTCACTAACAGGTATGACAGTCATATTGATGCTTCTGTTGGGTGTACTTCATGGGGGAATTGGTTTTTATATGTTTTTTACTGGAATGAAAGGACTTGAAGCTCAAAGTATCGCTGTACTCAGTTATGTTGACCCTCTCACATCACTGTTAATTTCCGCATTGATCATAGGGGATAAAATGAATTTACTACAGATAATTGGCACTGTCTTGTTATTAGGTTCTATTTGGATCGGTGATACCAGAGCAGTAAGGACAAGAAAAAGTTATTCTTAAGACTGTAAGACTTGTTATACCAATAGTCAGTTAGTCCATATAGGCTTAAAATACAAACTATTACTATAAATTTCCGATAACCCTTTTTATGTAAGAAGTTTAATATAGATTTTGATATTAAGCAGTTAGTCTCTTCCATTTCTTTCATTTTATTTATAATAAAAAATCCTTCTATTCACCGTAGCTCAGTTACGATAAATAGAAGGATTGGTTTATTCATCCCAGTTATGATATACTTCCTGTACATCATCATCCTCGTCAAGTAAGTCAAGGATTCTGTTCATACATTTGATATCATTTTCATCCTTAAGCTCCACCCAGGTCTGAGGGATCATAGAGATGTCTGCTTGTGCCATAGGTATTCCGGCTTTTTCAATATTTTCTCTGACAGTACTGAAGTCATCGGGATCAGTAAGGATCTCAAAGCTGTCTTCCTCTTCAGCAAAATCCTCAGCTCCGGCATCCAGCACTACCATCATAAGATCGTCCGCTTTCATATCGCATTCTTCTTTATCAATGATAATCTGGCCCTTCCTGTCAAACATATAGGATACGCAGCCCTGTGCACCAACATTACCGTTGCCTTTGGTAAACGCATTACGCACATTAGCTGCTGTTCTATTCTTATTATCGGTAAGTGCTTCAACGATGATTGCAATTCCGCTCGGTCCATAGCCCTCATAGGTTACAGCCTCGTAGTTTACGGCATTTGCATCGCCTGCTGCCTTCTTTATACTTCTGTCGATGGTATCATTAGGCATATTATTTGCCTTTGCTTTTGCAACGATATCTTTAAGACGGCTATTTGCATTCGGATCTGCTCCGCCTTCCTTTACTGCTACTGCAATCTCACGCCCAAGCTTTGTAAATATCTTACCTTTTGTAGAATCGTTCTTTTCTTTTTTATGTTTAATATTCGCAAATTTAGAATGTCCTGACATTTTACTTCTCCTTATCTATCTTTGTAACTCTATGTTTTATAATAGCCTTAAATATTCTAACACCGATTAATAGGTTCAGCAAGTAATTTTTAGTTTGCAGACTCTCTCAATTCTAAATTAAGTTCCTAGTTCCAGTAATATGTAATGGAGAATGCCGACTATTCGGCATTAATGAGCTTACTAAGCTTCTCCATAACTTCAATCGTCTCATCTGCTGAACGGATTGCGCACATAACTGTGTCATCACCGGCAATACAGCCCACAATACTGCTAATCTGTAGCGCATCTAATGCCGCAGCAACAGCCATCGCCATTCCGGGAACAGTCTTAACAACCATAATATTTTGTGCCCGATCCATCGATACAAAACCATCCTTTAAAACTCGGGTATACTTTTCGCTCATACCTGTTTCTGTTTTCTGAAGAATAATATATTTTTGTTTCCCTCCATCTACAGCAACCTTCGTTAGCTTAAGCTCTCTGATGTCTCTGGAGACAGTTGCCTGCGTAACATTATAACCATCCTTCATGAGCCTGTCTGCAAGTTCTTCCTGCGTCTCAATATCATACTTGTTAATTAATTCTATTATCTTACTCTGTCTGCTTATTTTCATCCTAATACCCGTACCTTTCTCTCTATCAATCTCCGTTATTACCTAACTTTGACCGCAGAATCTCATATATCCCGGTGCGGTTAAGTTTTACTAGTTTTGTATCGTATATCGCTTTTTTAATAAATACCGTATCATCCGTTCCTAAATCAATTCCTTTGTTGCCGTCAAAGGATATAATTGCTTCTGCTTCCTGTGTTTTCTTGCTCTTTCCAACGATTACCTTAATTGTATCCTCAGCAGATACTACAACACTTCTGGGGCTTAAGGAATGAGGGCAGATCGGAGTGATTACCATAACATCGGCCTTGGGGATTACAATCGGGCCGCCCGCTGATAAATTATAGGCTGTTGATCCAGTTGGTGTCGATATAATTACTCCATCACCCAGAAAATTATCTACCAGTACTTCATTTACATAGATGCCTAGATTAATAATTCTAGAAAAACCTTTTCTGGTTATTACAACATCATTTAAGGCAAATCCAGAGTGATTACATGCAACCTTTGGTTTACTATATATGATATTACCCTCAATCATTAATCTCTTCTCAATGAAATAATCATCTTCAAACAGACGATTTAAAGCTGTTTCAACATGCTGCTTCTCAATCTCTGCGAGAAAGCCAAGCGTACCTAAATTAACACCTAGTATTGGTATACCATGCGTCATCAGATCATTTGCCGTCTGTATTATAGTACCATCGCCGCCAAGTACGATAGCGCAATCGATGTTCTTTAATATATCCTGGGAGTCCGAACTTAACTGCACCGTAGATACACTGGATAAAAAAGCTTTTCTACCTGACTTTTCTATATATGCAGCAATCTTTTTCGTAACAAGGAGATCTATATCCTTTTCTTTATTCGTAATAATCAAAAAACGGTCCATCCTGATTGCTACACTCCTCTGATACCATAATATTAATATGAAAAAGTCTATCATACAATTCCATAAATTTCAAGCCGTTAACCGGTTATTGTGGTATAAATTCACCAAAAGTAAGAATATTTATACGCTACGAATGTGTGCTCACACATTCGCAAGAGAGCAATGCGCTTCTTCCACTATATTCGATATTTTTTGAACCGGTATTACCATTCCCATAGGATATTCCTGCAGGCTGGTATCACATATTTTTTTCTTTAAATATAATAAATATTCAATATTTCCTTCTGGACCCTTAATCGGAGAAAAATTCAAATCAAGACAATCAAAGCCGTTACTAGCAGCATAATTAATAACAAGCTCAATTACCTCCTCATGAATCTTCTTATCTCTGACAACACCCTTTTTTCCAACCTTTTCTCTTCCAGCTTCAAATTGGGGCTTGATCAGACAGATAATCTCACCATCTATGGCTAATAGCTCACGAACAGGCTGTAGAACCTTTGTTAAGGATATGAAGGAAACATCAATCGAAGCAAAAGCTATTTCATCCTTTATTTGCTCTGGAGTTAAATATCTGATATTGGTCTTCTCCATAGAAACCACCCTCTCATCCTGGCGGAGTTTCCATGCCAGCTGATTAGTACCAACATCTACAGAGTAAACTAAAGAAGCACCATTTTGCAGCATACAATCTGTAAAGCCTCCTGTTGAAGAGCCTACATCCATACATATTTTACCTGAAAGCACAATACCATATTGGACAATAGCCTTTTCAAGCTTTAGTCCGCCCCTACTTACATATTTCAGCGGATTTTCCTTAACCTCAATCATTACGGTATCAAGAAATGTACTTCCGGCCTTGTCCTCTCTCTGTCCATCAACAAATACATTACCAGACATAATGATTGCTTTTGCTTTTTCTCTTGACTCAGCGAAATTTCTATTCACTAACAGTACATCTAATCTTTCCTTCAACGTAAACTTCCTTCCATAAAGACAAATGAAATAACCCTAAACTTAGGCTCCTTTAGCGCAATACTTCATCACTAAAGCTCCTTCTTTATTCTGTTATAGATGCTCTCTGCATCAATCCCAAATTTTTTCTGTAATTCGCCGACATCGCCATGTTCAATAAAAACATCCGGAAGTGCAACATTAATTAGCTTAACACCCTGCTTTTTAGTCTCAAACAAATAATCCGCAACCTTTTGACCATATCCGCCGCTCTTTATATTTTCTTCGATTGTAACAAGTACACTATGACTTTCTGCAAGCTGATTTAGTAAAGCCTTATCAAAAGGCGATATAAACCTTACATTCACAAAGGTTGCCTCAACGCCTTCCTGCTTTAAGGCTTCGACCACCTCAACTCCGGTCTTCACCATACTGCCGACAGCTAGGATAGCGATTTTCGCTCCCTTCGTTAGCACTTCGGCTTTACCGTATTCTATCGAAGCCTGCTTTTCATTACAGCCTAAATAAGCTTCCCCTTTCGGAAATCTGATTGCTACAGGGCCATTGTAAGAAACAGCGAAATTAAGCATCTCCTCTAACTCTATTTTATTTTTAGGCGCCATAACTGTCAAATTAGGGATGTGGGACAGGAAGGATAAATCATAGATACCCTGATGAGTCTTTCCGTCTTTTCCAGAAATTCCTGCCCTGTCTATCGCAAATACCACAGGTAGATTATTTATACATACATCATGCAGAATTTGATCATAGGCTCGTTGTAAAAAGGTGGAATATATAGCTACAACCGGTCTAAAACCGCCCATAGCAAGTCCCGCTGCAAAGGTAACCGCATGCTCCTCTGCAATTCCGACATCAAAGAAACGCTCCGGAAAATGCTTTTTATAATTACTAAGTCCGGTTCCATTGGGCATAGCTGCGGTAATTGCTACCACCTTTTCATTTGCTTCGGACAATTTAATTAAAATATCGGAGAATACTTTGGTATACGACAAAGTCTTTTCCGAGTGGATAGGCTTACCGCTTATTATCTCAAAAGGATCCACCGAATGATATCTGCTTGGATATTTTTCAGCCGGATAATATCCCTTTCCTTTACTAGTAAGCACATGGACAACAACCGCTTTCTTTGCTCTGCCCGCTGCTTCAAAGGCTTCTGACAACTGGCTTATGTCATGGCCGTCAATGGGACCGATATAAGTTAGTCCCATATCCTCAAAAAACATACTTGGAAGCATAAAATATTTGATTGCATCCTTGGATCTTTTTAACCTTTCAACAATCGCTTTGCCCACTCCCGGCATAAGATTCAAGGTATTCTCCATGTTCTCCTTAAAGCCTGTATATTTTGAACTGGTTCTAAGCTTAGCCAGATAATTAGCCATTCCACCGACATTTTCCGATATTGACATGTTATTGTCATTTAATACGATAATCATATTGGTTTTCAGTCTGCCAGCATTATTCAGTGCTTCAAAAGCCATTCCGCCCGTTAAGGCACCATCTCCTAACACCGCAACCACTTTACTGTTCTCTCTGTTTAAATCTCTTGCTTTTACAAGACCAAGAGCAGCTGATATCGCAGTAGAACTATGACCTGTATCAAAGGAATCACAATTGCTTTCTTCCCTTTTGGGAAAACCGCTCAGTCCTTCCATCTGCCTTAGGGTACAAAACAAATCCTTTCTGCCGGTCAGAAGCTTATGGATATAAGCCTGATGCCCCACATCCCAGACAAGCTTATCCTGCGGAAAACCAAGGAACAAATGGAGCGCCATAGTCAGTTCAACAACCCCAAGGTTAGAAGCCAGGTGTCCGCCTGTTTTACTAACATTTTCAATTAAGAAATTTCGGATTTCCTCGGCAAGCTTTTCATAATCCTCTTCCTTAATTTTTTTTATATCATTTGCACAATTGATACTATCCAATAACTTAGGCAATCGATCTACCTCTCTTCCAATCCAACCTGCTCTAAATATAATATATTAATCAGGCTGTCTCTATTTTTCTCTATTCACAAGTTTTATAATTAATTCTTCTAAAAATTCATTCATATAAGGGAGCTGCTTATATTCCTCTAATGCCTTGTTTGAAATAAGCGCCACCTCATTATTTGCACTATCAAGATCCATTATGGTTACATAGGTAGTCTTTTCATTCTTCTCATCACTATGCACAGGTTTACCAAGCACCTCTGGTGTACTTGTCACATCAAGAATATCATCTTTTATCTGAAAGGCAAGGCCGACGGCACCTGCAATTCGTTCTATCTTTTCAACTTCAGATTGCTCAGCTCCGGCAAGCACTGCACCAATCATCATAGAAGCTTCTATTAAAGCGCCGGTTTTCAATTGATACATCAGGTTAAGACGTTCTTTATTAACCTCCTCCTTATACTCCTCCATATCAATTACCTGACCACCGATCATTCCGTAGATTCCCGCTTTTGCAGATAATATCTGCATTGCTCGTGCAGTTTGCTGATAAGCAGCTATGATATCACTCTCATTGTCATTACTGATTGCATCAAAAGCCTTCGCTGCTGTCTCAAAGGCATAATTTAGGAGGCCATCCCCTGCCAGAATAGCCATTGCTTCACCATACACCACATGCGTGGTTTTTCTACCTCTGCGGTATTCATCATTGTCCATTGCCGGAAGATCATCATGTACCAAAGAGTAGGTGTGTATCATCTCAATAGCCGCCATAAAAGGCTCTAATAAAGCTTTTCTTCTACCACCGAATAACTGGAAGACTTCAGACATTAACACCGGTCTTAAACGCTTGCCTCCCGCCATTAAGCTGTAATTCATTGCCTCTATTACAGTCTTTTGACAGCCTTCCTCCTGTGGTATGAACTTTTTCAATATATATTCAATTTCATTTACCTTATTCTTAAGCTCATCATCAAAGTTCATTGGATTCTCCATTTTCACTTAATATTATCAATTCCTTTTCAACCTTATCAATGGAATCATTACATATCTTAAGAAGCTTCATTCCTTCCTGATATAAGGTAAAGGAATCCTCTAAGCTTACTTCTGATTTCTCAAGCGCCTCTACTACCTGATTTAATTTATCAAATGCTTCTTCCAACTTCATATTCTTTTCAGCCATACTGACCTCCATTCTACCAAAACACCATGAAGCAGGCTTCTAGCAGCCTCGCTTCTTGTCACACTTATCTTCCACTCTTGCTTTGATATCCCCATCCAGTAGTGAAACTGTCAGGAGTTCGTCCTTTGCTACCTTATGAATACTCTGCACAGGAATATTATCTTCACCTACAATTAAAGCAAAACCCTTACTTAGCTTTGATAAGGGCGACAAGCCTTCTAGCCTTGCTATGTACAGCTCCAGTAAATGTCTATTCTCTTTAATCCGTTGATTCATTCTAAGCAGCAGCTTCTGCTGTGTATCGATCAGATACTGTCTCTTCTGTCTAATCTGGAAGGTCGGGCTGGAATACAGTAAACGAAGCCTTAATTCCTTAATCCGGTTCTCACTGAATCTTATCTTCTGCTGCATTTCTCTGGTAAGCTTACGATGATATTCCCTTATCATACTTTGAAAGGTATCATAATCATTAATTGCTAGTTCTGCGGCCGCCGAAGGTGTTGGAGCACGCAGATCCGAGACAAAATCAGCTATGGTAATATCTGTTTCATGTCCTACCGCAGATATAATCGGAGTATTGCAGGCATAGATAGCCCTGGCAACAACTTCCTCGTTAAAAGCCCATAAATCTTCAATTGAGCCGCCGCCTCTGCCAATTATAATTGTATCCAGCCCCAGTTTATCAAGAATTTTTATTCCCTTTGCAACACTCTCAGCTGAACCTGCTCCCTGAACAACTGCCGGATATAAGATCAACTTTACATAAGGATTTCTTCTTCGAGAGATATTCCTGATATCCTGAATTGCTGCACCTGTAGAAGCAGTCACTATTCCCACTTTTTGCGGAAAGGCGGGAATAGGCTTTTTATGTGCTCTGTCAAATAATCCTTCCTCCTCCAGAGATTTCTTAAGCCTTTCGAATTTCTCATAAAGAATACCCTGTCCGTCCAAAACAATTTCACTAGCATAAAGCTGATATTTACCGTCTCTTTCATATACATTAATGCTCCCCAGAGCAATGACGCTCTGACCCTCCTCCAGTCGAAAGGTCAAACCTCTTCTCTGACCTGCAAACATAACACATGCTAATTGCCCCTGAGCATCCTTTAATGTAAAATAGATATGCCCAGAGGTATGATATTTACAATTAGAGACCTCGCCCTTTATATAGATCCGGCTTAATATCCCATCCCTTATAAATAAATTCTTAATATATTGATTAATCTCCGTAACCGAATAAGCCTGTCCCATACGTCCCTCCTTTGAAAGCTGTTAAAAGGCGTGTTCCATTAATCTTTCGGTTATTCCATAAAACTATTAGTTCACGATATTATCCTTTATGATCACTATGCCAGCTTCGCAAGTACTCCGTTAATAAAGCTTGGAGTTTCATCCCCTCCGAAGGTCTTAGCCATCTCAACCGCTTCGTTGATTGCAACCTTTACAGGAATATCCTCATCATAACGCATCTCATAAACCGCTAATCTAAGAATAGTCAAATCCACTTTACCCATTCGGTTTAGCTTCCAGCCACTGGCAGCCTCGGAAAGAACCTTATCGATTTCCTCCAAATGTTCAACGATATTGTGAAAGCGTGCTGTCAGATATGCGTAATCCTCAAGGGACGGCTTCTCTAAGGAAGCAATATATAATTCGATTTGTTCCTCCAACTCACTTGCCTCATGAAAATCTTTTCGAAACAACATAAGGAAAATGTGTTCTCTTATCTCTCTTCTTGTCACTGTGCGGTTCCTCCTACACACGAATAAACAACCCTTAGGTTTCTATCTAAGGGTTGTTTGGGAATAATTTACTGTTTTACTATATTAACACCGGCTATTCTGATGTTAACCTCTTTGACCTGTAAACCGGTCATATTCTCTATTGCCAACTTCACCTTTTCTTGCACTAATTTAGCTGTTTCCGGTATCCCATATCCGTAGTCTAAGGTTAAGGCCATATCTACTGATACCGCATCCGGGTTAACCACAACCTTAACTCCTCTTGATAAGTTTTTCTTCCCAAGCTTACCGGCAATTTCATTGGTTACATTACCGGAGGTAGCAGATACACCCTTCACCTCAGTAGCTGCTAAGCCTGCAATGGTTGCAACCACCTCATCTGCAATCTGTACTTCTCCAACCTTACCGTTTTCATGTATTTTATATGTGTTTCTAGCTTCCGGTCCCTTATTCACAATGATTACCTCCTAAGTTCCTATCGTTACCCGGTAAAATCCTATTTACTTATATAGTATTATACCAAATTAATGAACTTTTGCAATTATAAATAATATTTTCTATTATTCGGTGATTAATACAGGGGTAATCTCAATATTTTCAACAGCAATATCCGTCTTATCCTTTACTACATCTTCAATAATAGCAAGCTGTTGGTCGGTCAGACTCTCTGCATTCACAACTACACTCGCTTCATCGTCTACGATAAATACAACAACTCCATCAAAGCCCTTTGCTTCCAGAAGCTTTTCTGTAACTCTCTCTTTATCCATGATATCAGTCAGCTTCATCATGTTTTTAATTGCTTCCTGTTTATCTGATTCTTTTATATCCGGGCTCTCTATAATATCCATGTAGGTCTCTTTTATTCTAGCTCTAACCTGCTCTCTGTCAATCTTATTTGATACAAAATAACTAGCATCTGCGGTATTGGCAAGAACTGCTTCTCCAGGAACTCCATCCTCAAGATTGAGTTCACCATTATCAGTAACCTCCTTCGCATCAGCCAGAAGATCTTCATCAGAGATATCACTGTCACCTAATTCATTCGTGTCTTCCGTGTCTTCTGTGTCTTCCGTATCAACAGCATCTTCCTCTGTGCCAGTATCAGCGGCATTCGTATCATCTGTTGTGTCGGTAGTATCTGTCGTATCTGTATCAGTTACTGTAGTGTCTTCATCTGTTGTATCTGTAGTATCTGTATCCGTCGTATCTGTTCCGGTAGTTGTAGCGACATCCATCCCATCAACCTCTACAAAATCGTCAGATATATCCTCGCTAGTAATTGCGTCGGCAACTGTTGTATCATCCTTGGTATCCCTATTCGTAAAGCTAAGATACCCCGCGATTACAATCATAATTGCCAGTGCAGTAATTATGATGCTATTTTTCTTAAATATATTTTTCATTTTAAACCTCCTGATTAATTTATCTCATTTTCCATCTTCATTACTTTAACTTTATGCGCAGGTACATCAAATAATACCTCTGCGGCTTCCATAATGTCCATCACAACGTTAACATCATCTCCGCCTTCAGCAATCACAACGACTCCCTCAACCTCCGGTTCAATTTTCTGTATTATGTAAGGCACCGAATTCCCATTCTCGTCGGTATACAGTACGGTACTCTCTTCCCGTTTAACACTGCTCTCTATTCTGCTTCCGCCCTCCCCGTCAACTTCATTTAAGCTTTCTTGTGTAGAAGGAGTATCCTTTAATGTAACCTTTTCCTCCGAGGCCTTCAAGGTTAACATTACCTCTACCTTGCCGATACCGGACACCTTTTTTAAGATACTCTCAAGCTTATTTTCCATCTCTGTTATATAGGTATTCGTATCATAGCTTGTCGTATTCGTATCTTTTTGCTGTACCTTAGTATTATTGTCCTGCACTTTGTTTTTTTCAGGTTCTTTTGAGCTAAAGATACCAGGAATTGATAATATTATGATTAAGATCCCCGCTAATAATGCCATGATTAGTTTTGGCAGGCCTATTTCCTTCAGGGAAATTTTCTTTTTTTCCATGTTATCCTCCCTGTATACTAATATTTATATTACCTTGTTCAATATTATAGAAGTCTGATAGTTTATTTTTTATATTAATTTCAAGTGGAGTAGGCACCTTTTTAGTGGCTGCTTCTTCTTTCTTATCTAAGCTTACCCTGGGTATTTCGATTTGATCTATTTGAAGGCGTTTTTTTGTGTCCTCCTTATCGTCTTCCCTGACAACTGCTGTTATTATCATTGATTTTATCTCACCATACGTACTGCTGCCTTCCTTGGTATCAATCACTACATGAAAGCTTCTTAAGGCAATTTGCTCCGTAAGGAGTAATTCTTCCACCTGCTTTTTAATTTTCTCTTTATATTCAGTAAAGATAGTATCACTTTGTTCCTCCTCCAACTGGTTAAGCTGGTTCTTAAAATCCGAGGATTCAATAGCAAAATCATTCGATTGAAGAAAATAATCCAAATTATCCTCAAGCTTTAAAAGCTTGATTAGTGGTGATACAACAATCAGCACCAGCACCATCCCGGATACAATACTGACATATTTCTTATAGCTTTTATTACCAAGTAAATTCATGATAATCGTATTGATTATCATATAGATAACAATATTTTTTATCCAGTTATAGACTTCCTGCTCCATATCAGATTCTCCCTGTAGTTACAGCCACTATGGTAATAGAGAGAATGAAAAGTACGGCTCCTACAAATACAGTCTTTAAAAGCATCGAAGCTGATTTTGCAGATGCACTGATACATTCAATAAACCTTTTATCAGAAATCGGCTGTAATGCAGCACTACCCACCTTATAAACCACTGTAATCATGAGCAGCTTGATAAAAGGGACTGCACAGATTGAGATTATTACAATAAGTCCAGCTACACCAATTGCATTCTTTAATAATACGCCAGCTCCTAGTACAGTCTCTGTCACTCCGCCTAGTGCATCTCCTACAGCAGGAATTGCCTCAGAAGCTTTTAAAAGAACGGAGCGCTTTACCTGATCTGCAACAGGTACAATAAGGCCCTGTATCGTATTAAAGCCAATTACAGCTGCTAACAAACTTTTAAGCAGCCAGTCGATTGCAGAAGAAAAAAGTCCTGCAAGCTTTGATAGTGTATCCTCCTTAGATAAATTGTTCGCAAGCATAATAACCAGATAAAAATTTATCATGGGAATAATCACTTTAACTATCAGAAAATCTACTAAAGTAATTAGTAGTAAGGCCGCCTCATAATACACCATAGAGGTGGTAGCTCCCGTACAAAAAGCGACTGACATCAGATAAGTCGGAGCAAGTGCCTTCATAAAATCTAAGATAGCGCTTATGGTAGTTGCTGCAATCCGGGACGCTATAATAAAGGAACTGATCAAAAGTCCAAATAATAGTAAATAGGTGATATAATAGCCTGTCTCCGATACCTGGTTATTCTTAAAGGCCATCGATAGATTTGTAAACAGTGCTGCAATCAGCGCAATCGTAACTAAATTTACAAAGGTACTTATATTTCCGTTAATTTCTCCTTTTATAGAATTCAATAATTGTTTACCAATAGCCGAGAAGGAAAATGCCTCCTCCCCATTGATCAGCTTATCTATATAATCATTAAAATCAAATTTATTCCCACCATTCATTACATCATCGATTACATCCTGTATTTCAGAATAATCATAATTATCTGCCATATTGGAAGTCGTGTTTGCTTGTACCTCTTTTGTATATAAAATAGGTAGTAGGAAGACGAGCAGGATAAAAAGGATAAATTTGACCAGTGCTTTTTTCATAGTAGGGTATATCATCCGTCAGGCCTCCAAAAAGCTATTTATTGTATCTAGGATAGAAAGCATAATTGGCATGCTGATTGCTAATATAGTGAGTTTTCCCACTATTTCTATCTGCTCGCTGACAGCCTGATATCCGGAATCCTTACAAAGAGAAGCCGATATTTCAGTCACATAGGTAATCCCGATAATTCTAATTAAAATACCTACATAGGCTTTATTTAACTTGATATAGCCCTGAAGCTGCTCTATTGCATCAAGGATTACCTGCAGCTTACTGATTCCCCACAGCAGAATCAGCACACAGGCTGCTATACTCATATAAAGAGAATATTCTTCCTTCCCTTTCTTGAACATAATCGCTAGTAATACTGTTATGATTCCGATTACAGCAATTTTAATCATAGATACCTCCTATGTACTCCATTCACAGTAACATGCATATTTCCATCAACCTTGAACCTGTCCAAACACATACAACAAAAAGTTCTTTTAAAGCACTTTCTATTATTGTAATTACATAATATCAAACAACTGCTGTATCGTTAAAAACAACTCGGTTATATGGGGCAGCAGCCATAGTAGAACAAGTACCAGTCCTGCGAGACTTGTAAGAAAGGCTAGTTCGTCCCTGCCCGATTGCTTTAATATTTGATTTAATATGGAAACTAATATTCCAACAATAGCAATTCTCAATATAAAATAGATATCCATACTTTTCTCCATTCCTGCGCTTATTTCACGCATATTCCATACCACATCACTGCGGTTCCCACCTCCTAAAAAGCAGGATAATTTTTATGACATAAAGCCATTTCATCGAATTATATATTACTCAATTTCTTTAGATCATAATAATGATGATGAAAACTCCTGCCATTATCCCTAGCGTATTACAAAGATATGCTTTTTCCTTAACTGTTTTTGATAACTCCTTGATTTCCTCATCAATCTGAGACACAAATAGATCAATCGTATTCATCTGCATATCCTTATCCAGATAACCTAAGTTTTCACCAAACTGTGTAATCTGTAACTTGTCCTTTTTCGACAGGGAAGTATCAGTTAGCTTCTTCTGTACAGCTTCCTTCCATATCTCAGAAAAAGTACAGCCGGATAGCTCATGCAGCTTCGTACTTACATATAAAAAGAAGGAATCAAAGCTTCCACTTTGTCTTCTGGTGATAGAATTAATCGCCTCTGGTAAAGGTGTATTGGCATATCTGATATCTCCGCGTAATAAGCTAATCAGCTTCTTCAATTCCTTTAAGTTATCAATTCTGCATTTCATTTCATTACTAAAGAAGAAGCCCATTCCTGCAGAGGAGATAACAACAAGAATGCTTCCTATAATTTTCATGATATTCATATTAGTTTGTCCTCCTTCCCAATATGTCTATCTACCCGCCTCAAATAGCCTTTTCCCATCAGCATCATATATCTCCTCCAGATGTCCGATTTCGGTGTGGTTACTGAGAATGACATAACGTTCAAATAACTTCTTTTTTACTAATTCACTTAATATAGGTTTACTGCGAATATCTTCAATTGAGCTTCCATGAACCGTTGCAATCAGCTTACAGCCACAACCGATCACATAATCAATCGCCTCTAATTCCTCTTTCGATCCTATTTCATCTACGGCAATGATCTGCGGTGACATGGATCGTATCAACATCATCATTCCTTTCGCTTTCGGACAGCAGTCAAGAATATCGGTTCTGATACCAAGTTCATTTTGCGGTGTCCCCATATAGCAGGCACCAATCTCAGAACGCTCATCTACTACCCCAATACTCATTCCCGATAAATACTGACTGCCGGTAGACAGCTGTCTGATGATGTCCCGTAAAAGCGTTGTCTTGCCACATCTGGGTGGAGATATAATCAGCGTATGAAAGATATTGCTGCCCTGCTTATTGATTAAGTAAGGCAGTATTCTATCTGCACAACCCTTTACCTGATGTGCAAGCCGGATATTAATAAAGGAAATATGCTTCATCCCTTTAATCGTATCATCTTCAATTATGATTTTACCGGCTATTCCGATTCGGTGACCGCCATTTATTGTGATAAAGCCTTGTTTAATTTCATCTTCAAATGCATACAGAGAATAATTACTTATGTATTCCATCGTCTCGCGAATCTCGTTTTTGGTAATTTGAACAGCCCTAGAAGGGACATCAACAAATTTAGCATCCTCTGATACAAAGGTTTCTTTATTCCCATATATCATAATTAGGGGAGCATTCATTCTTAGTCTGATTTCCTGCAGCTTATCAAAATCAATGGTCAGCTTTCCAAGAATTGTCCTTAGTTTTAGTGAAAATATTTTTAGTAGCTCGTCTTTCGTATTCATTCATTATCTCCTCCCCTATGACCTCTTTATAGCTTATCCCTCTGTGCTTAAAACAATATATTCTCTCCTCAGAAAAATATTCCGATAAGTGGGAAGAAATAAATTGCAAAATTTGATTGGTTATATTATTCTGATAATTAATAAAATCTAATATAGGTAATTGCGAAACTATATAATTTGTGTAATTTCCTATAAAATTCAATACGAAATGAGGTGTTTTAATGAGATATGGTTTAATTGGAGAGAAACTTGGACACAGCTATTCAAAGCTCATTCATGAAAAGCTGGCTGACTATAGATATGATTTAATCCCTTTAAGCGAAGAGGAATTCATCACTTTTATGACGGAAAAGAATTTTACTGCAATCAATGTAACGATACCTTATAAGCAGAAGGTTATCCCTTACTTAGATGAACTGCATCCTCTCGCAGCGCAAATCGGTGCAGTGAATACGATTGTTAATAAAGATGGGTACTGCACCGGTTATAATACGGATTTTTATGGATTTCAGTATATGCTCTTAAATAATAATATAGAAGTTGCAGGAAAGAAGTGCTTAATTCTCGGAACCGGTGGAACCTCTCATACTGTCCGAGCTGTGCTTAAACATCTTTGCGCTTCAAAAGTATTAATCGTCAGCAGAAAGGATTCCTCAAATAGCGACCTAAACGATATAAATACTACCATATCCTATGAGACTTGTTATCAGATACATACTGATGCTGAGATAATTATTAATACAACTCCCCTTGGCATGTACCCCAGGGTTGATGCCTCTCCGTTAGATCTATCCGACTTTCGTGATTGCAAGGCTGTGGTGGACGTGATATTTAACCCTATGAAAACAAAGCTTTCCCTTCAGGCTGAGGAATTAGGAATAAAAGCTGTAACCGGGCTTGAGATGCTGGTGGCTCAGGCAAAGCAGGCGATTGAATATTTTCTGGATACAAAACTTAAGGATGCCTGTATTGAGAAGGTTTATCAAGAACTTGTAGAAATAATCAGAAATAAGATTTAGAAAAAGAGGATGTCCTAAACTTCAAAGTAAAGGACATCCTCTTTTTTTATTAACCAAATAGTGATAGCAATACTCCTGCCGCTACCGCCGAACCGATAACACCTGCAACATTCGGACCCATAGCATGCATCAACAGATAATTTGCTGGGTTAGCCTTTTGACCTTCAATCTGGGATACACGCGCTGCCATAGGAACTGCAGATACCCCGGCTGAGCCTATTAATGGATTTATTTTACCTTTTGTAACAAAACACATAAATTTACCAATCAATAAACCACCAACCGTACTGAACATAAAAGCGACCAGACCAAGTATAATAATTCCGAGGGTTTTAGGCTTTAAGAATTCAGTACCTACTGCTGTGGCACCAACTGTCACACCGAGAAAAATTGTTACAATATTGATCATGGCATTCTGGGCCGTATCTGATAATCTTTCTACCACACCGGATTCTCTGAACAGATTACCTAACATCAGCAAACCGATCAGCGGTGCAGTTGAAGGAAGCAGAAGAATACATAATACAGATACTACAATAGGAAAGCAAACTTTCTCAAGCTTTGATACCTTACGCAATTGTTCCATTTGAATCTTACGTTCCTTTTCGGTAGTAAGTAGTCTCATTAACGGCGGCTGTATCAAAGGAATCAACGCCATATAGGAATATGCTGCAATTGCAATGGATGCCAACAAATGAGGTGCTAATCTTGTCGTAAGATAAATGGCTGTTGGGCCGTCTGCACCTCCGATAATTCCTATGGAAGCTGCTTCCTCCCTTGTAAAGCCCATAAGATTAGCTATAATAAAAGCGATTACGATACCAAACTGAGAGCCTGCTCCGATCAGCATACTGACAGGTCTGGCGATTAGCGGACCAAAATCCGTCATTGCGCCAATTCCTAAGAAAATGAGCGAAGGATAGATACCTTTTTTAACACCCATATATAAATAATATAATATTCCGCCTGCTTCACTACCTGTCGGTTCATTCATCACTCCGGTAAGCGGTAGGTTAGCTAACAGCATACCAAAAGCAATCGGTAATAATAGCAGCGGTTCAAATTTCTTTGCTATTGCAAGATATATGAGTACACAAGCAACAAGTATCATGACAATTGCCTGCCAGGTTAATGCGGCAAAACCCGAATCTTTCCATAAATTAATTAATGAATCAATAAACACACTTTCATCCTCCTATTTATGTATAATCTTACCAGCAGATCATCTTTTTCATGAAGCAAGATGATTATCTTTTTTTTCTATACTCTGAACAATGAACGAAAACAAACGGATTAGTCCCCATAATGCTGTCAGTACTGAAAAAACGACCAACATACAAAATAATGCAACTAATATGCTTTCCGATAAAGACATAGCTATCACCTCTTCTCTTTATGATTAAGTAAAATTTAAATAAAAATAGGGCGAGAAGCTCCAAAAGAAGCTCTCCACCCTATAAGCTCAAGACTTGAAACAGCTAAAACAGCTGCCAACCGGATAAAATAGTATTCAATTAGACTAAGACTATACTCTCTTCATATATTCGCCGGTTCTGGTATCAATACTGATCTTATCTCCCTGCTCAACAAATAACGGTACATATACAGTTGCACCTGTCTCAACAATAGCCGGCTTTGTAGCACCAGTTGCAGTATCTCCTTTAAAGCCTGGCTCTGTATCTGTAATGATTAGCTCTACAAATAAAGGAGGCTCAATTGAAAATACCTGTCCGTTATGAGAAAGCATCTTAACCATTTCATTTTCTTTCACAAATTTAAGATAATCTCCGACAGCATCTTCACTCATGGCAATTTGTTCAAAGTTTTCTATATTCATAAAGTGGAATAACTCTCCGTCTGAATATAAATATTGCATATCGCTTCTATCGATACGTGCTTGCGGATATTTTTCTGTTGGACGGAAGGTTTTTTCTACCACACCACCATTTTTAATATTCTTTAACTTAGTTCTAACAAATGCTGCGCCTTTTCCCGGTTTTACATGTTGAAATTCAATAATCTGATATACCTGATTGTCCATTTCAATTGTTAAGCCGTTTCTGAAATCGCCTGCTGAAATCATACTAAAACTCCTCCTTAAAGTGACTACTCTTTAGTCTATAATAACCTGTCCTTTTTTGCAACAGTTTTTTTATAACTCTATCAGACTTTTATCGGAATGTGTAAAATTCTCACAGCCGTCTTTGGTTACCGCAACTAAATCTTCTATTCGAACTCCACCCAAGCCCTTAACATAAATCCCCGGCTCTACAGTCTCCGTCATTCCTGCCAGTATGATATCCTCTTCATAAGCACTTAATCTTGGATTTTCATGTACCTCAAGTCCAACGCTATGTCCAAGTCCGTGGCCAAAGCACCCTTCATAACCAGCCTTATAGATGATATCTCTGGCAATCCTATCCACTTCTCTACCCTTATATCCGGCCTTTAAAAAATCAAGTGCAGCCATCTGTGCTTCTAAGACCGTATGATAAATCTCCTTCTGCTTCTCACTGGCTTTTCCAATCACTATGGTTCTCGTCATATCGGAACAATACCCTTCAAAGACACAGCCAAAGTCCATGGTCAGAAAATCTCCTGTCTCGATTTTCTTTTGTGTCGGTACTCCATGAGGCATAGAGGAATTTATACCTGATACTACAATGGAGGGAAAGCTTAAGCCACTTGCCCCTTTCAGCTTTAACAGATATTCAATTCTAGCTGCTACCTCAAGCTCAGTAAGTCCTGGTTTAATATATCCTAATATCTCAGAAAATACTTTATCTCCAATCTCCTCTGCTTTTTTTATATACTCTAATTCCCTTGGTGTTTTAATTCTTCTCATTCTAGTAATTTCATGACCAAAGGGTATAAGCTCAGCTGCAATTAGCTTTTCTTTCAGCCTGTGATAGGTTGAATAAAGCATATCCTCTGCTTCAAACCCAAGACGTTTAACCCCATCTAAGGATAGAAGCTCATTCAGTGACTCTTCATAACCACTGCCAGCTATCGTGATGACCTCGTAACCCTCTGCTTCCAGCTCGGCCTGTATGGTATAGCGTGAATCTGTAATAACAGCTCGTCTATCTGCTGAAATGTACAAATAACCGGTCCCCCCGGAAAACCCACTGATATAGCGCATATTCTTATCATCTGAAATCAATATTGCTTCGACAGAATGCTGCTTTAGTAATTCCTGTACTTTTTTATAATTATCCATGCTGACTACCTGTCTTTCCAAGCACGTAATGATACTATGTATTAATATTTCCAAGCTTCTTTCTTTTTAAACAGAAGCTTAAGCTTTCATACTGATAATTGCTTCAACAGCCAAAAGGTATCCCATTAGTCCAAGTCCTGCAATCTGACCGGTGCATACCGCAGCTGTAACTGAATTATGTCTAAATTCCTCTCTTTGATGGATATTTGATATGTGTACCTCTATTTTGGGAACTGATATAGAAGCAAGTGCATCACGAATAGCGTAGCTATAGTGCGTATATGCCCCCGGATTAATGATAATCCCATCCACTTGATCATAATAAGCTTTTTGAATACGGTCGATAATCTCACCCTCACAATTACTTTGGAAGGTTTCTATCGTGATATTCGTTTCCTTCGCCTTCACCTCCAGCATATTAAGTAAATACTGAAAGTCCTGTGTACCATAAATTCCTTTTTCTCTAATTCCTAAAAAATTCAAATTTGGTCCGTTTATTACCAGAAGCTTCATATTAACCTCCATCTGCCGCTTAAGCGGCATTCAAAAACTGAGCGAAAAGCACTGAACATGCTTTTTGCCGGTTGAAAAATCTACTTCTTTTCAACTATCCTCCTTAATTATACAGACAACCTAGCCTCTTTTGTCTAACCCTTATCATTTATCAGGTACTATTTTATATCTATCAATGCATTTGCTTCCTGTAAGCTTCCATGATTATGTTTACGATATCATTGACTGATTCACCATCTGTTTTAACAATCCTATGTGCTATCTTTTCATAAATCGGAGTCCGAAGCGCAAGCATTTGCTCCACCTTCTTCTCCAGGTCATCACCCTGAAGCAGTGGTCTTGTTATATCACCCTGTAGTCTATTCATAGTTGTCTGCTTTGTAGCCTTTAAGAATACAATATAGCCCATCTCTTTAAGAAGTTCCGCATTCTGTTTACGAAGCGGCAGACCTCCGCCAGTAGAAAGTACTGTTTCATTCATATCCAAACTCAACTCTTCTAACAATTTCGTCTCCAAATTACGGAAATATTCCTCTCCATGAACAGAGAAGATCTGGCTGATGGTATCCTCAGCCTTTTGCTCTAATAATTCGTCTGTATCATAAAATCGATAAGACAGGCGTTTTGCCAATACCTTTCCAACACTTGTCTTACCCGATCCCATATATCCAATTAAAATTATGTTCTGTTTTATCTTCAAGTTTATCTGTTCTCCATTCCCTTATATCTATTTACGTCCGATACCGCAAAGACATAAACCTTATGAGTTAATGCAGCTAATATGCTTTTTCAGCTTAAATGCTGAAGAATTGACGTTTTGCTATTCTTAGATTTTCTAAAGTTCTTATAGAAAATCACTCTTGTTTGATTCTTCCCTTTGCAAGATCTTTCCTGTAATAATATAATACAATCCGTTCCAGCTTACGTTTTAATACAATCTGAATTTCTTCCTTGGGATGTATCGGTTTTACTAAATATGTCATCATACCGATACAGTTTGCACCGTATACATCTGTAAACAGCTGATCTCCTACAAATACGGTATTATCAATGCGGGTTCCCATTATCTTTGTCGCCTTGATGTAGTTTTTAGTAAAGGGTTTATTTGCCTTAAAGATGTAATTTGCACCGATATTCTTATTAAATCTGCGAACCCTTTCATCACTGTTATTGGAGATAAGACAAGTCTGAAAGCCAATTTTTTTTAGCCTCTTAAATAGCTCGATTGCTCTAGGAGTAGCATCCGCACCATGTTCAACAAGTGTATTATCAATATCAAATAAAATTCCTCGATATCCCTCACGATAAAGCTTCTCATAATCAATATCATAGGAGGATGGTGCAAGTCTTTTAGGATAAAATCTACGAAGCATATTTCACCTCATTTCTACGCTGCTTATTTGGCTCGCTTGCGAGACAATGCGCATCTCAAGTTTGTATGCGCAGCGCAGACACAAACTTGGTGAGTAATTCAGTATTTATTATATCAATCCTCGGTTTATAGCACAAGAAAAATCTATATTTATCCAAATTAGTAATTTTATATAAACAGAAAAGCTCAAATAATCAACTCAAACTTCGCAGTTAAAATTATTAATTTCATTATTGAATTCCAACTTATTTACTTACTCCTTTATCCTATGAAGTATCATAAGAAAAGTTCTTCCTGCGAAGTCTTACCCTCTGTCAAAGAAGCATTCATTTGAGCTTCAAGCTTCCTATAACATTCATTAACAACACCACGATTACTTTGGTATATCAGCTGTACAATTTGGGCATTTTGTTGCATCCATATGAATGTCCATTAAACACCGTGGACATTTTTTCGTAGATGCTTCCGGGGTCTCATGAGGTTTCTTTAGCTTATTAATCCATCTTACGATTAAGAAAACCACAAAAGCCATAATAAGAAAATTGATTACTCCTGAAATAAACAATCCGTATTTAACAACCGGAGCCTGCGCATCTAAAGCCTCCTGCAGTGTTTCATATTGTTTCCCATTAAGAGCTATAAACCAATCAGTAAAATCAATACGATTCGTAATAACACTAAGTAACGGCATTATAACATCATTCACTAACGAACTAACAAGTCCACTGAAGGCGCCACCGATAATGATACCTACTGCAAGATCTATCATATTTCCTTTTAAAGCAAATTTCTTGAATTCCTTTAGCATATTCTCCTCCTGTATCTTATAATACTATATTTCTCTACCACTCAAAAGTAAGCTATCAGACTATAAACTGACGTAATCTGTATTTATATTTGATTTTTATTTATAGTTTTATTCATAAACTCATTTCTTTTTCAACTTATCATTACTTGCTGCTTTATAAAACATTTCAATTTCTCTTTCAAAAATGCTGGTTGAATACTTTTATTATGTCGAAAGTATCCAACCAGCAAATTATATAATTTAAAACTTTGAATAATCTTTAAAGTATCCCAGTCTCTATTATAATAACAGATAGAAACGTCTTGTTATCCTTTTTTCACCTTCTATCTCATTTAGGCAATTGCGAAACACATAAACTGTAGGTATTGTATACAATAAATAAAACTATATAGTTTCTCAATTACCTATTTATCTCATTCATCTGTGATGTTTTTCATATAGACAGCACAGTCATAAAAGCTTCCGTCTCGCCTGACTCCAACATGATATTCGTACTTAATAAAATGCATACCAGACTTCTGCATTACTCTCCCGGAAGCAACATTTAAAACATCGTGCTTTGCCTGTATATGTTCATAACCAATTTCATAAAAAAGATAATGCATTACTGCACGTAAGGCTTCGGTCATAATTCCTCGGCTCCAATAAGCCCTACCGATACAATAACCCACCTCACAGGCTCTGGAAGAATCATTGGCCCATTCCACACTGATTGATCCGATTGCCATATTCTTACTTTTTAATTCTATTGCCCACACATAAGAATGATTCATATCGTAATTATTTACCCAGTTCATTATCCTCTTACGGGTAATATCTATATCCCTATGCGGACCCCATAACAGGAACTTACATACTTCGGGATCGTTAGCCCAGTTATTGAACATATCCTCAGCATCTTCCGGCTGAAATCTTCGAAGTATTAACCGTAACGTCTCAATTGATTTTGTTCCCTGATGACGTATAAGCATTTTCTCACCTCTCAGAAAATGCTTATACAGGGACTTCCTCTTTTATACCAGTTGGATTTATACATATTCTGATAAATTATAAATATAAATACCTCGACGATTATTTTCTCAGTTCAGCACCCTTAGCTGCAAGAATACCTAGTAGCTCATCAACCATTCGCTGAATTTCCTGACTTTCCAGAGTTCTTTCCTTTGATACAAATTCAAAGCGAATCGTTACGCTCTTCTTACCCGGCAGGAGCTTCTCATCCTCAAAAATATCCACAAGTCGATAGCTCTTTAAATATTCGGAATTATATTCTTTGATATAGCTTACAATATTTTCATATCTAACTGCTTTATCTACAAGAAGGCTTAAATCGATTGTTATACCCGGATATTTTGAGATTTCAGTATAACCAAGACCTTCAGCAGCTACCTTTTCTAAGGACTCTATATCGATCTCCGCAAACGCAACATTCAGCTTTTTATCAAGCTTATTCTTCACTCGTGGATTAAGTACGGAAAAGAAACCGATCTCTTCCTCCTTTAGCATTATAGCTGCGCTGTTTACAGGATGAACATAATTATAGTTCGCCAGCTCTTCTTTTATCTTAAAGGTTGGTACAATATTCTTTAGAGAAGTAACTAACTGCTCAATTATTTCCTTACACTTAAAATAAACCTCTTTGTCGCTAAGCTTTTTACTCGCCACCACAAAGGTAAGTCTTTTACGCTCATCGCACAGGCCATCCGGTTTTAAGCCGTTCGCTACACGGCCTATCTCATACATTCCCATCTCAGGATTGGAATCCACATTTTTAGCAACAAAGCCAAGCATACTTGGTATCATGGTAGATCGGATTGTATCATTTTCGGCTGTCACGGAATTCACGATGCGGATATTCGGTTCGGTTACTATACCAAGCTCCTTATTTAGCTTACTTTCGTACCAGATATAGCTGTGGACCTCATTCATAGCATAACGTTCCGTTAAGATCTGCTTCATATGGTATTCATTGTCTCTTTCCACACTGTGGCGAACCGGTGATAAGAAGCTCCTGGTGGAACAGATATCAAAATTATCATATCCATAGATACGTGTAATCTCTTCAATAATATCTGCCTTTATCGTAACATCCTTTGTTGCTCTCCAGGTAGGAACAACAAGACTAAAGTCATTAGATCTTCTTGTTACTCCAAATCCTAGGGCAGTCAGTGTCTCTTCGATTTGCTCAACAGAGATATTAATTCCTGTGTATTTATCAACAAATGCCTTATCAAAGTCAATCTTTATCGTATCGTAATGCTTTACATAGCAATCTGTCAGAGAGGAGGTTACCTTTACTCCCGGATCAATATCAGTAAGAAGCTTTATAAAACGTTCTATCGCCGGAACCGTAAGCTCAGGATCAATGATTTTCTCATATCTTGCACTGGCATCCGTACGAAGTCCAATACGCGTTGCTGATTTTCGAACAGATACACCATCAAAGTTTGCTGATTCAAGTAATAATGAATCTGTGTTATCCGTTATCTCAGAAAGTTCGCCGCCCATAATACCGGCAATTGCCACCGGCTCCTTCTCATCACAGATGAGTAACGTATCTGAATCCACCTTACGCTCTACCCCATCAAGTGTTAAGAAATTCACTGTATCCGGATATGTTTTTACACGGATTTTAGATACCTTAGAATGATCAAAGGCATGCATCGGCTGCCCCATCTCCATCATGAGATAATTTGTTAAATCCGCAAGTAGATTAATCGGTCTCATTCCACAGTAGGTCAGACGGATTTTCATGTTAATCGGAGATTTTTTCTCTTTGATATTCGCAACTGTAATACAGCTGTAACGATATATCTTATCGTTATTCTCTACCTTTACATCAATTCCCGGTAAATCCTTATAAATACTGGTATCAGCTACTTCAAGGGGCTTAAGCGGTCTCTTCGTTAGTACTGAAATTTCTCTTGCAATTCCATAATGTCCCCACAAATCAGGACGGTTTGTCAAGGATTTATTGTCAACTTCAAATACGGTATCCTCTAACTGCATAAAGGTTTTGATATCCGTACCCAGTGGATAGCTATCCTCTAAGATCATAAGTCCGGAATGGTCCTCACTGATACCAAGCTCCTTCTCAGAGCAACACATACCATGACTGATTTCTCCTGCAATCTTTGCTTCCTTAATCTCCAGGTCACCAACTTGACCTCCAAGCTTGGCAAAAGGTACAATAGCTCCCACAAATACATTCGGGGCACCACAGACACAGCCTACGACTTCCGAGCCAATATCCACCTTAACCAGATGCAGCTTCTTCGAATTCGGATGATCGTTAATCTCAATAATTTTACCAACTACAACATCCCTGATATTTTTACCATATTCATATATATCCTCTACTTCTGCAGTAGATAATGTAAATCTACCTATTAAATCTCTTAAATTAATTCCTGTTAAATCCGTGAATTCTGATATCCAGTTCATCGAAATAAACATTACTATTTCCTCCAATCTATAGCCATACTGGCTGTTAATCCAAAATATTTCCTTTGAATAATTTCGATACGATACAAGGTGCTGCGCGTTATATTGCGATACATCCTTTTATAATGCCGCAAGATAAAATCTCAATATCTTAGGAAAGATATTTTATAGTTCTAAACAGTAAATTGCTTTAATTGTTTTAGATTACCGCTGTTAAACAGACGAATATCTTTAATATTGTATTTCATCATGGCAAGTCTGGTCATACCAAGACCAAAAGCAAAGCCTGTGTATTTGTCGGGATCGATACCACCAAGTCGAAGTACATTCGGGTGAATCATACCGCAGGGTAATAATTCCAGCCAGCCCGAATTCTTACAGGTCGGGCAGCCGACACCGCCACAGATCGCACAGTTAATATCAAGTTCAAAGCCCGGTTCTACAAAGGGGAAGAAGCCCGGTCTTAAACGAACTTTAACATCCCTCTCAAACACCTCAGTAAGTAATACCTTCATGAAATAGATCAAGTTAGAGATAGAGATATCGGTATCAATCATCATACCTTCCATCTGGAAGAAGGTATTCTCATGACAGGCATCAATATTCTCATTACGGAAGCATCTTCCCGGGAATAAAACCTTTAATGGCTCACCCGGCTTTGGCGCACCATACTTTCTCATAATCGCATTCTGTGCCGCAGAAGTATGAGTTTTAAGTAACTGACCATTTTCAAGATAATACGTATCTGTCATATCTCTCGCTGGGTGATTCTTTGGTATGTTAACTCCCTCAAAATTATTGAATTCTGTCTGTATTTCTAACCCATCCTCTACGATAAAGCCCATGGTCTTGAAGATATCTTCAATCTGTTTTTGCACAATCGTAATCGGATGCATCGTACCTACCGCTTTTTCAGAAGGGATAGAGTAATCGTAGTGTTCTCCGCTTTCTATCTCTTTTAAATATTCCTTCTCCTCTAACTGCTTCTGATATTCAACTATCGCTTTCTCAATCTCATCCTTCAGCATATTCACCTGCATACCTGCAGTCTTTTTTGCCTCAGCATCTAAATTTCTAAGATCCTTTAATGCATCTGTTACCAAACCTTTTTTTCCAAGGAAAGAAATTCTGATTTTCTCCAGTTCATCTTTTTGATTGACAGAATTTAATTCATTTTTAAACTGAGCCTTGATTTTTTCTAAATTCTCTAACATAATGTTCCTCCTTCACAAGGGAATATTTCACCCTGATTTTTTGAATGCTTATTCATATTGATCCTTGAGATAATACGCTACGTAAGTACACAGAATGTTTATGCAATCATACACCTTAATACATTGCATAAAAAAAGCTTCCGTCTCCAAAGGGACGAAAGCATCGTGGTACCACCCAGATTCAAGCCTGAATAATCAGGCTCCTCAACAGTTATAACGGAACTAAACCGGCCCTTCTTTCAAAAGGCAACTCCGGTGCCGAACTTCGCAATATATCCGAACCCTGAACCTGCTCTCAGCCGGTGACAAGTTCTCTCTGGCGGGAAAATATACGCTACTGATTTCACCTTCAATGTTGTTATCATTTTCTCCTATCTTAATCAACAATTTGTAAATTGTCAAGAGTGTTTTAATAATCTGCAATTAAAGCTATAACCTCGATCTCAGAATGATTAACCTCTAGCTCAAATTGTCTGTTACCTACCAATATTAATATACCAAAATCATATCGCTTATCTACAGTCTCCTTAATACACCAGTTATAAACTGTATTTACTTCAAATGCATCTGAAGCTATTTCTCCCTTCATTTCCACCTTTTTAATATCTTTAAATAACAATACTATTGTTCCGCAATCCACTGGGACATTTCTATTTTTTCTTTTATCGTTATAAAGAAGAACATTGTTTAAAGTAATACTACAGGTATGCTTTTGGTTATCTACAGCAAATGCTAGTAATCTAGAATCTTCTAATTGATAATCACATAGTTTAGGATAATTAAAAGATTTTTCCATCAACTCTTTCCTATGTTTTTTAACCATATAATCTATATTATGCATATATTTAACTAAGTCTTCGACTCGAGGATATTCTTTCACCAAAGAATTAATTCGAATATTTTCTTTCGTATCAGCATCACATTCAGCAGCATCAATTAACTCAAGCAAAAAGTCGTTAAGCTCATTATCGCAATTACAATCATTTAAGCACTCTTGTTTATTATTACTATCAGAATATTGATGATATAAATTGGATAATTGATTATTCACAGTAAGACTCATTTGGCATATATACGATAAATATTCTGTCTCTAGCATCAGCATCGTTATTTTCCTCTTTTTTTAACATAAACATTAACAGGTACAGCTATATACGACATTTTACAGAAACGCTCACACTAAGTAAGGCGTGAACATGCTTATTTCATATTCTACATAGCTTTGATTGATTTACCTTTTACATTTACCTTCGTAGGCTTCAATGTTTTATATTATCTCATTACAATTCATCATTTGCAATATACTCCCTGAAAAAGGGAGGCTCCTTCATAGCATGAGCTTCATTATGCATCTGGGGCTGTTTAAGGATTTTCTCAATATGATATCCGCCCTTTACCGGAAAAAATGTAAGAAACCGATAATGAATAGCTCCATTAGGACAGGAATAAACACATCTCATGCAGCTGTTACAGGTATGCCCAAACCTAATTTTTTCCCTTCTTAGGAATACGTTTCCAACCGGACAGTTGTTGATACAAAGTCCACATCTAGTACAGGTATTATGTACTCTTAAATCCTTTCCGATAAGCCATATTACTTTCGATACTGCAAGATTAATCATCTCCATTTTAATTCTAAGACGAATTTTGGTTTTAAGTATTCTTGACTCCCCATTCATCACCTGATTGCACAGGAGTGAAACCTTCCTTTTTGTTGCTTCATACAATTGCTTAATCACTTCATTATCAAATCGGTAAATCCAATTACTGCTTATAGAAAATATTCGTTCATGAAATACATCATAGTTTTTCCTCTTAAGCCTTCGTATTAATCTTTTTGATGCATTATAATTGATCGGTGCTACTCCTCCTGCTGTACGGAAAATGAAGACTTTTTTATAAGTATTGTCAGGAAGCAACTTTGCAAATTTCATAACAATATCTGGAACTGTAAAACCTATTACTGGACAGCCAATCCCTACTAAGTCGTACTGAGATAAATCTATTTTCTTTTTCTCTTTTAAGACATCCTCTATTCTTAGCATCGTTATCTTGCAATGAAGCCTGGTAAATTCTTCTTTTATCATATCTGCGACAATTTCTGTATTGCCGGTTCCACTAAAATAAAATATGGCAATTGTTTTCATTTAACCCCCATCTACCGCTTAAGCGGCATACAAATACTGAGCGAAAAGCACGCTAAGTGCTTTTTGCCTGTTGAAAAATGTACTTCTTTTCAACCTAACCTCCATACCGTCAAAACCTATTCTAACCCGTTATAGCTGCCAAATCTTCTGAAACAAATTGTTACAGGAATTGATATAAGCCATATAATAAGCCAAAGGAACTTGATTTCTGTTATATAGCTAAGTAGTCCGGCAAGCTCCTCTAATTGGGTTGGAAAACGAAAGATAAGAATTAATATGAAACCATTTTCAAAATAGTCAAAGATGGCTCGAAGGTAGGAGACTGATAATAAATACTTCCATCTATGGTTATGTACAAGCTTTCCCATCGCTAATTTTAAAATATAATTTTGAATATATAAAAAGCTGGCAATAAAAATAAAATCCACAGCCATAACTCTGATATAAATCGCTCTGCCTTCTTTTCCCAGATCGGTTAACAATCGGTATACGTCCTTTGCATCGAATCCAATCGTCATATCCAAGGCATCAGCACCATTGCTATAAATCTTAAAGCTCAGTTCAAAATACCTCATTAATAGCAGGCAAAGGATAAAAACTATACCGGCCAATAGTATCATAAATGTTGTTTTCTTTGACTTTCTCTTTTGTTTCATATCAGTAACCTCTTTCTCATTAATTGACAGAATAGCACATCATGTGTATACTGCTAGTATATAAGTATACCGCAAGTATACTATCAGTATACCTATTTGTCAATAAGGGAGGCGTGGTTTATTTGAAAGAATTAACTAGACGTGAACGCGAGCATTTGGAACGCGAGAATACGATCCTATCAAAAGCAGAAGAATTATTTACTAACTTTGGAGTTGAAAATGTATCGATGGATGATCTGGCAAGAGAGGCTGAATATACAAAAAGAACTCTATATCGATATTTTACCTGCAAGGAGGATTTATTATTTGCGGTTACTTTAAGAGGATATGAGCGACTATTTGAGATGATTAATGTTCAAATCGAATCAAACAAAACAGGCTATGAGAAAATACGCCTTGCCTATTATGCCTTTTATGATTTTTATAAAAAGTACCCTCAGATTCTCCTATTAATTAACAGACTGGGTACTTTAAAGGCTAATACAAGTATAGAGATGCCTTACCGTAAGAAATATCTGGAATTTGACAGACAATTATTTGATAAGTTGCTTCAATTGTTTGAGGAAGGTCAATCTGACCATAGCATCCGCACAGACGTAGAGATATTAAAGCTTACCTACTCCTCGATTTTTACAATAACCGGGTTTTTCCAATTGCTATCCGCATCGGGAAGTACCTATACGAAGCATTTTCAATTAGATTTGGATGATTTTGTCCGTTTTACAATAGACATGCAACTAGATGCTCTGCGTAATGAGTAAAACCAATATCATCATTAACTTCTTTTAGCTTTTCCTTTATCGCTTTTTATGATAGAATATGTAACGCAACTGGAAGTAAAAAGTATAACTAAGTAACGCAGAAAGGTAAAGTATGGAACGAAAAATAATATTCTTCGATATAGATGGTACAATACTAAGTCATAGAAATTATACCATATCAGCTAGTACCAAATCAGCCATTCGTAAAGCCAAGGAAAAGGGACATTTAACCTTTGTCAATACAGGACGAACCTTTTCAGAAATAGATGAAGAGATAAAAAGTGTCGGCTTTGACGGTTATGTCTGCGGCTGTGGTACTTGCATCTACCATGATTCTTCAATTATTTTTCATACAAAACTGGAGAGTGATATAAGTAAGAATATAATAAAGGATCTAGAAAGATTAAACATTAATGCGGTTATGGAAGGTAACCATGCCATCTATTTCAGCCGACAACTAGTAAATCCAAGGCTGCAACATGTGTATGATATGTATAAGGATCTGGGCTTTAATGTGCGAACCTTTGATGACCCTGATATGACATTTGACAAATTCTGTATCTGGATTGACTTAGAATCTGATGTTCAAGCTTTCTGTGATATTTATAAAGATCAGTTTGATTTTATATCCAGAGATAATTTATTTCTTGAAGTCATCCCAACGGGTTATTCAAAAGCAACCGGCATTAAATACCTTCTCTCCCATTTAGATCTCCCTCATGAAAATACCTATGCCTTCGGTGACAGTGCCAACGATCTAACCATGCTTCATTACGTGAAGCATAGCATTGGAATGGGGAACTCGGAAGAGGAAATCAAAAAGATTGTAACCTACATAACGAAAGACGTTGATGATGATGGCATCGCTCATGCCCTAAAGCATTTTAATATTATTGAATAGTTAGCCAATAATCTATATTATGTATTTATATGCAATTGATCTAATAATTATTCATTGATTGATGTTTATACCTTGCAATGCATAATAATCTATGGTAGAATGAGCGAGGTTAAAGGTGGTTGCACATTACACAAAAGGAGTGTTGTCCATGCAGAATTACGACGTAATTATAATAGGTGCCGGTCCATCCGGAATTTTTTGTGCCTATGAATTAATTAAAAATAATAAAGACTTAAAGATACTTATGGTTGAAAAGGGCAGACAGATAGAGAAAAGGAAATGTCCGAAAAGAACAACAAAACAATGTATCGGCTGTAAGCCCTGTTCTATCACGACAGGATTTGCCGGTGCCGGAGCATTCTCAGATGGTAAGCTCTCCTTATCTCCAGATGTGGGCGGAACTCTTCCTGATATCTTAGGCTATGATAAAGCCGTAGAGCTGATTAAGGAATCTGATGATATCTATCTTAAATTTGGTGCCGATACCAATGTATATGGAGTGGATAAAGAGGCTGAAATCCGCGAAATCAGAAGACGTACCATAACTGCCAATTTAAAGCTCATTGAATGTCCCATCAGGCATCTCGGAACAGAAGAAGGCTATAAAATATATACAAGACTTCAGGAGCATTTGCTAGCCTGTGGTGTAGAAATGCTCTTTCATACTATGGTTCAGGATATCATTATAGAAGATAAAAAAGCGAAGGGAATCATTACTTCCAAGGGTGAGACCTTCTATGCAGACGAAATCGTATCTGCAATAGGCCGTGAAGGCTCTGATTGGTTCAGTCAGATTTGTAAGGATCATGATATAGAGACTAAGGTTGGTACGGTTGATATTGGTGTCCGTGTAGAGGTTCGTGATGAGGTTATGGAATTCTTAAACAAGAACCTCTATGAAGCAAAGCTTGTATATTATACGCCTACCTTTGATGATAAGGTACGTACCTTCTGCACCAACCCTTCCGGCGAGGTAGCAACAGAATATTATGAGAATAATCTTGCAGTCGTTAACGGGCATGCCTATAAATCACAGGACTTTAAGACACGAAATACTAACTTTGCAATCCTTGTCTCCAAGAATTTTACAAAACCGTTTAAAACTCCGATTGAATATGGTAAGCATATCGCGCAGTTGAGTAACATGTTATGCGGTGGCAGAATTCTTGTTCAGACCTTTGGTGACTTCCAAAGAGGAAGAAGAACCACCGAGGAACGCCTTTGCAGAAACAATCTTATCCCGACCTTAAAGGATGCAGTGCCCGGTGATTTATCCTTAGTATTTCCTCACCGTATCATGGTAGATATTAAAGAGATGCTTCTGGCACTTGATAAGGTTACACCAGGTATTGCAAGTGATGAAACCTTACTATATGGCGTTGAAGTTAAATTCTATTCAAATAAAGTGGTTGTAAATACTGATTTTGAGACCAGTATCCAAGGTCTTCGCGCGATTGGAGACGGAGCAGGCCTAACCCGTGGGTTACAACAGGCATCTGCAAACGGTATCAGTGTAGCAAGAAGCATTTTAGCAAAATAGAGGAATAAAAACAGGGCATTTCAATGGGTTACCACTGTAATGTCCTGTTGTATTTAGAAATTGAATAAATGATAATATTTACTGACCTCCCGTGTAAATCCAAAATCAATTAGCACCGGTTTTCCTTTTATCACACCCCAGCTGTTTGATCTACGTAAGTCAACGAGTAATAAATCATTTTTATTCGTAAACTCTTTAAAGTCCTCTAGCCGGAATAATTCTCTAAAATTATGAACTTCATAATATGTTAGGACTTCCGACACAGCTTTGATCTTTTCTGCCTTCTCCATAATCAAATATTGAAAATCATCCGAGACAGCTAATATTTTAGCCAATAGACGGGATTTATTTGCAGATGCTATTTGATACTCCGCTTTATTTTGTAATAATCCTTTCTTATTCTTAGCCATTTTAACCACATAACCATTATCTAAATCATATACCAATCTTCCTGATCCTGAACCGATTAATTGATATTTCTTAACGCCAATATTTTTACTGATATATTCAAAATCTATATTCATTAAGCACTCCTAATATAATATCTCAATATTATATTATTAATGCCAATGCCATTTGGTTAATGATTATAAAAATAATTGGTCGAAATTTGTAAAGGATTATAATGCGTCCTGTCCCCGTTCTCCTGTTCTAATTTTTACTACATCCTCTACTTCATAAACGAATATTTTACCGTCTCCGTAATTTCCTGTATTAATCTCCTTTAATACCCTTTCGATAATTACTTCCGCTATATCAGCAGATACAACTGTCTCTACTTTAACCTTAGGCAGAAGATTGACATAGGTTTCAGTTCCTCTATAAATTTGTACATATCCCTTTTGTTTACCATATCCCATAATATTAGTAATCATAAGGCCCTGTGCATTACAGTCATTAAGAATACTCTTCAAATCCTCTAATCTTTCAGGCCTAATTACAATTTCTAATTTTTTCATGACAACTACCTCCTCCTCACATAAACTACATTATTTGGTGATTGCGAAGCACATACCTTATTCTTCAAGTATTATAACTATATCTTGTCCATTACGATTTTCTAATATTGAAATAAGTTATAAGTAAATGATATCACAATATTTAATTTAATCAATCCTTTTAAAGTACTTAAATTAACAATATAAAGAATATAATCGCTTCTGGTATTACAATTCTCTAAGCCTAATTAGGTAATAAGCTGTCATACATAATAACTCCCATTAACATACAGTAAAACCGTATCTGTTAATGGGAGTAACTTTAACTCAAATGAAATTGTGTATTTTAGATAGCATCATTACCACGTTCACCGGTTCTAATTCTGACAACATCATCCACTTCATAAATAAAGATCTTACCATCGCCATAATTTCCAGTGTTAATCTGTTTTACAACCTTTTCTACTATTTTCTCAGCGATATCTGCCGGTACTACAGTTTCTACCTTTACCTTCGGTAATAGATTAACATGTGTTTCAGTACCTCTATAAATCTGAACATATCCCTTCTGCTTACCATAGCCCATGATGTTACTAATCATTAGACCGTTAGCATTGCATTCATTCAATATATGCTTTAATTCCTCTAATTTCTCAGGTTTAATGATGATTTCTAACTTTTTCATATTTCCTCCATTCTGCCGTAAGACGGCACTTGCTTAAGCCAAAAATGAAGCCAGGTTTAATGAATCAACGCTTATTTCTTATATCTTGCCAATTGCTTAATTGGTGCATTATCAGGAGAGTCATAATCAAGTTCGCCCTTAACTAATGCTAAATCAGGGTATGCCAATACACCCATTTCAGGAATATCAAGGCCTTCCAACTCAGCTTCAGGAGATACACGAAGTCCCCAAACCTTATCAAGAACCTTCATGAAGATAAAAGAAACGCCGAAGCCCCAGATGAATAAAACTGCACATGCAATTAACTGAGCAACAAATTGACCTCCATCACCATAGAATAAACCTGTTACATTACCGTCAACACCGTTCCAGCCGCCACCATAGGAACCATCTGCAAATAATCCCAATGCGAGAACACCCCACAAACCATTTACACAGTGGACAGATATTGCACCAACCGGATCGTCTATTTTTAATTTATTTTCAACAAATGGTACTGCAATACAAACCAGGATACCACCGATTAACCCGATAACAAAGGACATAGAAGCATTTACAAATGCACAAGGTGCAGTGATAGCTACCAAACCAGCTAAACATCCGTTAGCTGTCATGGAAGGATCCGGCTTGCCATATTTAATCCACATATAGAACATCGCTGTCAGACCACCGATAGCACCAGCAATCATTGTATTTGTAGCAACTACGGAGAGCCTGAAATCAGATGAATTTAAGGTTGAACCGGCATTAAAGGAAAACCAGCAGAAGAATAATATAATAGTACCGATAATAGCCATCGGAATGTCATGCCCGGGGAATGCTCTTGTAGATCCATCTTTTTTGAATTTACCAATTCTGGGCCCAATAGCAATAGCACCAGCAAGTGCGATCATACCACCCATTGAATGAACAACTGCAGAGCCGGCAAAATCTACTACACCATGACCCAATCCAAAATTAGCACCCAGTTGTGATAACCAACCGCAGCCCCATACCCAATTAGCAAAGAGAGGATACGCGAACATTGAAATAAATAATGCAATAATTACATACGCCGAATACTTTACCCTTTCAGCCATCGCACCGGTAGGAATTGTTACTGTAGTATCCATAAATACCATCTGGAAAAAGAATAAAGCGTAAATACCAGGATCATAAACTCCAAAACCTGATAGCATAAAGCCTTTCAGACCTATAATTCCACCAATCCCCGGAATTGCCAAGGAAGAATCAAGCGCTGCACCTCCACTTCCAAGTCCCATAGCTCCGCCGGAGCCACCCATCTGAAATGCAAAGCCAGTAAGGAAATAACCTACTGCACCTACTAGGAATACCATAAAATTCATTGTCATCGTATGAGCTGCATTCTTTCCACGACAAAAGCCTGTTTCAACCATTGCAAAACCGCACTGAAAAAAGAATACCATAAAAGCTGCCAGCATAATCCAAGTATAATTTGCTCCATAATAAGCTTTATTAGCCTGTATCGCAACATCATTCAAGGTTTCTGAACCGCTTGTTGCTACATAAGAAGCTCCAGTCGGGTCTGAGCCACCCGGTGATGAAAATGCGATTGCAAGGCCTACGGCCAGTGCAACAACTAGTGCTAATAAACCAACTACTTTCCATGATTTCTTCATAATTATTACCTCCCTGCGATTAGTTTTATTTTTTTAGAACCACTAATCTTCCCTTTTCTTTTTTCTTTCTTAAAATTACTCCATGAAAATTTTGCTGAAGCCTTATAAAAATCAGTTTTGAAATTGGAAACCATAAAGAAATATCTTATTCCCAAATAAACCACTAATATTCCGAAAACAATTCCGGGAACCGAGGCATTTAACACCTGCAGCTTGATATTATTCAATACGCTAAAAGCGCCAAAGAAGGCTCCTAAGAAAATAATTGTCAACGCACCCAGATAGAGTAAACTGATTATGATCTTCTTTTTTCTGTCACTTCCGTTATAATTCATACTTTTTTCATGACCGTTCATACTCACACCTCCAATTCTTATTATTTCATAGCAGTTAGTAGTAACATCTTAATTCTTATAAAAAAAGGAGCCCAGCTATAAATCAACTGACTCCATCGTCTACATAAAGAAGGCCAAAACTTAAAAAAGTTTTGACCTCATTGTCGGTTATGCGATTATATTATAAAAGGTCAAAACCTGTGTAAAGTTTTGACCTCATTGTCTATTATAAAATATAAAAAGTCAAAGTATAAATTACTTTGACTTCGTTGTCTTAATCTGTTTATTAAGTTATCGAGAGTATAGCATATAATTTTTATGAATGCAATATATTTTTTTTATAATTTTTATGATATTTTTTACATTTTATTCTACAATTTTCATAGATAATTAATATTATATACATTATATTATATAATGATACACCAATACATGCAATGTTTTAAATTATCTGATTACTTTATAAACATCGCATCGCCAAAGCTAAAGAAGCGGTAGCGTTCCTTTACCGCTACTTTATAAGCTTTCATGATATTCTCACGTCCAGCTAGGGCAGATACTAGCATTAAAAGGGTTGACTCAGGAAGATGAAAATTCGTAATCAATGCATCTAGTACCTTAAAGGTATATCCGGGATAGATAAATATTGAGGTATCGCCGCTTCCGGCATGAACTATGCCCCTATCATCAGCCGCCGATTCAATTGTTCTGCAGCTTGTCGTTCCTACACAGATAATTCTGCCCCCATTACTTTTTGTATGATTTATTAATTGAGCTGCTTCTTCTGTAACCTGATAGTATTCCGAGTGCATATGATGCTTCGTTACATCCTCTACCTTAACCGGACGAAAGGTACCTAGTCCGACATGAAGCGTTACGTGTGCAATAGGAATACCCATAGCCTCAATCTGTGCCAGCAGCTCTTTCGTAAAATGTAATCCTGCCGTAGGTGCTGCCGCTGATCCTTCATACTTTGCATATACCGTCTGATACCGATTCTTATCAGCAAGCTCATGTGTGATATAAGGAGGAAGCGGCATGTCTCCAAGTCTGTCTAAAATCTCCTCAAAGATACCTTCATAGGTGAATTTGACCAGTCTATTGCCTTCTTCTATAATTTCTATAATTTCACCGGTTAAAATACCGTTACCGAAGCTTATTCTTGTTCCGATTCTTGCCTTCTTACCAGGCTTAACAAGCGTCTCCCAGATATCGTTTTCTCTTCTTTTTAATAGCAGTAATTCAATTCTGGCACCAGGGCTTACCGCATCATTAAACTGATTGTCCTGCTCTTTTATCTTCTCACCGATTAATCTAGCGGGAATAACCTTAGTATTATTTATGACCAGACAATCACCAGGTAGTAAATAATCGATTAATTGTTTAAATATTTTATGTTCGACTGTACCCTTTTCTTTATCTAAAATCAAAAGTCTGGAGCCCGAACGATCCTCAAGAGGATCTTGTGCTATCAACTCTTCAGGTAAATCATAATAAAAATCCTGTGTTTTCATGAAGCCTCCATTTTTAGCCAAAATCTATATCTTGCTAATGTACAAGTTAAACAGCGACTGCAAAAAGGGGTATACCGCAAGTATTGCAGCAGCCCCTCTTTCTAATTATTATTCAAAACCTTTAAAACATTAAATCAGATTTCTTTTTCAATAATTTCGCACCGTTAAGAATTAATAAAATACCTGAAATTACTCCTGCCAAAATCATAAGAATACCCAATACCAAATTCCATACGCCAACAGATTTCATAGTGTGGTAAATTTTCTCCATCATTATCATTACCTCCTTTAATTACTGCTTTTTATTCCATACTGCTCATAATATGCATCAATAGCTGCTTTTAAAGTATCATCAATTACAATTTTCCCTTTGTAGGGCTGATTATACAGATGTTCAACAACTTCCTCCATCGTTACAATTGCAGTTGTAGCGATATGATAATTTTCTTCAATTTCCGTCAGGGCACTCTTACTACCCTGTCCTCTTTCCATTCGATCTACGGATACGACTAATCCAACTACATTTACATTTCCTTGTGCATTAAGGATTGGCATTGTCTCTCCGATTGAAGTCCCGGCAGTCGTCACATCTTCAATAATAATTACACGATCTCCATCTGTTAAGGGTGAGCCGAGTAAGATACCTGTATCACCGTGATCCTTGACCTCTTTTCGGTTGGAGCAGTATTTAATATCCTTCTGATAGATTTCACTAATCGCCATACTGGCAGCTACACTTAGCGGTATACCTTTATACGCCGGCCCGAATAATACGTCAAAATCTATTCCGTATTTGTCATTAATCGCCCTTGCATAGTATTCACCCAGCTTTCTAAGCTGCGAGCCCGTTCGATAAAAGCCTGTATTCACAAAAAACGGAGTTTTTCTTCCACTTTTGGTTGTAAAGTCCCCGAATTTGAGAACACCGCAATCTACCATAAACTCAATAAATTCCTTCTTATACTGTTCCATATACTTCCTCCTGCTTATGTTAATTGTAGCATAAAATATAATAATTAAAAGTACTTCCTAAAAATTTAAGATTTTAATAAAAGCTTTATAAAAAACCTATTGTTATACAAATTCATAATATCGAAAAATAATTACGATGCTGATTCCTTGAGTATGCGTATATTGTACAAAAAATCTATATTCGTAACACTTTATTTTACGCAGCCAATCAATTCATTTATGTCACTTATTCCATATTTTTTCATATATTCCTCAATACCATCAATCACCTCGGAGGTAGCAGCCGGATTGATAAAATTAGCCGTACCTACGGATACCATCGTAGCACCTGCCATTATAAATTCAAGAGCATCCTCTGCATTCACGATACCTCCCATTCCTATGATGGGGAGTCTAACCGCATTTGCTACCTGATACACCATTCGTACTGCAACAGGCTTGATCGCTGGCCCTGATAATCCGCCTGTCTTATTGGCAAGAACAAATGCTCTTCTACTTATATCAATCTTCATACCGGTAAGTGTATTAATAAGTGATAGTGCATCTGCACCGCCAGCCTCCGCAGCTTTTGCCATCTCGGCAATATTCGTAACATTAGGACTTAGCTTCATTATGACAGGCTGCTTTGCCCTCTTTTTTATCTCGGCAGTAATTTCTTCCACACATTTAGGATCCTGTCCGAAGGCAATTCCACCCTCTTTTACATTTGGACAGGATATATTAATTTCCAGCAGATCTACATCACAGTCTGCCAGTCTCTCCACCACCTCACAATATTCCTCCGTGGTCTTACCAACAACATTGACAATAATTTTTGTATCATACTTACGTAAAAACGTAATATCTCTCTGAATAAACACGTCCACTCCCGGATTTTGAAGACCGATTGCATTAAGCATACCACCATAGGTCTCAGCTACTCTTGGGGTGGGATTACCCGGCCAGGGGATATTTGATACACCCTTGGTCGTTATTGCTCCAAGCCTTGACAAATCTACATATTCACTGTACTCCATACCCGAACCGAAGGTTCCTGATGCGGTGGTTACCGGATTTTTGAAGGTTACACCGGCTATTGTTACTTTTGTATTCATAATTCCACCTCTTCTGCATAAAATACAGGTCCATCCTTGCAGACCCTCTTATTCTTTACATTACTGTGATGGTCAATCTCATTGGTTTTACAAACACATCCAAGGCATGCTCCTACACCGCAGGCCATTCTTTCCTCCAGCGACAGCTGCGCTTTCATACCCTGCTGCATAGCATATGCCTTTATTCCTCTTAACATCGGAGTAGGACCGCAGGCAAAGATGATATCAGCGTCTAAGCCATTCTCCCTGATTGCATCTATTACGTTACCTTTTGTTCCCTTGCTGCCATCCTCTGTTGAGAGATAGACCTTTCCATAAGCTTCAAATTCCTGTTCTAAAAAGGTAATATCCCTATAGCCAAGCACCATCTGCTTCTCACAATTTAATTGCTTTGCAAGCTCCAGCATAGGTGGAATACCAATTCCACCGCCGATTAATAGCGCCCTCTTACCTTCTAGGGTAAAGCCATTACCCAAAGGCCCCATAACTTCTATCTGCTCATTTGCTGTCAGACCTGCAAATTCCTTCGTTCCTTTACCGGCAATACGATATACCAGCCTTATGCTTTCCTGCTGCTTATCAATCTCACAGATACTAATTGGCCTTGGAAGCAACCTGCTGCCATCCTTGCTATATAAGGCTACAAACTGCCCGGGCTTTGCTTCTTTCGCGATATCAGGTGCCTTCAGCCACATGCTGAAGATATCCTGGGCAATTTCTATATTATCACTAACTGTAACTTTTTTCTTTTTTGCTGCTGACATCTCTTTTCTCCTATGTCTTCTACATTCATTTCTTTGCTTATTTTATCCTAAAACTTAAGCTTCTACAAGGAATATTTTACCCTTCGATAATTTTTACATGCACCTTCCGAATTCTGGGTCCATCAAACTCCATAAAATATATCCCCTGCCAGGTGCCAAGCAGTAACCTTCCGTCTTCAATAATAACCGTCTGCGAAAATCCCATCATACTTGATTTGATATGTGCGGCAGAATTCCCCTCACTATGCTGATATCCATCTGCAAGAGGAATTACCTTACTAATTTCCATCAGAAAATCTCTTACCACATCCGGATCAGCATTTTCATTTATCGTTATTCCCGCAGTAGTATGCGGAACAAATATTACACAGATACCATCTTTTATACCGCTCTCTTTTACCTTATTTTGTACTTCCCTCGTAATATTAATCATTGCGAAGTGTTGACCGGATTTTACTCCAAAGGTATAGACCTCACTCATTTGCCATCTCATCCTTTCATAATCCTGCAATTCATTCCTTTTTTTAAGTAAAACTTTATATGGTAATATGTTGTAATTTATTATATAAAACCTGACTAGGAATTTCAAGAAAATCATATTTTTTATTATTTTGCTAATAATAGCTAAAGGATTGATTATGAAAAGGAGGTAATTATGAATTTAAATAATCTAAGTAAAAAACCAAAGGAAGCAATACCTGAAGTAAAATGTCCTTTTAATACCATAAAGCTTTTATCGGAGGGCTATTTATTTATCCCAAACAGAGTTAGAAAATATAACTCACCTGTATTTTTAACAAGGCTTATGGGTAAGAAGGTTGTATGCATGAGCGGAAAAAAGCCTGCAGAGGTATTCTATGACCAAAATCTGTTCACCCGAAAGGGTGCTGTTCCAAAAAGGATTCAAGAAACCTTATTTGGTAAAAATGCAATCCAAACTTTAGACGGTGCCGCTCATATTCACCGCAAGTTAATGTTTATGTCAATTCTGTCGCCAGGGCGTCTTAAGCGACTGATTGCAATTACTCAAAAGCAATGGCAAATGAATAGTAAAAGTTGGGAAAAAAGGAATCAGCTTGTTCTCTTTGATGAGGTATCTATGCTTTTATTTCAGTCTGCCTGTAAATGGGCTGGTGTTCCTCTAAATAAAAAAGAGGCTAGGCTAAAGTCAAGGGATATGAGTGCTATGATTGATGCCCTCGGAGCTGTTGGTCCAAGACACTGGAGGGGCCGTATAGCAAGAAACCGGTCTGAAAGGTGGACCAGAACTATCATCTTGGATGTTAGATCCGGCCGTCTGAAAGTCCCAAAGAATACTGCCCTGTATACGATAGCCTGGCATAAGAATCTTGATAACAGACTCATGAATACCGCTACCGCTGCTGTTGAATTAATTAACATCTTGCGTCCTATTACTGCAATTGCTACTTATATTGTATTCGGAGCACTGGCTCTTCACACTTATCCGGTATACTGGAATAAATACCGAACCGGTGATGACGCATATCATACCATGTTTGTACAGGAAGTAAGGCGTTTCTATCCCTTCGGACCTTTCCTTGGTGCACTGGCACGTATTGATTTCACCTGGTATAAACATAGTTTTAAGAAGGGAGATTTGGTTTTCTTAAGTATATTCGGGACAAATCATGATAAAGAGATTTGGAACGATCCGGAAAGCTTTCGACCAGAGCGCTTTGCTGGATGTGATTTAAGTCCTTATGACTTTATCCCGCAGGGCGGCGGCGATTACAAATTAGGAACGCGCTGCCCGGGCGAAATGCTGACCATTGAGCTTATGAAGTTAAGTCTTGATTATCTTGTTACAAAGCTTAGCTATAAAGTTCCTCTTCAGGATTTATCTTATAGTTTAAAAAGAATGCCAACACTGCCAAAAAGTAAATTCATTATTACTAATGTAAAAGGAGTTTCTAAAAATTGTGATTATCAAATATAATAGCATCATCCGGATAAGAAAAGCCAGCCACTCGAACATATAGGCTGCCTTGACACATTGAAACTACTATGATATATTAACCAACAGAGCTTTAGAAAGTAAGCTGCGCATAAAAGTTTTGATAATTTTATTGAGAGGAAATGGATGAATATGTCAAATAAGAACCCTATAGTAACAATGGAATTACAGAATGGTGATAATATTAAAATTGAATTATATCCGGAAATTGCTCCTAATACAGTAAATAACTTTATCTCTCTCGTAAGTAAAGGCTTCTATGATGGTTTGAAATTTCATCGTGTAATACGTGGATTTATGATTCAGGGTGGTGATCCGGAAGGTACCGGTATGGGCGGCCCGGATTATTCTATTAAAGGAGAGTTCTCTTATAATAATTTTCCGAATGATCTAAAGCATACCGCCGGGGTACTGTCCATGGCAAGATCACAGCGTCCGGATTCTGCCGGCTCCCAATTTTTTATCATGCATAAGGATTCCCCTCATCTGGATGGCTCCTATGCAGCATTTGGTAAGGTAATAGAAGGTATGGAGGCCGTAAATAAGATTGCTGAAACTAAAACAGATTATTCAGATGCGCCGCTTGAGCCCCAGATTATGAAAAAGCTAACTGTTGAAACCTTCGGTGTAGATTATCCCGAACCGGAGAAATGTTAATCGATTGTTTTAAATTATAGTAAATCAAATAACAAAGTACACAGGAGTATTAATTATCTTATCATACTCCTGTGTACTTTATTATTACAGTACCTTTGATTATAATAGATTTTTGTATGGCAGTTATCTGCTAAACGATAAAACACACTCAAGTTTTATCGTTCTACTAGTTAATTAACAATATCCTTTGAAAGAACTACTAAATCCCATTCAAAAAGTTCGTACCGGTAATAGCCTCTTTTCACGATTGGGTCATTCTGAACAATTTTTTGTGCTTCCTCAATATTTTCAGCTTCAAGAAGAAGCATTCCTCCATCTGTGTTTGAAAATCCGCCACCTACAAAATACCGTTCCCTCGCAATATTCTCCACGTAGGCCAAATGATCCTGATAATCCTGATCGGTATAGTTTTTTTCCCCTACTCTGTAATCTATTCTAACGTATAATTTGTCCCCTTTTTTCATACTCATTGTTCTCCCTCTTCAATCTTTGTAAAGTGATAATTTTAAAATAGCTTCTCCAAGCACATTTTAGCACAGAGGTATTTGGGATCTTATTACAGTTCATTGCATATTGGTTTTATTTGATTTTACCGAGCTTATTGAACGGGAAAATACGAAATACAGCCTTCCCCTCAACCTGTTTGATATGTATTAGGCCGATTTCCCTGCTGTCTATACTAACTACGCGATTATCTCCCAGCACAAAAAGCTGATTCTTACCAACGGTAATCGGTGTCTGAAGGCCTTTGGGATCAGTTTTTCCCTTCGCATAGGGCTCTTTCAGCCGCTCTCCGTTACGGTAAACTAGGCCCTCCTTAATATCGATGACATCGCCCTCTATCCCTATCACTCTTTTTATCAGTCTCTCATGCTCTTCTGAAGGATCGCCTGTCTTGATACTTGAAACAAAATTATCAATCATTCTGGTAAAGTCCTTAATAATGGATCCTTTCTCTTCATATCGATAAAAGGTTATAATTTCGCCTCTTTTTGGCTCCTTGAATTGGTAGCTTATTTCATCTACAATCACTCGGTTATTATTATAAAGAGTATCTTCCATGGATCTTTGTTCAACCCTCGTATTGGCATATGCCTTGCTATTAATTAAAAATGCTAATAAAAAAGCTGCTGCCGCTATTACTACCCAGCTTATCAATTCCTTCCATATCTTATTTCTCTTAGTCATTATATATCCTCCCCTTCTTAATTAATTTCATATCAATGGTTTCTTCATAGTCTTAAACGCTTATTTTATCAAGCAAATTCATAATATTGATCTTCGAAGTTTGTGTTATATAAGATAAAATTCGGCTGCAAATATCACATACCGAATTTTACTTTAAACTTATCACTATTGTATTAATTTTATATATAATAAAATCACATATTTGTTTGCATCATTTATGATATTCATAAACGATTTTCCCCGCTGTCAGAGTATATAATACTCTACCTGTAACCTTCCTGCCATGAAAAGGTGTATTTTTTCCTTTGGAATAAAATACATTCTTATCTACGATGTATTCCTCCTTCAAATCTGCTACTACAAGATCAGCAATCCTTCCTTCACCAATACAGCCAATGTCTATTTTAAGTATTTTAGCAGGATTTACACTCATCTTTTCAACGAGCTGCTTCATTGTAAGGATTCCAGTCTTCACAAGCTCCGTATAAGCCAAAGCAAATGCAGTTTCAGAACCAACGATACCAAACGGTGCAGCTTGAAAGGACTTCGCCTTTTCCTCCTCGGAATGCGGGGCATGATCTGTTGAAATAACATCAATCACATCAGTGCGTAGAGCTTCCTTTAGCGCCTCAACATCTTCTTTTTTACGAAGAGGCGGATTCATCTTATAATTTGCATCATCTTCTATAATATCCTCCTCTGACAGAGTAAAATGATGCGGACACACTTCTCCAGTAACTCTAAGGCCCTCTACCTTCGCAAGCTTAATCATTCTCGCACTGTCTTTGGTTGAGCAGTGGCATAGATGCAGCTGTACACCGGTCTCTTTCGCAAGTAAAATATCTCTGGCAGTTATAATATCCTCAACTGCATTACTGATTCCTGCAAGCCCTAACTCTTCCGCTTTTTTACCTGCGTTAATAACGCCCTTTCCTACCAGGAACTTATCCTCACAATGCGCAAAAATGGGTATATCATTCTCCGCAGCCATTCTCATTGCTGCCGCATAAAGCCCTGTATCCATCACCGATTTCCCGTCTTCACTGAGCGCAACTGCTCCGGCAGTCTTTAGCTTATCGATTGGAACCAGCAAAGCTCCGGCCTGTTCCTTTGTGATTGCACCTACCGGCAGAATATGGACAGGTGCATAAGCTGCTTTTTCCTTTATCCACTCTATCATCTCGCTGCTATCAATAGCAGGCTTTGTATTAGGCATGGGACAAATCGTAGTGTATCCTCCTGCTGCCGCTGCCATAGCTCCGGTCATAATTGTTTCCTTATACTCAAAGCCAGGCTCTCGAAGATGTACATGCAGGTCGATAAAGCCGGGCATAACGGTCTTATCTGTTGCGTCAATAAATACAAATTCCCTGCCATTTTTAATCGCCTGCTGCCTTATACTCTCTATCTCTATATTTGTATCAACCCTTCTGATTTGATTTTCTTCAATCAGAATATCAAAAAGGCCCTCCCGCCTAACTGCAGGGTCAATGACATACCCGTTTTTGATTAAAGTTAACATAGTATTGTTACTCCTTTGTTCCAGATCTCATTTCTAAATCTAATATTTACTCTAATTCTGATCTTTCTATATCCTCAAGTACCTTACTGCTTAAATAACCTTCCATTTCCTCACGCAAAATCCATTTGCTGTCCATTAAATCCTCCGACATCACCACCTCGTCAAAGGATACTCTGCATAAATAACTGATACCGATGTTGAATACCTCTCCTGTCATAAAGGTCCAGGTATAAAGGATATGATCTATGCTTGCCGATAAACCTGTCTGTTCGTGAATAATTCGTAATACAGCCTTATCCGGTTCTTCACCAAACTCAATATCACCATCAATAAATTCCCATTGATAGGGCTCGGATACCCGGTCATCGTACCATTTGCGAACCACTAGATATTTGTCTTCATATCGAACTACACCCTTAACTAATATTCTGTACTTTTCCATCGCTACCTCCATTCTGTTATCCATCAGCATAACTGTTAAGTAATTTCGGTAATAATTTTTTCCTTTATCTATTCAATCTGACCTGCAAGATAGTTGATAAATTGCTGTGCTGTACGCCCGGATCTTCCACCGTGGGAGAGCTCCCACTTATTTGCTTCTGCATACAATTCTTCATCGGTAAGCTTAATATTACTCTGTCGCCTTGCCAGTACCCTGACAATCTCCATGAACTCCTTCGAGGCCGGTGAAGAAAAATTAATCGTAACTCCGAAACGGGCAACCAAGGAGAGCTTCTCCTGCATGGTATCCGACCTATGCAGTTCATCCGTTTTCTCCATATCAGAGCGGTCGTTCCAGGTCTCCCTAATCAAATGTCTTCGATTGGAGGTCGCATAAATAAGTATATTATCCGGTTTAGTTTCTAGTCCACCTTCAATCACAGCCTTTAGATATTTGTACTCAATCTCAAACTCTTCGAAGGACAAATCATCCATATATATAATAAACTTATAATTTCTGTTTTTGATTTTAGCAATTACTGCAGACAGATCTTCAAATTGGTGCTTATATATTTCAATAATTCTAAGGCCTTCCTTATAGTATTCATTTAAAATAGCCTTCACTGAGGTGGATTTACCCGTTCCACTGTCGCCAAAAAGCAGAACATTATTCGCTTTCCTGCCTTCCACAAATGCCCTAGTATTATCAATCAGCTTCTTTTTTTGAAGCTCATAGCCTACCAAATCTGATAAAACTACCTCCTGCGTGTTGGTAATTGGTAGAATATCTAACTGTCCATTCTCCTTTATAATACGAAATGCCTTATTCAGTCCAAAGTTACCTACACCGTAGTCTCGGTAAAAATCTGTTACAAAGTTAAATATCTCATGCTCATTCTTTGCTCCTGCAATTAAATCGCTTAAAACCTTTACCTTATCACTGACACTCTTATTATAGCGACTTGTGTTCTTTTCGATGGAATGATAGCTCTTAATAACTGAAAAGCAGTTAATCTCAAGCCCCTTTTCCAGCGGACTAAAATCATAATCAAACAGGCTTTTAAATATCTTAAAATCATTTTCAGCAAATAGATTAACGGTACCCTCCTTGGCCCCTACCTTTTCGCAGGTAATACTAAAGGGATTCTCTGTGGTTACTAAAAGAAAGGCCAGATAATTATGCCATAAATTTTTATCAAACCCATAACTGGTTGCCAGTTCAAGCAATTTATTGATCAGCGTATAAATTCCTGAGGTGATGTTTTCCTTGATAAATATAGAATCAGCATGCTCCTTCTTAAAGCTATCATATTGCTTGATTAAATCTGCCAATTGAAAAAGCAAACAATCCTCTCCAAAATTCTTATATACTACTAACTTTGAAATTAAACGGTACATTCTATTCCTTCTTCCTATAAGTCACTAAGCCCCACGAGAATTAGTTTATTATCGTTTTCTGCCAATCGGTAAAGCTCTTCTTGAAAGCCCTCCTTTGAAAACAAGTAACATAAGTCCGGTTTCTTTTCAGCCTCCCTAGCAAGTGTAATTAAAGCCTCATAATCAGAAAGCTCTGCCTTTTGTTCCTTCCATAGGCAGCTTGCGATTAGATATTTTCCGGAAACACTCTGAGATATTATATCGATTGTTCCCTTCTTACCATACCATCGATCCCACCATAGGAATTTTTCCGGAAGCTTCTGCTGCAGATTCATGAGCTTTAAAAACTCTGTACATACATCAGCAAAATATTCGCTAATATATTTATCAATATAAGGAGCTATCTTATTTTCATATACGAACTCCGGCTGATCAAGCATCAAATCTGAATAATTGGGAAATAGAAAGCGATACCAAAAGTGAAAGAAATTATCCTTGATCCGATAAAGCCCCTTTTGTAAATTTTCTCTTCCTTCCTCGCTTAATGGAACTACCTTTTCAACTATATCAAGTTCACTTAAATTTTTTAAGTAAACTAGTATTTTGGCCCTCGAATAACCGGTTTTCATATGCAGATCATTAAGCTTTAAGTTTCCCTCAGCAAGTGTGGCTAATATCGTATTATACACCGCTGTTTCTCTTAATTCCAGCTTTAAAAACCGGGAAGGCTCTGAAAAGAGCTTACTGTTTTTATAAAGCAGCTGCTTAATAATATTACTTTGAACTGAAGCTTCTTCCTTCCATACTTCAAGATATTCCGGAACACCTCCAAGAATAGCATTCATCTTAATACAGGCTTCAACAGAGGACTTCGGAAAGCGGGTAACTAGGTCCACAAAGGTAAATTCCTTCAATTTACTATATGCAGTTATATAGGATGCCATATTGCCAAAGCTTTCAATCATCTCATTTTCTACAAAGCGGATTGAGGAGCTGAGTAAAATAAACATTACTGATCTGCCAGGATTAGAAAGAAGACGGAGGGCTTCAACAAAATCCAGACTGTTTTTCATAATGTATTGAAATTCATCTAATGCAATGATTGTTTTCTCTTTCTGTAAGCTGATTAGCTCAGAAAAGAGAACGGGATAGCTCAAATTCTTGTCTTCCCCGTATAAACGGCAATTCATATGCTGCAGCTGAAGCTTGTCCGCGCACTCCATGCCTTCATAATAGAAATAAGAAGGCTTTCCCTTTAAGAATTCCGTCAGGAGCGTCGTCTTACCAATTCCTTTTCTTCCATAGATAACAACTAAGTTGTTTCCTTCTTCTGCATATTGTTTTTCCAGAAGCTTTAACTCTGCGGTTCTTCCAACAAACATATCCTCACCTAAAATCCGATTATCATTTTTAAGTTACATTCGTTCCGGTGCTCCAAAACCTAGCAGTTCAATACAGGTCTGCAAAATATCCTGAACCAGAGTAATAAGTGCAATCCAGGAATTCTGTTTTGCAGAATCCTCTTCCGTGATAATTTTTGTATTATGATAAAAGCTGTTAAAGGCATTAGAAAGATCATAAATATAAGAACATATGCGGTGAGGCGCAAGCTCCTCATAGGCGGTTCCTATCATCTCACTAAACTTCGTCAACTCTAGCCTAAGTGTCTGTTCAGCCGGTGCATCAGACGGAAGTATTGTTAAATTTGCCTTTTCCATATTATTTAGCTCTGCAAATTTATTCAAAATTGATTTTATTCGTACAATTGTGTATAAGATATAAGGACCCGTATCACCCTCGAAGGAAGTGAAGCGGTCGATATCAAAGATATAATCCTTTGAAACCTGATTGGATAAATCTCCATATTTTAAAGCAGCCAGTCCGACCTTCGCAGCTATTTGTCTTGCTTCCTCTTCTTCCATGCTGCGGTTTTCCATAATCTTATTATAAACCTCTTCATTCACGCTCTTGATCAGATTCTCAAGACGCATTACTCCGCCCTCTCTGGTTTTAAAGGGCTTTCCGTCTTTACCGTTCATAGTACCATAGCCGATATGTGTGAGTTTTGTATCGTCCTCAACCAGCTTTGTCTTTCTTGCACAGCGAAATACTGTCTCAAAGTATAGCTCCTGACGCTTGTCTGTAATATAGATGATATGATCCGGTTGAAAAAGCTTCATACGTTCCAGAATAGTAGCCAAATCCGTTGTATTATATAAAGAAGCACCATCCGATTTTAGAATAATACAGGGCGGTATCTCCTTGGTATCTGTCTCTTCCTTTACATCCACTACCAAGGCACCCTCACTGATCCTAGTATATTGATTATCCTTCATATATTGTACCATCTCCGGAATATAGGGCTGTACATCACTTTCCTTCTTCCATAGCTCAAAGGATACATTCAATATAATATATATTCGCTTAACATCTGTTACAGAAACCTCCATCATATGGTTCCAGATTGCCGTATAGCCCTTATGACCATTTTGTAAAAGATAAGTGATTTGCTTGGCTTCTTCACGAAATTCAGGATTTTCCTTGGAGTATTCACTTGCTGCCGGATAGATCTCTTCTAATTCAGTAATGGTAAAGGGAGCTTCCTTGGGATATTCACCCAAAAAATTGTCATCAAAGTAAACCAGCTCAGGCTTACGTCTTCTAAGCTCTGCAATAATCAGCCCCATCTGTGTTCCCCAATCTCCCAGATGTACATCACCGATTACCTCATTACCGCAATAACGAAGCAGACGTTTTATACTTTCTCCTATTACAGCTGAACGCATATGCCCGACATGCAAAGGCTTTGCAATATTCGGTCCGCCGTAGTCTATCAGAATTTTCTGCGGATTTGAAACTCCTTCACAGCCAAAATGCTCCGAGGCTTTCATCTTATTTAAATAATCAGCAAGAAAATCATCACTCAAGGTAATATTAATAAACCCAGGCATAATAGCAGTAATTTCTTTAAAGGTTTTGCTTACGCTTAGTCCTTCTGTTATCTCCTGTGCAATCTTAATCGGTGCAGTTTTATATTGTTTTGCTGCAGCTAATGCCCCATTACATTGATACTGACATAAGTCCGGTCTATTCGAGACTGTAACCATACCATATTTCTCATCAAAGCCTTTTGCCGCAAAAGCTGCCTTCATCTCATCAGTAATTAATTCTATAATCGTTTTCATTATAACCTCCGTGATACCTCTATGGCATATCCATTAATTTAATCAATACTTTATCATAGTTATACAGGATTGTCATCATATAACAATAAATTTTCCTGTTATATTCCATAAAATACATTCCGATTAGAGAAGTTTTTTGGATTTTTTGCAGTATTTTACTTTATTTCTATTATTTTAAAAAAGTGTATAAATTTAAAATAAAGACTGTTTTTTTTATTAAAATTGTTGTATATTTATCTTATATTCTAACATGAGAATTCTGGGATTAACAAGATGAAATGGGAGACAGCAATTAATTGAATAATGTATGGGGGTACATAAGGCGGATTTTCTCGTTAACAGAATGCTCAGAGTCAATCTGAAATACGAAAGGAGAAATATCATGTTCGGGCTTTATTTTGGCAATTACTTAGTAGAAAAGAATAAAATTTCTCAGGCACAATTTGAAGGTATCATGAAGCAGCAACAACAAACCAGAGTAAAATTAGGATTAATTGCTGTATCAGAGAAGCTGCTGACTAAGAAGCAGGCAGAGGAAATTAATGAAATCCAACGTAAGATGGACCGCCGCTTTGGTGATATAGCGGTAGAGAAGGGCTATTTGCTTACAGAAGAGGTAACATATTTATTAAATATGCAGGGTAACCCCTACCTTCAATTTGTTCAGGTTGTAACTGAAAATAATATACTTGCGCTTCAGGAGATTGATATATATTTAGAAGAATATAAAAAGGATAATCATTTTTCTACCTCTGATATAGATGCGTTAAAGTCAGGTGATATAGATCGTATTATACCGGTATTTGTAGATACAGAAGCACCCCTATTCGGTGAATGTATCAGCCTATACCTTCGTAATATCGTACGTTTCATCAATAGTAATATTATTATTAAGAAGGCATACTCAGTAAATGAATATCAGGCCGGTACCCTTGCAACACAGACAATGACAGGTGACCATAATATTTTCGTGGGTTTTTCCGGAAGGGACAAGGAATTATTAGCAATTTCTAATCCTTTCGCAAAAGAAGAATTTTCTGACATGGATGATGATGCCTTCGATTCCGTATGTGAATTTATCAATTGTACCAATGGTTTATTTGCATCGAAGCTTAGTCATGAAGATATCCATATTGATATGACTCCTCCATTATACTACACCGATAAGAAGATTACAGCAAAGAGTGATTTAACTGTTGTTCCCGTTATAATAGATGGTAACCAATCTGATCTGCTTATCGCAGTAGACAGTCCGATAGAAATTAATTAGGAGGGAATTTAGAATGGCGAAGATACTTTTGGTTGATGATTCAAAAACATCTCGTAAAATTTTAAGAGGGATACTAGAAGATAATGGGCATACAGTAATCGGTGATGCTGCTAACGGAGCAGAAGGCATCGAAAAATACAAGGAGTTACATCCTGATATCACTACAATGGATATAACGATGCCTGTAATGGATGGCCTCGAAGCCCTCAAAGCTATCATGGAATATGACAAAAATGCTAAGGTAGTCATGGTAACTGCTGCCGGACAGAAATCTAAAATGGTTGATGCCTTAAAATATGGTGCCTCCGAATTTCTTGCTAAGCCCTTTGAAGCTGCCCAGATTATAGAAATTATTAATAAAGTATACCCTGCGTAAATTTCCATAAAATCATTCTGCATAATGCCTGATTATTCTATTTCTTTCAGATAATGAATAAAGCTGTTTAAAATCATCCTTTATTAGGAATGATACCAAACAGCTTTTCTTTATTTCGTATATTTATACATGTTTTACATACTATACAGTTCAAGCTCAACAGCTTATTGTACCGGCATTACGATTGCAGCTATAATATAAGCGAGAATACCCATACCAAAAAATGAAAATATTACCCATAATAGACGTACAACTGTAGGATCAATGTTAATGTACTCCGCGATACCTCCGCATACTCCGCAAATCATTTTATTTCTCTGTGAACGATATAGTTTCTTCATAATGAATACCTCCTTTTTCTTATCATAATATTTTTATTGTTCAAATTCAACTGTAATGTCACCCATACTGCAATCTAAATTCAGATTATGTTCAGTATTCTCATTTTTTATTACTTTATTACTGATACTATTATAGCTATGTCTGTTGATATTCACGTCTCCGATACCACTGCTGATTTCGTAGGAGTAATCTTCCTCAACTGCGTTAAGTATGAACTTAATTTTACCTATACCACATTTAATATGATTATCACCGGTAATAGTACCTTCAAATTCTATATCACCCATTCCGCAATCCATCGTCACATCATTTAATATCGCGTTCTGTAGGTACAAATCACCAGCACCGACCGAGTACTGTGATTCTTCTTTTATATTAAGCTTCTCAATCTCAAGCTTTCCTGCTTCTATATGAAAATTCCCCTCCAAAGAGTTTATTTCATCCGCCTTAACAGAACCTGCCAAAATACTTAAATCGATTTTCTCTGCTTGAAATCCCTCCGGTACGGTAATTGTAATATCGGGACCAAAATCATCCTTCCAAAATCTAATTCCATCAATAGGAAACTTCCATCCAAATACACTAAAGTATTGTTCTTCACTCTCTCTAATATACCAGGTACCATCCGATACATAGGAATTAATCTGATCCTCCACAATATGTTCTGCGGAAATACTAAACGTATCTCCTTTTTCTATCTTGATATCACCATAACCAAATTCAAAATCAATTCTCTCAACGCCCTCATAGCTTCCATGCATTTCAGAAAATGCTGAGATATCTTCCCATCTGGCACCGGAAGCTGTAGCTATTACAAGGATAGCTATCCCTATACCAATTGCCATAAAACTAATTCCCAACCATACTTTTACGAATGTCTTCATGCCGCCACGCTCCTATTCTGAAAAGGTCTTTTGCAGATATTAACTACCCCTCTGATTAAAGCAGGTAAAACCTTCTTACAAAGCATGATACAAGCTAAAGTAAATAACATTCCTAAACCAATTACTAATAAACCGCCTCCGCATAACAGTAATCCAACAAATGGTACGCTGATTTGAATTAAGCCTGCTATAATGCATGCAATTCCAACGCCGATCAGGGCGATGCCGACTGCTCCGAAGCTAAATAATATGCTAACAATTGCCACTACTACTCCAAAAAGAATACCAAAGGCTGACATAATAAAGGGAAATCCAAAGATACAGAGTAGTACAATTAACCCGATATTGGTATTTCTTGTTCCTTGCTGCGCATTTCTGTCAGACTGCTGACTGGTGCTATGTTCTGTGTTATTACCGGAGTATTGTGAATAGTTTGCGCTGTCTGAACTTTGCGCTCCACTCCTGCTACCGGAGCTTTTACTGCTATTTGATCTATCTTCTTTTTTGCCTGCTCCTACTATTGTATATCTTTCATCGCTATAAATGGTATCCTTATAGCCATTCTCCGTAAAATATCCCCTGCTTTCACGCTCTGCAGCATTTGAATTCAAATCTGCTTTAATCGTAGAGGCAACCTTCGCCGGTGATACGAGCTCCTTAATGATTTCTTCTTCATGATCTTCCCCTGCATCCTCGAAATAACCGTAATAATAACTAAGAGCCTCTTCTCTTTCCTCTAAAGGGATATCGGACAATAAGCTTTCGAGTTCTTTCATGAATTCTAGCTTTGTCATCTATTTCACTCCTTCAAATATGATATTTATCTTTTTAAAATAACTTTCCCATTCATTGTAATATAATCTTAATTGTACCATACCTTTGTCTGTAATTTTATAATATCTTCTATTTCGTCCTCCGAATTCCAAATCATATACTTCTAAGCAATCTTCCTTCTGGAGCCTTCTCAAAACCGGATACAAAGTTGATTCCGAGATTTCAATCGCCTGTCGCACATCCTGCGTAATTTTATATCCATAGGTTCCTTCCGGTTCCTTAGAAACTACAGCAAGCACAATCGCATCTAAAAGTGCTGAACCGGTATTAAATACCATACAAACAACTCCTTCCTTAACTTATAAGATCAACAATATTGTTGAATTGATAATACTATACATCATATAATATTGTATGCAATACTATATTATATGGATTTCTATATTAATTGTTAATTGTCATACTAACATAACATAGCCTACCCTTTGAATTAGTTTGTGCCGAGGTTAATTTCCCTCTTTATGCGGAACAATGCGCAGGCACAAACTTCTAGGTGTGAATTGTTCTTTTCAACAATTCACACTACTTAACAGTTTTATAATCTCTATACCACGTCAAGAATGTATTGAACACTCTTATTCCGTAACTAGGGCATATGCGGAAATTTTCCTAATTCTCCAAGTAATCAGCATGGACAGCAGATAAGAGAATACAATGGTAGCAGCACCGAAAGCAATTACCCAATATAGATCTACAATAAATCCAGCTTTCATAACACCTGCGCTTTTCATGGCAACCGACATCATCGGGTTTGTATAAAATGCGCCTAAGAGTGTTCCGATAACCACACCTATGATAATTGGAATTGTAAAGCTGATTGAAAGCTGATTCATCAATTGATAAGTGGTAAAACCAATTGCTTTTTGGATACCAAGCTCCCGTTTTTTACGAATCACTGAGGAGCTGATAACAAAATATAAAACCAATGTAACTACAAGCAAAGTAATGGCAAGCATGGCAAGCCCCATCGCGGCTACTATCTTCTGATAAGATGCCATCCCCTCGGCCATTCCCTTATCGAAATTTACAGCTGCTAGTAACATACTTTTATCAAATTTGGTCTCTAAATTTGCAACGAATTTTTCAGCATCTGTTCCTTTATCTAAATAAATATATAAAGACTGGTGCTTAAAGCTCGGGTTAAGCCTTCCATAATCCTTTGCCAGAATAGAGGTATTCAGTCCACCCATCTGAGAACCGTTAGATAATCCCACTACTTTAAACTGTTCTTCCTTTTCACCAGAACCTACAGTGACGGTATCACCTATGGTCTTTTCCAGTCTTTCGGCTAATATTCCGGCGAGAGTGATTTCGTTTTTGTTTTCAGGATACCGTCCTTCATATACCAGCTTCGTCTCTTTTTTATCATAATCGTCCATAATATAAGTAACAACTTCCATACCCTCGACTTTTATTTTCACTTCATCTAGGTACTGTACTTTCCAAACATTATCCATGCTTTCGATGGTTTTCACTGCTTCCGTTTGATCCTTCTCCGGATTAAGCACAGCAATTGCGTTGCAAATTTCCATACCCGGAACCTCTGCAAAAGCTTTTGTATCAATCGTTGTATTGTAATACATAATCACGCCGAATACACCGCAAAAGGTTACCGCAATAAGAATAACAACAATCATCACATTTTGCTTCATACTCTGCAAAACAGATTTAAATGCCAATGCAAGCGGTAGATTGCTGTTTGCCTTTTCAAGCTGCAAATGATTCCTTTTATACTTGCGGGCTGTGCTTTCCCCTCGTAACGCATGAATGGGACTTAGCTTTCCTATACGATGAGCTGCTATAAATGCTATAAATATAACAATCAAAAGTACTATTAAAAATGCTGTCCCACTTACACCACCATCAAAGCTTTGTTCCCATTTCAGTCCCGATTGTTGTTCAAATACAGCGGAGACTGCAGGCAGTGCAGGGTAAGAAAGAGCAATTCCGATAAGACTTCCAATACCTGCGATCAATGAAAACTGTAAGATAACAGAGAGGATGATTTGCCTGCTTGTATAACCGATTGACTTTAATGAACCTATTTTCATGATGTCTTCTTCAATGCTGTTAACAATTCTAAAGCGAACAACCAGTAAACAGACAATTACGATAATTAAGGCAAACATAACCATCATAGCCGAAATCATGCTTGCCATCATACAACGGGATAGTTGGATCAATTCAAGATCAATGGTCACAAGCATGGTAGACGGATCAGCAGCCATTAATGAAGCGGAATTTAAATTTAGTATTTCACGGATACCGCTTTCAATCGCAGATGCGTTTTTCACATCATCTAAATTTGTAAATACAACATGCGTTAAGTATTCCGGTTTATTTAAAATGCCTTTCACCTTTTGATAGGTATCTTCCGGCAGATAAAAGCTGATATAGCCGGTGTCGGTTGAACTAAAGTAGATGTCCTCGGTATAACCCTTTACTGTAAAAGTTATCGCTTTTTCTTCTTTCGTTTCTTCCTCCGTATATTTCAGTTCAATTTTATCATTGAGCTGATAGCCGCTGACCGCTTTAAAAATATCAGGAATATAAACCGACATGTCTTCAGCCGGCAAATGTTCGCCAATGAATTTCCATTTGCTTATTTCTCTTTTTTCATCCATATTGTTGAACAAAATTGGAAAGGATTTTTCTTCCCCTTTGGATAAAATATTTGCGTCAAGCAAAAGCCCTTCATTTGTTTGCTTTTCCTTAACATGTTCATTTTTATCAATATAAGTTTTCACTTCATTAGTATATATCTTATCCGGTAACGCAAAATACACATTAGATGGTTTGAGTTCATCTTTCAGATTATTAAAAAAGCTACCGTAGTTGACAACAACCAAAAGACCTGCGTTTAAAAGAAGTGACGCTATGACAAACATGATCACCAAAGTCGTGGTGGCTGATTTTGTTTTTCGTATATTTGCAATTGCATGCATCCATAGTTTATTCACATTACCACCCCATTTCAGTAAGAAAAGCTTGGAGTTTTTCGTGACGTACTTTATCACCACTCACATATTTACCTAAATTGCATTCACCACCGATTACACCGTCTTTTATGTAAATAATTCGGTTGCCTCGTCTGGCAGAATGAAGATCATGTGTAACCATAATAATGTTTTGACCGTCATTATTTATATTGGTCAAAACATCAAGCACCGCATTTCCCGATGCAGAATTCAACGCTCCGGTAGGTTCATCAGCAAAAACAACCCTCGGCTTGTTAATCAAAGCACGAACGATGGCGGCACGCTGATTTTCTCCACCCGAAAGCTGTGACGGGAATTTTCTCCATATCATCTCAGTTAAGCCAACCTTCTTCAATAATTCTTTCGCATTTGCAACAATAGACTTTTTATCACCACTTACTAAAAGACCGCTTGCTAAAATATTGTCTAAAATGCTCATGTTATCAAGTAAAAACATTTGTTGGAAGACGAAGCCGCAGTTTTGCCTACGAAATACCGCTAGCTTGTCATTATTTAAATTAGCAATTTCAGCGTCAAAAAAACGAATAGCTCCGCTTGTCGGTCTGTCCATTCCGGATAAAGCGTAAAGCAAAGTGGATTTGCCTGCACCGGATGAACCCATAATAACAGTAAAGTCCCCTTCATAAAATTCAATATCCAGATTTTTTAATACTTGCTGCTCCTGCGTTCCGGATTTAAAGCTTTTGTTAAGTTTATTAGCCTTCAATATAATATTTGCCATTCTTTCTCTCCTTTGTGTTATTTATTAGGTATTTACATTTTTTATATAAATTGCATTTTTCTTTTCTCACCAAATGAAGAAAGTCGTTTTCTCAGTAACTCAGCAAGCATATTTGCATCGAATAGTGCTGATCCTGTATTAAATATCCTGCCGGCAACTACTCTCATACTTATAAGATCAACAATATTATTGAATTGATAATACTATATACTATATAATATTGTATGTCAATACTATATTATAAATTTATTAATATTATTTTATATATAGTGAAACTATAATCTATATCTATCCACTAAATAAAACTACTCTGCAATCAAAATGTCTTCAAAAACCTAAATCATTAAAAATAAATAGATCGGCACCGATATCCAATTCATGCTATGCCTCATTCATCCGGTTTAAATTCATAAACAGAAAGCAGACTAGTTAATTTGTGAATATTTTTAATGGAAGTTATGCTAATAAGATATCCAAAAGAAATCACATATAAATCTGCATAAATAACATATACTATATATTTTTTAAAACACATTCCCTGTGCACAAAAAAAGAAACACCCAATTATATCAGGTATTTCTCGCATGTCCAGACAACTTATTAATTTGTATAGTATGACCTGAGTCTACAGCATTAAACCAATCTGTTTTTTCGATTTATTATCCAGTATAGCACCGGTTAATGCGTCAGAAATATAATTATCCATTTCGCCGGACGAATATAGCATTAAATATTCATCAATTATTTGATCTATTTTATTCTCCTGATCCCACTTAACATTATCCGCCAAAAGCATCAGTCCGATATTTCTCTGATAAGAATTATCACTTTTCAGCTTAGTGCAGAAAATATCCCAGTAGGGAAAAACATCCTCCATATATTCCGAACGGCTTTGAAGCAAAAGCAGCGCATGGTATCTGATCTTATCGTCCTTTTCATTCAGTAAATCGATTAACAGCCAAATATCTGACTGGCTGACAGCTTCTGCAGCCCCGCTTATCTCTTCCCTCTCCAAAGAAAGCAGCTTATCAATGCTTATCATTTTATACCTCCCTGAATCTGCTATTTAGGTTTTCTGAAATCCTGCTATAAAATTACTATAGCAGGTATAATCTGTCAACAGTATGTCATATTCCGGATAGAATTTTGTATATGAAGCCTTATTTATCAAACATTTTATCACCTGCTCACATACTCTATTTCTGCACTGTTTATTGGCTTGCTTTACGAGACTAAAACAGGGCAGGTTCTAAGAACCTGCCCTGTTAATATCTTTATTCAATCACACATCAAAATGATTCTCATATCGTTCCTTATAATGATGAGCCTGCTCTAGCATCATATCCTTTACCTTCATCAAACGGATCTGAGTACTACGTTCATTTTCGTCAAGCTTCATAACTATAAATTTTATATTTTCCTTCATCTCTGGAATCATGACATGCTCCAAAGCATTTACACGTCGTCTGGTTTTCTCAATCTCAGCTGCCATCAACTGGCAGGATTTTTCTATCTCAGCGAGCTTTAACATATCCGGCAGAATATCCTGTAAGGATTTCACCGCGTCATCCAAATCACTTGAGGTGTAAGCAAAACCATAGGGGTAAATATCATTTGCATCCGGTGTCTTGGTCTTATACTCAAATTTCGGTATCTCAACGCTCATAACATTTCGTTTGCCGGATTCTAGATATACTTCCTGTCTGGGCGCCATTAAGGATACATTTAGGATTTCCTCAGGCATTGCAGATCTAGCCAGAACAAAATTCTTATTCGCATTCTTTATTCCTTGCTCCACTTTTTCACGAAGGGCCTTATTCTCGCGTACCAAATCCAGGAACTGACGCATCAGCTCATCCCGTTTATCCTTCAGAAGCTTATGTCCACGGGTTGCTGTAGCTAGCTTCCTCTTAAGCTTGGTTAATTCCATTCGCGTAGGGTTTACATGCGTCTTAGCCAAAGATAAGCACCCCCTTAGAATTTATCATAATACTGATCAAGAAGTTCATCTTTGATTCTCTTAAGCTCTGTTCTTGGAAGAATGGATAACAGCTTCCAGCCAAGATTAAGTGTCTCTTCAATATCTCGATTGGTATTATAGCCCTGAGAAACGTATTCCTTCTCGAAGGCATCCGAGAATTTCGCATATAGTTTATCAATATCGGTTAATGCTGCTTCACCAAGAACCACCATAAGCTCTTTTGCTTCCTTACCACGTGCATAAGCAGCAAAAATCTGGTTCATAGTATTGGCATGATCCTTTCTGGTCTTGCCTTCACCGATACCCTTATCCTTTAGACGGGATAAGGAAGGTAAAACATCAATTGGCGGCTGTACGCTCTGACGGTATAACTCACGGCTAAGGATAATCTGACCCTCCGTAATATAACCGGTTAAGTCGGGAATCGGATGTGTCTTATCATCCTCAGGCATGGTTAAGATCGGTATCATGGTGATACTTCCTGCACTTCCCTTCTTTCTTCCTGCTCGTTCATAAAGAGTTGCAAGGTCGGTATACATATATCCGGGATAGCCACGGCGTCCCGGTACCTCCTTACGAGCTGCCGATACCTCACGCAAGGAATCTGCATAATTCGTAATATCCGTAAGGATAACAAGTACATGCATATCCTTCTCAAATGCTAAATATTCCGCAGCAGTTAACGCCATACGGGGAGTGGAGATACGCTCAACGGCTGGGTCATTCGCAAGGTTAATAAACATTACGGTACGATCAATTGCACCGGTTTCACGAAAGCTTTCTGTAAAAAAGTTCGCTTCCTCGAAGGTTATACCCATAGCAGCAAATACAACCGCAAAGGGCTCTGTTGTACCACGAACCTTAGCCTGTCTCGCAATCTGTGCTGCTAGCTCTGCATGAGGAAGACCACTGGCAGAGAAGATTGGGAGCTTTTGTCCACGTACCAGAGTGTTTAAGCCATCGATCGCAGATACACCTGTCTGTATAAATTCCTGCGGATAATTTCTTGCAGCGGGATTCATCGGAAGACCTGCAATATCCATACGCTTTTCTGGTAATATCTCCGGGCCGCCGTCAATCGGACGTCCGAGTCCGTCGAATACACGGCTTAACATATCCTCTGATACACCAAGCTCCATACTTCTTCCAAGAAAACGCACCTTACTGCTTGCAAGGTTTATACCGGCAGAGCTTTCGAATAGCTGAACTAACGCGTTACCGCCATCGATTTCCAAAACACGGCAGCGGCGTTTTTCGCCGCTTGAAAGTTCAATTTCGGCTAATTCATCAAAAGCTACATTTTCTACACCCTGTACCAGCATAAGAGGACCTGCTACCTCTTGTATGGTTCTATATTCCTTTGGCATTAGGCTTCCTCCTTCCCTGCTAAGTCATCTATCTCTTTAGCTATATTTTTTATAATTGCATCAAATTCTTCTTTAATTTTTTCCTTCGGAACATACTTAAAACGACCAATGCGTTCCCTTACCGGCAGCTTAACAATTGAATCAATCGCTACGCCCTTACCTAGATATTCCAGAGATACATCATAGTAATTTAAAACCAGCTCCATCATCAGATATTGCTTCTGTAAATCCGTATAGGTATCTACCTCATGGAAAGCATCCTGATGCAGGAAGTCCTCACGAATGGATCTTGCTGCTTCTAATTTTAGACGATCCGGTGCGGATAGAGCATCCATACCTACTAATTTAACTATTTCATCAAGAGCGGCCTCATCATTTAACATCTGCATCATACGCGCTCTTAGGTCCATCCACTTCTCACTTACATTAGAATTAAACCATTTTCCCAGGTTATAGAGCGAATAACTGGTCAGCCAGTTAATTGCCGGGAAATGTCTTCTGTAAGCCAGATTAGCATCAAGGCTCCAGAATACTTTTACGATACGAAGAGTAGCCTGAGATACCGGCTCAGAGATATCACCACCGGGAGGTGATACGGCACCGATTGCTGATAATGCGCCTTCTCTTCCTTCCTTACCAAGTGAAATAACACGGCCTGCTCTTTCATAAAACTGCGCCAGACGGCTCGCTAGATAGGCAGGATAGCCTTCCTCACCGGGCATTTCTTCAAGACGGCCTGACATCTCACGAAGTGCTTCTGCCCAACGGGAGGTAGAATCTGCCATGAGCGCTACAGAGTAACCCATATCACGGAAATATTCCGCGATCGTAATACCAACGTAAATAGAAGCTTCACGGGCAGCAACAGGCATATCCGAGGTATTTGCAATCAGAACGGTTCTTTCCATCAGGGATTTACCGGTCTTGGGGTCCTTAAGCTCAGGAAATTCATTGAGTACGTCGGTCATCTCATTACCGCGTTCTCCGCAGCCGATGTAAACTACGATATCTGCCTCTGCCCATTTTGCCAGCTGATGCTGTACTACAGTTTTACCGCTTCCGAAGGGACCGGGTACTGCCGCTACACCGCCCTTGGCGATAGGGAACAGGGTATCGATAACACGCTGTCCGGTAACTAGTGGTTTATCTGGCGAGAGCTTTTGCTTATACGGTCTACCATTACGTACCGGCCATTTTTGCATCATGGTAACATTTTCTGTTATACCATCTGCCTTTTGAAGAACCACTACCGTATCTGCTACCGTGAAATCACCTTCTGTAATACTTTTTATTGTACCTTTCAAACCGTAAGGGAGCATAATCTTTTGTGTAACGATATCTGTTTCGCTTACCGTTCCAATAATATCTCCTGCTTCAACCTCATCTCCAACTGAGACTGTAGGTACGAAGTGCCATTTCTTCTCTCTGCTAAGTGAAGGTATCTCAACACCTCTTTTTAAATTGGTACCGCTGGCTTCCATAATATCTACCAGTGGGCGCTGAATTCCATCAAATATACTTCCAATCAGTCCAGGACCTAACTCAACACTTAAAGGTGCTCCGGTAGATTCTACCGGCTCTCCGGGTCCTAAGCCGGAGGTTTCCTCATATACCTGGATAGATGCCTGGTCTCCATGAATCTCTATGATTTCACCAATCAAACGCTGCTCGCTTACACGAACCACGTCAAACATATTGGCATCTCGCATTCCCTGCGCGACAACCAACGGACCGGCAACCTTCTTTATAGTGCCTTTACTCATAATAACCTCCATTTACTGTAAGTCTCATTAAAGAACGAGTCCTACAGCACTTTTATATTTTATCATGATTAACAGCTTCGTTCGTAAACACTCTATACTATGCTTACTCGCTACACTTTTCATATTTCTGATATAATAATATCCTAGCTGCTTACTGACCGTTAAAGATAATATCCGATCCAACAGCACGCTCTACAGATTTCTTTACATTACGAATTCCCTTACCGGTATTGCCTGAAACACCGGGTATAGGTATAATTGCAGGTAAATAGTCTGATATATAACGGTCAATTTCTATTTCCAATTGATTTTGTAATTTTTCAGTAATATAGATCACAGCATATTTGCCTTCTGCCAGTGTTTTGAGAGTTTTTGCGGCTTCTTCTCTTTCTTCTGCCACAAATGTATCAAGTCCTAATGCCGCAAATCCATATATGCTGTCACGATCTCCAAGCACAGCAACCTTATACATATAATTCCCTCAACCTTTCCCGGAGAATATCATCCGAAATATCATTACGCTTTCCAGAAAGTATAATCCTAACCGTCTTGATTTCATTCTCCCGTGCAAGAATATAGGCAGCAAGCGGGGACAGCGTAAATGAATTATACTTTTGAGGCCGTATATGCTCAATGATTAAATTATCACACCAACGCTCAAAGGCTGAGGAGGATTCTTTAATAGCTTGAACAGCTTCTGCATATTTTGTCAAGGAAAGATACTCATAGATTGCATCTTCTCCGCTTAAGGCTGCTGATATTAACCGGCCAATGTCTAAAGACTGACATTCTGCGAAGGCTTGCTCCATAAATTGTCTACCTTTGCCCGTCCTACAGCTTCGAATAGCAATATTAATATCTGCTGAAGCCACTTTAAGCTCTACATATTCTGCTAAAAGCTCATTCCCTGATTCCTTTCCTTTGCGATAGGTTGTCTCAAGGGAAGCTTTATCAATAATTACATCACATAATTGACTGTCACCCGTACGCAGCTGAACCTCATAAGCTGCCTCTGCACTTTCCTTCATGTACTCCGGTAACAAGGAAAAATCATGAACCTTAACAGCTCTGTAGATTTGTTCTGAACTAATTGCACCATCGGGTAAAAATATATTACTTATTTCTATTCCGGTATATACCTTCTTAATCGCCGCTTTCAGATTATGAAAATCATTTCCGCAAAGGAAGGTATCAAAATCTGACATATCCTCAACCAGCTCACGAATTAATTCCCACGTCTTCTCTCGTTCTATCACCAGGATTTGTTCTGCATTTTCATCACCGCTTTTTCCCCAGCCTTTATCGGATAAAAGACGCAAGCATTCCTTCTCACTCTTACAGTTCATCAGCTGATCTATCGTTGATTTATTAAGCAGGGAAAGCTCCTTGGACCGTATACGCGCAACTGCGTAAGTATACAGCTTATCAGCCATATCATCACCTCTCTCCGGTCATTGCCAATTCCTCTTGTTTAAATAAAAATGCATTAACTTTTTCCTGTAAATCTTCTTTTGCCGCGCTAAATAACGCTTCAAAGGAACAGTTTTCTTCAATATCACCATATTCCAGTATAAAGCCGCCATCAATACGTGCCGCTTCCTCCGAGATGGTAAGTACCGCACCTTGCTTTTCTGCTAAGAATTTATTGAGAGTAGCTTCGAAATCTGCCGGAAAACGCTTTTTGTCATCAGCCGTGAATAAGATTTTCCCCGGCTTATTATGCGCATATTTACTTACCATACGAAGAATAATTTCAACATATTCTTTATCCTTAAGGCCTAATAAGGCATTTTTTGCATTCTCGATGACATTCGTAATGATACGCTGTTTTGCATCCAATACCGCCTTCTTCTGAAGTAATGCCGCTGCTGATTTAGCCCTGCTTACTATATCTTTTACATCAGCTTCAGATTTTGCTGCTATTTCAGCGCATTTCTTCTCTGCTTCAAGCTTCGCTGACAAAAGGATAGCCTCTGCTTCCTTATTTGCCTGATTAAGGATAGCCTGTGCATTAGAAGCTGCTTCGTCTTCGATCACCTTCAGTATCTTTTCTAATCCAGTCATGGTTTCACTCCCAACTGTTATATATTAAATATCGATAAAATTGAAATAAGAAGTGCTAAAATTGCATAGGTTTCAACCATTGCAGGGAAAATCATCGCTTTACCGAACTGTTCTGGTTTTTTTGCTACTACACTGATACTGCTTACAGATGCTTTTGCCTGAGCGATCGCAGAAAAATATCCTACAAAAGCCATAGGAAGGCAGGCTGCAAAATACATTAAACCATGTGCAAAGTCAACGTCTGCCGAACCACCTAATATACCTATTCTTAATAAGGTTACGAAAGCAATTAAAAGACCATAAATACCCTGTGTTCCCGGAAGAAGCTGTAAAATAAGAACCTTACCGAATTTATTCGGATCTTCTGTAATAACTCCTGCTGCTGCCTGACCTGCAAGTCCTACTCCCTTTGCTGAACCCATACCTGACATGAGTGCTGCTAAAGCTGCACCAAATACACCAAGTACAATACCTAATTCATTTAACTTATCCATAATCTACTTCTCCTTAATCTTGTAATATTTTGTTTTATTGCTGAAAGGCATAAATAATCTTCCTCCGCCTTCATAGAACTTTCCGAAAAACTCAACATATTGCAGACGGTTTGTATGCACATATGCGCCAAGAGCATTGATCGCAATATTTAACGAATGTCCAAATACTATGATTATGATAAAAATAAATGGTCCAATCAATCCTTTTCCAACCATCGCCGCCATCTTATTAATTACCATTGCAATTACACCGGAAGCTAATCCAAGTGCCAAAAGACGGGAATAGGATAATACATCGCTTAAATATCCTGATATTCCATATAATGCGTATAATCCTTTCAAAAACCTTTTAAACGGATTCCGCGACTCTCTGCCGTTCGTGCAAATTATTCCGATTGAAGACAAGATTGCTAGTATTCCGGCTACATTTGCAACATCTGATGACATTTTAAAATTAACTCCCAATAAATCAACTATCATTTGCATGGATAATAGTAATAGAATACAGCTAAATAACAGTACCAGCCAGAATATCACATCATAAATAATCGCTTTATATTCCTTTTGTCTGATTAATTGATAGAGTTTTACGCCAAGTCCTGTAAAAATATGAATTAAACCAAGTGCCATAGAGAAGGTAAGCATTCTCATCGGCTCATTCATCGGTATGAACCATAACGGGGGTATAGAAACCTTGTGTCCAAAATAGGTTTCTGATACAACGTCCACAATGTCTCCAAAATAACTGCTGAATACAATTCCCCAGAACATAGTTGATATTCCGCAGTATAAAAACATTCTTAAGAAATTCTTCGTAGAATGTTCCATCCGTTTGCCATATTTAAGTAGTCCGAAGCCGCAGCCCAATACCATAATTAAGCCATATCCTGCATCCCCAAGCATTAATCCAAATAGAAGATAATAGAATAACGCCATAATCATCGTTGGATCGATTTCACCCTTTTTTGGGGGACTATATGCATTAACAATCCACTCTAGAGGTTCGGAAAACGCATTATTTTTTAATTGTACAGGTACTTCTTCCTCTTCAGAGGGATCCTCTAAATCAATTGATAATAGATATTTTTCGTTTAGCTCCTTCGATAATGCCACAGCTTCAACTTTTGCGATAAATCCCGACATAACGAATGTATTCCTTGATTGCAGTAAATGTCCTATCGCCCCGTATTTTTCCATACGCATTGAATTGTAATCTAATAGGAACTTTATATCTTCCTTCTGTTGCTTACATACCTCTATCTCTGCAATCGCTTCACTAATTGCTTTTTCTGCTTCTGCTATCTGATTATTAAGCACCTTAAGCTGTTCGGCTGGGGCCAGATCGAAGGAAACCCCTGGAAGTGAAAATTCAATTTGACGCAAGGCTTCAAATACCGCATCTCCCTTTTCCTTTTGACAAATAGCGAAAATACAGGTTTGATTTTTAGAGGAGCTGATTATATCGACGTTAAGCGGCATATAGTCTGCTAATTCTGCATAAATTGCCTCTAGGGTCCATTCTGTTGGTAAAGTTCCTATAAAAACCTTAGTAGCTTTGGTTCCAGAAAAACTAATCGGAATATCTAAGTTGATCCATGGTGTTAATATTTCGATCTGCGTCTTTAGCTTTATAATTTCCGCCCTGGTCTCAGCAATTTCTTTTGAAAGAGCTATTACCCTATCTGCTGTACGTAGTATTATATCATGCTTGTCCTGAAACGCTTGATAATCCTCCAGACTTACTTCCTTCATACCCTGCAAGGGTGCTAATAAAGATTTTTTTTCATCGGAATAGGTATTTAGGATCTCTATTGCTTCTCTGGCAGATGAAATTGATTTTTCTAAAATATTTTTCGCAGCAGAAATATCATTTTTCTGAAATACACTGTCCTCTGGAAGAATGTCTGATATTTCTACAACTCCCCGCCTTTGCAGTAATTCCATAATCGATTTTCTGTCTTTTTTTAATGCACAAATGAGTATTCGCTGCATTTGCAGCATAGCCATAACAAGAACACCTCCTTTTTCTTTGAACTAATCATTAAATAATACCAGAGAGTACCTGCTCCATAGCTGCATGTTCTTTTTCCTTCACAATTCTCTCCATTTGTATTACTTGTGCATCTGATTTCTGTTTTGCTTCCTCCATTATTAATATTCTTTTCTTATTAGCGTCTGCAACTTTTTCTTCTGACAACTTCATAGCTTCATTAGTCATCGACGAAATCATCGTTTTCGCATTCTGCATAGCCTCTGAAATAATCCTCTCTTTCTTTAGCTGAGCATCCTTTTCTACCTGGGCTGCGTTTAATTCTGCCTGACGCACAGCCTGTATTGTTTCCTTTGCCATAGGTTCACCTCCAATTCGTTAGTTTGGATAAAATATAGTCTATTATATCTGAAAAATCGTAACATTTCAACAATTATCATATTATTGTTTTTCTTAGGTTTCTATTTATATCATCAACAAAAATAAATTAAAATAAACTGAAAGTTGATCAGAACAAGATAAATATTATTCAGATAAGCTATCGCATTCAATTTTTGGTCTGTTCCATAAAGGATAGCTCTTATATAAATAAGGTGCCCTAAAGTTCTGATTTTAGGACACCCACTTATTTCTTCAATTTAAGCTGTACACATAATGCACTAGACTTTTTTTATTTAGGCAGATAATTTTCCTTTGCTTCTTCTTTACAGCAGTCTGATTTTTTACTACGTAGCATCATTAACATCATTCCACCCATCATTAACGGACAGATAAAAGGGCTTATCACCCCTAAAACTCCGGCGAGGGCAGGGCTTAATCTTGCGATAAAAGGTAGGGCCAGTATAATGAGCATCGGTAATCCGCAGCAGATGAGCATATGCAGCAGGTGTCTTATCGGATTATGTGTATGCTTATTGTTTTTATCTCGTTTTAGTAAACTCATATTAACCTCCATCTGCCGCATAAGCGGCATACAAATACTGAGCGAAAAGCACGCTTAGTGCTTTTTGCCGGTTGAAAAATGTACTTCTTTTCAACCTAACCTCCATTCCGTCAAAAACTTGCGAATTTGGGCAGCGCACAAATTTGCCGATTGAAAATTTTTGATTTTTCGACCTATTACCTCCCATATTAGTATAAGCGATATCCTTATCATAGCGTAAACATATGGAGATAATATGGAGACAATAATACAAAAAGATAAAATCGAACCTTGCTTTATATATTCTTAGGTATTGTTACAGTAAATTTACTTCCTTCTGTAATATTACTTGTTGCTGTTACCTTGCCACCGTGAGCCTCTACAATAGATTTCACTATGGTGAGTCCTATACCTGATCCGCCGGTTGCCCGATTACGTGATTTGTCGGCACGATAGAAGCGCTCAAAGATATAAGGAAGCTCCTCCTTTGGTATTCCAATTCCGTTATCCTTAACATAAAACCCGGCATAAGTATCCTGTTCAAATATTACTACATTTATTTGACTGCCTTCCGGGGAGTATTTAATCGCATTCGAAAGAAGATTTACAATAACCTGACTTAAACGATCCGGATCAGCCATAAGGCTTATAGCTATTCCTTCTACCTCTACCTTAAGCCTCTTGTTTTTAATCTCAACCCTGAAGCCCTGAACATACTTTTCAATCAGTTCATACAAATCTACTTTTTGCTTATTAAGCTTTAGATTTTCGCTTTCTACCTTGGCAAGCTTCTCCAGATCACCTACCAGCTTACCAACTCTGATCACCTCATCATAGCAGCTTTGCAGCCGCTCAGCTGATGCATCCCAGATTCCCTCTGTCATAGCCTCCAGATAGGAGGAAAGAATTGTGATCGGCGTTCTAAGTTCATGTGCAACGTCTTCTGTCAATTGCTTTCTAAGCTTTTCCATAGTTTCTAAAGATGCAGCCAGATGATTGATCGAATTCACCAACATATTAAGCTCCTTTGTATTGGTTTCTTCCTTGAGTCTGACCTCATAATTGCCATCCGAAATCTGTTTTGTCACCTCAACTGTATTCAGAATGGGTTTACTAATCCTTCTGGCCAGCATGTGCCCAACCATCGCGGATACCGCAAGTGATAGAAAGCCTATGCTGATCAAAATAGTATTTAGCGAATGAAGGAATTTAAATTCATTTTCATTCAGAAAAAAAGGTCCGAAATAGCTGATACTCACTGAACCAATTTTTTTCCCACTAAGCGAAAGTGGATAATTTACTGCATGAAATTTACCATTAATCTGCGGATACTTTATCTCCATCCTGTTTGAGATATCGTCCATAATTTGATTACACAGGCTCATATTATGAGACTGGGCATCCCATAAGGTCTTATTATTCTTATCCATAACCTTAATGATATACCCCTCATACAAGGAGTTCATACCAATTGCATAGATATAATCCATATTCCACTGCCCGGTAAAGGAGGAATATTGATTACTGATACTTGAAGTAATTACCTGTGTCTTTAATTTCTGTTGACTAGATACATAATCGGTAAATTGCCGGTTAATAAAAAAGTTTGCTAATAAACTGATGATTGCAATCGTTAAAAAAACTATAATCAGAATAGTTAAGGATAGCTGCCTCTTTAAGCTTCTCATTTTTAACCTCCGAATTTATAACCGATACCGTGAATAGTCCTAACATATACAGGATTTTTTGGATCAGTTTCTATCTTCTGACGCAGGTTTTTGATATGACTGTCAATCGTCCTGTCAAAACCTTCATATTCTTCACCCAATGCGGAAGCAATTAATTCATCTCTTGTAAATACCTTATTAGGATATTTTATCAAGGTAGCAAGTATTTTAAATTCATTTGGTGTTAATTTAACTTCCTTTGATTGCTTTGTAATGATATGACTCTCAAAATCAATCGTTAAATCTCCGTCCTGAGACGAGTACTGAATAACCAGTGCTTCCACATGGTCAGCTGCTCTTCGCATAACAGCTTCTATCCGCGCATGCAGTGCTTTAAGGCTGAAAGGCTTGGTAATATAGTCATCTGCTCCGATACCGAGTCCTTTTAACATATCTGCTTCATCCGATTTTGCGGTTAGCATGATAATCGGAACCCTGGATTTTTTTCGTATTATCTTACATACCTCTTCCCCTGTAATGAATGGAAGCATAAGGTCTAGTAATATCATAGAGATATTTTCTTTCTCAAATAACTCTACCGCTTTTCTTCCATCCTCTGCAGGCAACACACAGTAGCCCTTGCTTTCCAGAAAAGATTTCACCACATTCATAATTTTTTCTTCATCTTCTACAACTAATATCTTTTTAACTGTACTATTCATCCAAACCTCCATAACAAGACTGTTATTTAGATAATTACTAAACTTTTTAGTTTTATTAAATGTATACACAGCATATACTTACAATTACTGAGTTTAACAATTGTCTAAAGACTGTTATTAAAGTAATTGCAATTTTGATTTTCTAGAGATTGTTATTAGGATTACCGTATATCTATAACACATAGTAATAACTCAAATTCTGCTATTGCAGTATTTGAGTTATTGCTAGTTATATTCATTATTTATTCAGGGTTAGTTTTTACCATCCAGCTCGAAGGGCTTTAAAAATTTATCTACCTGAATCTTTTTCCCGTTTTCATCCATGGTTTCTACTTTTGCAAAAACCCAACCGTTTACTTTGTCGGGATTAACGCCTGCATCAATAAACATCTGAGGATTTAGCACAAATACTATATCCTTATCATTCTTTGCCATATCCTTAGCCCATTCAAACATATTACCTTCTGCAAGGTCCACCCCATAATGGTCAAGTGATGCATGATATTTTATAGCATCCCTTTTTAATTCCACAATCTTTTTATAGGCTTCTAAAGCTGTTATTTCCCCTTTGTATTCCGGTTGGTCGTTGCCTAACTCAGTCCCTACTATGATTTTATTATCGACAACGATACCTTCAGGTAATTTACTTACATCAAGACCGGCATCCAGAAAGGGCTGCAGATCTGTTTCTAAAAAAGCATCCAGTGATGTTGTTTTACTAAAATCCTCGCTCCAAACAAATCTGACGGTGTTATCCGGCGCTGATATGGACCAGCCCCCAAAGGCAGTATCTTCAGTCACCTGGCTTCCCAGTTGATTAATAACTGCATCAAAGGATTTTTCAGACTGTTTACCAACTACGTCCAGTTTATTGTTGCAGGCGGTTAGAGCTACTAAAGTGATACTAGAAAGTAAGATTAAGAGTAATTTCTTTTTCATATGATTCCATTTCCTTTACGATGTTTTATTTTTATAGTTATGCTATGCTTTTATCTATTACAAACTTCAAGCCGGTTTTATATGATTTCACTTATCGATAAGCTTTAAATCTTTTTAGGCGCAGTGCATTTGATACTACCGAAACCGAACTAAATGCCATCGCTGCAGCTGCAAAGATAGGATTTAATAATGGTCCACCGAACAGATGCAATATCCCGGCTGCTATGGGTATTCCAGCTACATTATAGCCAAATGCCCAGAATAAATTCTGTTTAATATTACGAATTGTACTTTTACTTAAATGAATTGCCGTCGGCACATCCATAAGATCACTTTTCATTAAGACAATATCAGCTGATTCCATTGCTACATCCGTACCTGAACCTATTGCGATTCCGATATCTGCTTGTACAAGTGCAGGAGCATCATTGATACCGTCTCCAACCATACATACCTTTTTCCCCTCAGATTGCAGCTTCTTTACTTCATTCGATTTATCCTGGGGTAATACCTCGGCCAGTACTCTGCTAATACCGACCTGCTTTGCTATTGCTTCCGCTGTTTTGCGATTATCTCCTGTTATCATTGCAACTTCAATTCCCATGGATTGCAGCTTCTTAATTGCCTTTGCACTGCTTTCCTTAACAACATCTGCTACAGCAATAATTCCTGACAGCTTATTTTCCATAGCAATATACATTGGAGTTTTTCCCTCTCCTGCAAGCTGATCTGATTTATTCTTAAGCTCTTCTAGTGAGATATTTCTGCTGTCCATCAGCTTTTTATTACCAATTAGTATTGCTGTTCCCTCAATCATAACTTCAATACCATGACCTGGAATAGCTTCAAATTGTTCCACCTTTAAAAATTCCAGCTGTTCCTTTTCGGCACCTTTTACAATTGCCTCCCCTAACGGGTGCTCGGAGCCCTTCTCACCGGAAGCAGCAATCTGCAAAAGCCGTTCCCTTTTCATACCGGCTACTGTTATCACATCTGTTATTTCAGGTTTACCTTCCGTGATTGTTCCGGTTTTATCAAATACAATCGTTGTAATCTTATGTGTTGTTTCTAATGCTTCTCCGCCTTTGATTAATATGCCGTTCTCCGCACCCTTACCGGTTCCTACCATGATTGCCGTCGGTGTAGCAAGTCCTAACGCACAAGGACAGGCAATCACAAGTACTGAGATAAATATAGTTACAGCAAATGCTAAGGATTCACCGGATATAAACCATGCTAAAAATGCAATCAATGCTATAGAACAAACAATAGGAACAAAGTAACCGGATACAATATCAGCCATCTGTGCGATAGGAGCCTTTGAGCCTTGTGCATCCTCCACCAGCTTGATGATCTGAGCTAACGCGGTATCACTTCCTACCTTCGTCGCCTTAAACTTAATCATACCATTTTTATTGATACTGGCTGCATATACCTTGTCTCCGGGCTTTTTGTCAACCGGCATGCTTTCACCGGTTAACATCGCCTCATCTACTGAGGTATTACCCTCAAGTACGACTCCGTCAACGGGAATTTTCTCACCTGGTTTAACTAAAATAACATGATCGATCTCCACTTCATCTATCGGAACTTCTATTTCCTTCTCATTTTCAATGACAGTTGCTGTCTTTGGTGCAAGTCCCATAAGCTTCTTGATTGCCTCTGAGGTCTTTCCCTTAGATACCGCCTCTAAAGACTTACCTAGCAAAATAAGTGCAATGATTACTCCGGCTGTCTCATAATATAGATGTTCTACAGCTCCAAAATTACCGTTCCAAATCTCTACCGTATTATAAATACTATAGATTACAGCTGCTGTCGTACCGATTGCTACCAGTGAATCCATATTAGGACTTCTCTGAAAGAGTGCTTTAAAGCCTACTGTATAGAATTTATAGCCTGCTGCAATAATCGGTGTCACTAATGATATTTGAAGTAAGGCATAGCGAAAAGGATATATCATTGGATTTAACGCCTTTGGAATAGGAAATGGCCACCAGGACACCATCGGTGCCATTGCAAAATACAGTAACGGTAATCCGAAAGCTGTGGCAATGATAAACTTTGTCCATAGTATTTTGATTTCCTTTTCCTTGCGGATTTTATCCTCGTCAACTGTATTCTTATCTATCTCAAGAGCCTTATAGCCGGTTTTCTCAATACATTGCTTAATTGATGATAGCTTAATCTGCTGCGGATCGTACTCTACCGTTGCTTTTTCCGTAGCAAGATTAACAGATACCTTTATTATTCCAGTAAGCTTTTCTATTGCTTTCTCAATTCTCTGAGCACAAGCTGCACAGGTCATTCCTCCGATCGGAATGGTTACCTGATTACTATTCTTATCCTCTATGACACCATAACCAGCCTTTTCAACCGCATCTTTGATTGCAGGAAGGGAAGCTTTTTGCTCATCAAATTCAACAGATAGCTTCTCTGTTGCAAAATTAACATTGGCATTTGCTACGCCCTCTAATTTTGATACGGCCTTCTGTACTCTCTGAGCACAAGCCGCACAGGTCATGCCACTAATCTTTATTGTTTCTTTTCCCATATTCAACCTCGCTTCTTTACTGCTTTTTATGCACCTAATTCAACTCCTGAAATGCATTATACTTTGAAACACATACCTATAATGTCAATATAAGGCATATCTTTGATAGATACAACAAAATTACTTCCAATTTTGAAATATCTGTACAGCCTGAGTTAATACGTCTTTTGATACTGTTATGGTATCATTACTTACTGTCTTATATTCTTCTGTAATAGGAACCGGATTACAACCACCTCTTGTCACTTCAACATCATTCATACCAAAGCGGTTACCGCAGTTTTGACATACCAATTGGTCGCCCTCCTGCTTATAATAGCCTCTTCCTGAATTATAACATACCTGACAGGTATTAAAAGCTGTACGAATAGAACCATCCGGAGCCTTCACTGCAATTACTTCAAGATTTGTTCCGCCTATTTCAGCAGGATAAAAGCTGGCTTTTTCTGTGATATCCTTCACTGAAATAACAATATCACTGTCCTTTACTGTCTGAATAGAATTTGATGTATCTGCATCTGCCTTACCATTTTTACTAAAATAATTGATACCAACTACTACAGCAAATATTGCTACTGCAGCAACAACAGTAATTACAATTTTACTTATATTAGATTTATTATTAGAATTCTTACTCATTTTTATTATTCTCCTCTACTTATGCTATTACATGCTTTATTTTTAAAGGTATCTTATAATGATAGATTGCTTATTTTGTTATGTTTGTGTCTTAAACTATTTATGATACAGATTAGTTCATATAAAGCTTTCGATTTATAAATACATAGGAATGGATTAGTAGTTACTATTAAAAGGATTATAATTAGCAGCTTCCTCTTTAATTGCCTCTTCGTTAATGTCTGTGATATTATCTACTACCTTTACATATCCAAGATAGGAGCTATCCTCTGTAAAGAAGCTAAAATCCCTCTGTGGAGTAAAATCGATTGGATTCTCGCCCTCTAGCACTTCTAGCTTTGCATTATAATCTGGGAAGATAAGGCTACTTAATCCTTCCTTTCCATTAATAACCCAATTGGTTTTTATTCCACTCTGCATAACAACCACCGCAGGAGAAAAACCCTTCTCATCATAGGTAATTTCTACATACTGAACCCCGTCCTTAAGCTTTGCTACAGCAAGCGTATCAGCTTGAACCTTAGCATTTTTAAGCTTATCATAATCAATTGCACCGCTTGTGGCTGTACCGTTATTTCCTGCACTGGCTCCGGTTCCGCCTGCGCAACAGGAACCTCCACCACTTGTTACAGCATTGTCCTCCTTTAACGCCGAACTATCAATCTTATTTAAATCATCGACTACTGTTATTTTACTTCTTATCATACCCATCCAACAGCTATAAGAAAAGGTTCCGCTTTTGTCCGGAGTAAATTGTATGATATTATCTCCTTCTACAAGATCTCTCTGAAGTCCGTATTCAGGTATAACAATGCTGTAATTACAGCCGTTAATACTGCCCTGCGCTGCTTTAATCGTCCACTTTACAGGGATACCCTTCTGAACCACAATCGGTTCATATCGCCCGGAGGAAAGCTCGGTAGTAACTACCTGAACTCCATCCTGAAGCGTAGCTGAAGCAGTCTCGCTGATTGTGCTTTTACTTAAACGAAAGTCCGGCATTGTAATTCCAGCTAAGCTCATACCGTTATTCAGCATAAAAACACCTAATATAACAACTAATGCAGCACTTGCTTTCATCATCCTACCGGTAAATTTCTTACTGAGCAGAGAACTAAGTGCACCAAAGGCAAACATAAGCGGCACCGTTCCGGCACTGAATAAGAACATGGACAATGCACCTTTCACAGGGCTTCCGGTGGATAATGCATACAACTGCATTGCCTGTAAGGGGCCGCAGGGCATTAACCCATTTAATAATCCGATATAAAATGGACTTTTACTTGCTTTTTGTGTATAAATCTTTTTGGCAAAGATTTTTGGCATTCTCGGATTAAATTTACGCAGCCACGGGAAAATATTCAGCATATTCAGTCCCATAATAACCATGAATATACCTGCCAAAAGCTGAACGATACCTTTTGCGGTGCCTGAGAAGCTGACCACTGAGCCTAATGCCCCGACAGTTCCACCGATTATCGTATAGGAGATTACTCTTCCCAGATTATATAACAGGCTTGGCTGCATAGCAGATAATTTACCGCTAAATACTTTAGAGCCCGCTTTCGCCGGTACGCACTGTGAAAGACAAATTCCACCGCACATAGCAACACAATGGATAGAGGTCAATATCCCAATTGAAAACAGCATACCATACCCCATACCTTCCTTTGCTAAAGGAAAGTTATTAAACAGATTAAATACACCCAATCGGCTTGCTATGATATAAATAGCCAATAATATAATTGCCGTTCCGGCAATATTCGAATAATCCTTTCTATTTTTGTTAAGTTGCCCGGAATGTGAATTATTTTGAGAAGTAAAATTTTCTCCTGTGTTAACTTTTTCCAAATTTTCTTCCCTAACGTGATAACCGGTGGCCAAAAGTATTTCCACTATTCTTGTAAGCTTTATTATATTATCATCATAGGTTACCTCTGCCGTACCTGATGAATAACTTGCACTGACATGTAAAATACCCGGCTCTTTTATTAATGTCTGTTCAATTATGTTTTCACAATTTACGCAAGTCATATTCTCGATATTAATAATTTTCTTTATGCTATTTGAAGACATATCCATCCTCCTTTTCAATTCCCTTTTATCATATCAAGCAGTTATGTAGATATTATGGAGAAATTAAGAGAAGCTAAAGAATAATTATCTATCCTATGAAACAACAAAAAAGCTGCTTTAATATCAAGTATGTAATTATACTGCACGACGTCTATGACGGAATGCATATAAAGTACATCTGATATTAAAACAGCTTTTATATTGTAGTTAATTAAGATTACCCCATTGTAATCCTAATAAAATTCTACCAGATACCCTGAGCCAACATAGCGTTAGCTACCTTCTCAAAACCTGCAATATTTGCACCTACAACATAGTTGCCAGGAGCATTATATCTCTTTGCAGCGTCGTCCATATTATGGAAAATATTAACCATAATTTGTTTTAATTTAGCGTCAACTTCTTCAAAGGTCCAGCTTAATCTTTCAGAGTTCTGAGTCATCTCTAACGCTGAGGTTGCTACACCGCCTGCATTAGCAGCCTTGCCAGGTGCAAACATTACACCATTAGCCAATAAGTACTGTGTTGCTTCTAAGGTAGTAGGCATGTTTGCGCCTTCAGCTACTGCAAAACAACCATTTGCAACTAATGCCTTTGCATCCTCTATCAGTAATTCATTTTGTGTAGCACAAGGAAGTGCTATGTCACATTTCACAGACCATACGCCTCTTCCTTCATGATACTCTGAGTTTGGTCTGTATTTTTTGTACTCAGTTAATCTAGCACGCTTAACCTCTTTAATCTCCTGAAGTGCAGCAACATCAATACCATCTGGATCATAAACCCAACCATTGGAATCACTGCAGGTAACGCATTTTGCGCCTAACTGGTGTGCCTTCTGGATCGCATAGATTGCAACGTTACCGGAACCGGATACTGTAGCAATCTTACCATTAATATCTTTACCGTTGCACTTTAACATCTCTTCTACTAAGTATAACAAGCCATAACCGGTTGCTTCCGTTCTAGCCAAAGAACCACCGAAGGTTAAACCTTTTCCTGTTAATACGCCTTCATAAGTTCCTTTGATTTTCTTATATTGTCCATACATATAACCGATTTCTCTACCGCCTGTACCGATATCACCGGCAGGAACATCCACATCAGCACCGATGTATTTATACAGCTCTGTAATAAAGCTTGTACAAAATGCGAGCACTTCTCTGTCTGATTTTCCCTTCGGATCGAAATCAGATCCACCCTTGCCACCGCCAATCGGAAGACCGGTCAATGAATTTTTGAATATCTGCTCGAAACCTAAAAACTTAATAATACCGATATTAACAGAAGGATGCAGACGTAATCCACCCTTGTAAGGTCCAATCGAATTATTAAACTGTACACGGTAACCTGTGTTAACCTGTACCTTACCGCTGTCATCTACCCACGGTACTCTGAATTTAATCTGTCTGTCCGGCTCAACCAGTCTCTCCAGAAGAGCCTCTCTTCTGAACTTCTCTTCGTTCGCATCAACTACTGCTCTTAAGGATTCTAATACCTCCTTAACAGCCTGATGGAATTCTGCTTCGGCGGGGTTTTTCTTAACCACCAGCTCGATCACTTCATCAACGTAACCCATAATTTAATCTCCTTTGATTAAAATTAGCTGACAAGATGCATTTCTAATGCACTTGCTGATAAAAGGGCATACTAAAGAAAACAAATACCCCTTTGTATTTGCCTTTTCTATTATATCTTTACTGGCTAAAATATGCAAGCATTAAATAAATTCACATTTTTTTACATCCTTACCATTTAGGGTATGCATTTTAGGCATTCTATGCTATAATCGGAGGAATAAAGCTACACCTACTTGTAGTATTTGTAGAAAGGCACACATAAAACATCATACGCAATTTGTAATATCAGTAGCCTTTATTGTATTTAAAAAGGAAGATTTACAATAGGATGTGCCGGATTGGAGAAAATTATGGCTTTTGATGGTATCGTAATCGCAAATCTTATACAGGAGCTAAAACGAACCTTACTGGGAGGCAGGATTAATAAAATTGCTCAACCGGAGAAGGATGAACTCATATTAACAATTAAGGGACAGGCCAGGGAGCAGTATAAGCTGTTACTTTCTGCCGGAGCCGGACTTCCCCTCATCTATTTAACAGAAGCAACTAAGCCAAGTCCTTTGACTGCTCCTAATTTTTGTATGCTTTTAAGAAAGCATTTAAATAGTGCTAAAATCCTTGACATCTACCAGCCCGGTTTGGAACGTATCATCCATTTCAAACTGGAGCACCTAGATGAAATGGGCGATCAAAAAAACAAATATCTTATCATGGAGCTTATGGGAAAGCATAGTAATATTATTTTCTGTGATGAAGATATGATAATTATTGATAGCATAAAAAGAATTAATCAGTTTATCAGCTCTGTCCGTGAAGTACTGCCAGGACGTAAGTATTTCGTACCTGTGACGACAGAAAAGCTTGACCCACTTTCAACCACGTACGCTGATTTTGAAAATATCATTTTAAAAAAACCTATGCCGATTGGCAAGGCGTTATATAACAGTTTGACCGGCATTAGCCCGCTTATTGCTAATGAGCTTTGCTGCCGTGCCTCCCTTGATGCAGGTGAACCTACGGAGACGCTAAGTGAGACCGGCGGACTGCATCTATATAACATTTTTTCCAGGTTGATGGAAGAGGTGAAAAGTAATAACTTTAAACCTAATATTGTGATGCAGGAAGGTAATCCGATTGAGTTTTCCAGTGTAAACCTTACCTGCTATCAAAGTAACGAGGTAAAAAATTACGAGTCCATATCAAAATTGCTTGAGGATTTTTATGCCACTAAGGATGCCGCCGCAAGAATAAAGCAGAAATCCTTTGATTTGCGTAAGGTAGTCACCAATGCGATAGAACGGGCAAGCAAAAAATATGATCTTCAGCAAAAACAGCTTAAGGATACGGAAAAGCGTGACAAATATAAGATATACGGAGAATTAATTACTGCCTATGGTTACGGACTTGAGCCGGGTGCCAATTCATTAAATGCAATTAATTATTACGATAATCAAGAAATCAGTATTCCACTGGATCCAACCATAACCCCTATGGAGAATGCAAAGCATTATTTTGAAAAATATAGTAAATTAAAACGTACCTATGATGCACTGACAACGCAGCTTATTGAGACCGGTGATGAGCTTACTCATCTAGAGTCAATTCGGACGGCACTTGAAATTGCCACCGAAGAAAATGATTTAATCTCCTTAAAACGAGAATTAACCGATTATGGATATATCCGTCGGAAATTTGTAAACGGGCCAAAGCAGATAAGAAAAAAGGATAATACACAAAAGGCTGCCGGAAAAAGCAAACCGCTTCACTATATCTCATCTGACGGTTATCATATGTATGTCGGGAAGAATAATTACCAAAATGATGAACTAACCTTTCAGTTTGCGGAAGGAGGCGATTGGTGGTTCCACGCCAAGAAAGCTGCCGGCTCTCATGTAATTGTAAAGGCAGAAGGAAAGGAGCTCCCTGATCGCACCTTTGAAGAAGCAGGAAAACTTGCAGCCTACTATTCCAGCTTAAGAGCTGCGGATAAAGTAGAGATTGATTATACTATCAAAAAAAATGTAAAAAAACCCTCTGGTGCAAAACCTGGCTTCGTAGTCTATTATACGAATTATTCTATGCTTTCCTCTTCTGATATAGCAGGAATAAAACAGGTTGAATAGCCCGCAAAAGCAGCTATTCTTCGCGATTTGTATGAAAAGCATGTGCGTTAGTTTGTTGTTGGGGGAATTTAACCGAAAGAATGCTTGTATGGGAGTTTTTGAAGTAATCTATCTAGTAAAGGAGAAGAATAATGATTTTAGCAGATTATCATGTACATTCTGATTTTTCAAGTGATTCACAGACTCCCATGGAGCAAATGATAGAAAAAGCGGTAGAGCTTGGCTTAAAAAGGTTATGCTTTACTGATCATATGGATTTCGACTATCCGGCTGTCGGTGATTATAACTTCGAATTTGACCCTGATGAATATGTGAATAAGCTGATGAAGCTAAAAAAACAATATGAAACACAGCTACTCCTCCTAACCGGAATAGAACTGGGTTTACAACCGCATCTCGCCGGACGCTTAAACAGACTGACAAGCAGCTATCCCTTTGACTTTATTATTGGATCCTCTCATGTTGTCGATCGGGTCGATCCTTATTACCCCGAGTATTGGGATAATAAGTCCAAGGATCAAGGCATCCAAAGATACTTTGAGACAATTATAGAAAACTGCAAAGTGTTTCAAGGCTTCCATGTATATGGACACATTGATTACATCATTCGTTACGTGCCCGACAGACTGAATGATAATTATAAGCTTGGGAAGAAGGCAGATTATTCCTATCAAGATTATACTGATCTTCTTGATGAAGTTCTAAAAACAATGATAGCGAGCGGAAAAGGGATAGAAATCAACACTGCCGGCCTAAAATACCGACTTGGTTTTCCTCATCCCAAAAAGGAAATTATTATGAGATATAAAGAACTGGGCGGAGAGCTAATCACAATCGGTTCCGATGCGCATAGACCAGAGCATCTATGCTATGACTTCCAGCTCCTTCCTGAATTATTAAAGCATATGGGATTTCAATATTATGCCGTCTTTGAACAGGGAAAGCCCTTGTATGAGAAGCTATAACAAAGGTTAATCCATTAGATTAGTATTTCATTATCTATCTTGCAAACTCAAATAGCATCAGTTATGAAAAATTAATAATTAACATAACTGATGCTATTCGTATCCATGCCTTTGGGCCTGCATGTCTTATGCGGGACTATTCACACTATAATATTTATTTTTAAGCTTCAGAACCATTTGAATATATTTCTTCCTGCAATCCTCTAGCTTATTCTCCTCAATATCCCTCAAACAAGGCTTTAAGTATTGCAGCCATAAACTCTCATAATTACTCCTGCTATCTAGCTGCATATTAATTAAAGTAACAATTACCGGTGCTACCTGATAATATTCCTTTACTAATTCTATCCCTTCCTCTGATTGCATCATATACTCATCACGAAACCTACGAAAGGAATTAAGTTCATAGCAATCCTCCTTTTTATCTAAGGCTTCACATACGGCTGTCGTGATAAAGCATAAGTGTTTTTGCTCAAAGCCCTTCTGTATGTCATCATAATGAGCCTTATGAAAAGCATGCTTTGGATTTTTCTTATTCCATTCTGCTACTACATTATCTGCTAAAGCTTCTCCGATGCTCAAATTCACGGAGGTTATCATAGGCACTAGATAGACTGCAAAGAAGAAACGGTACTGATCAATTGCATTTGATTTTTGATACTGCTTTAGACCACCCTGTGCTCTGCTCTCAACAGTTCTGTCTATCTCCTTGAGTAATGCCTCTGTTACTTCATTTATAGCCTTTATTTTATTTACATCAGATAGAAGAGAGTATTGCTCAATTGGCTTTAATACCTTCGAACAGGTCTGAACATACTCCGCAAAGCTTTCGCTATAGCTATGTCTCTTAAATTTACTCATCAGCTGCTCTTCACTCTTTATTAATTCCGAAAGCTCTGAGAGTGCTTTTACATAATCTTTTTCACAATTCTGGCTTGTCTCCAGATTAAGATGATATTCTTCTTCCTGCGGATGAAATACTTCACCGCAATAAATACAGATACAGGACTTTAAATCACCGGGTATGTGAAGTTCTCCGTTACATTTTGGACAGTACTTAACTATATATTCCATCATAAACCACCTATAATAGTGTAATATAAATCAGATATATCCTTTATGATATATCTTTTTCAAAATATTATTCCAGTAACAATATGTACCATTATCTCATATCATAATGAGTAATACAATAATAAACTTTATCTCACTCATACATTGTGTCACAGCTTTATATATCCACGCCAAGTTCAATTTCATATTTATAATAGTGAGCTCGAGCCTTCCCCCCAGAAAGGATACAAGTCTCCACTGTTAACCTTTGGAGATATCAAGCTATCTTGAAGTTGTGACACAAAGTTATCTCCATTCCCATCTGAAATAATGTACCTAGACGAGACTTTCTCTTATACGGCATAAATAAGATCCCCTTAGAGTAGACAGTGTTTTTTATCTACACTATCTACTCTAAGGGGATCTTATCAGAATAAACCGGCTATAATTATATTTCGATTGTAATTATTTTTTTATAATTGTACCCCCGCCAATTACATAATTATCGTGATAGAATACGACTGACTGACCTGGCGTTATTGCTCTTTGAGGCTCTTCAAAATAACAGACTAGTTCATCCTCTGCGATTTTTTTAATCCTGCATCTAGCTCCCTTGTGGCTATATCGTATTTTTGCTTCCACTTCCATTTCCTCATCAAGATCCTCTATCGCCATAAAATTTAAACGATCTGCATATAAGTGATCTAAGAAAACCTCATCCGCATTACCAATAACGATCTCATTCGTCTCTGGCCTTAATTCCAGAACAAATACAGGTTGTCCCATCGATAAATTCAGGCCCTTTCGCTGTCCTACCGTGTAATGAACTAAGCCCTGATGTCTACCGATGACATCTCCAGCAGCATTTACAAAATTACCAGGGGTTAATCCGGTAAAGCTGCTCTTTAACAACTTGTCTTTTTCTTCCTTTTCCTGTAAGTAATTCCTTATAAAACCGGCATAATCATTATCAGCTACAAAGCAAATCTCCTGACTGTCAGGTTTATTTGCTACTGGTAGCCTCAATTCCTTCGCTAAAGCTCTAATATCCTCCTTAACAAAATCACCAACCGGCATTAAGGTATGTGAAAGCTGAAATTGGGTCAGATTATATAGAGCGTAGGTTTGATCCTTTGCAGCTGTTACTGATTTGAGTAATGTAAATCTTCCGTTAGGCAGCTTAATAATTCTTGCATAATGACCGGTAGCAATATAGGAAGCCCCAATGTCCATTGACCTTTTTAGAAGTGATTCCCACTTTACATAGCGATTACAAGCAATACATGGATTAGGGGTTCTTGCCTGAAGGTACTCATCCACAAAATAATCAATGACATTCTCTTTGAATTCATTCTTAAAATTCATCACATAATAGGGAATATCAAGAACTGCAGCAACTCTTCTTGCATCCTCAACTGCACTGAGACCACAGCAGCCTCCGTTTTCCTCCATAGTGCAGACATCCTCATCCTGCCAGATCTGCATTGTTACACCAATTACCTCATAACCCTGCTTTTTTAAAAGGTATGCTGCTACTGAGGAATCTACACCTCCTGACATTCCCACAACAACTTTCTCCATTATTACCTCCATCGATCATCTGAAATCTGATACTTCCCTTTTCTTAAATATTATGAGGATCAGCTGCTATAAACGAGCTTACATAAGCAGCTATCTATTAAGAAGCTTCGAAGGAATTCTCTATCTTCCGGTGCAGAAATATCTATGTTTGTAAAATCATATCTCTTTTTTATTAATATTCTACTGCTTCTTCATCCTCATGAATATCCGATTTAGGCTTTGTTAAGCCTTCGATTTTAATATTATTTTTCTCAGCGTAATCCCACAAAGCTGCATGGATCGCTTCTTCTGCCAACAAAGAACAGTGTACCTTAACTGGCGGAAGTCCGTCAAGTGCCTCCATAACTGCCTTATTAGTAATTGTTAAGGCCTCATTTACAGTCTTTCCTTTCACAAGTTCAGTTGCCATACTGCTTGTAGCAACTGCTGCACCGCAGCCGAAGGTTTTAAATTTAACATCTTTGATAATACCGTTATCATCAATATCTAAATATATTCTCATGATGTCTCCGCATTTTGCATTACCAACCGTACCGACACCGCTTGCATTTTCTATTTCGCCTACATTCCTAGGGTTTGTAAAATGATCCATTACCTTCTCTGTATACATAATTTTTCCTCCTATGATATCATATTGATGCTTTTGTTATGTGTATTTTATCTTTTCTTCATAAAATCCTCATATAACGGGGACATTTTACGTAGCTTCTCAACGATTTCCTTAATCTGATCAACTGTATAATTTATCTCCTCTTCCGTATTCTCGTCACTTACCGTAAGTCTTAAGGAACCATGAGCTATCTCATGAGGAAGACCAATTGCTAAAAGCACATGAGAAGGATCTAGGGAACCGGAGGTACATGCTGATCCGCTCGAAGCACATATATTCTTCATATCAAGCATGATAAGCAGGGATTCTCCCTCGATAAACTGGAAGCTGAAGTTCACATTATTCGGAAGTCTTCTATTCTTGTCACCATTTACGCGTACAAATGGAATTTCCTCCATTACTCTCTTCATTAACAGTTTTCTTAGCTTGATTTCTTTATCTGCTCTCTCTGTCATTGTTGTCACTGCAATTTGAGTTGCCTTACCAAAGCCTACTATTGCTGGAACATTTTCCGTACCGGCTCTTCTTTGTCTCTCCTGCGCTCCGCCATGTACAAAGGAACGGATCTTTACACCTTTTCTAATATATAGAAAGCCTATTCCCTTTGGTCCGTTCAATTTATGACCACTTGCACTCAGCATATCGATATTTAATTCGTTTACATTAATCGGTACCTGACCAAATGCTTGTACTGCGTCAGTATGAAACAATATATTATGCTTTTTAGCAATCTCACCAATTTCTTTGATTGGTTGAATGGTTCCTATCTCATTATTTGCAAACATCACGGAAATTAAAATCGTTGTCGGTCTGATTGCTTTTTCCAGCTGATCCAGCTTCAATATACCGTTCTCATCCACATCCACGTAGGTTATTTCTATCCCATGCTTTTGAAGGTATTCACAGGTATGAAGGATTGCATGATGCTCTATCTTAGAGGTAATAATATGATTACCTTTTTCTGCATATGCATCTGCAACAGCTTTTAATGCCCAGTTATCTGATTCTGTTCCACCAGCAGTAAAGTAGATTTCAGCTATATCCGCACCAAGTGAATCCGCTATCGTCTTTCTGGCTTCGTCCACCGCCTTCTTGTTCTGGGTAGCATATTCATATACGCTGGAAGGATTGCCGAATAATTCTGTAAAATAAGGGAGCATTGCTTCAACTACTTCCGGTCTGGTTTTTGTTGTTGCGGCATTATCTAAGTATATTTTCTTATCCATAATCACATCTCCTAAAATAATTTATTATTTACCACACGTTTGCTTCGCTTTTGCTTCAGAAGTGCCAGTACTTGTTTGAACCTTTTTGCTTTCAGCCACCAGTTCGGATAGTTTTATCGTATCAACGGCTTCATTTATACTATCACTTATACGCTTCCAAACATATTTTGTTACACAAGAATCTGAGTTAGTACAGATACCGTCACCGTTATTTACTTCTGAACAATCAACGGGATTTAAATCCCCCTCAAGGGCTCTTAATATAGCTCCTACCGAAATCTCTTCCGCGGGGACAGCAAGCATATAACCGCCCTGTGCTCCCCTGATCCCTTTGACAATACCTGCTTTTTTCAGCTTTGCGATTAGCTGCTCAAGATAATTAATCGAAATATCCTGTCTATCTGCAATCTGACTTAATGCTACTGCTTCTTCATTTGCATGGACCGCAAGATCAAGTACTGCTCTTAATCCGTATCTTCCCTTGGTAGACAGCTTCATTTTATCACCTCTTATTTATATATTTTAGCATTACATTAATTGCTTACTGCAAAGTATATATTCATTCATAATATAAACTGTTCATAAAGTGCTTCCTATTACTATGTAATACTTCACTCTGATTATTTATTTCATATCAATTTGTGTCATATTAATTCATTTTCACTTTTATTTCTTATCATTATATTACTTATCGATTCATTTCTTATTACTAATTACTTAATAATTTATTTCTATTATTAACTCCTCTTAACTACCATAAATTAATTCCTAATACTTTAACTCTGATTATTTTATTCCTATTGATTTAATTCCTATTAATTTATTTCCTATTGATTTATTTCCTATTGATTTATTTCCTATTAATTTATTTCCTATTAATTTATTTCCTATTAATTTACTCGGTTATAATATAACACTCCTCCTAGTTCTTGTCAATATTATTTCATATTTTTTCTGAAATATACTTTGTAACTCTATCTGCTTCGCATGCACTATTATAATATTAGTACACTAAATCGGTAAAAGAATAATTTACATCCATATCAAATGAAATACTGCTTGTGTTTTATTTACAAATAACATAAGTTTCCCGTTATCAAAATATATATACATAGAAAAGACTTGCAAGGAACATTTGAATGGATAACAAAACTCTTTCGGCACAACAAATCAGAAATATAAAGAGAAGCAATATCGTTAGAGGAACACTTATTTTGACCTTAGCCGGTTTAGCAATTCGCTTTATCGGATTTTTTTATCGTATATTTTTATCCAATACCATGGGAGCAGAACTCATGGGCATCTACCAGCTTATCTTCCCGTTGTATGGCATCTGCTTTACCATTTATGCAACTGGAATACAAACCTCGATTTCAAGACTTGTTGCTGGTGAAATCGGCAAGCGTAATCCTAAAAATATATATAAAATCCTACGAATCGGTACAATACTTTCGGTTTCTTTAGCTGCAATCTTATCTGTCATAGTATATATCAATGCTGACTTCATCGCCTGGCGCTTTCTTATGGAGGAGCGCAGTGCTTCCTCCCTTCGAATCCTTGCTATTGTTTTTCCTTTCTGCGGTGTTACCTCCTGTATTAACGGTTATTATTACGGTCTGAAAAGAGCAGGGGTACCTGCAGCCACACAGTTATTAGAACAGGTAATCAGAGTGATAGCCGTATATATACTGGCCCTTTATGTAGGTAAAGGCGATGTGAAGGTAACCTGCGAAATGGCGGTCATTGGTGTCGTTGCTGGTGAAATTGCTTCCAGTGTATATAATTTTATTTCCATGTTCTTAACAAAGTCTCCGGCTGAGCTTCTTATATATGGACCAGATCCAAAGGCCATACCTAGCGGTAGAAATCAAATACTTAAAAATCTGCTGGGCTTAAGTGTACCACTTTCTGCCAATCGTCTGTTATTAAGTATCTTACATAGTATTGAAGCTGTATTAATCCCTGCTATGCTAAGAAGAGCCGGACTTACTACGCAGGATGCTCTGGTTACCTTCGGTGTCTTAAACGGAATGTCCATACCATTTATAATGTTTCCGACTGCACTGATTAACGCACTGGCTGTCTTACTGCTGCCTACCATCTCCGAGGCACAGGCTGTAAATAACGATAAACTAATTGGAAGTACAACTTCAGTCACAATTAAATACAGTCTGATCATAGGAATCATCAGCACAGGAGTTTTTGTTTTCTTTGGGAAGGATCTCGGTAATGTCATCTTCCATAATAAAGCTGCCGGTGAATATTTAATTATCCTCGCTTGGCTTTGCCCCTTTTTCTATCTAACCACTACTCTTGGAAGTATCATCAATGGGCTGGGAAAGGCTCACATTACCTTTATCAACTCCGTCATTGGTACGATATGCAAAATATTCTTAATTATATACTTAATACCTATGCGGGGTATTAATGGTTATCTGATAGCCTTATTGATTGGTCAATTAATCATTACTGGTCTGGATACATTCGCTGTTATTCGCAATGTACACTTTCGTCTGGACAGCATCAACGGAATCGTTAAACCCGGTATTATAACCACAGCCTTCGGTTTTATCCTGAAAGCAGGTTATGAATACATAAAAAAAATGACGCACATAAACGAAGTAGTATTCTTACTAGCCTTCTGCTTCCTTTTATGCGTCATCTGCTTCTTATTTCTAATTATAACAAATTCTATCTCAAAAAAAGATCTTAAGTAATAGGAGAATAAATATAATAGTTATTCTTCCCATGCTCCTTAACTCGATAAAGGGCCTGATCTGCTCGGTCCATAAGCTGTTCGTAATGATGTCCGGCCTCCGGATATAGCACAACACCAATACTGGCTGAAATAGGCACTGTTATATTATTATCACTGACAAATGCGATATCCAGCCGATTATTAATGAGCGCAGCCTTTTCCTCCGCTTCACCGATATCCTTGATATTGCCTGCAAAAACAACAAACTCATCTCCGCCGATACGCCCGATTATTTCACCCTCTGTAAATATTTCTTTGATTCGGCCTATCACATAGGTTAAGACTTTATCACCCAGCAAATGTCCATAATTATCATTGATACTTTTAAAATCATCAAAATCTATAAACATGAGCATATGCAATCCATTTTTATTACCGGAGATATATTTATCTATCTTCTTAATTGTAACCTCTTTATTATAAACACCTGTTAGTGGATCTCTGGTGGCCTTATACTCAAGGGCCTCCAGTTCTCGCTTCTGAGCGTCAATATTGACGATTTTACCGATTACGCGAATGGGCTTTTTATTATCGTCATATATCGTTTTCCCCATTAATTGGCACCAGATAAATTCTCCTAGACGGTTTTTAATCCGATATTCCGCTTCTAACATAGCCTTTCCATCGGACAGTTCCTGACATAATTCCAGATAAATGCCCCAATCGTCAGGATATATTTGATCTCTTCGTTTCATACACGTATTTTTAAAATGTGTTAAAACAGGATTTAAGCCAAATAATTCCTTATATTTATCCGAATAAATCATCTCATCTTCCTGAATGTGATATTCAAAAAGAACATCATTGGAAAGCTCAGTTGCAATTTTATATCTTTCACCTTCTAACAGGATAATCTCCTGCATACGCTTTTGTTCCGTTATATCAACAAATAATACTGATAGGGTATGCTTACCATCTTTACCAATTGTACTGTTGCCATTCATCAACATATGAAGGATATCACCTGTTCTAGTTTCCATATTGACATCACAGCGTATTGTTTCATTCGTTATTTGCTGACTTATTTCGTTGGTAAAACCGTATGCACTGTCTTTTATAAAATCCAATAAAGTATTTTTATTTTGCTCCTTCGCTTCCCCTTTATCATAGCCTAAAATATCGTAAAAGCCTTTACTTGCATATAAAATTTTACAATTATCCTCAAGTATAAAATGCACCAATCCCGCGCGGATACTATTTGTAATTCTTTTTAGTTCCAATGCTGCCTTCGTAACCTTCTTTTCATTATGCAAGCGGTATAGAAGTATGATTACGACAATTACAATACATATACTGATTACTATTGTCACAAGCGTCAACATAACAGCAGGATCATTTAGTATGCTATTGATCCACTTCATATAGCTTTCCCCCAATTAAACCGAAAACCGTGTATTTTGTACACATTAAGTTATCCCAGATTATGATTACATTTGTAAAGTACAACCCGATAACTACCAGCTTCCGCCTTATAAATCGTAAGGAGTAACTTGGTAGACATAATAATTCAGCCAATTCGTATACATAGCATTAGCGTGAGCTCTCCAAACAAGGTTAGGTCGATGCTCAGGTTGGTCCTTAGGATAATAATTCTTAGGAAGTGCTATATCAAGCCCTTTTGCAATATCCCTTTTATATTCCTTATCTAATGAGATTCTATCATATTCAGGATGTCCCATAACAAAGATTTGCTTACCATCCTGAGCCATAACAATAAAAACTCCAGCCTCCTTAGATTCTGCGAGAATACTCAAGTTACTGCACTTAAGAATTTCTTCTTTTGAAACTGTTGTATATCTGGAGTGAGGAGCATAAAAAACATCGTCAAAGCCTCTTACAAAGGGAACTTTACGAATTAATACCGTATGTTCGAAAATACCGAAAATCTTCTCATCTAATGTTATTTTATTAATATTATAGTGATAGTACAGCCCAGCCTGAGCTCCCCAACAAATGTGCAAAGTCGATGTAACATTGGTTTTTGACCATTCCATAATCTTAATTAACTCAGCCCAGTAGGTCACTTCTTCAAATTCCATAAGCTCAACAGGTGCACCTGTAATGATCAAACCATCAAATCTTCTGTTTTTTACATCCTCAAAGGTTTGATAAAACTGATCTAAATGACTTGTAGGCGTATGTGTACCAACATAAGTCTCTGTAGTTAAGAACGTAACATCTACCTGCAGGGGCGTATTAGAAAGACTGCGAAGCAATTGAACCTCAGTATCCTCTTTGATTGGCATTAAATTTAAAATAGCTATTTTAAGAGGTCTGATATCCTGATGGGTTGCCCTAGTCTCATCCATGACAAATATGTTTTCATCTTCCAGTATCTTTTTAGCGGGTAAATCACTTTGAATTTTAATCGGCATAATCAATCACCATTTTCATATATTTTCAGTACTACAGCGAGGTACAGCAACAACTGCAGTTAGGCCATATACTATGGGCGTTTTATCCATAGTAAAAATAATCATAGCATGATTTATTAAATAAATCAATAAATATTAGAAAAACTAAGGATTTATATAAGCATCTCTAATAATTCATTTTCTGTCAAAATTTTTGTTCCAATTGCCTGTGCCTTTTCTAATTTACTTCCTGCATTTTCGCCCACGATAAGGTAATCTGTTTTCTTAGATACACTTCCCGAAACCTTACCGCCATGCTTTTTAATAAGTTCTTCCATATCTGATCTTCCCATCGCATTTAGAGTTCCGGTTATAACAAAGGTTTTACCTGAAAAATTCTCATTGGCTATTGTAGCTTCGGACAAGGCTTCAAAATTCATACCTGCCTGCTCCAGTCTTTTTAGTATATTCCGGTTCTCCTCTACTGCAAAAAAATCTACGATTGAGGTAGCGGTAACTGCACCAACATCATTAATTGCAACAAGCTCTTCATAAGAAGCCTCCATAAGCTCATGAAGGGACTTGAAATGCTTCTTTAACTCAGCACCCGCCTGTCTTCCGATATTTTTAATGCCCAGTCCAGTAATCAGACGGTCGATATCATTCTTCTTACTTTCCTCTATTGCTTTTAAAAGCTTATCTGTATTCTTTTCTTTACCGATTAACCCTTTCTCTATCAATTCATCACGATACTGATAGAGATAATAGATATCGGCAATATCCTTTAAGTACCCTTCCTTAATCAATACCTCTACATAGGCTTCTCCAAAGCCTTTAATATCCATTGCATTACGACCTGCAAAATTCATAATATGCTGGCTGAGCTGTGCCGGACAATTAATATTTTTACATCTGGTATCAGCTGTATTAGCATCCCTAATCGTTGGTGCGCCACAGCTTGGGCAAACTCCCGATATCCGAAAAGGAACCGTACCCTCAGGCCGTTTCTCCTTAATAACAGATAAAACCTCGGGGATGATTTCGCCTGCTTTCCTTACAACGATGGTATCACCTATTCTTACATCCAGCTCATCTATTCGATCCTGGTTGTGAAGAGTTGCCCGCTCAACATTGGTACCGCATAGCCGAATTGGATTAAAAATGGCTGTAGGCGTAATTCTGCCGGTTCTGCCAACCGTAAGGCGTATCTCCTGTACTATCGTTTCCTTCTCTTCTGGTGGGTACTTATAGGCAATTGCCCATTTTGGTACCTTAGAGGTCGTCCCAAAGTATTCCCGGTCAGCAAGATTATCTATCTTAACCACTGCACCGTCAATATCATAGGTGAGGGTCCCTCTTAAATCACCGATTGCCGTGATAGCCTCCCAGACTTCCTCCGACGTATGGCATAGCTTATAGTCCTCGATTACTTTAATCCCCTGCTTTTTCAACCATTCCAGACTTTCAGAATGAGTAGTAAAGCTTACTCCTCTTGTCTCCTGAACATTGAATACGAACATAGATAATTTTCTTTCTTTCACAATTTCCGGATCAAGCTGTCTTAGAGTTCCGGCAGAACAGTTACGCGGGTTAGCAAAAAGCTTCTTACCTGCCGCCTCCAGTTTTTCATTCACAGCCTCGAAGTCCTTATTTTTCATATAGACTTCGCCTCTTATTTCTATATAAGGAACTGCTTCCTTTAATTTCAGCTTCACATCGCCAATCATTTTTACATTATCAGTAACATCCTCACCCTGATTTATTCCGTCTCCTCTTGTAACCCCCAGCGTAAGATTACCTTCAGTATAACGAAGGGATACTGATAGTCCGTCGATTTTCTTCTCAACTACAAACACGGCTGATGGACGCTCTTTTTTAATTTTCTCTACAAAGCTGAATACTTCTTCCTTATTAAATACATCCTGAAGGCTTAACATCGGCACATTATGCTTAATTAATACGCCTGCTTCTCTTTTCGCCGAACCACCTACTTTCTGCGTAGGAGAATCCGTACTTACATATTCCGGATACTCTTCCTCCAGCTTACGCAGGCGTAACGTTAATTGATCATAATCATAATCAGAGATCTCAGGATCATCCTGGTTATAATACCTGTCATTATGATATTTTATTTTTGCTCTTAATTCTTCGATATCCTGCTTAATTTCCATATCTACCTCCATCTGCCGCCAAAACCTGCGAATTTGGGCAGCGCACAAATTTGTCGATTGAAAAATCTTTGATTTTTCAACCTAACCTCCAAGCTGCCAAAAAACTGCTAATTTAGACAGCGCCCAAATTTGCCGAATGAAAAATACCCTTTGAATTCCATACTATGTCCTACTTCAACTGATTATTCATTTATTATTTTGTTTCTATCAGAAATTGTTATTTTACATTTCTTTTTATTAATAGATTTAAATCTTCGATTTCTTTATTCGTAACATTACGGAAATCTCCTGTTTTTAATCTGCCAAGATTGATATTCATTATTCTGATACGGCGCAGGCTCACTACCCGGTAGCTAAGATACTCACACATTCGCCTGATCTGCCTGTTTAAACCCTGTGTAAGAATAATACTAAAGGTATATTTATCAATCTGTTTAACCTCACAAGGATTCGTTACGGTATCTAATATAGGAATACCTGAGGACATTTTCTTAACAAAATCCACACTGATTTCTTTATTGACCGTTACAATATATTCTTTCTCGTGATGGTTTTCCGCCCTTAATATCTTATTGACGATATTCCCGTCATTGGTTAGTAGAATGAGACCTTCTGAATCCTTATCTAATCTGCCAATAGGGTAAATGCGCATACCATAATTGATATAATCTATGATATTATCCGGCTCGTTATGATCCGTGGTACAGACAATTCCTTCCGGTTTATTAAATGCAATCAGAACCAGCTTTTCTTCCTTCTTTACCGGCTTATCAAAAAAGGTTACCTGATTATTCATTGTAACCTGAGCACCCATCTTAGCGATAACCCCATCTATCTTAACTTTTCCAGCTTCAATATATCGATCTGCCTCTCTTCTGGAACATACTCCGGCTTCACTTAAGAACTTGTTAATTCTTATTGCTTCACTTTCCTCTCCCTGTGAGGTAAGTCTTTTTGTTCTTTTTGGCATAGTTTCCTCCAATTACATTTACAACTATTAGCACCTGTAATAACTTCTGTATATTAATAACATATTATACTTGATTTGGCTTATTTCGTCCACACATTTTCCCTGTTACGGTTATTCTTTACGGTCATGCCTATCTGATTTATTCTAAGCAATAAGCTTACTCAATAAGGAAGGGAGTATTAACCTTACCTTCGGATTTCTTCAAAGTTAAGAATAACACTCCCTTAAATATAAGTTTTAATTACTGGTATATATTTTATTTCCCTTATAGATACTTCTTCATTACTTCTATGTTTTCTTCTTCCTTCTTAACAAATTCCTTTGCCAGCTCTACACAAGCTCCATCGGCATTTTTGTTTTCATGAAGCAGCTTTGTCATCTGGGTAACACCCATCGTGCTTCCCTGAATAACCATTTGTGCTATATGGCTTTGCGATGAATTTAATAAGGTATTCATTTTAACATTACCCTTCATCATAGCTTTTTCATAAAAGGAATTATCCTTAACCTTAGCCCCATTCATCTGAAGCTGATTTTTCGCTTTATCCTGAAGCTCTCTATAATCTTGTAGTTGCTTATGGAGTGCGGTATTCATATCTACATTTTTTGTTTTATCGAGCACTGCCTCCAATGCGGTAATTCCGGTTGACGCATTTTGATAGGTTTTTTCCAATAAATCCAGATCAACATTTCCAATCATAAAAATCACTCCTTATATCATAATAATTATTATAGGTAATTCAAACTCTACTGTTTTTATTGCCTATCATGATTACTATAGTATAAGGAGTCAAAATAAAATTATTCAGCCGTAGCTTCTTTTGCCTGTATTTCACTTTTATTAGCTAATTCATTGATATTATTCCAGAAATTTTTAAGATCTTTATCCTTCTTCATTGCTTCTTTACTTTTTTCATTTGTCATATCTATTAAATTTATAACATCTTCATCTTGGTTTCTATCTTTATAATAAGATTGAGTAATTTCTTCCATCTCACCGGAAAAAATCTTGAGCTTCTTATCCTGATCTGTTATAACATAGAATTTAGATAGACCAGGTGCGGGAGTTTTGATACCGGTAAACTTGATTTCATGATATACATAGACAATATAGGTACCATTCTCATAGCCCTTCTTGGTATAGGTTTTAATATCACTATATTCTTCAATATACTGTGTTCTTTTCTGCAGCTCATCCTGTGTGTCAACCCTTAATGGATCACTAAGTAATTTCTTAATAGCTTCGACATCATGATTGTTCTTTGCTTCATAGAAGCTCTTAAAGAGCTTTTCCACATCAGAATTTTCATCCTCTTCGATTGTATACACCGGCAAAGGCGTTGGAGTCGGAATTACTGTGACAGTAGGAGCTGCGGTTATTGCAAGAGACATCACTTTACCGTCCTGCTCTGGCAGTAAGCCTGCTTCTTGAACAGTTTTAGCAGTAGAAGCTTCATGCGCCTGAGTTTTATCATTACTCACCGATAAAGTTAACAACCCTATTCCCATTGTACTCATTGTAGTTAACAGAATAGCCTTTTTATATTTAAGTTTCATTTTAACCTCCATGCTGTCATTAGGGCAGCTCGAATAGTAATGAAGAAATTCATGAGCACCACTAACTCATTTTATGCTCTTCCTGAATATGAAGAATTGCGCTTTTGCTATTCTTCGTAAGCTTCGTATACGAGGCTTTGGGCCCGCATGACTTTAGCGGGACTATTCACACTATTCTAATCGTTTATAATAAGTTACTCTTTTTGTTATATTAATATCTTGTACTATTTTATCAAAGGTAGAACTAAAATGCAATTAAAAAATTTCATCATTTTGTAACATTTTTTAACACTTATGTAACATTTGGAGTTTATAATGCCAATGAATGCCTAAAATTTAATTTTAATGATTTTATAATGACACAAAATCAGTTTATTCTATATAATAGTATTATTCTATTTCGGATTGGAACGCTAAAAGACTTCAAAGCAATTAACTATAACTATTCTTTATGAAAGGACGGATTCCCTTGAAACTAAGTGTCAGTAAGCAGCTTGAGAATATAGAAAAGCAGGAACAGATATTTTTTCATAAGTCAGAGCAATCCTTGATGAAAAGCACCCTGTTACCAATATTTGATAAGATTCAGAATAAAATTCCCAATAATCTGGTTTCCACTCTAGATACAGCATTTTATAAAGGCTTTCAATTGGTTTTTGAAAAGGGCTCTCCCTTAATAGAAAAAACCTATAACAAAGATAAAATTGAGATGGATTTTGATATTAATCATTATGCAGTTAATAAAGAATTCAGTAAAAGACATATCAAAAGATTGGATAAACACTCCAGAGAGTCCGGCTTGATTAATTCCTCTTTTTCTGCAATAGAAGGAAGTGTACTAGGTTTACTTGGCATCGGTCTACCTGACATTCCCCTTTTTCTTTCAGTTATCGTAAAGACAATATATGAAATTGCATTAAGCTATGGTTATCAATATGATAAAGAAGAAGAGCAGGTATATATATTATTACTAATTAGTACTGCAGTTTCAAGCGGGGAGAAGCAAAGAGAATATAATCTGCTGCTGGAGCAGCTCGGAAATCAAATTGACAATAATATAAGTATAGCTGTTAAGCCTGATCCATATATGAAGAAAACCGCAAAGGTACTTTCAGATGTACTGCTTACCACGAAGTTTATACAAGGAATTCCTATCATTGGAGCAGTGGGTGGGGCTGTAAATTACTCCGTTTTAAATAGAATAAGTATATACGCCCGTTTGAAATACAAAAAAAGATATTTACTAAAAAAGCTAGCTCGGTAAAACCGGATTAGCAGATTATAAATCGAATTTTAGTACCAGATTATTAATAAACTTTCTTTACTTTGTTTAATTTCTAGTATATAATAACATAGTCTGAAAAACCGATGTGCTTTAAGTTGTAACAATTGCACCTGTAGCTCAGTGGATAGAGCGTTCGCCTCCGGAGCGAAAGGCCGCCGGTTCAAATCCAGTCAGGTGCACTAAAATAGAACTGCAATATCTAATAGAGATATGCAGTTCTATTTTTTATTTAACATTACATGTAAAGTCAATGCTGCTATATGGAAATTTAACAAGCTATATTTCATATACTTGTAAGAGGTGAAATGTATGAATTCATGTGAGCTTGTTACATTCGTTACAGCTGCAGCTTGCGCAATCGCAAATTGTGCACCAGAGGATGATATACCGGTTATCGCTGCCGTATTAGGTCAAATTGCTGCTACATTAGCAACAATTACTGTAAGTGAAGCCAAAAATAAGCCCAAAGAAGTGGTTCCTATTGAACCAGATACCGATATTCTGGCAGGAGCAGAACCTAATATTATTTTGGAATAATTCGCGTAACTAATATAATGCAATCAGAATAAATCATCAAATCTCATATTTATTATCAAGCCCAGTGATTACATAAACTGGGCTTGATAATAATGCTGTCGATGATATTACATACTGATTGTATTACTTTTTCGTGAGTAAAAATAGACCCTGTTAGATAATACCTCATCTCTGGCAACCTGGGTTAAGTTTACTTCCCGAACCATGTCCGACAAAGCTTCCTTACTAATTGTTTTATCATAGGGAACAATGATTACCTCATGAATACTACTGGGGAGTATAAAAAAATCTGAATGAATTTGATTTGAGAATTCCTTTAAAACATTCTCGTACAGGAGGCATGTGGCGCCGTTTATACCCTTCTGATTTGTTAATATATACATGTTATGATCCTTAGACTCTCTACTATAAAGTAAATCTTTATCTAAACTTCTATTTTGAATCTTACTTGATCCCTCATCTGTTATACTGTTTCCATACTCTTCTTCAAACATTCCGTATATTGCTTCCTCCATACTTTTAATTATTGACGGAAAAATATTCTTCGTATTTACGATTGCTAGGTTATGCAGCTCCTGCAACGAGGTTTCCCACTTCTTAATATGTTCATTTGATATCCGGATTGTCCCGATTCCGTCTGTATCATCACGAACCAGGCAATGATAGGTAACAGCCATATCAAGATACTTCCTATGAGGAATATTCTCAAGCAGTTTTTTGTTTCTATCGTAGCTTACTAGTCTATATATAATAAATGGGCTCATCTCATCAAATGTATATAAAAAATTGTCCTTTACTAATGGAACCGAATGATTCTTGTAGGTCTCACATAAGCTTTCCGCCAAAGCCTGAACACTCGCCCCCTGAATATAAGCTTCATAATATGGAAGTAAATATATATTGGGTGCAAAATTCCTTCCTTTCTTTAAAATCACAAGACTGTCCAATTCCAATGAATTATTTTTTGTAACCTTAATAATCCGGACTGAAAATTCTTCTCCCATTCTTATTCTGACCTTTTCGGCTAGAAGATTCATGAAATAAGTATAGCTGCAATCCGTCTCCTTGACTAAATCAAGCATTACCAATATCCTCCTTAGAATTATTATAATTTGGGGTTTGTACTACATGAATGTAATCCTGATGTATTGATATGAAATAGTTAGATAAATACTTTAGAATGTAATATAGCAATAATACTAACAAAAATACCCAACTTAGGCAAGTATCGTTGTTAAATATTATTCCATAAACTTTTTCCTATTTTTTGTTAAAAATGCTTAAATATATTTTTTCTGTTAGATTTAGTTATATTATGGTAGTATTAATGTGAATTACTGAAAAACATAATTCACATTTATAAGTTTGTGCCTGCGTATTCCTCGGCACAAACTAATTCAAAGGGTAGGCACAGACTAATTAAACGTACAAGTATTTATGTTATTGTATATAATAAAATATACAAGCTAAATCTATAATATTATTTAGTCAGGAGGAGAATAATTTGGAAGTATCAGGTATTTTCAGAAGCCAAAGTTCGACAACCGACATTACGGGGACAAAAAATATTGAAGAGCCATCGAAGCATGCATACAATATCTCCGAGCATAAAGATATACTTAAGCAGGATAGGTTGAAAAATCAAAGATTTTTCAACCGGCAAATTTGTGCGCTGCCCAAATTAGCAGGTTTTGGCGGCAGATGGAGGTTAATATGAACAAGGGTAACTATATAAGCTTGGGTGAATATGAATTTCACCTGCACTTTACTGACTATGGCACCAAAGCGGTAATCGTAGACAACAAGCTTCGTATTCTAAATACTACGATCAGTGACACTTCCTTGTGCACTTATCAACTGGAAGCTGTAAAGGATTTATATTACATGTACTCCGTGTCTGAGAATACTACCTATTTTGATGCGGATTGCAGTATCGTACTGGATGTAGGCAATAATTTATCGAAGGGTATCATCGATAACCATTATGAAAATGGATTAATGCAGTCTGCACTTAGCCTGCTACGAAAAAGACCTGATTTATGGTCTCATTTACTTTCAGTGAAACGTATTAATATTATTGTTCATCATAATCCGGATTTTGACTGTATCGCTTCTGTATATTACCTGATGACTTCAATTGTACAGAGTGAAGGGAAAATCAATTTATCAGATGAAATTGCGAATTCCAGACAAATTGATATGATAGAAGAGTATTGTACTCTAAATGACAGAGGCTGCCTGCTTTATCATAAGGATTTCAATAAGGTGCCTCACATCTTAATTCGCTTTTTAAATAAATGCAGTTATACAGCAAATTATCTCAATCAGCATGAGCTTATGACAAGTCAAATATACAAAGGGTATGAGTTGTTACAGATTTTCAGAAATAATATCAATATGATGCTGTGGTCTTTAAATAAGTTCAGCCTGCATGAGACTAACACAAACCCTATACGTATTTTTGCACCGCTTGACTACGAGGCATATGTAAATGATATTTCTGATCATTTCAGTAATGAGATTCATGCTCTGGAAAATGATATCAGCTTATATCAAAAAGCATTAAAAAATGCTCTAGCCGCTTCTGATTATATCGAATACATCCGAGTTCCTCTCCTATCCGGGGATAAATCAGCTGGCAGTAAACTAGTAAAAGCTATCTGTTTCCGCGAATACTTAGAATGTGAGCTTCATAAGGATTATGCCCGTTCGGATGGATTTGTCTTTACCTTTATTCCGACAAAAAATCCCAATGCCACATCCTGTAATCAGCAAATAACTGATTGTGATATTTATGTTGACCGCAGCTGCAGAGTAATTATCTCTGTAACGGAGGATTCAAACTTGGACCTAAGCCGTATTGCACAGTATTTAGAGATTGCAGAAAGCAGGAAAGAGAAGTATTATCTCTCTCTACAGGAGCAATCCAGTTTATTGGATAAGAAAAAGCTGGTCACTATAAAGAATGGAAATTTGGTCAAATTTAAAAAAAGAGCCGGTATTAAAAGATTTGAAGAGGAATGGTGTACTAATTCAGACCCTTGGTACGATGGAAGATATAATAATTTCTCTATTGTAGATTCTCCTTCTTGTAATAGTCTTCTAAGTATACAAGAAATATATGAAACTATGCTTAATGCACTCTCCGAAGAATTATCTCACTTGGATTTGTACACCATCCTGCCCTTTACAATAGACAGAGGTAACCATAAGAAAAATCATAATACCTATAAAGTTTATACAAAATGGCTGGAGGTTGTCAAAAATTCAGGATTTAAAATAGATCCTTCCATAATAACCGAAAGTGATAGGCTATACAAATATATAAACCAGTTTATATGTATGAAATCAAGTGATCTTAAAGCAGAACGGGTTAGTCATTTTATACCGGAGGTTCCGAAGCTAACACTTTTCTGGGATAAGAATCATGTTGAAACTGCAAGAATAGGAAAAGCAGCTGTTAAACCTGACTATAACCATCCCTCCTTTGATTTAAACCTGCAATGTATTGCATTTCGCTATGGAATTGGCTTTATCCTAATAAAGTATCGAAACGTAAGTCCCACCGCATCGCCAATCAGTGTAGAAGAACTTATGGAACTCAATCACAAATTACTAAATGGTACTTTACATACCGAAAAGGGGGATCAAAAGATATCTGATATTGTTATGGATGCCATCATTCAAGTTAATCCAGCAAATGAAATCCTGCTGCGAGATGTATTTCAATTCTATCAGCCTATTACCTTTAATGGCCTAAAATTTACCGACAGAAGTATGAAATATACCTCCTGTGAACTTGGATACAAATTATCAAATGGCTATTCCTTAACAGATCCTTATAATTCAAATTGCTATAAGGAGCAGCAGTATGAGGATACCAATCTATCAATTGAAGGTATTGGTGATATATACATCAGTAAAAATGGCTGTACTTATATTGCCAGTGAAAATAATCATCCAAAATCGGAAGAAGCGATTGATAGTTTCTTTCGTGAGCATAGAGATATTGATCTACTAATATATATCCTTGTCCTGCAACAAAGGTATGCTTTACTGAATTATTCAGAAAAGCTAGCCGAATATACGAACGAACATAATATACTGGATAAAATAGCTATTACCAGACTGCGGGAAAGCTTTCTGGATTTTACAACACAGGGATGGTTCGGACAGGTTTCCGGATTTGAGTATCTGCAAACGCTTTTTAAGAGAACCAAAGAGGTTATGGAAGTGGATAATCTATATGAGGAAGTAGATCAGCAAATTGAAATGATTGATGAATATAACCACGCTCAGTTTAACCAGCTGGTTCAAAACATCTCCTTTATGGGTATTTTCCTCGCTATTACCAATCTATTAGGAGGTTCTAATCTATTTGATATGAGTGATGGTTGGAAGATATCAAAGTATCTGGGTATCAGTAATCAATTATTTGTATTAATATTAAGCATCCTATTGTGGTTAATTATTATGATTATTTCCTTCCGCAAAAAAAGTTCAAAGTTAAAATAAAAGGTTGTGTATCTTAAACCGTTTTTAAATGAAAGCAACCGAAATGTATGGATTTATAGCAGATAGTAAAAGTGTACCTTTTAATAACGAGAATTATTGCTTATGACGCTAAAATAATAAGATAATTTCACTCAGCCATACGATTATCTTTGCGGTAGCATATACTAAGCGTAATAAGAAGCTGTGATGGTGCATAGAAGGCCCACATAAGGATAGCAGAAACAGAACTAGCAAATGTAGCGAGGCCATCCGGCATTACAATAAAGCCTGATAAATTATAGAGACCCACATTGATATCACAAAGTAAAAATAGCACCATTCCCATTGCAAATATGACACTGCTTCTATTACGAGGAAGATTTAAGGCAGCTTTCACCGCTGATATTGTATTTGTAACTATGCAGATAAAATAAAAGATGCTTACTAATAAAAGCCCATCTAGTGTTACATGGGATAATAAAAGAACAATAACTATAACAAGGGTTATAGCCGCTTGTACTAAGATACGATAGGAAAGTTTTCTTAAAAGGAGCTTTCCTATTTTATTATTATCTGCTTGCTTTAGTAGATTACTGCCTTTTGTCATTGCATAATCTTTATTTCCTTTTTTATCTATCTCCTTCCAACTTGTTTCCTGCTTCACTAACTGGTTATAGCATTCCTCTAGCATCAAACGAACACCATATAGTTGTTGAACAATAATAAAGGTTATTACACCAAGGGTATAGTAATCAAGAATAAGTAAAAATAAATCTGAGATAAGTGTGAACAAAAGTGCGATTTTTGAGCAAAAAATTATGCCTTTGCCAGCACTGTTTTTTTGTATCAATGCATAGCAAAAGCATAATAAAATAATACTGAATTTGATATTTCTGGACATAATAATACTTTTACTCATAAGATCAAGGAAAAGAAAACAAACATACATAATCAATCCCAATAGTACAAATAAAAGATTTGCATATCTGCCTTCCTCATTGTGTTTCACTTAAAAGACTCCTTTACCGATCTATGTAAGTATTATTTGCATCCTGCTTTTTCAAATATAAAAATGCTTTTTCCTTCGGTACGGGCTTACTGTAGAGATAACCCTGTGCTTTATCACAATTTGCCTCTTTTAAGAAAATCTCCTGATCAGGGTTTTCAACTCCCTCAGCGATAACATACAAATCAAGATTCCTTGCCAACGTAATAATTGCCTGAATAATCTTTTGATCGCTCTGATCTTCCATAACTGTATTAAGAAAGCTTCTATCTATCTTTAAATTACTAACGGGAAGTCTCTTTAAGTAATTCATCGAAGAATAACCTGTTCCAAAGTCATCCAGTGAAAAGCTTACTCCAATTTTTCGTAGTTCCTGAATGGTTGCAATCGTATATTCTATATCATCAAGTGCAATTGTCTCTGTAATTTCCAGTTCCAGCTTACTGGGATCAATACCCGTTTCATCAATGACATCATATACCTGCTTAACAATATCCCTGTCCTTAAACTGTCTTGCTGAAAGATTAACTGCCATTGTAATGTTTGGATATTCTTCAGACCACTGCTTAAGTTGATAACAAGCTGTCTGTAATACCCATTTACCGATTGGGACAATCAATCCGGTTTCCTCAGCTACATAGATAAACTCATCCGGATAAACCAAGCCCTTCGTAGGATGATTCCATCGAATTAATGCTTCAAAGCCTACCACCTGCTTTGTTTCCAAATTCATCTGAGCCTGATAAAACAGTACGAATTCCTTACGCTCTAAGGCCTTTCTCAGTTCAGATTGTGTCTCGATCTTTTCGGTCAGCTTCTGGTTAAAGGAATATTCAAAATAAACATGCGTATTCTTCCCATTCGCTTTTGCAACGTACATTGCAGAATCTACATTTTTAATTAATGACTGAGATGTTTTACCATCCTTTGGAGCGAATGCTACACCTATACTTACTGTTACAAAATACTCTTTGGTTGACAGGATAAAGGGATAACTGAAAACATTTTTGATCTTCTTTATTTTTTCTTCATAGGATACCGTATCATTTAAATTTTGAGTTAAAAAGATAAACTCATCACCGCCGATTCTGGCAAGATAATCATTCTCATCCATCACCTGCTTTAAGCGATAGGTTACATCTATTAAAAGCTCGTCACCGTAAGAATGTCCAAGAGAATCGTTAATATTCTTGAAATTATCGATATCTATATCCATAATTGCAATTGTTTCTTCACTGCGAATTGTCAGCATAATATTATCTAACATCTCAGTAAAAGCAGTACGATTTGGAAGCTCGGTTAAATAGTCCGTGTACGCCAGCTTCTTCATGCTCTCTTTATTCTTATTTAGCTCCTCATACTTACCATTTAACTCATTTAACGAGGAGAGAGAAGAATGATAGCTATCCTCTAACTCCATACAATGAGTCTTGATTTTTTGATTTTCCTCACTTGTAAGGCTTTCTTTCCGTTTTAATTTTTCAAGGCGAATCATATAGAATACAAGCAATATGAATACTATAATCATTGCCGCAACAAAGCCTATTCCAATTAATCGGTCAATCACGAAATATCCCATAAACCCTCCAATACGTTCCCCTAACGTATTATCTTTAGTTATTTAGATTTTAAATATTTATCAATTCCTGCGGCAGCTGCTTTTCCTGCTCCCATCGCAAGGATAACTGTCGCTGCCCCTGTAACTGCATCTCCACCGGCAAAAACACCTTCTCTTGAGGTTAATCCTGTTTCTTCATCCGCAATGATACATTTGTATTTATTCGTCGCAAGGCCCTGCGTCGTAGAGGATATTAAAGGATTAGGGCTGGTTCCCAAGGACATAATCACTGTATCCAGTTCAAGTATAAATTCAGAGTCTTTCTTTTCAACAGGTCTTCTTCTTCCTGATTCATCAGGCTCCCCTAACTCCATCTCTACACATCTCATCCCTGAAACCCAACCATTTTCATTCACAAGAATTTCTTTTGGATTTGTCAAAAGCTTAAAGATGATTCCTTCTTCCTTCGCATGATGCACCTCTTCTACTCTGGCAGGAAGTTCCTCTTCACCTCTGCGGTATACAATATAAACCTGTGCCCCAAGTCTTAGTGCAGTTCTTGCAGCATCCATTGCCACATTTCCGCCTCCTACTACTGCAACTTTATTCCCTGCAATAATTGGAGTATCATACTCTTTATCAAAAGCTTTCATCAGGTTATTACGAGTTAAGTATTCATTTGCAGAAAATACACCATTGGCATTTTCACCAGGAATCCCCATGAATTTAGGTAAACCTGCTCCTGAACCAATAAAAACAGCTTCAAAGCCTTCTTCATCCATTAATTCATCAATTGTTGTTGATTTTCCTATCACAACATTGGTTTCAATCTTAACACCAAGTGCCTTAACATTCTCAATCTCAGCTTTAACAACAGTTTCCTTCGGCAATCTGAATTCAGGAATACCATATACTAATACTCCGCCGGGTTCATGAAGTGCTTCAAAGATTGTCACATCATATCCCATTTTAGCAAGGTCTCCGGCACAGGTTAGTCCTGCCGGACCTGCTCCTATCACTGCAACTTTTCTGCCGTTTAGATGTTCAGGCTTTTGTGGAGTAATTTCATGTTCCCTTGCCCAATCAGCCGTGAAGCGCTCCAGCTTACCGATTGACACCGGGTCACCTTTAATACCGCGAATGCATTTTTGCTCACATTGAGATTCTTGCGGACATACTCTTCCGCAGACTGCAGGCAGCGAGGAATATTTATTGATTACACGAAAGGCTTCTTCAATGTCTTCCTTCACTATTTCTTTAATAAATCCCGGAATATCAATGGATACAGGACAACCAGCCACACATTTTGGGTTTTTACACTGAATACAACGGGATGCCTCTTCCTTAGCCTCCTCCAGATTATATCCAAAACATACTTCTTCAAAATTCGTCGCCCTGACCTTAGGATCCTGCTCTCTGACAGGTACTTTCTTTAATATATCCATATTACTTAATCCTCCAGTTATTTGAGGCTCCACCTTACCATTAAGCGAGAGTCATCTCAAGTTTTGAGGCTTCCTACTCTACTTCTATAGAGTATTATCCTCCGATTATAATAGGCCTAATACTATTTCTCGTGGCATTCACAACCAGGGTGATGATGGGTTGTCCCTTCCTTCTCCCTGAGTATCTTTTTTCCCTCTTCGGATTTATACATCTGAAGCCGTTTCATTGCCTCATCAAAATTAACAAGATGTCCATTAAATTCGGGTCCATCTACACAAGCGAATTTAATCTCATTCCCAATTGAAAGCCTGCAGGCACCGCACATTCCTGTTCCGTCAACCATAACAGGATTCATACTTACTATTGTTTCAATTCCAAGTTCTTTCGTTAAAATGCATACAAATTTCATCATAATCATAGGTCCGATTGCTATTACTAGATCATATTTCTTACCCTGATTATTCACCAAATCCTTAATACAATCATTTACATTTCCTTTAAAGCCGTAAGATCCATCATCCGTGGTTATGTAAAGATTCTTAGCATATTCCTTCATTCTATCTTCTAAGATGATTAATTCCTTATTCCTTGCTCCAATAATACAATCTACCTCATAACCGTTTTCCTTCATCCACTTTACCTGAGGAAATACTGGAGCTGCGCCCACACCGCCCGCTACAAATAAAATATTCTTCTTCGACAGCTCGTCCACAGGCATATCAATTAATTCTGATCTTTTTCCTAATGGACCTGTAAAATCACGGAAGGCTTCTCCTTCCTCATACTGTGCCATTAAGCTTGTAGAAGCACCAATAGCTTGAAAAACGATTGAAACTGTTCCTGCTTCTCTATTATAATCACAAATTGTTAAAGGAATTCTTTCTCCTCTTTCATCCAGCTTGACAATAATAAATTGCCCCGGATAGCAGTTTTTTGCTACTCTGGGGGCCAATACATCCATTAAATATATGGAATTTGTCAGGCTTTCCTTTTTTGTAATCGTATAAATATAATTATCCGCCATTTCTGGAAACCTCTTTCTATTTTTACATATGAAATTATAATTTTCATTATACGGTACATATAATAAAAAATCCAGTGATTTTTTTATTTAGACTTTAGCGCAAGCACTTTTCGTCATAATCAATATAATTCAAACAATTTTATTAATAATAATATCTTAATCAACAAATCAAAATAAGGGCTAATCTTCAAAAGTTTTTGTTATATTTCATAATAGAATCCTATTAGAAACAGCTTATTGCATAAACAATACTTTTGAATTAGCCCCAAATAACTAGGTTAGATTAATTTATCTAAGATATTCTTAAACTCCAAATACTGAACCTCTTCTGCTTTTTTATCCACTCCGCCTCTGCCCAGCCTGTCACATCTACACAGTAAAGCAAGATCATTTTTATCAACTCTTTTCAGCATCCCCTTAATATCTCCATAGGGGAGCTTTTTTAACACATAAAGTATATGCATATGATATCGCACCAGTGCAGAGACTTTACTTATAAAGTCCTCATCATCTATAAAATAAGAAAGAAAATCTGTACTTAATTTTTCTCCCTCTTTATCATGGTCATAAGAGGTAGTTTTTCCTTTTCTCATTCTTGTCGTAGTAGGTTTCCCTATATCATGAAGCAAGGCAGCCCACATAAACTCTTTCTTTTCCTTAGTTTGCTCCCTTACGGCTGCGGCTTCATCAAGAACAAGCATTGTATGGTTCCATACATTTCCTTCAGGATGATATTTGGGTGATTGCTCTGTATCTTTTAATTTCCAGAGTAAAAGATACGGGAAGCCTTTGTATGCAGCATCTTTTGATAATGTATTCATATAGTATGATGGCTTGTCATCGGTAAGTAAATGCTCTGTCATCTCCCGAAACATTTCCAGTCTGGTCGTCTCGCTTAATACTATCATTTCGGCTCATGGTTCGGGACTTCATAATGATTTGCTCTTTCGTGCCCTGCTTTCGCCTTTCCTTGAATTTCCGGAACCGGAGGAACTTCATTCTTTTGTATATGCATCCTCTGCCAGCCTTCTGTTCCGTGCGGCTCAGTTACATCCGGTCTTCTCATGCCTGCTTTTGCCATTTATATTCCTCCCGTCTATACATCATTGTGTTTAATCGAGTTTCTTTTTGCATTATTATTTTTATTTTGATTTTCCCGGGTGATCGGAGTCTGCCCGTTTGCTTTCTTTACTCTGGCTCTTTTATTATCCGGTTGACTGTCCTTTGGCATAGAAACCTCCTATTTCATAATCCTATTTAAATAATTGCGAAACGATATAGCTTTATTAATTGTATACACATTAGATACATATTCCTTCGCTCCAACGCTCCTTTGGGCTTAACTTCCGCTTCGGAATAGTATCTGCTGTGTATACAATACCTATAGTTTATGTGTTTCGCAACTGCCTAAAATAATTATATTACACCCTTTAGTATATACAGTATGTTATTTCATATCCGAGCATTTATATTCCAAGTTCATCAATACTGTTTAGCTTAGATAAAGAATAATTTGAAAATCGTTTATCTGAAGATAAATCTCTGCCAAACCAATCAGGTGCTACAAATTCTAATGAGGTCTTTTCATCCGGAAATTCTACCTCAACAAATATTAGACCTTTCAAACAGCCATCAAAAACATCAAGTTCAGCAATAAGCCCATTTAGTAAAGGAATATAGTACCTCGTCTTCTGTATTAAATTAGTTCCTATTTTGGGTATTAACTCCATATATGCTTCTTCTGATAAAGGAAGTTCAACCTCATTGTTAAATATAGCACTACCTTCCTGTTTTTTTTCAATTCCGTGCTTTGATTTATAAGTGAGTATATAATCTTCATTTATTTTACGTATGCGTACCGTTGGATTATGACATAAATAGCCTTGTTCAATTCTACTATATTTATATTGTGATAAATCACCCGGTATATTATGAATGGTATATTTGCGTTCTATTTCCATTGTAACCTCCATCTGCCGCTTAAGCGGCATACTAATACTGAGCGAAAAGCACGTTTAGTGCTTTTTGCCGGTTGAAAAATGTACTTCTTTTCAACCTAACCTCCTGTTTCTTAATCTGTTATTTAGGATTAGAGTGTCAAAAGCCCCTCATACAATTTATCTTCGTCAATTTGCACAAACACTACTTATAACAGAGTGATGCAAAACATAGTTTGATGAGCAACTGTTATGAAGTCGTTGGTACTTAGGC
>JAEZTJ010000011.1 GCA_023421505.1 Bacillota bacterium
CACTAGGTTGGCAAGGATCTACTGCCATGGAAGCTGAACCTGCTTAGTTTATAAAACACTAAAAAATGATATAGGGATAGTCTGCCCTTTTTGGCTACCCGAAAGGTTTTGTTTCATAGTAATCCTATAGATGAAAATAGATAAAAATGCTTACAGGAGGCTGCTTTGCTACTGCGCAATGTCGCATAGGGTAGCACCGATATAATCTGCCAGCTTCTCACTTGATAACCGCAGTTGGCAGCCTCTGATTCCTGCACTGACACAAATCTCATCATACAAAATTGCAGTTTCATCAATATAGGTCGGAAACTTCTTCTTCATCCCGATTGGTGAACAGCCGCCGCGGATATAACCTGTTGTATTAAGTAAATCCTTAACATGCAGTAGCTCGACCTTCTTATCTCCGAGGATGGCAGCAGCTTTTTTTAGATTCAACTCAAGATTTACCGGTATGCAAAATACAGCTATTCCTTTCTTCTCCCCCTTTGCTACCAGTGTCTTGAACACCTGCTCTGGGGGCATATTCACTTGTTCTGCTACATGCTCTCCGCTAAGATTATTCTCATCCACTTCATATTCGAGTGCCTCATAGGAGATATCTGCCTGCTCTAATAACCGCATTACATTCGTTTTGACCATCACCATACCAGCTTCCTTAGCTTTTATTCGTCATCTGTACATCCTGTAATTGTTCATGTAACGGCTTTCTGACCTTTTTTCTGGTTACTTCAACTAGTCCCAAAGCCGTCATATCTACAAGTGTTGTTTTGATCGGATCCTTTTTCAAATACTCTTCCAGTTCATTCATTAAGAGCTCATTATCCTTTTGCAGCTCCATATCAATAAAATCAATTATGATTATTCCAGAGAGATTACGTAATCTGATCTGTCTTGCAATTTCCTTTGCAGCTTCCCGGTTTACCTTAAGGAAGGTTTCTTGTACCTTCTTTTTTCCGGCTACAGCCTTGCCAGTATTTACATCGATAACGGTTAGTGCTTCGGTTGGCTGAATTACCAGGCTTCCTCCGGATTTGAGCCATACCATAGGACGAACCGCATCACTTAATTTATCGATAATTCCATATAAGCTTGTAAGTTTTATAGAAGCTTCCTCATAAAATCGCAGCTTCTCCAAATCCTCAGGCTGGTACATCTGCAAATATTCCTTGATATTATCATAAAGCTCAGAATCATCTGTTACAAATTCCTCAACATTATCAGCATAACCATCTCTTATATCGCAGATATAATTCGGAGGTGTTTTATAAATAAGAGAAAAGCGGCTTTTATGAATTCCATATTTTCTTATGTTTTCATAAGCCTCAATGAGTTTTTGAATCTCACTTTCTATCTTCTCTACTGCAACAAAAGCAGCGTTGGTTCTGATAATAAAGCCATAATCCTTCTGTTCATATTTTTTGGCAATACTTTTCAGACGACTTCGTTCCTTCTCCTCAGTAATCTTTGAAGAGACGCCGTAGGTTAATTTTCCATAGGTTAAAGCGGCATATTTACCTGTAAAATTGATATTTGAACTGACTACAGGAGCCTTGGTCTTAACATCCTCCTTGCTTACCTGTACCAGAAGCTCATCTCCTATTTTTAGCTTCACTTCCCTTAGTTTTCGGTCATCAGGATTAAAACTGGAACCGGCCAGGATCGGATACTTATTTTCCTCAAGAGAATAGTAGCACATTTTTCCATCAGTTATTTCTACAAAGGCAGCATTGATATTTTTTACAATGTTTTTAACCTTACCAAGATAGATATTTCCCAGTATTGCTTCCTGCTTCGAGGAATTTAGGGACACCTGTACCATATCCTTCCCCTCAAAGAATGCTGAAATTATTTTGTTCTCCTGTCTTGCAATAATCAGTTTATTATCCATTCCTGTTCCTCCGATATAGCATATTACTTACCGTGTTCTTTTCGTTTGTATAAAATTATATCCAGTAAAAATCCAATCTCGTGTTTTAACCGTAACATGTATAGTTTTTTGCCGCCTAAAGCTTATTATCTATCTAATCTATCTAATGATGTCAGAGCTCCACTCTCTGGATCTCTTGTATAAACCTCAAGCCGATGCACCTGCCAGGCAAATTTTTCAAAGGGTAGCTTAAGATAATCATAAAAAGCTTCCATAACAAGCTCCGGCTTTAAATTAGAAGTGCTTCCTGTGTCTAATTGAAGATAGAGCTTTATACCATTTTCATATTCGTCTGCAACACTTACAGGCTTCTCTTTCTTGTATTGTAAAGTGGTGTCCAAAGAATTATCTTCTGAAGCTGATACTAAATTGCTAAGTTTTTTTACGTATTCTTCCTCTGTAAAGGCAGTTAAAGTTATCATTGGCTTGATATCTACCGCTTTCTCACTGGTCTTTGTCTTCTTATCTATAATAATCTCTGTCTGAGAAAGAAATTCTTCAAAGTATAACTTAAATTTCTCTGGTGATGCTATATTTCCCAGAGAATAGCCATCCTTTAAGGATACCAGATAATCTGCCGATGCGACTAAAGACATGGCAGTTACAACCTTTTGATGTTCAATCTGATCAAGCAGAGGATGGAAATCGATGATACGAAAGCCTTCCGTAATCACTTCATTCATTCGGTTTATCATCACTTCGGGGGTATCACTTGATAATAGCGATACGTCTACATATTCCCCATCACTCGTTAAGCCAACGCCAAGAGGTGCTGCAAAGGACATAATCTGATGCGGGCTAAAGCCCTTGGTATACTCGTTATCAATGCCTGCCCTGCGAAATAGCTTCTGAAAATAACGCATCACATCAAGGTGGCCGATGAATTTCATCGAACCGTATTTTTGAAATTTAATTCGTACTTTCATCCTTAACCTCCTCTTTCGTCTGGTTATAGTCTAAAGCAGGACAGTTCCCCTCACCAAACACCTTAGCACCGCAGTTATAGCAGGTCTGCCTGCAGTTCGGGGTAACTGTCTCCGCTTTTGCTCTATGATATTCCTTTAACAGGAAATCCTTAGTTACACCGACGTCAATAAAATCCCAGGGGAACAGCTCGTCCTCTTTGCGCTCTCTATTATTGTAGAACGAGATATCCATGCCATTCTCTTCAAAAGCTTTCACCCATTTATCATAATGAAAATGCTCACTCCAGGAATCATATAGACAGCCTGCCTGATAAGCGTCATAAATCACCTTGCTAACTCTTCGGTCACCTCTTGCAAGTACACCCTCTAATTCTGTAAGCTCCGCCTCATGCCAGTTGTATTTAATACTTTTACGGTTGAGCTGATCATTCATCTTCCCTCTTAAGAATTTTGCTTTTGCGATAAATTCCTCACCGGTATCCATTCTTGACCATTGAAAAGGGGTAAAGGGCTTGGGAACAAAGAAGGAGGTACTTGATACGATACTTACCTTGCCGTTACGCTGCTCCTTGGGGATAGTATAATATTCCCGCGCAATTCGGTCTGACAGTACTGCAATTCCTTCTATATCTTCTTCGGTCTCCGTTGGAAGTCCCAGCATAAAATATAGCTTCACGCGGTTCCAGCCACTTTTAAAGGCCTTCATTGCACCGCTTAAAATGATTTCTTCGGTAAGCCCTTTATTAATAACATCCCGTAGTCTTTGTGTTCCGGCCTCCGGTGCGAAGGTGAGACTGCTCTTTCTCACATCCTGAACCTTACTCATAACATCAAGTGAAAAGGCATCTATACGAAGGGAAGGCAGAGAGATATTTACTCCCTTTGAACCAAATTCCTCGATCAGATAGTAGACCAGCTCCTGCAGCATGGAATAATCACTCGAACTTAAAGAGCTTAAGGATATTTCCTCATGGCCGGTTGATTTTAGCATTTCATAAGCATATTTTTTCAGATAATCAAGACTTCGTTCTCTGGTTGGACGGTAAATCATACCGGCCTGACAGAAACGGCAGCCTCTGATACAGCCTCTTTGTATTTCAAGCACCACTCTGTCCTGTGTTACTTTAATAAATGGAACTACCGGCTTGGAAGGATAATAAGCTTCGCTTAAATTCATCTCCACCTGCTTTTTTACCTTTACCGGCGCGTTTGGATTATTTGGGGTAAAGCAAGCAAGCGTACCGTCTTCTTTATAGTTCACATCATAAAAAGCAGGCACATACATACCTTCTATCTGTGCCACCATTTCTAAATATTCTTTACGGGACTTACCGGATTTTTTGCAGATCTGATATGCATCTAATAATTGATCATAGGCGGTTTCCCCTTCTCCAATATAGAAGAAATCAAAAAATTCTGCGATTGGTTCTGGATTATAACTGCAAGGACCACCACCGATTACAATTGGGTGCTCCTCAGTTCTATCCTTTGCATAGATGGGTATTTGGGATAACTCTAAAATCTGTAGGATGTTGGTATAACACATCTCATACTGTAAGGTAATTCCCAAAAAATCAAAATTCTTAACCGGGTCCTGACTCTCTAAGGCGAAGAGAGGTATCTTCTTCTCTCTCATCAGCTTGTCCAAATCCACCCAGGGAGAATATACCCTTTCACAATAGGTGTCTTCCCGGCGGTTCAATATATCATATAAAATCTGTATTCCCAGATGCGACATACCAATCTCATATACATCAGGAAAACACATACAAAAGCGTATCTCTGCCTTGGTTTTATCCTTAACCTGCATATTGACCTCACCGCCGATGTATCTTGCAGGCTTTTCTACGGTTAATAATATTTCATCCGAAAGTGCTAATTTTCTCATTCTTCCTCCATGATGCTTTTCAACAGCTTCCATTCGAGCGCAAAAGCGTTTGTTATCTGCGCTGCGAAACTATTCCAGCTTTTTTCTATTCGATATTATAACTGATATGAAATCAAATTACAACGAACAATAAAATATCCAATCGGTCAATGCATTACTGAAGTATTAGAAGGCTTACTATTTCAGCCAGGTGACCAGAAAATTTTCAAGATTTTTTAAAGCATCGTTCCCTGTAACATATTCCTTAATCATATTATCGGTAAAATCTCCTATTTTAATATTAAATTTATCAAAAGCAAATATGCATAGAAATAATAAGATAGCACAGATGCTGCGGATTATCAAGGAACGATAGGCTGCTATCTCATGTTCCTTTGGTATCTCTTCCTTTAAATCCTCCTCTAGCTTATCTTCTTCACCCGAAGCATTAGGATACAGAGCTATTACATTTTCTTTCTTTGAACTGTATTTTTCAGCGTTATCATTATCTGCTTTCATATAATTTACTTCATAGGGTTTACTGTAAAGCTGCTGCGAGCTTAGCTGACGTAAACATGCTTCTCTGGCCTGGCGTATGTATTCTGCTCTTGTAAGACCGGGGGAGTTTGTTATGTAATCATAGGAAACCAAGGGATAATTAGAATCAACTGAAGCAACATCTGTATAAGTACTTTCTATAGGTTTTTCATAGGAGGAATTGTTATCCACTGTAAATCTGCTACCTTCAACTGCTCTTCCGCTTATCAATAAGCTTTCATTAATATGATTCGTTAGGTTTTTCTCAATTTGTCTTACCATTGTATCTTCGCTTTTCGTATCCATCGGGTGCCTCCTTTCAGGAATATACAGAATCTAGATATCTGCGAAACTATATAGTTTTTCTAACTTTATACACAGTAGCTACTAACCTCCGCTTAAACACTCAATCTGCTTAACTTCCGCTCCGGAATAGTAATTATTGGATATAAAAACTTGCAGTTGATGTGTCTCTCAATTGCCTATGCTACATTTGGATTAGCCTCGTACTCTCGATTCATTATATTGAGAAATCACCCAGCTTATACCTTAAATTGCACACATAAAAAAACACATTACATATTTTATGAATGTGTTTTCGTAGTATTTGCAATATTAAGTAATACTGATTAAAACTGTTATTGTTATACCATATACATAATATTAGACAGCTATTAATATTGTACCAGTCCCTTTAAAGGGTTCATTTCCTTATCACTCTTATTCTGAACAAAATAAGGCCCGCATTGTATTTCATGGGTATGTATATAGGTCCATTGTAAGTTGGCATCCATTATATAGATATCCTGTTCCTTATCAAAATCGGAGGATTTTAGATTTTGAGCGTTATCAATATAATAAGCGTTATCATTATGCTGATAAAAAATATATACCTGCTTCTTGTTTTTCCTGTTAAAGGCTTGTCTGGCTTTGCTTTTGTCTAAAGCTTCTCGCTCTTTATAACTTAAGGCATGCCACAGATATTGATCAAAAAATATCTTTTTCTTCGTACTCTCAGTTAAGTCAGGAATAAATGAATTTATCCAATTATTTTTTAATATATCAGCAGAATATTTGCTTTTTTCTAGTAAAATGCCCCTGTTTTTCATATTCTGCAGTCTGAGTGCGTCTTCATAATGAAAGATAGCATCATGACAAGCATTGGATTTTTCAATGATATCCCTCAATTGACGCATTCGTCTCTGACTATCTTCGTTATCTTCTAATTCCCTTAGCCTAATAAATTCTTTTCTTATCCATTTTTCAATATACATTTCTTTTCTCCATTGAATTATCAAATATAGTTTTAGTATGCTGCCTCTATTTGCAAATGGAATAATCTTACTTTATTCATTATGCTATCTTCACTATAACTTCATTATAAAGATACACCTGTTCAATTCTAATACAACAAAGTACTATTCATATGCAAATTATTTAACTATACCTCATCCACCATACGATAACCAACTCCTACCTCTGTAATAATATACTTTGGCTCTGCTGGATTCTTTTCAATCTTGCGGCGAATATTTGCCATATTTACACGCAAGGTCTGGTTTTCATTGATATACGGTCCCCAGATTTCTTTCATAAGAAAATCATGCGTTAATACCTTTCCTACATTTTGTGACAGCAACACGATTATTTTATATTCAATCGGAGTCAGATGTACTTCTTTATCCTCCAATTTAACAATACGTTTTTCATAATCTATCAGAAGGCTGCCGATTAAAATTTTATCAACCTCAGGATGATTATTTTCACTGACCTTTTGATTATGTCTTACTGCTGTCCTAATTCTAGCTAACAGCTCAGAGGTTCCAAATGGCTTAGTGATATAATCATCCGCACCCAAATCAAGTGCTTCAACCTTCTCTCTTTCATGACCTCTTGCTGATACAACAACGACTGGTACACTGCTCCATTCTCTAATTTTCTTAAGTACCTCTATTCCGTCCATATCAGGAAGCCCTAAATCCAGTAAAATAAGATCAGGGTTATGGGAAGAGGTTAAAAAGAGAGCATCCTTCCCGGTTACTGCTTTAAGTACATGATAATTATTGTGTGTAAGGATTGTAGAAATAAAATTGCTGATAGTCATTTCATCCTCAATTAAGAGAATTAATAATTTACTATTCATAAGAATACCTCATTTCGGTAAAATAAAATTCAATAAACACATTGGTAATTGCGAAACTCATTAACTGTAGGTATTGTATACAATTAATAAAACAATATTGTTTCGTAATTATCAAAATAAAAATAATCAAGAAGGTATTGTATCTCTTTAAGCTATAAAGGCAAAGTAAATCGAAAAACAGCTCCCCTGTCCTCATGATTAGAGGCTTCCATCTTACCATTATGTGCTTTTACTATGGACATACAGATGGATAAGCCTATCCCCATTCCTCTGGAGGAATCCGAGGTTCTTTTTCCATTTGGCACATAGGATTCAAACAGATAAGGAAAATCCTGCTCCGGAATCCCTTCTCCGTTATCGCTCACTTCAAAAACTGCATAGTTTTCTTCCTTCTTCAGCGTAACTTCAATACGGGTTTCTCCAGAATGCTTTATGGCATTTTCTAATAGGTTGATAATTACCTGTTCTATTAAAGTTGCATCCATTGGTACCATTAAAAGCTCATTAGGTACTGTAACCTTAATATCTTGATTAGGAAATCTTTTTCTGATTCTTGCAATCGCTGCTGCAACGATTTCTTCAGCTGCTTCCGGCGTTTTCGTGACATTGGCAGTATCCTCGTTAATTCGCGTAACAGAAAGTAGATTTTCCACCATTCGTATCAGCCATTGAGAATCCTCTTTTATGTGTGCAATCAACTGATTTTTAGTTTCCTCCTCAAGCATATTCTTATTCTCAAGAATCGCTGAGCTGGCACCAAGGATTCCGGTTAATGGAGTTCGAAGATCATGGGAAATGGCACGCAATAGATTACTTCTCATCTTTTCCTTTTCCGTTTCGACAAGAATGGATCTCTGCTCATCGGATAGTCTCTGCCTCTCTAAGGCCATTGCTACCAGCGAAGTAATTCTTCTCATAAAGGCACGGTTACTCTGGTCAATTCTCAGTCCATTTGAACAGGATATACCCAGCACACCAAGGACATTACCTTGAAAAACAACCGGCATGTAATAAGCCTTAGCCTCCATGAATGTATCTGTACCGGCACCGGCACGCTTCTGATTTAGAAATACCCAGTGGGCTACTGACCTTTCCTTTGGTGTTAAGATAAAGGAAGCGTCCGTTTCCTGCTTGGCTTTCAAAAATATTCCTGCTTCTCCTTCCTCCGGATCCTTTGTATAAAAGATTGCTGACCTCCCAAATATTTTAACGATATATTCATTGGTCAGATCGACGATATTTTCAAGCCCTCTGGTTACTAAAAGCTTTTTATTAATTTCATATAATACCTCGGTTCTTTGCTCACGGCTTTGGGCAAATTCCGCCTGTGATTTTACTCTTACTGTCATGGTACTGGTAATTAATGCGGTAAGGAGCATTACTGTAAAGGTAATCGGATAATCACTCTGTACGATATTAAATGCAAATATTGGCTCCATAAATAAATAATTATCAATAAGAACGCAAAGTAACGATGCAACAATTCCATAGATATAGCCTGTTGTCACTCGTGAGATAATTAGGATTGAAAGGATATACAGCAATATGATATTCTGATTTTTCAAATTCACACTGGATAATACTCCAGAGATTAGGGTAGTTACTGTTATGATACTTACTGTCTTAAAAGCATCTCTCCAGGTAAAGGATATTCTTTTGAACGGAAATATTTTTTTATGTGCGTGATATGGTTTTAAAACGGCACTGTCCGGAATGATATGAATTTCAGTATTATTGAGCAAGGAGATTAATTTATCTTCCAGATCCATCTCGAACAGGGTTTTAAAGGTTTTTCTTTTTCTGCTCTTTCCGATTACTATATTGGTAATTCCTGAAAGCTTTGCATACTTTGCAACAGTCGATGCAATATCTTGTCCATTCAAGGTGGTTATTTCTGCACCAAGCTGCTCAGCTAATTCTACATTGGCTTGAAAGCTGCGCTTTTCCTCCTCGGTACGTTTTTCATTATCTTTAGTCTCTACATAAACAGCTACCCAGGGGGCATGAAAGGCTTCTGCAGTCCTAGCCGTCCAGCGGATACATTTGGCAGAGGAGGGGGAACTACTGATACAGACTAACATCTTTGTATTTGTTGTTTTATCGGATAATAATCCTTCCTTTAAGTTATTATTACTGATCCGGTCAGCTGCCTTTCTCATAGCAACCTCACGGAGTGAGCGCAGATTTTCCTTAGATAGAAAATCAAAAGAGTTATTTGTATCATCATATATTTTTTTAAGCTTACCAAGCTCCAGACGTTTGAGTAGCTCATCCGGTTCAATATCGATCAATTTCACTTTATCTGCTTGATCAAATATATAATCCGGCACTGTCTCTGTTTCATATACATGCATAATCATCTGGACAACATCATTTAAGCTTTCAATATTCTGTACATTAACTGTCGTATAGACATCAACTCCGAAGTTTAATAGCTCCTCTATATCCTGATATCTTTTCTTATTACGTACACCGATTGCATTGGAATGCGCCAGTTCATCAACCAGGATTAGCTTTGGCTTACGCTGTAAGGCAGCATCCAAATCAAATTCCGTACGGAGTGTCTCTTTATCTCCAATCATTTTTCCCGGAAGAATTGGTATCTTTCCAAGAAGCTCAAGGGTTTCGGTGCTGATACTGGATTTAATATACCCTGCTATCACATCTACCCCATTCTGATATTGTTCCTGCGCATCGTCTAACATCGCATAGGTTTTTCCTACTCCGGGTGCATATCCAAAGAAAATTTTCAGACGTCCTCTTCTATTCGAATTAATTGTAGCAGGTGTATTCTTTCTACTAGAAGTTGTTTTACCTGATAATCCGCTGCTTTCGGATTTTGTATCTTCCAAGCCGCTCACTTCCTATCCACTTGACTATTACTATCTGTATAGAATCAAAATCGACAAGCTTAATTCTTTAAATATTTTATTGCTATCTGCGTACGATGCTCAAGTCCGGTCTTTTCAAGAATAGTACTGATATGATTTCTTACCGTACCGTTCGTAAGATATAATTTTTCACCTATTTCCTTATTGGAAAGTCCTTCAGCGATTAATTTAACTATATCAAGTTCCCTTGGTGATAGCAGCAAATCAAATAGATTATTACCGGAGCTTGTGTTTGTCACACGATTTCGAATGAACTCCAGAACATCTGCTTGAAATACAGTACCTCCTGAATAGATAACGCGAATAGCGGACAAAATACGGTCTGCCGGGCTGTTCTTTAGGATATAACCGTTAACTCCGGCCTTTAAGGCGCGCAGGATTAGCTCAGGTTCATCAAAGGTAGTAAGTAACAGAGGGATAGAAAGCTTATCCGCTAATATTTCCACAGAGGCTTGAATACCATCTAGCATGGGCATACGGATATCAAGCATTGCTACATCGGGTTTTAAATTTCTGCACAGCTCAACTGCCATTTTTCCATCCTTTGCTGCACCCACAAATTCAAGATCCTCCTGCGACTCAATAATCATTTTTAAGCCTTCCCGGATGATAGCATCATCGTCGGCGATTAAAACCTTAATCATATCTTTCTGCCTCCTCTCGCAAAACTTTAGTGACACTCTAATCCATATATGATGTATAATATGCATGATTTGTAATTCTTAATTGATTGCATTATAACTGATTCCGGTTTAATATACAAACGGAAACTAAAAAGTGTTATATACTAAAAATGTTGGTTACGCAAAAGCCTTTTTCTCCTTTATTGAAAAAGCAGCGTCCCTTTGCTTTTACTGTCCGTTCTTCAATAGCCTCAAGCCCTAGTCCTTTTTCAAAGCTCTCCGAAGACTTTCCGTTATCTTTATATTCCACTTTAATAATTTTCTTAAATACCTCGATATTTAAACAAAACTCTGTCGCATTCGAATGCTTTAGTACATTGGTTAAGCATTCCTTCAGATTATCATGGATACAGGACCATAGATCAAGGGATATGCCTTCTAAATCACCGGTTGATTTGAGTGATACCGCCTTATTATAGCTAACCTTAAATTCCTCCAGTATTGCAGTAACATCATTTATTCCAAGTAGATTTCTTGTGGCGCGTTCCTCCCTTAATGCAGCTCTGATTTCATCTACGCCCTCTCTTAGATTTGTGACAGCTTTCTGAATGCTTACATTTGCCTTTTCCGGATTGGTTTTCATAATCAGCATGGCGGCCTCCAACAGGATAATGCTTCCGGATATTCCATGTCCGATCTGGTCATGAATTCTTGCTGCGATACGATTTCTTTCTTCTATAGATACTGTATGCTTTAATGTTTTAGTTAAGCTTTTTAAATCATTCATTTTCTTATATAATTCATTAATTATTTCCTTCTGAGCCTCATTGATTTCGTTATAAGTCTTAAGCTTATCTATTAAAATCCGGCTAAAGACTACTAAAGCAGTTAAGCTCAGGGAAATTACACCGGTTACTACTGTTGGCGTAAATAATAGAAAGGATAAAAGCACTGTTACCAAAAGAATATAATAGAACAGGTTAGATTGAATAGAACTATCAATCAGTTGAATTAATACCATAATAAAAAGCGGAAAATAGATTTCAATACCTAAGGTAAAACACGCAGCTATTGTAAGAACAAGTGTGACAACAACCAGCTTCGGTTTATGAGACAAGAGCTCAAAAAGAATTTCAGTTAAGAATACGCAAGTAAAGCTAAGTATCGATATTACTACCGTAATATCGATCTTAGCTGAATAATTTATTGTTATTAATGCAATCACCGCCACTATTTTCGCTAGAAAATAAAGGAAGGGCTTATTTAACATAGTATACCGCCTAATTATTTTTATAATTTTGTGAAAACAATACTGCTCCTATTAATAAGGTAAGAACTGCAAATAATCCTAGTATGACCAGATGCGGACCGATACTCGTATGGACATTATCCTGTAGCTTACGTAAAGCATCCATAAACCAGAACTGCGGTAATATCCTGGCTACATTCTGAAGTGCCTTTGGTGACATATCTAAAGGAAAATATGCACCTCCAAGAATACATCCAATGGAAGAAAACAGGATTATAATCGAGGTTACCGCATTCCTTGATTTGGTAGCAAGTGCAATAGATAAGGAAAAGCAAACGATAAATATTGAAAAGAGAAGCATCATTATCATTAGTATATTAAGCGGAACTCCCGTATTAATATCATTAAAATATATAAAACCACAGTATATTGCAATCTGCAGAATACAAATCCCAATACCAAAGATGCCAGAACCGATAATATATTGAATTGGCTTTACCGGCGTGATCTGTATACGGCTGAAGATTCCTGTTAATCTGTCATCCAATATCATATAAGCTAATACTACACTAATGGAAAAGGTTATCATTAAATAAAAACCAATAGAATTAATAAAGCCACTGTGACCCTTTAACTCTTCCTGATCAATTGTTGCAGCAGATTCTTTAATGATAGGGATATTCGCTTTCGTAGAATTTACTAAAAGTTTGTCAAAGGACTCTTTAGCTTCGGTAGCACCTGCTGATAAAATACCTATGCTACTCATATAATTGTTAACATAAGCCTGAATAAAAGCAGCATTTTCATAATCCTCCAAAGAAGTAATGGTAAGCTCACTCCTATTTTCTGCTGCAAATTGTTCGTAAAAATCCTCCGGTATCTCAATTATAACTGATATTTTCTTATCAATCAACTCTGTAGAGAGCTTCTCATAGTTATTATTTTCAATTATTTTATAATCCAGCTGTTTCGTAAGATAGCCTTTAAAATCCTCCGATAAAGCACTGTTATCATAATCAATCAGACCGATTGAAATCTGCGACAGGGTTTTATCCGTAACCAGATTTCCCATTGCATACAGGATAAAGCACAATATGGAACCTCCGGCTACGCTGAGAAAAAGAGCGATTTTATTCCGTTTGATGTTTGCTTTCATAAGTAACCATATATTTTTCATCGTTCCTCCTCCTTTCTGCTGAATAGGAATGCTCCGACAGTGAGAGCAATTACCATAATGACAGAGTAAATCAGAATAACATAATTTACCTTGTCATATCGTCCAAATATCGTTAAATCAAAAGCAGACTGCTGTATTTGATAGATCGGCATGGCATCTGTCACGCCCTTGATATTAATCTCCTTGGAAAAGGTACCGCCAAGAAACATGATTATCCATAAAAAAGGCATAATTACTGCGGCCGGATTGGCTTTTATCAATAATCCTATGACAGTTCCGATGGAAACCATACTTAAGGTTACAATAAAAAACATAAAAAACAGATATAGATTCGTAGCTAACGTAGCAGCATAATGCGCTTTAAATACAAATACACTAATGATCATGATACCTGCAATCTGTAAAGCTACCTGCAGTATCATTCCAACGATTTTTTGCAAGAACAGAAAAACCCTGTTTTGGGGAGCGATAATAAGCCTGTTAATTGTCTTATTACTACGCTCTCCGGTAAAGGCTCCTGCTCCGACAATCATACTCATAAAACAGATCATAGCTACCATGGATATGGCATAATAATCAATCATTGAGCGGTTTACACCAAGATCCTTCTGCTTAATATAACTCTCCTTCGTGGAATTTAATCCGCTTAAGGCATCAGGTGATATTTGCATTAAAGTTGTAATCGCTTTATCAGATTGTACGAAGCCATTTAAGATGGCACTGACTGCACGGTTTTGAATCCGATTGGTGCCTTCGTATACTTGAATAGTCATCGGATCACCGGAAAATACAACAGCTGCTGTTATTTCGTCAAATCCTGCCAGCTTTTTTGAAGTTGCTAAATTATCTGACTTTTCAAAGGCAATGTTATTTTGATCCGAGGCAGCTTCAACAAAGCTTTGTATTGCCGCAATTTGAAATGGATTTTTAGTTTCCACCAGATATTGTATTTTTATCTGACCGACCGCATCCTCTGCTTTATCCATAGAAATTAATAAGTTGCCCAGCAGAAAAATAAGTGCTATTGGAAAAAGCATAAAGAAGAACAGATTACTTTTATCCCGTAAAAATTCTTTTATTTCCTTTATAATAATGTTCATATTAATCTCCATTCCGCCGCCAAAAACCCACGAATTTGGGCAGCGCACAAATTTGCCGATTGAAAAATCTTTGATTTTTCAACCTATTAATCTCCATTCTGACGCAAAAACTCGCGAATTTGGGCAGCGCACAAATTTGCCGATTGAAAAATCTTTGATTTTTCAATCTATCTCCCATGCTGTTGTTAGCGCAGCTCATGCCCTGTCAAAGTAAGAAACATGGTATCTAGGTTCGGGACTTCTGTTCTAATATTAATGATTGGTAAGCCCATCGAAAGAAATTGTTCCATTATTTTAGTAATACTATTTAGTTCAATAGAGATATCTACATGTAGTATATTTTCCTCAACCTTTACTGCTTTTACATCAGGCATGTTCCTAAGCTTCTTTTTTAACTCTTCTGTAGAAAATGAAGCAGGAAATTTTGTATCAATATAAATGGACTGAACATCCGTTACAAGTGATACCAATTCCGACTTTGTTCCACAGGCAATCAATTGTCCCTTATCTATGATTGCGATCCGATCGCAAATTTCCTCAACCTCATTCATATAATGAGAGGTATAGATTACGGTAGTCCCTCTCTCCTTGAGAATTTTGATAGAATTTAATATATGTTCCCTTGATTGTGCATCCACACCGACTGTAGGTTCATCCATGACGATCAGCTTTGGTGCATGTGCAATTCCGCAGGCAATATTAAGTCTTCGTTTCATACCACCTGACATTTGTTTTGGTTTCATATTGATACGGTCTGACAGTCCTACGAAATCCAAGGCTTCTATAGCTGAGTCATTTAATGCTTTTTTGTTCAGCCCATATAAAGCCGCAAAAAATTTAACATTTTCAAGTGCAGATAAATGACCGTAAATCGCTATTTCCTGTGGTACCATACCGATTATCTGTTTTATCTTCATCCTATCTGATCGGATATTAAGACCGTCAATCTCAATTTCACCCTTATGAAATTCAGAAAGAGTTGTTAATACGCTGAGTGTTGTTGATTTTCCTGCTCCGTTGGGACCGAGCAGCCCGAAGATTTCACCCTTTTCTATGGTGAAGCTCAGATTGTCAACCGCACATAGCTCGCCATACTTCTTGGTTAGATTTTTTACCGTAACAAAAGACATTCCATTATCCTCCTATTTACATGATTAATTGGGTACATTGATATTTAAGATTTTTTCATTCGGTTGCATTGATCGCTGATTACTTCTCCTTAATCATCTTACTTATGTATATCTATCATACATAAAAATGCAGCTGACCGGAAGTGACAGCTGTTATAACGCGGATATGACATTTGTCATTAAAATAATAAAGAGACACAATAGATTAGGAAGCTCCTTTACATTTACGAAGCTTTACGTAATTGTGAAACTCAATAATTTATAAAATTATATAGTTTCGCAATTACTGTTCGAAGCTTAAATAATTCAATTTAAAATTCATTGATTAATCAAAGTTTTTCAATTATAATGTCTTTAACTGACGGAAGAATATTTTAACATAGTTAAATTATTATATTTATACTTTTTAAGGAGGAATACCATGTCTACCAATGTTTACGACATACTGAAGGAACGCGGGTTTATTGAACAGACCACCCATGAGGAAATCCGTGAAATATTAGGAAAGGAATCCGTTACCTTTTATATAGGTTTTGATGCAACCGCTGACAGCTTAACAGCAGGACATTTTCTTACTGTTATGGCAATGATGCATATGCAAAGAGCAGGCCACAAGCCAATCGCATTACTCGGCGGCGGTACAACCATGATCGGTGATCCTACCGGTAAATCCGATATGCGTACCCTGATGACAATTGATACAATAAAGCATAATGCAGATTGCTTTCAAAAGCAGCTTTCCAAATTCATTGATTTTAGTGACGGTAAAGCAATCCTTGCTAATAATGCTGACTGGCTTTTAGATTTAAATTATGTCGAGTTCTTAAGAGAAATCGGTATTCATTTCTCCGTTAATAAGATGCTTACTGCAGAGTGTTACAAGCAGCGTATGGAAAAGGGACTCACCTTCTTTGAATTTAATTATATGCTGATGCAGTCTTACGACTTCTGGAAGCTTAATAAATTATATGGCTGTTCCCTACAGCTTGGTGGTAATGATCAGTGGTCTAATATTCTCGGAGGCGTTGATCTAATCCGCCGTAAGGAGCAAAAGCCTGCTTTTGGTCTCACCTTTAAGCTTTTAACCACCAGTGAGGGCATCAAGATGGGTAAGACTATGAAGGGCGCCGTATGGTTGGATCCAAATAAGACAAGTCCTTATGAGTTTTATCAGTATTGGAGAAATATCGAGGATGTTAAGGTTGAGGAATGTCTTGGACTTCTTACCTTCTTACCGATGGAGGAGGTCAGAAGACTTGGCGCTCTTAAGGACGCTGAAATCAATCATGCAAAGGAAGTTCTTGCTTTTGAGATCACCAAAATTGTTCATGGAGAAGAAGAAGCCACGAAAGCGCAGGAGGCTGCAAGAGCTTTATTTGGCGGTGGCATGAAGTCCGAAGATATCCCTACTACCACTTATCCTACCGAACGTTTTGCAGAAGGAATTGATCTAATCACTTTGATGTGTGATTCTAAGCTGGCAATCTCCCGTTCTGATGCCAGACGTACGATCCAACAGGGTGGTGTCACTGTAAACGATGTTAAAATATCAGATTTCGATCAGGTATTTACAAGTAATGACTTTGATTCAGACGGAGCGCTGCTTGTGAAAAAAGGTAAGAAGGCCTTCCATCGATTTACTGCAAAATAATGTAATCTAATTTTCTATAAAATAATATAGATTGGAGTTGAGATTATGCCTTGGTGTCCAAATTGTAAAGTCGAATATCAGGAGGGATATACAGAGTGTAGTGACTGTAAATCCAAATTGGTTGACAATCTAATGGAAGCTGTGGTTTTTGAACCGTTTTTTCAGGCAAGTGACAAAAAGATTGCAGACAAGCTGGCTAAGTTTTTTGAATACTCAGATTTAAAATGTGAAGTACAATATGATGAAGTAAACGATCTCTACATTGTAGCTATCCCTCCTAAAACAGAGAAGCAAGCCAAAAAGCTTTATCAAGCCTTCTATTATGTGGAAGCGGAACGATTAGCCAAAGAAGCACATGCTGAAAACATACCCGTAAAGGAGGATACTTCACAGGAAGCTAACGAGGATGACCAAAACTCCAATCTTACGGAGGAATATTCAAGTTCTGAGCTATATTCTGACTCTTATGACGAAGAAGAGCAAGAGGAAGAGGAAACATCAAATGATGATATCTCCGACTATGAGAGAAAAGGGGAAGCCGTTTATGTAATGAAGGCTGACCAGTATAAGGATTTAAGCAGTACGGTATGGATATTTCTGATTTTTGGTATTGCAGGTCTTGCTTTTGTAATTTTAAATATTGCTGAAATCTTAACATTTTTTAACGGTTGGCTTCCGAATACGGTAATGGGTATCTTATTTCTCCTGTTTATCTATGTGGGACTAAGTACGAATAAAAAAGCAAAGAAGGTACAAGCTGAGATTGAAGCTGAGAATAAACTTACGGAAGAGATAAATAGCTGGTTAAAAACGAAAGTAACAAAGAGCTTTCTTACTAAAATTCACGACGCTACTATTTCAGAAGAATTAAATTTCATTAAGATGACTGATATCATCAAGGAAATGTTAATGAAAGAGTTCGGTCCGCAAAATCTTGCATATCTGGATCGTCTTATTGATGAGTATTATGACAGTTATATAAATGAATAAGAATAAACCTGCCAAATAAAATGATTGTCAGCCAGACCATAGGGTTGACAGTCATTTTCTTTCTGTTATACTAAAAAATCATACAGATTAAAGGATGAAGGTTATGGAGATCAAGCAACGGGTACTAAAGATTTTAGAAGAAAACAGAGGCAGTACTGTGAATGGTTCGAAGCTTGCAGAGGAGTTAATGGTAACCAGAAGCTCTATATGGAAAGCGGTGAAAGCACTTCAGAAGGATGGTTATGCAATTGAGGCCGTTACGAACAAAGGGTATTCTCTTCTTTCCAATAATGATATTCTGTCAGCAGAAGGAATCGCTCCGTTTCTAAGAGGCGAGGCCTCAGACTTCATCCTTGATGTCAGGCAGTGTGTAACCTCCACGAATATTGTTGCAAAGGAATTAGCTGCAAAGGGAGCGAAGGAAGGAACAGTTGTTGCTGCCAATGAACAGACAGAGGGAAAAGGACGCTTGGGAAGAACCTTCTACTCTCCCGCTTCAACTGGTATCTATTTCTCAGTCATACTAAGACCAAAGCTGAATATGGAGGATGCCCTATTAATCACAACTGCGGCTGCCGTGGCAGTTGCAAAGGCAATCGAGACGATCGCAAAGGTAAAGGCCTCCATCAAATGGGTCAACGATATCTATGTAGAAGGAAAAAAGGTCTGCGGAATACTTACAGAGGCTTCCATAAACTTTGAAAGCGGAGGTCTTGAATATGCTGTAGTTGGTATCGGTATTAACATAGAAACCAATCATTTTCCGGATGGCCTTAATCAGACAGCGGGTTCGGTATTTAAAGAGAAACCATTTGATTTACCTGTAAAATCAATGCTGCTTGCCGAGGTACTCAATAATCTTGCAGTTAGTATGAACAACCTGACGGATAAATACTATCTGGAGGAATATAGAAGCCGCTCTTTCTTAATCGGAGAAAACATTCTGGTCCTAAAGGGCCAACGATCAATTCCGGCAAAAGCTATTGAAATTGATGAAAAGGCACATCTTGTGGTTGAATATGAGGATGGTACTAAAGAGGCACTTAATTCCGGTGAAGTCAGTATCAGACCGGTTACCTCTCACTAATAAATCGCTCAAAGCCTTCTGCATGAATTAAGAGGGAAGTTCTTTAAACCAAACTTCCCTCAATTTCAAAAAATAAAGCTTGTATATACCTGATTTTGAAAAAGTATTTTACATTGGCGCAAATAACTCTTCCAGCTCTTCTCTTGATAAAGTATTAATGAATACTTCCTTCGAGCTTATAATAGAATCAGAAAGCTCCTTCTTCTTACGTTGCAGCTTAAATATCTTTTCTTCTATAGTCCCTCTTGTAATTAACTTCATCACATGTACCTTATTTTGCTGTCCAATTCGGTATGCACGATCCGTAGCCTGATCCTCCACTGCCGGATTCCACCAGGGATCATAGTGAATAACGGTATCTGCACCGGTAAGATTAAGGCCTGTACCACCAGCTTTTAATGAAATTAAAAACACCTTACCCTCTCCGCCGTTAAAGCGCTTCACATAATCATTACGGTCCTGAGTCGGTGTAGAGCCCTCAAGATGGAAATAAGAGATGTCTAAATCCTTCAGTTCATTTTCTATAATCCGAAGCATAGAGGTAAATTGTGAAAATACAAGTATCCTATGATCGTTTGCTATCGCCTCTGGAATTAGTTCCATCAAAAGATCAAGCTTTCCGCTTCCGCCCTGATAATTTTCAATAAAGGTAGAAGGATGGCAGCAAATTTGACGAAGTCTGGTAAGAGCAGCAAGAATCTTAATTCTACTTTTATCTACCCCATTTTCTTCAATCTCCGAGTGAAGCTCATTTCTGATATTCTCCAGATAAGAAAGATAAATCAGCTTCTGCTCCTCCGACAATTCAGTTAACATCTTCGTCTCATATTTATCCGGCAGTTCTGTCAGTACATCCTTCTTCATACGGCGAAGGATAAAGGGAGTAATATGCTGATGGAGATCGGTTAGTGCCTGTGTATCCTCCTTTAATATTGGCTTTTCATAGGTTTCAACAAATTTTGAGTGACTATTTAAATACTCCGGCATAATAAAATCAAAGATAGACCATAGCTCTGATAAACTATTCTCAATTGGTGTACCCGTTAACGCGAAACGATGAAGTGCCCGCAATCTTTTCACTGATTTAGCATTCAGAGAAGAATCATTTTTGATAAATTGCGCTTCGTCTATAAATACCGTATGAAAATCAATTTTTTCATAGGATGCTACATCTCTACGAATCAATGGATAAGAGGTAATTAATACATCATAGTTCTTATATTGTTCAATTAATTCCTGGCGTTCAGTCGGATTACCGGTAATCACCATTGCCTTAAGATGAGGTGCAAAGTTCTCTATTTCATCCTGCCAGTTAAAGATGAGAGAGGTCGGACACACGATCAAATTATGAGCTCGTTTGGTTTTAGTGATATTTGATGCGATATAGACTATGGACTGAAGTGTTTTTCCAAGGCCCATATCATCTGCAAGAATTCCTCCCAGCTCATTATCTGCCAGGGTTTTAAGCCATTTATAACCGGTTAGCTGATAAGGCCGAAGCTCTGCGAGAATACCTTCCGGCAAGCTATATTCTGTCCTTGCAGGATTGGCTATTTTCTCTGCTAACGCCATAAAATCTCTGTCTCTTTCAAAGACAAAATCCCTGTCGCTAAATGCTTTATCAAGATAGGCCGCATGGTATTTTTCTAAAAGAAGCTTATCTTCCTTTAGCTTCTTATCGTTTACATTTAAGGAGTTTAAGATATGCGTTACTTCATTAATCGTTTTGTCCTCCAGATTAATAAAGCTTCCATTCTTTAACCTATAATATTTCTTCTTAATCTGGTAGGAATGCAGCAGCTCCTTAAGCTCCTCTTTAGGTACTTCGTCAAAGGAAATATCAAGCTCCAGCATATTAAATTCCGAATTCATACGAACCCCTGCTTTAAACCCACCCGGTGCACGTATTCCAAGGCGCCTGAAGTCCTCGGAATAAAACAGCAGGGCCTTTCCCTCAAGCTCCATTACCCTGCCAGAAAGGAATTCATAAATTTTATCTTCATCCTTTAGCAAATAAAAATTCTTAAATGGGACGAAGCCCTCCTGTAAAAGCTCTGTTATGATGGCGTCCTCTTTCTCCCGTTGGCGTACTACGATATAGGAGCCGGAGGCTGCATTTTCAAAGGAGTTGAATTCATAGTCCCCATATTTATATTTTAATTCCGCTTTAATCCCTGTTTTATATTTATCAAAATAAATCTTTGCTTCCATATCACAGGTAATATATCTGCTTTTTAATTCCTCAGGAACATCTAAAACCATAGTTTCACTGATTCTTGGTAATACATGCTCCAGAAAACTTGTCTTACTTTCCCCCCGAAAAATAAGAGGATCCTTGTCCTTACCAAGGCTATTATAAAAAGGCTTATAATTTCTGATGAATTTTTTGTCAGGTAAATAGATTACTCCGTCATAAAATAATAATTCTCCGGTTTCAGTGATAGGAAGTACTGCTTCCTTCCCCTGATAATCTATGGTGATAGAATCTTCATCTAATGTCAGTTGATAAGATATCTTTGGATTACCTCTTTTAAAGGTTACCTCCGGATAGATCTTGTTGTAAAGCTCAAGCGTCACACTGCCGTTCCCTATTATATCAAGCAGCTTAATTAACATATTTTTCGTTATAAACATCTGCGCCTTGGAGAATATTTTTGAAAAATGAGTACTATCAATTACCTCCTGAATCTCATAGATCCCTAATAGATAATCAATTACTTTCAGTGAGGTTGAATCAAAGGTACTCTCCCCGTAGACATACTTGAATTCCTTACCAATCACAAAGCTTTCATGATGATAGATGTCCGATAAAAATTTTTTAATAGTTTGAATTTTATACCTTCGGTTACTGCCACCATGTAAAGAAATATATGCTCTTCCGCTATCCCCTTTTAAGATACTCGGTATTGTTATGGTTACATCTAGCCCAAAGGTTTCGCCAACAAGCATAGAATCTTCCTGCGCAATAAAATAATCCAATAAAGTCATTACCTTACGCTCTTCGGGATTCTTTGATTCTGCCAGCAAGGTACGCTCTTGATGCTTTAATACAAATAATAAAGCTGCAACCACATGCTTGCAGGCACCCTGATCTTTTAAACGCGAAGGACAGTTACAGCTATAATCAAAGGAACCGTCTTCCTGCTCGTCAACGGTCACAGAATAATTATAATTTCCTTTTACAACTAAACGATATTGTTTATTTAAATTTGAATAAGTCGCATTTACTATACGGTTATCCTTATAATATTGTAAACCTCTTGCGTAGGTAGTATCGTTAGAAGCCAGGTTTCGTATACCCGTACGTGAAATTTGTATCATATATGCACACCTTTCCTGCATTGTATCTTACTATTATAACACAATTTGAGAAAAATGTGTAAAAAAAATCATTGAATTATAAAAGAGAGAATATCTGTGTATTAGATACTCTCTCTTTTATAAACTCTGATCCATATTATCTGGTGGTACATGCCAGCTTATCTACTTAGATGCATTGAAATATTTCGCAATGCCTTTTGTGATCAGTACCGACCCTTTTTATCCATATGAGGTGTTTCTTTAAAATGTCTGGTGGTTTGTACCGTCCTTTCTTAAACTTTTCTTTTAAGGTAAATCTTTTAGATTTCTGGTGGTCTGTACCTTCCTTTCCTAATAATTTATTTCTATAATAAACCTTCTGTATAGATAAAGGTTATTACCTATGGGTGTAACAGCTTACCTTTTCATGGGACTCAGTCCTTTCATATGTATTGGCTTTAAGCCTTAATAATCAAATATCTTTGTTTTATGAGTTTATTTTACATCACAATTAGAGTTTTGTCAATACTATTATCTGATAATTAATAATTATTATTGAATTAGCAACATAATACAGTCAGAATAGATAAATTTAACAAATATACAATTAGTTATGACCAAAATTTAAACATTAGATCAAATTAGTAATCACAATAATCTCCTATAAGTACACTACATCCATGTATTTGAGCCTGTATAGCTCCCATAGTATCATAGTAAAGCAGAACATAGACAGGTTGCAGGTACGACGTAAGGGGATGGGAAGTCATTTAGAAAGCATTTGCAGTTTTTCAAAATGGCTTCCCATTCCCGGGAGTCCTATCAGCAACCGTTCCTAGAATGATAAATCTCGTAAATTTTAGGATTGTTTTTTTTCAGGATTTATATTAGAATATCAAGTTAGGATATATACAAGGCAAATTAAAATTAAGCCTTAAGAAATCATAACAAAATACGGAGGTGCCTATGAAACATATTATCAGCCCGACTGACCTTACTGTTTCTGAACTGAATGAGCTTCTCGATTTATCAGAAGAAATTATTCAAAACCCGAAGAAGTTCTCCGATGTGTGCCGGGGAAAAAAATTAGCAACCTTATTCTACGAACCAAGTACCCGTACACGACTTAGCTTTGAAGCTGCAATGCTTAATCTTGGCGGTAATATTTTAGGATTCGCATCCGCTGATTCCAGTTCCGCAGCAAAAGGTGAAAGTGTTGCTGATACCATTCGAGTTATTTCCTCTTACGCAGATATCTGTGCAATCCGCCATCCCAAAGAAGGCGCCCCCTTAGTAGCTTCTAATTATTCCTCAATTCCTGTAATCAATGCCGGTGACGGCGGTCATAATCATCCCACTCAAACCTTTACCGATTTACTTACAATTAAGAATCTAAAAGGACGATTAAATCATTTAACCGTTGGTTTTTGTGGTGACTTAAAATTTGGCAGGACAGTACATTCCTTGATTAATGCCTTAGCACGCTATGAGCATATTAATTTTGTACTTATTTCACCGGAGGAACTGCGCGTACCAACCTATATCCGAGAAGAGGTTTTAGAAGCGAACAATATTCCTTATGAAGAAACAAGAAAGCTTGAAAACGCAATGCCAAAGCTTGATATCCTTTATATGACTAGAGTTCAAAGGGAACGCTTCTTCAACGAGGAGGATTATATTCGTCTAAAAGACACTTATATTCTGGACGAAAAGAAAATGGCTAATGCCAAAGAAGATATGCTGGTGCTCCACCCTCTTCCAAGGGTCAACGAAATTGCAACCGAGGTTGATGATGATCCAAGAGCTGTTTACTTTAAGCAGGCACAGTTCGGTGTGTATGTCAGAATGGCTCTGATCATGAAATTATTGGAGGTGAAATAATGCTGAATATCGGTGGTATTAATCAGGGAATTGTTATAGATCATATCAAAGCCGGCGGTGCTATGAAGATATATTCCTATCTTGATTTAGAGAATAAGGATTGCTCCGTCGCCATAATTAAAAATGCGAAGAGTAATAAGATGGGTAAGAAGGATATCATTAAAATTGAAGGAACCTTGGAGGATATCGATCTCGATATTCTGGGTGCATTAGATCATCAGATAACAATCGATGTGATTGAGAACGGTGTCATTATCGAAAAGAAGAATCCGAAGCTTCCGGATCGTGTAAATAATGTATTAAAATGTAAAAATCCAAGATGCATAACTTCAATCGAGCAGGGTCTGGTTCATTCCTTTAAGCTTACTGATCGTACAAATGGCATTTACCGTTGTATCTACTGTGAACAAGCCTTTGACAGGAGATAATTCCTGAATTATAACATAGAAAGAGCCGGTACTGTACTGTTTTGTTATGTATTTCACAAGACAACAATCAACAATACTAATACCTGCTCTTTTTTGAATCCTTATTCTTACCTCGAATAATCTGTAAATCCCAGTCGGTTTCCAAAAGGATCCTCAAATTCGACAGCCATGCCGGTATAAATCCTGAAGGGTTCGGATAGGAATACTATTCCTTTTTCTTTTAATTTTATGTATTCTTTATTTACATCATCTACTTCAAACCATATGGTTGGTTTCATATTTTTGAATACATTTTGGTCCTTTAAAATAATTGCCGGTTCTTCCTTTCCGATATGATATGCGAGCATTCCCTCTTTTGAGAAATCAAACTTTAATTGTAGTTCTAATTTCTGCTCATAAAAGCTTCTCGCCTCTTCTAAATCACTTACTCCCAGGAAAAAATTATCGTAGTTTTTCATTAAATGCCTCCTATATATTTTATTTCAAATATATAGATGCATAAAAATCATAAAAGTTATGAAATTAGTGTCAGAAGTATTTTGAGTAATTTGATTTCGTCAATTTGCACAATCACAGACTATATCAAGTGATGAAAAACATAATTTGGTTAGCAATTATTATAAAGTCGATGGTATTTAAGTTCTGTTAATTTAAAAATCTATTCTGTTGTTTACAACTGCCCAATTTATATTCTTCATAAAATTATTGATATAATCAGCTTTCTTGTCAGCGTATTGTAAAAAATAAGCATGCTCGTACATATCAAGAATTAGGATCGGCGCTGAATATGCTATATTTCCAAGATCATGTGCATCCAGACTGATGTTACGAAGTCGATTGCTTCTTTGGTCAAAGGCAAGTACAGCCCAACCTCTGCTGGCTTTTGCAGTAGCAATAAAATCCTCCTGCCAGTTCTGAAAATTACCAAAGTATTCACCTATTCTGTCTTTTATTTTTTGATCCGGCTCATCCATCCTACCACCGATATTCTCAAAATAAAGTTCATGTAGTATGACGCCGTCAAGAGCATAGGTTTCGCCTCTTTTTAACTCTCTATAATAACTGAAGGTTGTATTTGACTGTTCTCTCTGTGGATTTCCCCACATAAGCTCGGAATCAATTTTGTTCATATTATTTACATAACCTTCATAAAGGCGCATATGAGCATCAAACTGCTCCTTATTAATTACCTTGATATCCTCCGAATAATTAAACTGAATCTTCTCTATCATACTCATCCTCCTTTTATAAAGAGGATTTCTCCTCCTTATTATACATTTCGTATGGAGGCTTCCCCCCATATATTAATATATCTTACGAGGGCTTATCCAAATTTATTCCAATAAATATTTTTTTCTTTTTTGGATACATGCTTGCATATTATTGTATATATAAAAAAATAATTGCGAAACTATATAGTTTTTCTAATTGTATACAATACTTACAATTACTGAGTTCCGCAATTAACTTATGTATGAAAAAGTAAGAAGGGAAAATAAAAAAACACCGGTGATTATGGAAACCTAGAAGAAGGGATTCATTAACCCTATCAGTTATTAACCCTGCAAGCTATTATAAAGCAGTTATTTTCTCTAAATAGATCAGCGTTAATTCCGGTGATATATTCTGTTCTTTATATCTTTTATATCCTAAATGCTCATATAGCTTAATGTTTCTATCACTTTTATTACTTGTAAAAAGCTCATAACGATGCTTTGGATATCTATCTTCTATTGACTGTAACAGCCTGGTCCCAATTCCTTTTCTTTGATGTTCCGGATGGACGATAAGTTTACCGATGAAAAGTGTATTCTCTATTGTATATCCTCGAACCGAACCAATTATGTCATCTTCTTCATCAATTGCTTTAAGAATAATTCCATTTTGATACTCCTTCTGAAGATCCTCCAATTTCTGCATAAGCGGGGGAATAGAAAAATTATTATTAAGTATCGCTTCACTCTGGTACGCAAGATATTGCAGCTGCAATATCTGTTCTAAATCCGAAAAATCAGCATCTTCAATTTTCAACAATTTGCTCTCCTTTCATTAGCTTAATTCTTTTTAGTAGGATTAGAGTGTCATATGCCCCTCGAATAATTTAGCTTTGTCATTTTGCGCAAAAAACTATTTTAAACAAACCATGTTCTGCATCACGCTTTTAAGATATAAATTGTGTAAAATGACGAAGTACAAAATCTAAATAGGCTTTTGACACACTAACGCCCATGCTTTTTTGGCATAAATCCTGAAGAATAGCGTCTTTCGCTATTCTTCCAAAGGCTTGCATGTATTTTGCAAGACTATTCACTCTAATTTTTCTATAGATTATATGAATTATATTTTCTTTAAACAGCTAAGTCAAGCCAGATGTATATAATTACATATTAAATATAAATAATATTCGATTAATCATATTAAGGCAAGTAAATTGATTGAAATTAATTATGCTACGCAAAAATGATAGAAGCCCTTCTTAGCGGAATATAGCTCAGAATAGCTTCCAGCTTCCACTATATGACCTTTTTCCATATAAATGATCTGATCATATAGACCTAGAAGTTCCTCATTAAGCTTATGCGTTACTGTAATAAGTGTAAGGGCTTTATTATTCAATAGATTCTGTTCGATATCTCTAGCAGTCTGCTGATCTAGTGCTGAAGTTGCCTCATCTAGAATAAGAATTGGAGTATTCTTAATGATTGCTCTGGCAATCGCTATTCTTTGACGCTGTCCGCCGGATAAATTAGCTCCATTTTCACCAACCAAAGTTTCTAGCTTATCCTGCATAACCGGAAGAAATTTATCTACACCACTCCGATTAATGGCTTTTTCTATTGCTTCTTTCGGATAATTCTGAAACAGACAGATATTATCTCTGATTGATTGATCAAACATATATACATTCTGGTGGATTATTGAGGTTAGCTGATTAATTTTATCCGCCTCTGCTTCCTTAAGCTTAATATTATCATAGTATATCTCTCCTGTATATTGTGAATAGTAACCCATTAATAACTTCACCAAAGTTGATTTACCGCAGCCGCTCTCTCCTACAATCGCATACTTCTTGTTCTTTTCAATAACAAGATTTACGTTTTTTAAAATGGATTGTTCCTCACGATAAGCAAAGCATACATCAGAGATTACAATTTTATGATTGAATTCTGGTAAAATATTACCATTGAACGAAGAATCCTTGTACTCCTGAAACTGCTGCATACGTCCAATAATTGGTGCTATACTTTGTATCTTGGGAAAGTTCTGCATAATATTGATTAGCGGTACTACGAAGCTTCCTGACAACTGAATAAGCGCAATCAGTGTTCCCATACTGATAAATCCTTTTATAACAAGATATGCAGACACAAAAATAGTTATAATTTGTGAAAATACTGCAAGAAATTGGGAAGCGGTATCATTCAGAACAAATAACCGATCTGCTTTAAATTTTTTAGAGGCTAAAATATCATTTTCAGTATCAAACTGAGTTTTGACACGTTTTATTAATTGAAATGATTTAATAACCTCAAAACCTTGAAAATAGTCCTTGATTTTTGAGGTAAATACGGAGTACTCCTCAGATAATATCCCCTGTCTCTTTTGTAGCTTACGTCCGATTACTGAGGGAATCAATAACATAAGTATAAAACCGATAAACAGTATAAGTGTAATTAACGGGCTGATTGCAATTAATAAGCCCAGCGTAAATATAAAAAGCATAATATTCTCGATGATTTGCATAAGAGAATTGATATAATTATCTTCTACCATTTTAATATCATTCGTTAATACCGAAATATAATCAGCTGAGTTTACCTCATTAAAATCCTGATAGCTTCGACGAAATATTCCTCCGAATATTGATTTTCGCATATTCCTGATAACATTCTTAATCAGTATTTTACTCATTAAAGAGTTGGTATAATAGATCAGTGCAAATACAGCAAGATAGGCTAAGCTTAAAGATAATGCATTATAAAATCTGCTTAAATCACCTTTCACCGCGATATCAATAATTTTCTTCAATAGTAGTGCAACACCTGCACTAGCAGCTGCTGCAAGAAGTGAAGTAATCAGGCAAATCAAAAATAGCATACGACTTTTCTCAAAGATTTTCAGATAATACTTATAGTTCTTCATTTTACCTTTCACAAAAAGTTCCTCCAATATTTTCTATTATACGAATTCGTAATTAATATATAACACAATATTAGAAGTGTGTCAACAATATTAGATGATTATCTAATATTATAACAATGAATATCTGCTATAAATATTTTTGTCAAGATATCACTGCGAATTACAAGATACTATCAAAATATATTCAATGGTATTTTTAACCTTGACCAAATAAATGTATAAAAAATCGGAACTCAACATCAATAATTAATCCATAGAAAAATGAATTCTTATGAATTAATTCAATTGATTATGAATTCCGTTAAATTACTTAAATGACTTAGTTATAATATTAATTGACGAATTTGGTCTAAGATATCCTTTACCGCATTATCATTAATGTAATAATAAAATTTACCGTTATTTTTTCCTACATATACCAATTTTACTGCCAGAAGCGCACTCATATGATAGGATACCGTAGCCGGTGTAAGTCCTAACTGAGCAGCCATTTCCGTCGCATATTTCGGAGAAGTCTTTAGCATGGATAGTATCTCAAGCTTGCTGGCATCACTTAAAGCCTTCAGGCAGGATAACAGATGTTCTTTGCTGTTGCCGGCATAGCCATAGTAGGTCAGTGTATCTTCGGTCAGTAAACCGTAAAAGCAGGTTTTAAATAACACAAGAACGCTTGTTCCTGTAATCAGAGTAGGAATTACATCTTCAAAATCACATTTGTCCAGCTTCATATCCTTTAGCAGCTTTAACTCCTTATCTTCATTGGAAAAGGAGGCATTATATTGCTTCATATACTTATCAATAGAAGCTTTTACCGCACTAGCAGCTTTCTCGTAAGCAGGTATATTCTTTTTGATTAAGTCAGAAAAATACTTGTAGTAATCCTGAGGATTTTGTAACAAAAGAAGCAGCTTCCATTTCTCGTTATCGCTAAGTTCGAACTTGTTTATAAAATTCATCAAATTATCCGATTTTACAAACGTCGAAAAAGGCATTTTCTTATACTCTGATAAATCCAGCTCCTCTGTCATCTCAAAATTTTGCAGTAATAATTCTAACATCTGATCATTATTCATACCGTCAATTGTGTTAATCAATTCCCGATTAATAAAAAACGGATAGATAAACGTGAAATAAGAATCAGATGTGATATCCTTGAAATAAAAGCTGTCCCGATCACCTGGAATTCTATATTTTAGAAATACTTTAATATACTTATCAATTACTTTAAAGCTCTTTTGGTATATCTCCTCTTCTGCTATTCTTGTTTCATTTGCTATTGCATTTATAATTGCCTTAAAATTATTCATATCATATCCATAAAAAAGTAATACGGATGTTTCATAGACAGCATCCAATTCATCCTTCATTTTATACATGGGATACTCCCTTCTGATATTACTGACAACCCTTTTCGAAATATACTCTATATTTCTATGCATATCCGGCTTGATGCAACATTGATCAAGCCTCAGTATGACATTACACCAGTTGTGTTACCTAAGAAAAATCATAATGATACTCTGCAAAAGTATTTTATAAACGCTGTACTAGAATAATCCTGTAATTACACCGTTATCATTTACATCGACACCCTCTGCTGCAGGTACTTTAGGTAATCCCGGCATGGTCATAACGGTTCCGGTAATTGCAACAATAAAGCCTGCTCCAGCAGATACATATACTTCTCGGATATGAATGATAAAACCTGTAGGTCTTCCCAGCTTAGTCGCATCATCAGAAAGAGAATACTGGTTCTTTGCCATACAGATCGGAAGCTCATTATAGCCTAAAGCCTCAATCGTCTTTATCGCTCCTTCGGCAGCAGAATCGTAGGTAACTCCTTCGGCACCATAGATTTCTTTGGCAATTGTTTCAATCTTTTCTTTAATTGAAAGCTTAAGATCATATAATGGTTTATAATTACTACGATTCATTTCCATCGTTGCAATAACCTTTTTCGCCAGATCAATTCCGCCTTCTCCGCCTTTTTCCCACACTTCACAAAGGGAGAACTCACAGCTGTGCTTTTCACAAAATTCTTTCACAAAGCTTAACTCCGCTTCGGTATCGGATACAAAACGGTTTAATGCTACTACTACTGGAACGCCAAATTTCTGTAGGTTCTCAATATGTTTTTCAAGGTTAACAACGCCTTTATTTAAAGCATCAAGATTTTCCTTAGACAATTCTGTCTTTATCACTCCACCATTATACTTTAAGGCTCTGACTGTAGCGACTAAAACGATAGCATCCGGCTTTAGGCCTGCCATACGGCATTTGATATCAAGAAATTTCTCAGCTCCGAGATCAGCTCCAAAGCCTGCTTCTGTAACGACTATATCTGCGAGCTTTAACGCGGTCTTGGTAGCTCGTACACTGTTGCAGCCATGCGCTATATTTGCAAAGGGTCCGCCATGTATGATAGCCGGTGTATTCTCTAACGTCTGAATCAAATTTGGTTTTAATGCATCCTTTAGTAGTGCTGCCATAGCACCTACTGCATTTAACTGCTTTGCAGTAACTGGTTTTCCTTCATAGGTATAGGCAACGACAATCCGTCCCAGTCTTTTCTTTAAATCCATCATATCATCTGCAAGACAAAGCACTGCCATAATTTCAGAAGCAACTGTGATGATAAAATGATCTTCTCTTACCACTCCGTCAGCCTTCCGACCTAATCCAACCACAATATTTCTAAGTACTCGATCATTCATATCTACACAGCGTTTCCAAACAATCTGATTCGTATCGATATTTAGCGAATTTCCTTGTTGTATATGATTATCAAGCATTGCCGCTAACAAATTATTAGCTGAAGTAATTGCATGAAAATCTCCTGTAAAATGCAGATTTAAATCTTCCATCGGAACAACCTGAGCATTACCGCCTCCTGCAGCTCCGCCTTTAATTCCAAAGCAGGGGCCAAGAGAGGGCTCTCTTAACGCAATCACAGATTTTACCTTCATAAGGCCGAGGGCTTGTCCAAGACCAACAGTGGTCGTAGTCTTACCTTCTCCCGCCGGAGTCGGATTTATCGCTGTCACAAGTACCAGCTTCCCATCTGGATTATTCTTCACTTTTTCCCATAATTCATCCGAAAGCTTGGCCTTATGCTTTCCGTAAAACTCCAAATCTTCCTCAGCAATGTTTAGCTGCTCAGCTATTTCTTTAATATGCTTTAATTTAGCCTCCTGAGCTATCTCAATATCTGATTTCATTTGTAATCCCTGCCTTTCAAAATAAAGTTAGTTTCCATTCTATCAAATCATCTTTACTGAATGTCCTTTGCTGTCCCTACTAATATCCATACTTTTCGGTATAAATCATTGCATCGTATACGTGAGTTGGGCCCACTAGTTATATGGTCTATACATTAATCTTACTAAAAATTGCTATCATTATAATTTCCAATTTATTATACAGGATATTCGCCTGATATTACAAGAGAAATTAAGCTTAAAATTTACTTGCGTCTTCAATTACTTTCAGTATATACTATCAATTATATAATTTAATTACCATAATTCGATGTTTTTTTACAGCATATAAAAACGTATAGCTAACGTATATAATAAATCTACGAAAACTAATATAGCGAATGATTGTTCATCAACAACGAAAGGAAGTAACCCATGAAATATGATACCATAATATTTGATCTGGACGGAACCTTATTGAATACGCTGGAGGATTTACGGGACAGCTTAAATGATATACTGATTAAGAATGGCTTTGAGGCCAGAAGTCTTGAGGATGTAAAGCGTTTTGTAGGGAATGGCGTTAAAAATCTGGTTCGTCTTTCCATACCTGAGTACTGCAGTGAGGAAGAGCTTACACTTATTCTTGAGGCATTCAAAGAACATTATAAAAATAATATGCAGAATAAAACAAGGCCCTATAATGGTATTATGGAGCTTTTACTGGATTTACACCGCTATGGCTACAAATTAGCGATTGTATCAAATAAATTTGATACAGCAGTGAAATCTCTTTCAAATACATATTTCGGAAGCCTGATATCAGTGGCAATTGGTGAAACCGCTCAAATAAGACGTAAGCCGGCACCGGATAGTATCTATACTGCCGTGAAGGAATTAGGCTCTGATTTAAGTAAAGCCATCCTGGTTGGAGATTCTGAGACAGATGTAAAGACTGCTAAAAATGCCGGAATTCCATGCATTGGAGTTACCTGGGGCTTTCGTTGCCGGGAGGTATTAAGAGCAGAAGGTGCAGATTTCCTTATTGATACCCCAAGAGAATTATTAACCCTTATCTAAATACTGCCTTAATAATAATAATAATAATAATAATAATAGATTGTTATGAATATGCACTAATAAGTCTGCGTAGTTTCTTACTATGCTTACTTCGCAAATGTATCATATTTCGTTATTCATTTTATGAAGGATATACTTTAGATAACTCTTTACAATATTATAATCAGAGCACTGATAAAGCATTCTTGAGCCTACGACATCCTCGATTTCATTAAAAATCAGTTCTCCCTCCTCTCCAATAATAAAATCAATTCCTACCAAATCAAAATCAAACATGTCAATAATAGTATTTACTAAGATCTTCTCCTGCTTTGATAGCTGATACAAGCTTACTTCTCCACCAAGAGAAAAATTAGCTTTAAAGCCATGCTTAGCCGTCCTTAAAACAGCTGCAATGATATCCTTACCTATTACATATACTCTTAAATCCTGATTTCTGCTACCGGTCAAGGGCTGAATTACAAAATCAGAGGAAGCGATACCCTTCAATATAACTTCGTTAGTGGCTCCATCTATTCCATTTAATAGAAATACCTGACTTCCTCCGTGTCCATCTACTGCTTTAATTACAGACGGCTGCTTTATTTGTGGTAATAAATCCGGTAATTGATCATTTTTATAAAAGCAGGAATCTACCATAGGAATTCCTGTTCTGGCTAAGTACTGGTAAGTTTTTGCCTTATCATTACAGATATCTGCAACAAAGGAATTATTAAATACTCTTATTCCTATAAGCTCTAACTGTCTGCTTAGTAGCGGATAGATCGCCCTGTTGATTGCAAAATCCGGATACGCTATCCTTTGCTTTTCATAATGAATAATCCAGTTACTGTTCTTCACTCCAAATTCCAGTTCTTCTACCAGAATAAGCCTTACCTCAATCTCAAGCTTCGCACCCTCAAGCCTATAAAATTCTATATATTGTTTATTATACTCTGCCTGCTTCCTGTTATAAATAAGCCAAGCCACCATATTAACACCACTTTCATCCCTTGCAATCTAGTATGCCTATCATAACTATTTTAGAGCATCAGCTTATTCTTGATATGCTCAAGAATAAGTTCTGCTGCATTTACTCCTGTACAATCATAAATATTTTTAAAATGTGCATTTGAATTAATCTCGCAGAATAAAGGTCTATCCTCTTCATCAAATAGAAGATCCACACCGGCAAAATCAAGTCCGATAATTTCACTGCAATAAAGAGCCAAATCAAGCTGTTCCTTCGTAGGCTGGTATTTTTTCATTCTTCCACCTATGCATAAATTTGCCCGAAAATCACCCTGCTCCGAATATCGATACATGGCTGCAACCACCTGTTTACCAACGATCTGCAAACGAATATCCCTGCCGAAGCTGGAATTAATAAATTGTTGGAACAGCATCGGTTTTGGCCCTATTTCCTTAACCTTATCTATTAATTCTTTTTCATCATTAATAAGGTATACCTGTTGACCGAAGGAACCAAAGCTTTCCTTAACTATCATAGGAAATCCCAAAAGATCTGCTGCGTCCTTTAGAAAGTTATAATTCGTATATCCGATATTTGCAAAGGTGAACGGAGCAATTACCGTTCTTGGCATGGGTATATTATGCTTCATCAAAGTAAGATGGGTCAGAGATTTATCGTCACAGATTTCGATCGCTCTTGATGAGTTAAAAACAGGATATCCTAATTGTTCTAAATAATAAGCCAGTCTCACATCCTTATCCCAAAATAGAATAAAGTCAGCAAGTATCTCCTCCTTTGCCAGAGGAATACTAGCGATTAGCTCTACATTTGATTTAAGCTCCATCTTGATACCTTGCTTAGCTGCAGCCTTCATAAGCCATTCATGAATTTCATTAAATTTACTGGTACGTAAAAACTCATTTACTATTAATAAGCCAGTCATATACCCATCCTATCTAAAGATTGGATTGAGTATCTCTACTCAATCCAACTTTTTTCTCTACTAATATTCTTCCAGATACTGCTCAAACTGTTCTTCAGACATCAATATCTTTCTTGGCTTTGTACCTTCCTCAGGTCCGACAACACCAGCTTCAGCCAGCTGATCCATAATTCTTGCCGCACGGTTAAAGCCTATCTTATATACTCTTTGCAGCATACCGATAGAAGCCTTGTCCTTCTCAATAATAAACTTACCGGCTTCGGCAAAGTATTCATCCCGCTCATCGCTGCCACCTTGTTGAGATAGATCACCAGATTTCGCATTATTGATTTTATCATGTACATCATCGCTATAAACTGCTTCGTGATTATTCTCTTTTAAGAATTCAACAACTGAGCCGACTTCCTTATCGCTGATAAAGGCACCCTGAATTCTAACTGGCTTTGGATAACCAGAAGGAAAAAACAGCATATCTCCTTTACCAAGCAGCTTCTCTGCTCCGGAGCCATCTAGAATGGTCCTCGAATCAATCGCAGAAGATACTGCAAAGGCTATTCTTGAAGGAATATTCGCTTTAATCAGTCCTGTAATAACATTTACGGAGGGTCTCTGCGTTGCTATAATCAAATGAATACCGGCTGCTCTTGCTAATTGCGCAAGCCTGCAGATGGCATCCTCCACCTCACCCGGAGCTACCATCATAAGATCGGCAAGCTCATCGATAATTATCACAATCTGGGGAAGCTTCTGACAGCTCTCATCCTTTAGATGCTCCACTGAAGCCGCCTTCTCATTATAGCCCTTTAAATCTCTTGCCCCTACATCGGCAAATTTTTTATAACGCTCCGTCATCTCCATTACAGCCCAGTTAAGAGCTGCGGAGGCTTTCTTCGGATCGGTTACAACCGGAATTAGTAAATGTGGAATACCATTGTAAATATTTAATTCAACCACCTTAGGATCTACCATTATCATCCGTACATCCGAGGGTTTCGCCTTATATAAAATACTCATAATAAGGGTATTGATACATACTGATTTACCGGAGCCCGTAGCTCCTGCAATTAATAAATGCGGCATCTTCGCGATATCCGTAATGATCGTCTGACCTCCGATATCCTTGCCAACGGCAAAGGCAAGATTCGAGGAATGGTCGGAAAATTCCCTGCTTTCAATCATTTCACGGAAGGTAACCATAGAATTTTCTTTATTGGGTACTTCTATTCCGACCGCTGCTTTACCAGGTATCGGTGCCTCTATTCTTACATCGGCAGCAGCGAGATTTAATTTAATATCATCTGCTAGACTTGTAATCCGGCTGACTTTAACTCCCTGCTCTGGCTGTAACTCATATCTTGTTACTGCCGGACCGACACTGACATTCGTTATCGTTACATGGACTCCGAAGCTATCCAGTGTACTTTGAAGCTTCATCGCAGTATCCTTTAAGTCCTTCTCAGGAGAACCTCCTTTATTCGCCTTTGGCTTCGGAGGCGCTAAAAGCTTGACTGGAGGAAAAGTATATTCCTTTTGCTTTGTAATCTGTGAAATATTCAGGTCTTCTACTTCTGTAGAAGCTATATTTTGATTTTTTGTTAAATTCTTTACCGATTTGTTTTCAACAGCAATAGCTTCTTCTTTGAAAGCTTTCCTATCTGTATTCATCTCGACTACATCTGTATCATAAGTTTTTTCTTCCTTTTCATACTCTTGCACAGGCTTTTCTATCTGCTCTTCTTTATTTCCAAACTTGAAACGCAGCTCTTCCTCATAATTAGAAGGTATATTATCTAATTCATCTTTTTCCTTATATTCCTCTTCGAAGATATGATGAAAATTTAATATCGGAAGCTCCTCTTCATTAGGGGTTTTTTCTTTTTTAGGCTTTTTACTTTTTAATTTACTGATAAAATCTTCTTTTTCTGCCTCTTGAATTTGTGACTCCTTACTTGAACCGGGTATCGTAGGATTGATCTCAAAGGTCCTGGCTGGTCTTCTTCCCAAAGCATTTACTCCAGCTTCCGCTGCCATTTTCTCCTCTTCCTCTCTGCGAATTCTTTGATACTCCCTTCTCTCCTCCAGGGTACTTTTACTTTTACCGGCCAGATATGTAAAAATTGCTTTTCCTGACATAAGCAAAACCGCAATAATCATAACGGCTATCAGGATAATACAGGTTGCTACCTTAGCAAATAAGGAGCATAGAATTTTAGCAAATATTCCGCCGATAAGGCCCCCGCCATTTCTGTTCTTCCAAGAGCTCGTATAATAATCAAAAATATTAATATCAGTTGATGCATCTGTAGCCATCTGAATTAGGGCTGCTAAGGCAACAAAGAAAATAATTGCATAGACTATCTTTCTTAATGCCTTTTTATTGCCAAGGTTGGATACATGGAAAGCCACAATAAAAAAGAGAACAAAGGGTAAAATATAGGCTTCTGCTCCAACCAGTCCAAACACAAACGCACTGATGTATTTTCCGACCTTTCCGCATAAATCAAAATTACTTAAAAAGAACAGAATAGATACAACCAAGGTTATCACTATGATTATCTCATCCTGAACAGCACCATTTTCTCTTAAGTTTTCTTGTTTATCGCTACTGTATTTCTTCTTCTTTTTATTTGAAGGTTTTCCCTTTTTTTTATTTGGAGCCATTGATCTTAATCTCCCCCTTAATACAAAATATACCAAACAGTGTAAAGCATTCGCAGAATAATTATACCTGTTATAAAAATGATATGCAAGTCCAACTTCGTCCATAAAATTCATCCATTTATCTTGTAATACCATTAGTTAATTGCAAAACTCAGTAATTATAAGTTATGTATACACTATGCATACTATCATATTATTCTGAAACGGAAGTTAAGCAATTATCTAAAAAACCATTGGAGGTTTATTTGTCCAATGGTTTAAGTAATATACTAACTTCACTTGACTGCCCTTTGTATTTGTTTGTGCCGAGGAATACGCAGGCACAAACTTTGAGGTGTGAATTATGCTTTTCAATAATTCACTTTATTATTTAATCAGGCCTACCCTTTGTATTTGTTTGTGCCGAGGAATACGCAGGCACAAACTTTGAGGTGTGAATTATGCTTTTCAATAATTCACACTATTATGAGCTATATCAGCTTTTTATATTTTTGCCAGGGCTATATGCCTCGTTCAAGTAATCCTTCATATCAGTAGAATATAGTTTTTCAATTACATAATTTTCTCCGTCTTTACGTGTAATTATTCTACCGTTTGGAAGAATAACTTCACGATAATCTTCTGAAGATGCTTCTCCCTCTTTATTCACTTTCTTGTTTTCAAATACGGAAGGCGGAGCATAGATCCGTTCCAAAGGTCGTGAAGTATATAACATCAGCTGTTCTCCTCTTTTCTCGCATCAATCATTGAATTAATTCTACTAAGGGCTTCCTTTATACCACCTACCTCATCAATAATACCCTTCTTCACGGTTTCTTCTCCAACCAGAATAGAACCGACATCCTTGGCAAGCTGATGGGTATCTAACATAAGATCACGGAAGCTGTTATAATCAATTTTTGAATGATTAACTACAAAGTTGATAATTCTATCCTGAATTTTTTCAAAATATTCAAAGGTCTGTGTAACTCCGATTACTGTTCCGTTCATACGAACCGGATGAATTATCATGGTCGCTGAAGGAACGATATAGCTGTAATTCGCTGATACTGCTAAGGGTACTCCTATGGAATGGGAGCCACCCAGTACTAAGGATACGGTAGGTTTACTTAAGGACGCAATCATCTCTGCTATGGCAAGACCTGCTTCCACGTCACCTCCCACCGTATTAATTAAGATTAATAATCCATCGATTTCTGTACTGTCTTCAATTGCAGCAAGCTGAGGAAGGACATGTTCATATTTGGTCGTTTTATTATGCTGGGGGAGCGATTCGTGTCCTTCTATTTCACCTATAATTGATAACAGATGTATCTTATGATCTTTGTTACCATTTTCCAGAAGGGTTTGGCCATATTCACTGATTTTTTTGTCCTTTAGGTCCTCATTTTCCTTGATTACCTTTTCGTTTTCCTGCCTCTCCTGCGTATTCGCGTCATTATCCCCCCTGCCATTATCATCACTCTGGCTGCGATTATTCTGTGTATCTGCTGGGCTCATATTTTGTTCGCGGTTATTTTGCATTCTCTTATTCTCTTTTATATCATTTTCTAATAAAATTTCCTTCTGCATGTATGACCACTCCTCATTTCCTACTTTTTATCTATTACTTTTCAATTAGTTTATCAGGAAGTACTTCGTTCCTATGATGAACAGCAATAATTCTTATATATTATGTGAAAATGAAGTTTTTTTATGCGATAAACGATTTGTTACGTTGACCGATTAATCTGCTATATAGGTTCATAAATCATCTTCTTAAGCAAATTTTGATCGCGAAATTAAATATGACGTTGTATTGTCATATTAATTTTGTTAAAATATTAAAAAATAAATTTTACGGAGATTAGGTTGAAAAGAAGTACATTTTTCAACCGGCAAAAAGCACTACGCGTGCTTTTCGCTCAGTATTTATATGCCGCTTAAGCGGCATATGGAGGTTATCATGCAAATAAACCGTCTTTTTGAGATTATCTATATCCTAATGAATAAAAAAACAGTTACTGCCAAGGAGCTTTGCGAACGCTTTGAAGTTTCTCAAAGAACCATTTACCGTGATATTGAGACCCTGTGTCAGGCGGGAATACCAATTTATACCAGTAAAGGAAAAGGTGGCGGTATTGGTCTTTTAGAGAATTTTGTGCTAAATAAATCTGTTCTTTCCGAACAGGAGCAAAGTGATATTCTTTCTGCTCTGCAGGGACTAAAGGTAACTAATTTTACTGAAACCGATCATATTCTCTCAAAGCTCAGCTCCTTATTTGGTAGTAATAATACGGATTGGATTGAGGTGGATTTCTCTAACTGGAGCAGTAAGGAAGAGGATAAGCAGAAATTCAAGCGATTAAAGGAGGCCATTCTTCATCATAAAGTAATTCAGTTTGATTATTTTAATTCCTATGGGAAGGAATCCCATCGCATGATCGAACCCAGTAAATTACTATTTAAGGGACAGGCCTGGTATTTACTTGGTTTATGCCGAGATAAAAAGGATTTAAGATATTTTAAAATCTCACGAATAAAAGCTTTAATCGTAAAGGAAGAAACCTTTGAACCAACCTTGATAAAAGAAGCTGTAAAGTCAGCAGCAAGTCCCCCAGTCAATAAAAAAATTGATTTATTATTAAGAATTGAAGCCCCAATGGCTTATCGTATCTATGATGAATTTCCCAGAGAAGCAATACAGAGAGAAGCTGACGGAAGCTTTCTTGTACATGCTAGTTTAGAGGAGGGAGGATGGTTAATCGGTTATTTAATGTCCTATGAAGATCACCTCGAAGTTATTGAGCCGATAGGGCTTCGTGAACAGTTAATCACCAAATTTAAAAATGTGTTAAATAAATATAAATATGACGTCTAGTTGTCATATTATGAGTGCTATGATCTATTCATCGAATACAATATACAGCTTAATTTATAGGCTGTATTTCAAGAAGGGATGAAAGAGAATGAACAAAATCGATTATAGGAAATTAGACAAAGACTTATATGCACTGAAAGCAGTTCCCTCATTAATAGAGGTACCAAAGCTTAATTTTATCATGGTTGACGGGTATGGTAATCCGAATGATGAAGGCGGTGAATACCAGCAGGCTGTAGGCCTACTCTATGCCTTAACCTATACTATAAAAATGGGAAGAAAGCTCGGTAAAATTAAAACAAATTCTGAAGCAGACAATTTTATCGATTATGTGGTTCCCCCATTAGAAGGCTTATGGTGGTTGGAGGATGATAAGGATATGAATTTTACACAAAAAGAAAAATTCTGTTGGACCTCTATGATACGCCAGCCGGAATTTATTACTTTGGAGGTATTTCTTAAAGCGCAAGAAGAAGTAAAAAAGAAGAAACCTGAACTGGATATCACCAAAGCGAGGTTTGTTACCTTTGAGGAAGGACTTTGTGTTCATTGCATGCATATTGGCCCTTTTGATACAGAAGCGGCTACTGTTGCTAAGATGGATGAATTTATCAAGGAAAATCATTTGCTTCATGATATCGGTGCTGTTCTGCCAGATTCTCAGATTCGCAGACATCACGAAATCTATATGTCTGATTTTCGAAAGGCAAATCCGGCTACGATGAAGACAATTATACGTCATCCGGTAAAAAGATAGATCATATCAGCATCTTATCATAACCAGAATTAATTCATTTACAAATACTTTGTTGCCGCCCAAATTCACGGGATAATAGCCAAATGGAGGATTATATGGACATCCTAACGATTAATCAATTTAATATTGATCAAGAAGATATATGTTGTGCAAACAGTGATAAGAAGGGCGAAACCTGCCTTTTTAACAGGAAGGAATGGATGAAAAGTCAGTTTGTTGAAGGCTTAGCCTTTAAGAAGCTTAACCTTCGCGGAAAAGTATTTATTGAATATCAACCGGCAGAAGCTGCCTGGTGCCCCATATCTGCTCCCGATTATCTTTTTATCAAGTGTTTTTGGGTATCCGGTCAATATAAGGGAAAGGGTTATGCCAATGCACTTTTAGAGGAATGTCTAAAGGATGCCAAAGAACAGGGTAAAGCCGGACTGGTAGTTCTATCTTCACCAAAGAAAAAACCGTTTCTTTCAGACCCAAAATTTCTAAAATATAAAGGGTTTAAAGTCTGTGACACAGCTAGCCCTTATTTTGAGCTTTTATATCTTCCTATAAAAGAAAGCGCCTCCGTACCTGCATTTAAAGATTGTTGTAAAAATGGCTTTATTGATGAAAAAGGCTTTGTACTATACTATTCTGATCAATGCCCTTATGCTGAGAAATATTCCCTCCTGATTGCCGAAGCCGCGAAAAAATACGGACAGACGCTTCACCTGATTAAGTATACTACAGGCTTTATGGCAAGAGAAGCACCCTCTCCCTTTACTATCTATAGTTTATTTTATGACGGAAATTTTATCACAAATGAGATTCAATCTGAGGCAAAGTTCATTAAGCTGATGGAAGGACTGATTAAATGATAACCATACCCGCAAAGACAATCCTAACAAAAAGGCAGGATCTCTCTTGGTTTTCAATGGATTACAATATGAATATCTATAAGGGCTGCTGTCATGGTTGTATCTACTGTGATAGCAGGAGTGACTGTTATCAGATACAGGACTTTGATATGGTTCGTGCTAAAGAAAATGCTCTTACAATAATCCGGGACGAACTTAGTAGAAAAACAAAGACGGGTGTAATTGGAACCGGTGCGATGAGTGATCCCTATAATCCATATGAAGAAAAGTATCAGTTGAGTAGACAAGCTCTGAAACTGATAGATGATTACCATTTTGGAATTGCCATAGCAACAAAAAGTAATCTGATTGCTCGTGACGTCGATATTTTACAACGAATCAGCAGACATTCTCCTGTTCTCTGTAAGATTACAGTTACTGCAGCAGAGGATGCTCTTAGTAAAATGCTTGAACCGGGTGTCTGTGAATCCTCCAAACGCTTTGAAGCCGTAAAACAGCTTAGTGAAGCGGGTGTTTTTACAGGTATCCTGATGACTCCTATTCTTCCCTATATTAACGATACTGTACAGAACGTCTTAGAGATCGTTCATAAAGCACATATAAGCGGAGCAAAATTCATCTATGCATTATTTGGAGTAACCCTACGTTTTGGGCAGCGGGAATATTTTTATCATAAGCTTGATCAACTGTTTCCTGATCAGCATTTAAAAGAGCTGTATATGAAAACCTTTGGTAACTCTTATCTATGCCATAATCCAAAAAATAAAGAGCTATATCATATATTTGCCGAAGAATGTAACAAATATGGTATCTTATATAAAATGGAAGATATCATCCGTGCTTATCGATATAGTTATAACTATGAACAGCTATCCTTATTTCATTAGTTTTGCTTTAATAAAAGCTAACCGCTCTTATAAGCTTCTCTGTATGGTAATTATATCTCATCAAAAAATACTGTAAAGGATTGTACCTTACAGTATTTTTTGGTGAGATATAAAGTTTAGAGTGTAAATAGCCCTCGAAATTTAGCTTCATCATGTAGAACATGGTTTGATGAGTAACTGTTATAAAGTTGTAGGTACATAAGGCCCAGTAGTTTCTGGCCTTATGTACCACTTATAATAATATATCATTCAAATGACGAATAATTTCATCCGTTCTTCCTCATCAGATATTATTTAATGCCTGTTCAATATCAGCGATAATATCCTCAACATTTTCTATTCCAATCGACATACGGATGAGATCGGGAGTGATTCCGCCAGCAATCAACTGCTGATCATTAAGCTGTCTATGTGTAGTGCTGGCAGGATGTAGAACGCAGGTACGGGCATCTGCTACATGCACTACAATGGCTGCAAGCTTTAAGCTGTCCATGAATTTTACAGCCGCCTCTCTTCCACCCTTAACTCCGTAGGATATTACACCACAGGAACCATTTGGAAGATACTTCTTCGCAAGCTCATGATATTTGCTGCTTACTAAGCCCGGATAATTTACCCAGCTGATTTTCTCGTTTTTTTCAAGATATTCCGCTACCTTTTGTGCATTACTGCAGTGACGCTCCATTCTTAGATGAAGTGTTTCCAAACCTAGGTTTAATAAGAATGCATTATTAGGTGCTGGCGTAGATCCTAAATCACGCATCAGCTGCACTCTTGCCTTAGTAATAAAAGCCTTCTCTTTGCAGTCTCTAGTATAAACGATACCATGATAGGATTCATCCGGTGTGGATAATCCGGGAAATTTACCATTATCCCAATTAAACTTACCGCCATCTACAATAACACCGCCAAGTGCTACTGCATGACCGTCCATATATTTGGAGGTGGAATGCAGTACAATATCAGCTCCAAATTCAAAGGGTCTGCAATTAATCGGTGTCGCAAAGGTATTATCTACAAATAGCGGTAGGTTATTATTATGGGCTAAGTTTGCCAACTTCTCAATATCAGTAACAATGAGTGCTGGATTAGCGATTGTCTCGGCAAATACCAGCTTCGTATTCTCTTTCATTTCCTTTTGTAACTCTTCTAGGGAAGCATCAGGATTAACAAAGGTTACTTCAATTCCCATTCTTTTTAAGGTGACAGCGAACAAATTAGTTGTGCCGCCATAAATTGTACTGGAGGATACAATATGATCTCCAGCGCTACAGATATTTAAAACTGCTATCAGGCTTGCGGCTTGCCCTGAGGAGGTACAAAGTGCACCGACTCCCCCTTCTAATGCAGCTATCTTACGCTCTACGCAGTCGACAGTCGGATTGGCAAGTCTCGTATAAAAGAAGCCCTCCTCCTCAAGGTCAAAGAGCTTACCCACATGCTCACTGGAATCGTATTTATATGTAGTACTCTGGTATATCGGTAAGACTCTTGGTTCACCATTCTGCGGCTTATATCCCTCCTGAATACATTTCGTATCAATATGATAATTACTCATTTTTCATCCTCCCATTCATTTCATATGGTTTCTTCATTTTAAATGTAATCATAAGAAATTCATCACAACTTGTCAAGAAATAAATCTTTTATTTGTGTAAGAATTCCTAGCAGTAATAAGAGCGATTCTCCTATCATTATTTAATAAAAAATAGGTAATTGCGAAACTCATTAATTGTAAGTACTGTATACACAGCATATACTATTCCGGAGCATAAGTTAAGCTCATAGGAGCGTTGGAGCGAAGGAATAGTATATGCTGTGTATACAATTAGTAAAACTATATCGTTTCGCAATTATATATTTAAGATTAGAGTGTCAAAAGCCTATTTAGATTTTGTACTTCGTCATTTTGCACAATTTGTATCTTCAAAATCGTGATGCAGAACATGGTTTGTTCGCAACACACTCCCGCTTGGATGAAGTACGTAGTGGTACATAAGGCCCTAAAATACAGGCCCTAAGTACCAACGACTTCATACAGTTGCTCATCAAACCATGTTCTACATCAC
>JAEZTJ010000001.1 GCA_023421505.1 Bacillota bacterium
TACGGGCCGAAGTTTACGGAAAATGTTGTGCAGGCAATCAGCCGGGATATCCTGGCCTATGCCATGAAAACACTCAGTCATTGCTTTATCTGTGGTCACGTCCATGACGAGCTAATTATTGAGTGCAGCATGGATGTCTCCCTTAAAGCAGTTTGTGAGCAGATGGGACGAACGCCACCCTGGATAAATGGTTTGGCACTTAGAGCCGATGGCTACGAGACAATGTTTTATAAGAAAGATTAGAAAAGACCTCTGAGGGAACTTAATCCTTCAGAGGCCTTATCTCATTTCTAATCTACAAATAAGTCTGGAATGTTGTATTTGATGATTGCGGCATCTTTCTTCACGCCTTCATTTGAACATTCTAACAGACTCTTTTTTAGTTTTAATTCAGGCTCAGTCTGCGCAATATAGTCTTTTCCATGATTTAAAATATAAAGAGATGACTCACGTGAAAAACCATGCTTCTGGATATTTATTATTTTTTTATTCGTAGAACCATACTCAACAAACTCATACCAGTCATTAGGGACCTTTTCAACCTGTCTTATTTCTTTATAAGCCTTTGATACTTTCAAGAAATAATTTGATATTTTGAAAAGAATGACTTTATCAATAACACTGAGCACATCAGAAATAACTATATTTCTATGTTCACGAGAGTCATTGTAGTCAACGTAGTTGTTATCGATATATAGAGCGTTTTCTGGATTACGCTGCTTATAACTAATAGCCTGAAACATTATTTTGTTTAGACCGTCACCTTGTACCCACTGGCTTAAAATAACAGCATACCAACTAAGCCTACCATGCTTCTTGGAATATTTGCCTACATGTCCTAAAGTTTCAGATTCATATATCTCCCATTTAAATATTCTGCATAGACGCTCCAGAAACGCCAGTAATTGTGCTGAATCAAAGTTACCTTGTTCATCAACCGCAGGGAACTCAAGCCCGTTTTGTGAAATTGCTTGATACAAGGACTCTGACTGGTCAACAGATATTGTTATATCATCATCCTGGATGTATTCTTCGTTGGAAGCAAAAAGGGCTCTGATCTTATCTTCGTCTCCCGGTTTCATTAGCTGCCGAAATTCTTGTCTAACACGACTATTGCGATTTTTCAAAATATCATTTAAGAGAATGATTGCAAATTTACGCATTATATCATACGAATCTGCTGACTGCTTTTCTGGATATTTCACAAGCTCCACTGTTCCATGTAAAAGGGCTTCTATAACATTTTGCTTTTGTGGTTTTGTAAGTCCTTTTTCAATAGACAATGTCTGTGGTGCTATGTCCTCCTGAAGCAGGCTTACATATTTTTCATTTGCTTTTTCACTACTCGCGACTAGAAATACATTGCCATAAAGATTGTATTCCAAGCGTCCAACACGGCCGATAAGGTTACGGAAATCTACAGCTTTCATATGCTTGCTGCCATTTTTAAAGTCTGTAATAAACAAATTGTCCGCTGGCAAATTAACACCTTCAACAAGCGTACTTGTACAGAATAATGCCGTTATAGAACCTGCCCGGAACAAATCTTCTATTCTCTGACGAATAGACGCTGGCAAGTAACCTATATGATATGCAATGCCCTTGGAAATAAGTTCAGCTAAATAGTAATCTCCATGTATATCATTCTTTATGTCTTTAGCGAGTTCTATCAGCTCTTTATCATTACTCTTTTCAACACGATTAGCAGCAAAATCCCTTGCCGCTACTACTGTCTTACGGGTAGAAGGGAAGTATATAATACACTGTCTTTCTACACCTTTATCATCCTTTTCAAAGCGGAGAAGCACATCTGTCAAGTCCGCGTCTTCAAGTGCTATAGATGTTAAAGGCACCGTTTCCTTAGTATGCTCATTATATACATCTACCTCATTGTCATCTAGATTAATTAAAAACTTAACTTGAGAAACAGGGGAAAAAGATGACGCGAGTTTTTGCTTTTTCGACTCATTTGATTCCACGCCTGCTATCAAACTTAAATATATTTCAGGATTAGGAACATTAGGAGACGCAAAAACAAAGTGCGGTCTATGCTCTCGTTCTGAAAGCATATGAACAATTTGGTAATAAAAAGGGCTTCGATTATCAGTACCAGAAAGCTTATGGGCCTCATCAATAAACAAGTAGTCAAGCTGAATATTTTGTTCATTAATAAGGAGATAGAGCAACCGTTCCGGAGTCATGATAAAAATATATCTTCGTTCACTGTTTTCTTCGGAATTTTTCATTAATACAGCATCTCCTGCAGCTGTTACAATGTGATAGTTATTCTCATGTAACATATACTGCAAGTCATCTGTTATCTTTATTCGAACCTCATTAATTAAAGCTTTCGTTGGCACAACAAGCGCAAAATTATTTTTGACACCAGAAAAAATCTGTTGCTTGATGAACATCCTCATTATGTAAGATTTACCCATAGACGTTGGGCCAGAGTAACTGTAATACTCATCGGCAAAATGGTCATACACGATTTTTTGAGCACTCATAAACTGCTTTTCGGGGTCCGCCGGGATTGTATAATATTCCTTTTTGTAACCCGCGAAAATTTTATCAAGAGTGCCAACTCCATCAAACGATGATTTAACAATATTCGTACCCTGATAATTACCAATGCTTGATAGTACAGAACCAGCTATATAAGAGACCTTCTCGTCTTCGGGGTAAATATAATGCAACATTGTGACTATTTCTTGTGCCCACATTTTTTGGGAATCGTAAAGTGTTGCATGATTGGATTTTGAAAGTAGATCTGCAAAAGCGAGAGCATCCTTTATCGGTATCTCGCGCTTCCGGCGTTTATTAAATCCAAAAACCTTGATAGCGTAATTGTATAATATGTCTTCATATATTTTCTTTAGATAGGCATCCTGGTTCAATTCAGCAAAGAAAACATCACCAAACTTCAAGTTCTTTTTATCTGCCATAAGAGTCACCTTCTCTCATGACAGTTTTCATAATGGCCTTCTTGTCATCTTCTGCGTTGTCAAAGGGAAGCACATACACATAGAAAGAACGATTGTTAAGGCTAAGCTTGTTAATCTTTTCTTTTATATAAGGAGCATAGTGTTTAATATCATTGTCCATCTTTTTTTCTAGTGCATCTCGATAATCTGAACTTTTATAACGCGAAGAGTCTAAACCAATTGTGTAACCGAGAAAAATGCCAAAAGCTGTATCTCGATATACATCCTTACCGGGAGCAGGTTTTATAATATCATTTAATTGAAGAGCCACTGGATCATCAGCAGGTAATTCAAAAACTGTACTATCAACGATCTGTAATTCTTCTGTTGTTCTACCAGATATCTGTTGAATACACTCGAAGGCCTCATCTATGGCATAACCAAGATCCCCAACAACGCATGAGGTACCAAATATCATCTCATAAGACAGTGTTTTTCCTCCGGAGTCAAGTGCTCGTAAATGCATACCATCACATGCGCTTATCCCAGATTTGACTGATGAATTTAACTCTATCTTGCTGTATATCTTTGGTGCACCCAAAACCGTCTCTAGGAAGGCATATAAAAGTATTTCACCTAGCTCATTTCCGGTACCTTTCTCATCTGCACGACCACTCTTATACATAAGGTCCAATGCCTCAATACCAACACTAAACTCATCGCCTTCGACACGAAACTGTTCAATCCTTGAACGCGAGAAAACATAATGCCCAATATTTTTACTTATGAATGTACGGAGCGAGTCCTTTGAAAACTTATTATCTATTACCTCTTTTAGCCTGAATAGACGCAGTTCTTCATTTGAAAGCAAGCCAAGACTCTCCGAATGGAGAACCTCTTTAAAGACCTGGTCAAATCCTCTGCTATTTATGCTCTTTGTTAATGCATTAATCATAAGCTACCTCCTACAGCGCCCTCCGAGATATTTTAATCACCATATTTCTTAAAATTCTCGGCTTGCTCCATAACCTTTTCGAATACTTCTTCATCCCATTCAGGAGGATAACCATTTTTGTAAAGAAGCACCGTAAGGTCCATGTTGAGTTGATTCTTTATATCATCACGCGATGACCAATCAGCAAACTGTGCTTTATCGTCAACGAGCTCTTTTATCTTTTTAGCAAGAACAAGACACTTTTCATCCTCATATGGAAACCCATGATCGTCACGAACTTTTACAAGAATATCGTAAAAAGCTTTTTCTTCATAGCTGATTCCAAGTTTCTCAAATGAAGACTTATCATCTTGCAGGTCTTTCATTATCTTGAGCAACTGTTCAGACAAATCATTAACGAAGTCCGAAACAACCTCACTTGTAAATACCAGCTTATCACGGCTGTTATAAGCCTCAACAACTTCTTTCAATCGCTCATCAAACTCGATAGCCTTGACTTTATTGGTGCGTCCATAAGCTGTAATAGCTTTGCGCAAAAGCTTCAACAGTGCATTAAACTTTGTAATTGGAAGATTTACATTATCAAGCTCCGCAAGGAAATCGTCGCTGAAAAGATCAACAGCTTTATGTTCATCGACAATATTTTCGATACCAGTGCAAGTAATAGCTTCGCGTACCATTTCTTCAACTACGCTATTCATAACTTCTGAATCCGGTGCATCTCCCTTAGTCTGCTTGTAAATGATTGAACGAATAGCTAGATAGAATTGTGCTTTCGCCGTTTCTTGATCAGTCAATTCACCTGAAGGAAAGCAAATATGGTACGCACCTTTTAATCTGCGAGATAAGCCCATGAAACGTGTTTGCATATCTTTACTGGCTTGAACATATTCTGCTGCAGCATTTAAGCAATTAAGTCTTTGAATCGGTGTCCCATGATGGAACATCGAAGAATCAAAACCTGAAAGAAGCTCATCTATTAGTGCTAAATGGTTACGGAATATAGACAATGAAATATTAAGTTCATCAATCGGGTTTTCTTGAGGGCCACCATATTTTTTGACAGCTTCCATCATGTCATTTTTAATTCCAATGTAGTCCACAACTAAACCTTTATCCTTACCATCAAATACACGATTTACGCGGGAGATCGTCTGAATAAGGCTATGCTTTTGGAGTGGTTTGTCGATATACATGACAGCCAGGGACGGAACATCAAATCCTGTAATCCACATATCAACAACAATCGCAATTTTAAAGTTTGAGTCATTATTCTTAAACTGTTTGTCCAACATCTTACGATGTTCTTTTGTGCCACATATGTCAAACAGTTCTTTTTCATCGTTCTGGCCTTGCGTGGCAACCATATTGATTTTAGGTAAGGCTACAAGTTTATCTAACTGATCTTTTGTCAGATCTGATTCGTTTTCAGCTTTACGTGCCACGAACCAGTCAGGGCGGATAGCTTCTACCGCCTTTAATACTTTAAAAGCCAACGGCCGATCTGCGCATACTATCATTGCCTTTTGCACAATTTCTGGCTTTTCTGCACAGAGCGATTCATAATGAGTCACCATATCAGAAGCCAACTTTTTAATCCTATCAGGATGACCAAGTATAGCTGTCATAGAACTCATAGCGCGTTTGCTTTCTTCAACCTGCTCCGGATTAGAGCCTTCAGCTATGCACTGGTCATAATACTTCTGAATTTCTTTTGCCTGTTCCTCAGATACAATTACCCGTGCAAGACGTGGTTCATAAGCAATACGAACCGTTATTCCATCATCACTAGACTCTTTCATTGTATAACTGTCTACAACCTTACCGAAAACAGCTATTGTTTCATCTATTGGAGTTCCTGTAAAACCACAATATGTAGCATTAGGGAAGCTGTCACGGAGGTACTTTGCAAATCCAAAAGTGGTGAATACGCCTTTATCAGTTTTCTTTAACTTCGCGCCAACACCAGTTTGCGTTCTATGAGCCTCATCAGAAATACAAATAATATTGCTACGGTCAGAAAGCAGGCCAGTCTTTTCACAAAACTTTTGGATGGTGGTAATGTAAATACCGCCGCTTGGTTTATCTCGCAGCGTCTTCTCCATATCTTCACGGCTTTCGATACTTCGAACATCACTTTCATGTAGATACTTTTTCGCCGTTACAAATAATTCTGAAGTTTGTGTATCCAAATCCTCACGGTCTTCGAGAATGACAATGGTAGGATTATTGAAGGCCTCATTATCCCTCAAAGCAATCAAACGTGATAAAAATAACATAGTATAAGTCTTGCCGCACCCGGTAGCACCAAAATATGTACCACCTTTTCCATCACCAGTGGGGCGCATATGTGCTTTGATGTTATCAAGCATTTTCTGCGCAGCAAAGAACTGCGGATAACGACAAACTATAGCTTCATCCTTCTTACTGTCATCTGGGTAGAAAATATAGTCTCTAAGAACTTTAGTAACCCGATCTTTTGCAAAAGCACCTTCAATCATGGTGAGCAGAGAGCTAATACCATTTGAAACTTTATCTTGATCGTTTGCTTTATTCCACGAGTAATAAAACTTATATGGTGTAAAAATACTCCCAAGTTTTGTATTGGCTCCATCACTAATGACAGAAAGAAAGCAATATTTCATTAATTTCGGGATATCCCTTTTATAGCGGATTGTAACCTGTTCCCATGCATCATGGATGGTAGTATCTTCTTCGATCGCTGTTTTGAACTCACAAATAGCAATAGGAATACCGTTTATAAACACAAGTAGATCCGGGCGACGCAAACGCTCTCCCTGAACAGAAAACTGATTAACAACCTTAAAAATATTATTGCTTGGTTCATCAAAGTCAATGTAGTCCACATGTAGCGCGACCTGGCTAATATCATCACGTACCAAGTCAAAACCCTCGTTTACAAGTAAAAATGTCTCGCGGTTTCCGTTATAAAGTGGTGTAGAAGGAATGAGATTAAGACGATTAATAATTTTCTGAATCTCGGCTTCACTCAAACTTTCAGATGCATAACGATCAGCTATAAATGCACGTAGGTCATCAAGAAGAAGGATATCCTCATACTTTCTATGAAGACCCTCCCCCTGGACATAAGTATAGCCTTGTTGTTCGAAAAGCGTAATTATGGCCTGCTCAAGCTCATCTTCAGTAAATTTTCCTTTTTCAAAGATATAATCCAACTTAACCCCTCCTCCTTTTATTGTAAATATTGAATTGCTAAAGCAATTAACGATAAGCATCGGTTAAAAAAGTAATCGTAGTGACGATTATCTGTAATATCAATTTTATTTGTCTCATGATGACGGATTCTAAAATTATTACCAATATCCGTTAGCGCTTTAAATTCTGCATTAAACACAGTAATAAAATCACTTTGCCCATTGCTCATATCCTCAACAACCTTTGTCGCTGATGTTTTTTTATCCATGTTTGTATAATAAGTTTTCAGTCGTTCCAAAGCGTCCCATATTTTTTCAACTGAATCTTGGCGGGCTGCAGGATTTGGTGTTTTATATAATGCAATTGCATCTTTCATTAATTCTCTTGTCCCAACCTCAGAAATTTGCTGAGACTTTATTTCTATTTCTGCTGAAAGAGGGCTATTCTCTACCACACGTTCAATGATTTTTTCTGTGGTTAATGTAAACAGAACCCCAGACTCTTCAAATATTTCATTTATTTCATTTCGATAGTCATCGAAAACATCTGATGTATCCAAACAATTAATATACCAATAATTTTTGTAACGATCATTATTCCATCCTTCAGAAATATCCTTTATATTTACAGCAACATACTCTATAAGGTCAATTAATGAATATTGATCATAATCATCATTATCTTGTGGAGCAGCTATATGACCATACTCGTCTTTAAATATATTAGGAATTTTTATTGCCATTCTATTTTCAAATTGACTACGGTTAAATTCAATATAATCCTGGTCCACAAAAGAACAATGCTGCTGAAGCTTAAAGATATGTGTTAGATTTTTATAGTATTTTTGGCATATATTTAATAGCAAGGTGTAAACTTCTTTTGAAATTCTACTCGTACGTACGATTGGCTTTCTTAATCCATGACGTTCTGTATATAAACTCATTTTTTAACCCTCCTTTAGGTATTTGCTTCTTCCAGCGAGCCTTTAATCAATATCGGGCACAAGTCTTTTATTTGCTCTTTCAACTTTTCATTTATATCACGTCGTATAAGATAGGCGTTATAAATTCCAACGATAGCTTCCTGTACTTTAATATCCGGAACAGGTACATCAATTTCGTAGAACCTATCCAAGTCCAAATTTGCTCTAATACTGCCATCACTGGCAAACCAACCATATCTATCGCTTTCGCTGCGTGAAAACCACATCATTATATACTCAGCAAGTACATCATTATTTTTAACTTGCAAAACAGAATATGCGGGTGAAACAATAATCGGTTCGTCCTCTTGCAACAGAGCAATTCGAATACATTCATCTCTACCTGTCTGCATTGAGCTATACGCAAATTGCCCCTTTTGAACAACTTTATAATTCTGGAGACTGCCTTCTGCTACACTTGCAACTGACGGCATAAAATTCTTTGTAATGTTGATGCCTTGAATAGCTGTGATAGCACCATCAGCATTTCTAACGTCAACGTTCTCAAGCAGTTTCCCTGTTGGAATTTTTTGAGCAACATGTTTAATTTTATCTATTTCGATTTCACAAGTTATTCTCAAATCATCAAGACCTGTTTCATAGGCTCTCTGGTTTGCAAGCATAGCATTATAAATATCAACATACTTTTGCTGAATTGGTAGCGTTGGGAGTTCAATATCAATATCACACATATCATCCCATGAAAAAGCTTCACGGGCTGACCCCCAAGAGTTAAAACGAGAATATCTGTCAAACTCAGGACGGTTAAAATACATAAATAAATAGTCTGATGACAATATGTCAGTTCTACTAACATTGAACACAACATATGAGGAAGAAACAATATAAGTATCCGTTGTATCATTATGGGCAATGCTTATCTTTTCTCCATTCCTTGATGTTATCGTTACGTAAGCAAAACTATCTGGTTTTACTAAAGAATAAGGTTTTAAAGACACTCCGGTCATATCTGCCTTTGTATCAATAAACATTTTTTTAATAGATATACCACGAACATCATCAACGCCGTATTCAAGTTCGCTATTTGTTTCCGTTGACAATTGTATTAATTCTCTAAGTTTGAATTTAGTCAATCCCATAACCAATCCCCCTGAACGCTTCTTCGAGTATGGCTTGTGATTTCTTTTCAGCCTTCATTACTTGGCGCATTTCAGCCTGAATACGGGCCATCTCTTTTTCGTAATCAATTTCTAAGTCATGGTCAATGAACTCTATATATTTACTTGGGGCAAGAGAATAGTTCTTAGCGCGAATGCCTTCTTTCTCATCAAGTTTTACGGATTTACAAAGTTCAGGAACATCTGAGTAAAGGCTTGTATCAGTGCTTTGCCAATTATTATATATTTTCTTTATTTCTATAATTTGATCATCAGTAAACACTGTTTTCTTCTTTTTCTTACCCTTGTCAATTACAATTTCTTCTATGTTACCATCCCAGCGTCGCAAATCCATAAATAGTACTTCATTTGTACGGTCACGAAGCTGTCTGTCGCCTGATGTACAAGCTTTTTTATTCATATTAACAATCCATAAAGTGACAGAAATATCTGTGGTATAGAACATGTCACGAGGTAGAACGATAATAGCTTCAATCTTGTCTCGTTCAAGCAATTCTTTTCTGATTTCATATTCCACACCATCTGCGTTTAATGCACCATTTGCAAGCAGAAAACCTGCAATACCTTTATTTACATCTAATTTTGAAATCATATGCAGAATCCATGCGTAGTTTGCATTTGCTACAGGTGGTGTTGAAAAACCTTTAAAACGAGGATCGTCAGTAAGTTGATCTTCACCACGCCAACCTTTTAAATTAAAAGGCGGATTAGCCATAATATAATCAACTTTTTTATCTTTGTGTAAATCCTCAGTAAATGTTGAAGCGTTTTTTTCACCAAGATTATGCGCAATACCACGGATAGCAAGATTCATTTTACAAAGACGCCATGTGTCGGGATTGCTCTCTTGGCCCAGAATTGAAACGTTCTGGCGATTACCATTATGACGATCTACAAACTTTAGAGATTGAACGAACATACCGCCCGAACCACAACATGGGTCATACACAGTGCCAGAATAAGGTTCAATCATTTCTGCAATCAGTTTAACTACTGAAGCAGGGGTATAAAATTCACCATCTTCCTTTGTTCCGGCAGCAGCATATACCTGAAGAAAATATTCATATACTCGGCCAATCAAATCATCTTCATGAAAGCGTTTCTCGTCTATTTTATTTACTTCATCTATTAAATTTTTGATAGCCTCTTTACTTGCCCCAAGTGTTGCAAAAAGATTAAGTGGTAAAGCTCCTTTTAATGGAGTATTACTTTCTTCAATATCTGCCATTGCTTGATCTAGAATAACTGCAATATCATTAGCGCTTGCGTTTTTCACAATATAAGACCACCGTGCAGTTTCCTTCAAATAATATACATTTACAGCATTATAGAACGATACTTTTTCAAGAAAAGCTGGTATATCCCCGTATTGCTCCAATAATTCTGCTCTTCGTCTTTCAAACTTGTCCCCTGCAAACTTTAAAAACACTAACCCTATAACAGCATCTCTATTCTTTTCAGTACTTCCAACCCCACGAAGGGCAACACGACAGTTCCACAAAACGGTCTCCAGTGAAACCGCAACTTCTTTTTTAGCAGCTTTTGCCATAACATTTTCCTCTTTCCGGCTCGTGGCGTTCAAATACACCTTGCCATTATTATTTTATAATTTTGTCTGTCCAATAATCTGGACTCTAGTCTTTGTCAGGAGCTTCATCAGCTGCGCCGCCGGAACGAATCCATTCGTCTACTTCTGATAGCTTAAACTTCCACAGTCTGCCTACCTTGTAAGCTGGCATATTCCTTTTTGCAATCCACTGCAAAACGGTATCTCTGCCGATGCCAAGGTGTTCCATGACTTCTTTCAAGGTGGACCATTTCTCAATGTTATAATCGCTCACGTTGTTAACCTCCATGATTAGGCTTCAAAAATAGTATCAATTGCAACATTGAAAATCCATCTGTAATTTGGAAAGCAGTTATTTCCATCACAGTCTTGCATCTCCCAAATACAATCGAACTTTCCTTCAAAGCCACGGGCGTAAAAGCTCGTGGTTATTTTTATTATTTCACCCGGAGCAGTTTCCGGTATCTCTATTTCCGTTTTACTAGCACTAGGACGGACATCTGTAGCATTTACAAAGACAAGTTTTCTACTGTACCAACTTAGATGTCCAGAATTGTGAATCACCCATGTATGCTCAAAAGTTTCGTAACATTTGGCCTTGTGATTTCTACCTTTATCTTCAACCCAAACATCATCGCCATTATTTAAAGGCCCACAAATCATATTCGGCTCATCTTCAACTCCGAGCACTTGTCGTTGATATTCAGAGATTATGACATTATCAACATCATCATCGCCACGAACAATAAACATTTGAAATTGAACTGCTAATGCCCTTGCAAGATAGCGTTTGTTCACTTCATATGATGCGGGTACACCGAATGAATTCATGCAGTCTCTAACTTTATCGGAATCAAGGTTCGTTTCAAGAAAGTTTTTAAGTTCATCAACCTTTGCCGGTTTTGGGAAACTCGCCTTCATTTCAGGGGTCAACACTCTGTCTTTTGCGTAATGACGCTCATTCTCTAAATATGATGTTGTTCTATGTGTTTTCGACTTTGGCAGTGTAAAGTAGCTACTTCCTCCGGCAATAAAAAATTTGATGATAAAGACACCCTGGTTTTCTTGTTTTACAAGATATCTATACAGGTCTCTGAAAAATTCAAAACTCTTGATCGTGCTCACCTCACTTGTACCTAGCCTGTACCTACAGTACCTAATAAACACCATTTTGACCTATACGCCTGTACCTACTCGCCTTGGTATTCTTTACTTAGATAGACGAGGAAGACATGCTTACGGTGCTTATACAGATATTTCCACAAACATGGTATCACAATAGACTACAAAAATCAATCATTTAAGGCAAAAACACATGTAAACCATCGTAGACCGACTTTAAGCATTGACTAGCCTCTTCCATCAAACCCACCCCATAGGACATCCCCTGATCAAGGATGATTCCAGACCTATCGGGTGAACAACTAAATAACTGCCACCAGCCACTGGAATAGCTGGTCGCCAATTCTGAAGCGGGAGTAATCCCATTCGGACGGTCGACTATTGCCTTTTTGGGCTGGTGCACGTCATGTGAGCTCTCGCTTCGGTTTCAAGCCGAAGGAGGGCTTACATTATGACAAAGAAAGACAAAAAAACTTATCTCATCCCCATGGAGGTAACAAGAGAGACAATCGAAGCGTACGGTATCAAGAAGGAAGATGTGGTACCAGCAAAAATCGGGAATAAAATAGTATCAGCTATCATGATTCCTACAGATGACGAAGAACTTTATCTTACGTACATGCGTCCCATTTGGGCAGAAATGAAACGTGAAGAACGCAGCCGCCGTTGCATAGTTAGCGATGGCAAGGGAAAACTCAAGCGCTGCGAAATGGACTGTAAGGCCTGCAAGAAGATGAAGGATGGAGCTCCGCTTTCGCTTGAATCTTTCTTCGAGGAAACAGAGCTTGAATTCGAGGACCCAGCTGCTATACAGTGTGAAACAATCCTAACGGCTATGCTCTTTGAAGACCTTCTTGACAGTCTTCGCAACAAGGCTCCTGAGTTGGCACCAATATTTGAAATGCTTTATGACGGAAAATCACAACGTACAATTGCAAACCTTATTAATAAGCCTCAGTCATCGGTTAACGATATGATCAAGCGTATGAGAACAATTCTACAACAACATATTAGCCGAGATGATTTAGGAAGATAACATAGTAGAAGGCAGTAGTTCTGTAATAGGACTACTGCCTTTTACTTCATTCATTTAACAACAGTTCCCTAGTTTCAACCCTATCCAAAAACAGTAGTTCCCTTGTCTCGCGGGATAAAAAGCAGTTCTATAGCCTCAACCCAACAATGCTCTCAAACCCGGGCTGCTTTTGAACGATAAAAAAATAAGGTTTCCATCAATCGGTGATTGTTACCGAAAGTCTGGAAACCTTTGATTTCAAGCCCTTTAGAGCCTATTTATTTATCTTTGCGTGACATCAAACAAACCGTCTCAACGTGCACTGTCTCCGGAAACATATCTACCGCGCAGACCTTTTCCACCTTATATCCCTTCGCTTGTAAAACCTCCAGATCTCTAATCAGCGAAGTTGGTTTACAGGATATATACACAATCCTGTCTACTCCAAAATCAATGATCTTATCTAGCGCCTTTGGATGTATCCCATCTCTCGGCGGATCGAGAACAATAATATCCGGTTTGTCCTGAAGAGAGTCAATAACCTTGAGTACATCTCCAGCTATAAATTCACAATTAGTAAGTCCGTTTAAAGCAGCATTTTCACTGGCGGCATCTACTGCCTCTTCTACAATTTCGACTCCGGTTACTTTCTTTGCAACTGGTGCCAGAAGCTGGGCTATCGTTCCGGTGCCACTGTATAAATCAAATATTTTCTTATCCTTTGTCTCACCAACATATTCTCTAACCTTTGAATATAGAACCTCAGCTCCCAGAGAGTTAGTCTGAAAGAAGGAAAAGGTTGATATTTTAAATCTTAGTCCAAGTAACTCTTCGTATATATAATCTCTTCCATACAGTACTTCCATGCGATCACTCTTCACTACATCAGCAGGACTATCATTATAGGTATGATGAATACCTGCAATCCTTCCCAGAAGCGGTAGTTGAAGTAATTGTACTGCAAGCGGAGCAAAGATATCATCCTTGTTTTCTATCTTTGAATAATGATCTGTTCCTTCTATATTGATATCTCCGCCCTTCAAGGCTTCTAATTCCTCTTCCTGAGAGGTTGTTAGAATATTAATTAGAATTTCTCCGGTTTTTACAGCCTTTCGAACGAGCAGATGTCTTAAATAACCCTTATGCGAAAGCTTGTGGTAATAATCCATTCCTAGTTTTGTGCAGTACTGTAATACACAATCCAGTATAGTATTGATATCTTTATCCACAATCCGGCAGTCATCGGCGGTGATAATATCATGAAAGCTGCCTTTTTTATGAAGCCCCAGAGCAAGCGGGCCATTCTTATATTCATCTCCAAAGGAGAACTCCATCTTATTGCGGTAGCCCCATTCCGTTGGGCTACTGAGAATACCTTCAAAGCTATATTCCCTGCATACTTGACTCAACAGTCGCTTCACCTGTTCCTTCTTCATCTCAAGCTGACCTTCATAGGACATTGTCTGATAGCTGCAGCCTCCGCATTCACCAAAGCTTCTGCAAGCCTTCTCCCTGCACTCCAAAGGTGATTTTGCAAGTACCTCCATCAGCTTTCCCTCAGATTTATCTTTTCTTACTTTGTTTACGGCAAAGCTAATCCTCTGACCAGGTATGCAGTTTTTTACAATAACCTTTTCGCCTTCTACCTCGATGATTCCTTTATTAGGGAAATCAACCCGTTTGACTATTCCTTCATAAATCTGACCCTTTTTCATTTATCCTATAAGTATGTCCCTTGAGGCATACTTTTCCTCCTCTTAATCATTATTCTTTATGGGTAATTACGAAACTCTGTATTTGTAAATATCATATACAAGTACATACGATTGCATAGCAGCAATTTTGCTCATAGGAGCATTGGAGATATGCCGCTTTTCATTTACCGTATCATTATAAAGATAAACTTTGATTTTGTCTACTTTTGATATCTTCCATAAACATTACTTTTTGATTACTTTTATCTTGAAATTTCTATATAATATGTGGTACAATCTACCATATCGAATGTTTGTTCGAAATGTTGTATATTGATATACAAAGGAAAGGTGATTTTTCTTGGAGCAGTCTAATCTTATTCTTCCCCATATCCTAAGGAGAGATAATAGAATATATGTATCACCTCACAACAGTTTAAAGCCTTATATTGCCCATTATACCTTCACTTATCCTGCTGGTGTTGAATTACCTGCAAGGTTAACCTTGATTCCTGATCTAAGCGGCTGTATTGTTATTAAATTTGACGGCAATGATTTAGAATGTAATTTTTTTGGACCTAGCACGAAAACAATTACGGTAGAGAATCAGCAGGAGATGACTCCGCTGATGCTATTTGTAGAATTCCTGCCAGCTGGAGCTCATCAGCTCTTTGGCTATAGTTTATCAGATATTGCCGATCAGGTTATTCCCTTAGAGGATATTAATCATGAGCTTAAGCTTCAAATGGCTGATACTATCTTTCGATATATTGACATGAATGAATATATCGTACTATTAACTAACGCTATGAATCGTATTTTTCTTACTTATCTATCCAAAAGTAAGACAGCAGGGACAATCAGCAATCTGATTACTTATCTATATCAGAATAAGGACATGAATTCTGTTAGAAAGCTTTCTGAAGCCAGCCAATACAGCGAGCGCCACTTTAACCGCCTTTTCTATGCCGCAACTGGTACGAGTACCAAGCGCTTTTTAAAGCTTTTAAGGATTAATCAGACGATCAAATTATTTAGAGATGACGCTCTCTCACTTACAGCTCTTGCTCAATTATGCGGTTATTATGATCAAGCTCACTTCATTCATGATTTTAAATCAGTCTGTGAGGTAACTCCCAGTGATTTTCGATCAAACTTGTCCGAATTTTACAATGAAGCCTTTAAATTCTAGATTAAGATAAATGTCATATGTAACACATATAAAACTACAATTTACCCGTTTATCGCGGAAGAAGGAGAATTTATGAAATATTCAGCAGCATTAATTGCAGTAAAGGATATGGAAATATCCAAGAAATTTTATCAGGAGTTACTTGACCAGACGATTATATGTGATTTAGGAATGAATGTATGCTTTACCGGAGGACTGGCTCTCCAGCAGGGATTTGCCGAGCTTGTTGGTTTTGATCCTAATCTCGTAGTACAAAAGCCTCACAATATGGAGCTTGTTTTTGAAGTTGAAGACTTTGATGGCTTTTTAAAGAAGCTCGAAGCTTATGAGGGTGTTAAATATCTTCACAAGCAAAAGAAGTATGAATGGCAGCAAAGAGTAGTCAGAATATTTGATCCCGATGATCATATTATTGAAATTGGAGAGTCAATGGAGGCAATCGCAAAGAGATATTTAAACGAAGGACATTCCATTGAAGAAACAGCGAAGATCATCATGCATCCAGTTCAATTCGTAGAGTATTGTGCAAATAAATAAGTTTATTTAGCAGTAAGGCTTATACATAACATTGTAATTTCTAAATTATTGTAGCTTGGATATCATATCATCCATTTTAGTAATTATTTTGTATTGTATAAGCCTTATTTTTAAAGGACAAGGAAACTATTGCTTCCATTTTAATAAATTATATTAGAGATAGTTTCTACATAGAGAGCTTTTCCTCTGTGCAGATAGCTGATATTAAAATCATATGGAGGTATCTACATGCAGCATAAAATAACCAAACCTTCAAAGCTGTTAAATAAGCATGGTGAGCTAATACAAAAGGGATATGCTACCTCCCCTCTCCTTCGATATCGGAGGAAGGATGCTGCATATCCACTTAGGTTAAAGGAATGGGATTACTATCTGATCTATAATGATAGCTATGGTACTGCCCTCACGATCGGTAGAAGCTCCGCTATTCTCTTAATCAGCGCAACCCTGTTTGATTTTAACAAGAAAACTCAAATCACGAGAAGCTTCGTGAGATTGGTTCCGAATAAATACTTATCTATGCCGGAATCCTCTGAGAAATGTAACATTCAATATCAGGATTCTATGGTCAGCGTATCCATTCTACATAGCAATGATAAACGAAATATCGAGCTGTTTATTAAGAATTTCAACAATAAAACAACTGCTATAAGGCAGAATACTCCTTCTGAAAATATACAAGAACATAATAAGGAGCAAAATAGTACTATAAATGACCTTAAGCTTTCTATAACACTATCACATGAACTCAAGGATTCCATGGTAATTGCAACACCCTTTCCCAAGTGTAAGAAGCAGTTCTACTACAATCAAAAAATAATTGGTATGAATGCCCTTGGCTATGTAAAGACAGGTAATCAAACCATCCGCTTTACCCCCTTTGACTCCTTCGGCCTTCTGGATTGGGGGCGCGGAATATGGCCCTATAAGACGAAATGGTACTGGGGTGCCTGTCAGGGTATTATTTATGGTAATCAATTTGGCTTCAATCTTGGCTATGGCTTTGGAGATACCTCTGCCGCTACAGAAAACATGCTGTTTTTTAACGGCTTTGCGAATAAACTGAAAGATGTGACCTTTCATATTCCCAAAAACTGCAAGGATGAGTATGAATATATGCTGCCCTGGAAGATAACCTCCTCGGATAATCGACTTAAGCTTAAATTCATACCCCTCCTTGATCGCAGTGCTAATCTTTCGATTATTTTGCTAGCTACCAATCAGCATCAGGTTTTTGGTAAATATTCAGGAACAGTAGTTTTAGATGATGGTACAATTGTTTATTTAAAGGATTTTTTAGGCTTTGCAGAAAGAGTAGTAAACCGTTGGTAGATTAGTAAACAGCTTCTGTTATTTTGCTTGGGTAATTAGAGCACTTATCTCTTTCTCTATTAGCTCAAGCTTTGAAGCCTCTGATTGCTCCATACTAATTAGCCTTGAAACAACTTGATTCACCTTGTTTCTTGTATTTGCTACGCTCTCCTGTGAAGCTTGAATCCTTGATTGCATACACCAGTCCGCAATCAATCCGTCAAAGAAAAAATCTGCAAACTTGGCAAAACCATTCGTATCAATACTGATTTCGCTGTTAATCCTTACATCTGCAAGCTCGGTACGAAAACGTGATAAAGCCAACTGAGTCTGCTCTACTTCATTCTTAGCAGCATCGATATGGGAATGCTTTGCAAGATCAGAAATCAAACCACCGCCAAGCAGATCCCAGGTTCCCCAGCCATGCGCACTGTCAAGACTTTTTAACGCATTATCTAAATGACTGATTACCTTAGAGCCTGCACCTATGGCTTCTTTTACCTCTTTTCGATGGTTTGTAATCAAATTAAACTGTTCTGTTAAAGAGAAAATTCGATCAGCAGTCTCAGAATTTGACTGTAACAGCAATTCCTTCTTCTGCTCATATAATCTTTTATAAGTACTTTCACAATTCCTATATTGATCCTTTTCGAGGATTAGTTTATTAATCTGCGACTTCACCTCCTCGAGCTCACGAACGGACTGGTCATATTTTAATCTGGCGGCTAAAGCCTCCTGCCGCTCCTTACTCAGATGCTTGTCTATGTTTCCCAATATTGAATAAAAAATATGAGCAACACTTTTTCCCTCCAAAGACTCTACATCAAGTTCTTCCTTCTCCAATTGTGCTTTCAACTCAACCATTTTATTAGTAAGATTTTTTTGCTGATTTTCCAAATCCTCCAGCATGGATAATACTTTTTGATAATACAACGCTCCCTGCTGTGAATCCTCAAGCTGTTGATTAAGCTCATTAAACATTATGCTTCCCTCCATACATTTACTGCGTAAAAATAATATTTACTATTCACTTATTAACGCATTTTTCATTATTATAGCATACTTAGGCTTTTAAAATATTTAATGTTGATTAAAATTAATTTAATCTTTGCTATGTATTATGGTAGGAAGCGGATCAATTCCACCACCCAGCGTATAGGGCTTGCAAAGCTTAGTATTCTAAGTAAAGCGGGCATAGCTTCTACGGCTACAAATGTTCCTCCTAGTAGTGACATAACTGCCGTTAAGGCTGATGTAATAATGTTAGCCTGAACTTCACTGCTGCTAATCAGACAAATACTCATGGAGAAAATACAGGAGATCATCGCAATAATCAAGGTCAGGATGAGCACTTCTGTTATATTTAAGTTAAAATCCTTCTGAATGAAAGTTAATACCAGGATACACAGAAGCAGCTGGAGACAGGTGATAATTAAGTTGTATAGCATATAACCCAATATGTAACCGCTTCCACTTCTTCTTGCAAATTCATATCTTTTTTGCATGCCACTCTGCCGATCTCTGATTATGGCGGAAGTATGGATTGATGAGAAAATCATAAATAATGTTAATAAAACAGCCATAGACCGCTCTGTTACACTGAGTGCTTCCTTTTTCTTTACTGTTAACTGGATTTGTTCCTTATTTCTGAATGCTTTCTGTAACATATTTTTTAGGAATACTGTATTTTCTGCTTTTTGATAGGATATTATCTCAAACTGGTCTATCGCATCACTCTCTCTATAATCCAGAATTATATGAAATTTTCCCGCTATCAAATCAGTATTTAGCGTCTTTTCTTTGGCTTTGTCATATTTAATACCCTTTGAATCTTCAAGCAATTTATATAAAGCTTCCTTATCTGAAGCTTTTATAGGATCTGTATCAGACATTAGAATTCCAAGCCTAATCGTTGTTTTGTCAAACTTCACCAATCCAATCGCCAGACATAAAAGAATTGGAAGGATAAAGGTTAGTATAAAGAGCAGCTTGTGATGAAAGCCCCTACGAAAATTATTTACCATAACCAGGTAAGTCCCCATGAATATATTCCTCCTTTTTAAATAAGCATACAGTTAGTATGGTAAAGCTTAAACCAATCACAATCGATATCATAGCTGTATTAATCATACTTCTATTTTCCCCATCATAAACTGCTTGAAGCATACTACGATTGAACCAGGTTAAAGGTGAAAGCTTTATGATAAAATCAAGTCTTGGATTTAAGGTTCCGATTGGGAAGAAGGCACCTGCCAGCACAGCAGCTACACAAATCGGAATATTTAGAATGTTCTTAATAAAGATAAAGTTCTTCATACCAAGCCCAATGAAAAGGCCTATCGCACATACTGTAAAGCTTTCTGCTGCAAGAAAACCGGTAAGTGGCAATATATAATGCCTAATCGGCAGCTTAAAAACCAGTAAGGAAAAGAGAAGAACGAAAAGATTGCAGCTGCTCATTACAATCGTACAGGAAAACAGTTTTGCAAGTATAATATGAGCCGGGTTAACCGGTGAAAATAAAATACGTGCTGCTGTTCTCTTATATGCATCCTCCTTTCCGACATATGCAGCTGTTATGACAGCCATCGAGATACAAAACGGTAGCATGACAAAGGTATAATAGTGATAGCCGGTAAATTCCCTGCCATAATTCTCCGAGGTCAGATAACCGAGCAGTATAATCATGACAATTGGAAATACGATATTATAGCCTATTAGAAAGCTATCCTTCCTTCTTCTTTTGATATCATAGCAAAATAGATTAAACAAACCTGCCATAATTTTAAGCCTCCTCATCTCTTAGCTCTGTACCTGTTAAATGCAAGAAAATTTCCTCCAGGGTACTTTTATCCTGCTCTCTATACTTATTTTTAAGAGCTTCCTTTTCTAGGTCTTCGATTATATTTCCATGATCCATAATAATCACTCTGCCACAGATTGCTTCAATCTCCTCCATATAATGAGAGACATAGATAACTGTTGTTCCTCTTGCATTCAGCGTTTTAATTGTCTCCATAATATGATTTCTGGACTGCGGATCAATGCCGACTGTTGGTTCATCCATAATAAGAAGTCGGGGTGAGTGTGCAATGGAACAGGCAATATTTAATCGGCGCTTCATACCTCCTGAGAATTTGGATGGCAGATCTTTCTTCCGTTCCCATAGCCCTACAAATTCAAGTGCTTCTCTTACTCTTCTATTTAATTCCTTCCCTCGATAGCCATATAAAGAGCAGAAAAATTTAACATTGTTATACGCATTCATATCCTCATAGACTGCGATATCCTGCGGTACAACTCCTATGACTTTCTTGAAGGCGATCATCCCTTTTCCTGACTTCTGTCTCCGTTCAATCTTTTCCCCCTTATACAAGATTTCACCACCATCCTTATCTTCAATATCAATAAGCATTTTAATTGTGGTACTTTTTCCTGCCCCATTGGGCCCTATAAATCCTAATACCTCTCCTTCTTCTACTTTAAAACTAATTTGCTGCACTACCTGTTTGTCTTCATAATTTTTGGCTAACTCCTTAACCTCCAGTAATAAACTCATACTTATCCTCCTTATTTTTAAATAATATAATTATCTTTTATATATATACAGTCTTTTATATCCTTGTTATATTATTATAACTTGTTTATCCAATATTGGATATTGAACTATTTTTTAAGTTTTCCTGTCTATTAAACAAGAAAACTTAAATTAAAATCCTTACCTAGATTACTATGAAAAGTACAATGCATGATATCGCGCACGTTCGCGAATAAAACCAATTTATTATTAAAGTAGCAAATAATACCTTTATATCATGATAATCTTATCTTTGCTTTATTCAAATGATGCCTTTGATGCAAATTCATCTGATTGCTACTTGTAAAGCTCTCCTTCATCATACATTATTTACTCTTAATCTGGTCTTGCAATTGCTCAATAATTTTATCTAAATTTGTAACAGCATTATCAGGATCCTTCATAATTTCTTCCTTAAGCTTTAAAGCGTATTGAAGCTTTAATTCCTCTTCAGAGGCATTTGATAGCTCTTCCATCTGGTCAAATTGAAAACTTTTAATAATATTCTCTGTCTGCTTACCCTCTTTTATATAAAAGTCAAGATTACTAAGCAGCTCCTGATGCCACTTAATCTGATACTCTATGTTATCAATTGTCATAAGAAAGCTTAATCTTGTAAGCTCATTTGCTGTAGCATCTACCTTAACCTGATACCATTTATCCCAAAAGTCCTTTTGCTCCTTCAGTTTTGATAAATGCTTTGATATAAGCGTTATCAAATCTTCTTTTGCAAGGGTATTCAACATAGGTTCTATAAAGAATTTCATGGATCCAATATTAGCAATTGGTTTGTCCATTTCTTCTGACATCTCTTTTTTGAGTTCCTCTTTCCCGCTTTCGGTAATCTCAAAAATCTTTCGTACTCTTGAGCCTGTGCGCTCCTCCCGAAGAACTCTGATAAACTTTTCCTTCTCAAGCTTTGCTAGCGCATAATAGATGGAACCGGATTGTATCTTCGCCCATTGATCAGCACCCGAAAGCTGAAGAAATCTTTGGATTTCATAGCCGTGAGTAGGCTTCATATTCAGATAATATAAGATAAATGCACGAATCATTTTAACCCTCCATGCCGCCAAAACCTGCGATTTGGGCAGCGCACAAATCTTTAATTTTTTCAACCTACCATAACATGCCTGCCCTTAATTTCTTCTATTAATCAGTCAAGCTGAAGCATCAACAGCATCATATCCAACATTGAGTATATTATATATTCAATGTTGGATATTGTCAACTCATATTTTAGACTTTTATGAAATTTCATAATGGGATCGTTTTTGTATTCTAAAACCCTTTGCTTCTTATCAGTATTTTGACTTCCTTATTGTATTTTAATATCTGTTTGACTCATATAGTCTTACACTTAAGCAATCTATATATTCCAACAATGCTTTAAAGGTCCATTTCCTTTTCCCAAATCAAGGTTTGCCATCAGTGCTCCTGTAATATATTCCTTGGCAGAGGCTATACTGCTTCTGATATCCTTTCCTTCTGCCAGATTACATGCTATCGCCGAGGAAAGGGTACATCCGGTTCCATGTGTATTAGGATTGTCGATATGATCTTGCTTAAACCAATAGCATTCTCCTTTATCATATAATAAATCATCACTGCTATCTGTAAGGTGCCCACCCTTAATTAAGATAGCACCGGGGTAATCATGTGCTATTATCTTAGCGGCTTTGACCATATCGTCTTTATTATGAATGAAGATACCGCTCATACGCTCTGCCTCAGGGAGATTTGGAGTAATGACCGATGCGTATGGGATCAGACGGTGAAGCAGTTCATGAATGGCATCTTCATTAAGTAGCTTTTTGCCACTGGTTGATATCATCACAGGGTCTAATACTACGTTACTAAGCTTGAATTCCTCCAATTTTTCTGCAAGAACTAGAATAATTGCTTTATTGTAGACCATCCCTATTTTTACTGCATCTGGGTAAATATCTGAACAAAGCGTAGTAAACTGGTCAGCAACAAATTGAGGACTGACTTCATACACACCTGTAATACCTGTTGTATTTTGCGCTGTCAGTGCTGTAATCACACTCGTTGCAAACATCCTATGAACTGTAATCGTTTTGATATCGGCCTGAATCCCAGCTCCACCGCTACAGTCAGAGCCGGCAATCGTTAATACCGTCTTCAATTATAACACTCCTTTCTTATTATTTATACTTAATAAGCGATTGCGTACCTCAGTAATTATAAGAAATGTATACACAGCCTATTCTACTTTACAGCCACCATTTCGGCAGCCATTTTATACATTTTCTTAGTTGCCTTACCGGGATCCTTACTGGCAAAGAGTGCTGATATCACTGCCACTCCGGCTACTCCGCTTCCGGCTAATTTCATGATATTATCACCGGTAATACCTCCTATAGCAACTACAGGGATAGTGACTGCTTTGCATATATCTTTCAGGGTCTCAAAGGTTACGATACCGGCATCCTTCTTGGTTGTAGTTCCAAACACTGCACCTACACCGATATAATCTGCGCCGTACTTCTCAGCATCTAACGCTTCTCTTACTGTATGTGCAGATATTCCGATAATTTTATCAGAACCAAGTATTTCTCTGGCCTTTTGGACATTATCATCATCCTGACCTAAGTGGACGCCATCAGCATCAGCCGCGATTGCTACATCAATGCGATCATTAATAATCAAAGGAATATGATAGTAATCTGTAATAGCTTTTATTTGAATCGCTTCAGAGACAAATTCTTCATAGGATAAATCCTTTTCTCTTAACTGTATAAGAGTCGCTCCGGCTTTCAGTACTTCCTCAACCTGATCAATTAATCTCTTTTCGCCTAGCCAGGATCGATCTGTAACTGCATATAATAACATATGTTCTTTTGTGAACAGCATAGTTTCACTCCTGATTTTTCATTTCTGTTAATATAATTTCTGACCACCTATAATACTTTATTGCCATTGGTTTAGTAATGTATAACATCTCTAAATTACTTTTCGTAATCCTCTAGTTAAGAACCTCCACTTTGGCTCTTTCCTTAATCTGCTTAGAATTCAACTTACTCATATAGTCAATCAGATAGGTTCGAAAGGCTGCTGTGCCGCCGGAAATTTCTGATATCCTTTCATAGGCTAGCTCTCCGCAGATTCCCATAGCTACAACACCTGCTGCAGCTGCCTCTAACGCCTGCTCCGGATGGGCTGCACATAAAGCACCGATTATTGCACTTAGCATGCAGCCGGAGCCTGTAATTCTGCTCATCAGTGGATGACCGTTATGTATGATATAGGCTTTGTCCTCGTAAGCAACGATATCTATTTTTCCTGTAATTACAATTACAGCCTTGGTTATCTTCGATAGCTCTTTTGCCACCTTAACTGATTCCTCTAAATTATCCTTTGTTATCTGGTCCGCTTCGTCTACATCCACACCCTTTGTCTTGCCTGCTCCAAGATATAAGGTCTTGATCTCAGAAGCGTTTCCTCTGATTACAGTAAAGCTGACTTCCTTTAGCAACTGTAATGCGGTTTCAGTACGTAGCTTAGAAGCTCCAGCTCCAACCGGATCTAGTATCACTGGATGCTTAAGTTCCTTCGCTTTTCTACCGGCTGCAAGCATGGAAGGAATTGTTCGCTCATTCAAGGTACCGATATTAATAACCAGTGAATTGCATAAGGAGGTTATTTCTTCGACTTCGCGAAGATCATCGGCCATAATCGGTGATGCACCACAGGCGAGTAAAATGTTGGCACAATCATTTACTGTTACATAATTGGTGATATTATGCACGTAGGGTGCCTTTTCTCTTACCTTATCAAATATTAAATCTAGCATTAACTTTTCTCTCTTTCATTTTTATTCATTCAACTTAAGGAAACCCTTAATGAAGTCTTAGATTTAAAGGATTTCAACCTTCTCGCCATTTAATATCTTATTCGTCGTTCTCATTGCACACATCTTACCGCACATCGTACAGCTGTGTTTATCAGACGGTGGTGCGCTTTCAAAGTATTCTCTTGCCTTCTTGGGATCAATTGCATAAGAAAACATCTCCTCCCAATCAATCCTTCTTCGTGCATCACTCATCTTATTGTCTATCTCTCTCGCTCCAGGTAATCCCTTCGCTATGTCCGCTGCATGTGCTGCTATCTTAGAAGCAATAATTCCCTCTTTGACATCGGATAAATCGGGAAGTCGTAAGTGCTCAGCGGGAGTAACATAACAAAGGAAATCTGCACCATTCGCAGCTGCTATTGCTCCGCCGATTGCTGAGGTGATATGATCATATCCAGGCGCAATATCTGTAACAAGTGGTCCGAGTACATAAAAGGGGGCTCCATGACATAATCTCTTCTGTAAGGTCATATTCGCGGCAATTTCATTCATAGCCATATGCCCCGGCCCTTCTACCATAACCTGCACATTCTTTGCCCAGGCTCTTTTCGTTAACTGCCCAAGCTCAATCAGTTCTGCAATCTGACCTGCATCCGTGCTATCATTAATACTACCGGGACGAAGTGCATCTCCCAGGCTTATGGTAACATCATATTCCTGTAAAATATCTAGTACCTCCTCATAATACTCATAGAACGGATTCTCATTTCCCGTCATCTCCATCCAGGCAAACAGTAAGGAACCTCCTCTTGAGACAATATTAGTCAGGCGTTTTGTATTCCGAAAGGCTTCAACTGCTCTTTTATTAATTCCTGCATGGATGGTCATAAAGTCTACTCCCTGCATTGCATGTGCTTCAACTACTTTAAGAAAATCCTTTGCAGAGATATCCATTAAATCCTTCTCTAGATAACCTATTGCATCATACATAGGTACAGTACCTATCATTGCCGGAGAATAGTCAATTAATAGTTTTCGAAAGGTGTTGGTTTTACCGTAGTTACTTAAATCCATGATCGCTTCTGCTCCTAAGTCTATTGAAAGCTTAACCTTTTCGAATTCATTATCGTAGTTCGCACAATCACCGGAAACACCAAGATTAACGTTTATCTTTGTTTTTAAACCTTCTCCAATACCTTCCGGGTCTAAGGAGGTATGAAATCTGTTCGCAGGTATTGCTATTCGTCCTGCAGCGATACGTTCCTTTAAGCATTCTATATCCATGCCTTCCTTCTGCGATACTATCCTCATCTCTTTCGTAATGATATCTTTTTTTGCTGCTTCCATCTGCGTTTTATAATTCATTATTATCCTTACCTTTCAGTTATTTTTACCCGATTTTTATTAGTGTCAGCGTTTCATAAGTTTTATAATTTAATTTCATCTATTTATACATTTATAAAAACTCTATCCTAATCAAACAACTTATACCTGTTCACCATTCATTACTCTATGTAATATGCCAACCTTGTTTAAAGAAACTAATAATATCATGGATATCAATGCTCCTGCTAAGGAACTGATACCAAAAGGAAGAATAAATCCATAAAATGCTGCTTTACTCGATAAAAACTGTACAGCAACCGGATAAGCGATGAGTGCGCCGATTATCCCTGTACCGATTACTTCTCCCAAGAATGCAGCCCAAAGCTTTTTTATATACTGATATAGTAGGCCACATAATAATGCACCGCACATGCTTCCAGGAAATGCAAGTAAGCTTCCGGTTCCCATAATATTTCGTAATAAAGACGTTGCAAAAGCCATACCAAAAGCATAGGCAGGACCTAGTATGACCCCGGCAAACACATTAATAAAATGTTGTATCGGAAATACCTTTGATACCCCAATGGGAATATAGAAGGTTGAACATACCACTCCCAACGCTATTAAGATTCCGGCTAAAGATAATTTTTTTACTGACATGTGAATCTCTCCTTTTTTCTGCATTTTATTTAATTAAAAATAAACAATCGAGTAGGAGGGAGTGATTAACTCCCGTCCTCTCACAGCACCGTGCGTACCGTTCGGTACACGGCGCTTTCAATAGTTGACGTGCACTGACTGATATGCATTGGCTAAATCATAAAAGCCACT
>JAEZTJ010000013.1 GCA_023421505.1 Bacillota bacterium
CCGGAGGAAACCGTATGGGCAATTTCGTTTACAATGCAGTCGGCTTCTTCGTAGTCGCGCTCAAACTGAGTAAAATGAACCGGTTCTCCTTCCATATTATCCGTCCATAAAGATTTTTCTTTTCTTCCCATATTATTGCTGATTACTTCGTTGGCAGCTTCCAGAATCCGTTTGGTGGAACGGTAATTCTGTTCCAGTTTTATTACCAGGGCACCTGGATATTCTTTCTCAAAATTGAGGATATTATAAATGTTGGCGCCGCGGAACTTATAGATGGACTGGTCGTCGTCTCCAACTACACAGAGGTTGTGTTCTCTTATTCCGTCTTCATTGATCCCGTCTGCCATAAGGCTGATTAACTTAAACTGTGCCGTATTGGTATCCTGATACTCATCCACCATAATATAACGGAAACGGTGCTGGTAATAGGTCAGAGCTTCTCTGCTGGTTTGGAACAGTTCAACAGTTTTAACAATCAAATCGTCAAAGTCCAGAGCATTATTGGACTTAAGGCGTTTTTGGTATTCTTTGTATACCGTTGCAAATTTAGCTTTGGTAAAATCTCCGACGGCACGCAGCTCATACTCTTCAGGTGATATAAGTTCATCCTTTGCAGAGGAAATTATGGATAAAAGAGTACGTTCCTTCAAATTTTTCGTATCAATATTCAGATGCTTGCATACTTCACGCATCAATGATTTCTGATCATCGGAATCATATATGGTAAAACTTCTGTCATAACCAATGTGATCAATCCACCGCCTCAGTATTTTTACACAGGTGGAATGAAAGGTACTGACCCAAATATTTTCTGATCCGTAACCTACAATTTTATCTACGCGTTCCCGCATTTCATTAGCAGCCTTGTTAGTAAAGGTCAAGGCCAGTATATTCCAGGGATTTACATCCCTGTGTTCCATCAGATATGCGATCCGGTGTGTCAGTACCCGGGTTTTGCCCGAACCCGCTCCGGCTAAAATAAGCAGCGGCCCTTTATCATGCTCCACGGCTTTTCGCTGTTCTTTATTAAGTGTATCATATATGCTCATGTTTAATACCACCTGACTTTATGTATTCATGTATAGCTATGCAACTCATTCTCATAACGATAACCGGTAAACTGTAGAACAATCCGCCGGTTAATTGCAAACATATGTTTATATTATAACATGAAAATAAAGTCTGTACAACCCATAGTTTTACGGACAAATGTTAAGTCGGCATCATAATATTATGGGAGGTACATTTGGAGTGGTATCTGATTTTGGAGTCAGTCTTTCTCTCTGGAGTGATATGGTACCTAAAGTGGTACCGATTTGAGCAAGTATCACGGCAATTAAATCAATTTCTTCTATTGATTTATCCTTTGCAATCGCAATAGCCAGGGAAGTCGCCAATGCTGCCAATTCTTCCGGAGACATAGAATCACCTCAATAATAATATATGATTCAGACCGGATAGAGTGCTTGCAGACAACAATCAGAATGTATATTTTTACAGAATGATTTTAGCTGGTTTTCGCTAAAATCAGAGCTGTGCTTAAATGGGATCAAAGTTAAAAAGAATGAAAAAATATGAAGAATATAGTAAAAGATATAGAGGATAAAGTAAAATATCTGTTTACATCTAGTATTAAATACTATATAATAAACGGGAGAGGTGATAACGGTGGATATAAGTAATGAAGATTGCTTAAAAAGTTTAATTGAAAGTATCAGAAAACTGGATTATATAAATCCCGATGAGATTCCTAATATTGATTTATATATGGATCAGGTTACTACATTCATGGATGAGCATTTAAAATCTTCTAAGCGTTTTAGTGAAGATAAGCTTCTTACCAAAACCATGATTAATAACTATACAAAAAATGAGTTGCTGCCACCGCCTAACAAAAAGAAATATTCGAAAGAACATATTCTGTTATTGATCTTTATATATTATTTCAAAAATATATTGACCATTAGTGATATTCAGCACATCTTTAATCCCCTGACGGAAAAGTATTACGGCAAAGGTGCTGATATCGGTTTGGAAGCAATCTATAAAGAAGTGTTCAGTTATGAGAAGGACCAGATGGATAATCTGTTAAAGGATGTTGTCCGTAAGTTCAACAAATCCAGGGAAACCTTTCCGGATGTGGCTTCTGAAGAGGAACGGGAATTTTTAAATACTTTTTCATTTATCTGTATGTTAAGTTTCGATGTTTACGTGAAGAAGCAGATGATTGAAAAATTAATCGATGAATCTATACTGGATAAAAAGAAAGAGAAGAAAAAAGATTAAAGAATTAGAATTCATAAATGGTATATAAGAACTAGGAACTAGTAAAAAAGTACCCTCCAGGTTTAAACCTGGAGGGTTTTTACATAAGATTTTCTTAAGTTATTCGTTACCGTCTTTGGATTCGGATATTCTGGAAAATACCATATCATAACCATCTTTACCGTAGTTAAGGGAACGGTTCACCCGGCTTATGGTTGCGGTTGAAGCACCTGTCTTTTCTGCAATTTCCAGATAGGTCTTATGATTACGCAGCATACGCGCAACTTCAAAACGCTGGGATAGGGATAACAGTTCATTTACAGTACAAATATCTTCAAAGAAAGTATAACATTCTTCCGAATTTTTCAAACTTAAAATTGCTTCAAATAAATGGTCCACGGCAGAAGTTCTGATATTTTTGCTCATATTTCCATCTCCTGTTAAGTATATTTTAACAGTATAATTTTAACACGATAAAGTCGTAAAGTAAAGCTTTATTTTCCAGGGCTGGAACAGGCTTAAATACTATGTTTTAAGAGATTTTTCTTTTCGTGGTTTTACGTTTGACTGCATTTTGACTGTTGTAAAATGCATTTAATTCATTCGCATTCTCTATTTCTTCCTTTTCCAACTGGGTATAAATGTTTAGCGTAGTGGTTATATCAGTATGCCCAACCCATTTTTGAAGTTTTTTTACATCAACTTTCGCCTTGTAACATTCTGATATGAAGTTGTGCCTAAAACAATGCATTGTGAGATCATCACCAAGGCCCACTTTTTCTTTTACCGTGTTGAACAGAAAATA
>JAEZTJ010000022.1 GCA_023421505.1 Bacillota bacterium
CACTACGCGACTACCAATCGTCAGCATTAGATAAAACGCTAGAATCGTTCAGAATCGGGCGTCGTGCGCCGATTGTCTGCCTTCCGTGCGGTGGAGGCAAAACCGTCCTGTTTGCTTACATGGCTGAGAGATCACAAGCGAAGGGTAAGGTCGTGTGGTTTCTGGTTCATCGGCGCGAACTCCTTGACCAGACCATTGAGACGTTCAAACGGTTTAACATACCGCTCAATACGATCTACATCGGAATGGTGGCAACCTACGCGAATCATCTTGAGAGATACCCCAAGCCGGATTTTATCATCTTCGACGAAGCGCATTTCAGCATGGCTAACACATGGCAGAAAATCATTAAGCGGTTTCCAGATGCGTTTCTGGTTGGATTAACCGGTAGCCCTTGCAGGCTGGACGGTAAGCCGTTGGGTGATACATATGACGATCTGGTCGTTGGAATTACCGCAAGGCAATTAATCGAGCAAGGTTATTTATCGCAGTACAAGTATTTCGCACCGGCTGTCACCGATCTGTCCGGCTTAAAGCGTAAAGGCAAGGACTTCGACGCCGAACAGGCCGCTGAAATCCTCTCGAGCCGTGCGGTGTTCGGGGATGTGATTCAGCACTACCGAGACTACGCAGACGGACTGCAAACGATCTGTTACTGTTCGTCAATTAAACATAGTGAGGCTATGGCTGAGGAATTTCGCGCCGCCGGCATAAATGCGGTCCACTTCGACGGCAACACGCCCACGGCAGAACGCGCCGACATAATTAAGCAGTTTCGTTTGGGAGAGATTAAAATACTTTGCAACGTGGATTTAATTTCGTGCGGGTTTGATGTTCCTGATTGTTGGTGCTGCATACTGCTGCGGCCTACCATGTCAACGGCGCTGTTCATCCAGCAGTCCATGAGGGCGCTAAGACCACAACCCGGAAAAACCGCAATAATTTTAGATCACGTCAATAACTACAAGCGCCACGGACTGCCGGACGATGACCGCGAGTGGAGCCTGACCGCCGAGGTTAAGCCTCGCAACGAATACGGAGAAGATGGGAAATTAACGGTCCGCCAATGCCCTGAATGCTACTACACGTTCTCCGGCGGCACGGTTTGCCCGAACTGTGGTTACTCGGTTGGTTTAACCCGCGAGGAAATCCAGAACGTTAAGTCAATTAAGCTGGAAGAAGTCAAGCGAAATTACCGCGAACGTGCCGCCGAGACGATCAAAGGCAAGACGCCGAATGAATGCAGGTCATTGATGGAACTGCAAGCCTATGCAAAGCAACACAATTTTAAACCGGGTTGGGCGTGGATTCAAGCAAAGAAACGGGGGTTGGTGAGTTGAAATCTGAAAAAACAATTCAAGATGAAATTCGTCTGGCTCTATCTGGTTATGGCTGCACATTTCGCACGAATGCTGGGGAATTTTATCAGGGTAAGCGCGTTTACTCCACGGAGTTTAAGCAACCGGTATTAATTAATTTGCGCAGCGTTCACGGCCTCCCTGTTGGCTTCTCAGATCTTATCCACGTTGGTGACAACTATGTCGCATTCATTGAGACAAAACGCCCAGGGGAAAATCCAAGGCCTGAGCAGGTGAATTTTCTTAAGCGCATGGCGGACCTGCACCACAAAGCAGGCGTCGCACGCTGCGTTGAGGACGCCTTGAGGATTATCAATGGGGATTGATGAACTTGAAAAACTCGCAATGAACGGCGACACCATGCCGGGTGGGCTGTCTCTGCCAGATCAGGCGCTATATCAAGCGCTGCGCGAATTATATCGGTTTTACCGTTCGGGCGGAATCAACCGAGAAGATGCCAAGAAAGAAAAGGCAGCGATGCTGAAATCTCACGGTAAAATGGCGCAATGGTATCGGATTTACCACGAAACGGCGGATATGCGGAACCGGCTTGCGGATTCACTCGCAAGGGTAAACAAAGAGAGCTGTGAGTGCTGCCAATTGGTAGTGAAGATATTTGACGGGAGGATTGGAAAATGAAATGCAACATCCCTTTATCCCACCGCACAGACCGAAAGAGCGAAGACCTGAGAGCCATGAGGATGTTCTTCATCTTTGCCGGTTACATCCTGCATTCTCAATTTGGTTTTTTCGGACGCCAAGCTAAAGCAATTTCAGGCCGCAATGGGCGAATTTTTCGGTGGGGAATTTAAAAATGATACGCTAGCCGATGAGGCTGAGGCGTGGGCAAAGAAACATGATTTCTTTTGCCGATAAACAAGGGTTTGTAGGACAATCCCCGTAAGAACATAAATCATCGAGGCACATGTTTAAAGGCGCGCCACCTCCAGACGTGGAGGAACGATGATATGAAAACCGAATATAAAAGCAAAGTATACACAGACCGCCCTGCATATGCAGATTTTGAGCCTGCGGCGAAATTTGAGGCCATCAAAAGCATAATCGCGAAACGGCTTATCGAACACCCAAACGCAATTTGCTCATACTCTGGCGGGAGCGACAGCGATATTATGCTGCATCTGATAGAGACTGTAAGAAAAATGTACGACCTCCCGCCAGTCCAGTATTGCTTTTTTAACACGGGACTGGAAATGGAGGCGATTAAGCGCCATGTCCGGAAAACGGCGGAATTATACGGCGTCACAATTACCGAGCACAGACCCAAGAAAAACATTGTGCGGGCCACGCGAGAACACGGGATACCGTTTGTATCCAAAATCATGTCTGCTGGTCTGGAGGGGGTGCAAAATAAAAAAATCCCGCTGACAATCGCCGATGAATATGCAAACGCAGAGGACAAGGCGGCGAAACGGGCTGAACTGAAAGCACGCTATCCAAAATGCGAATCAACGATCAACTTTTTGTGCGGGTGCAATTCTGCCGGGGAGCCTCGCCCCGACATCCAGCTTGTTATCGGCTCGTCAAAGTACATGCTGGATTTTATAAAAGAAAATCCAATCCCTTTCCAAGTCAGCAATAAGTGCTGCGATTATTGCAAAAAGCAATTAGCACACTCCGTGCAAAAGCCGTATGACATGATAATCACAGGAGAACGCCGGGACGAGGGCGGCATGAGGTCTGTACCGCGCAAGGATAACACAACGATGTGTTTTTCTGAGGCGGCAGATGGAAAGTACAGGCTTCGGCCCCTGTATTACGTGTCGGATGCGGATAAGCAGTGGTACAAGGACTATTATGGCATCCGCTACTCGGACGCTTATGAGGTGTACGGCCTAACACGCACAGGTTGCTGCGGATGCTCAATTTCCGCGCGGGCGGTAGAGGACTTGGAAAAAATACGCCCCTACGAACCAAATCTGGTGAAGGCCGCGTGGAACGTATTTGGCGCCAGCTATGCATACCGTCAGCAGTACAACGAGTACAAGGCGCAAAGGCGGAGCGAGGAGGCGCGCGGAACGATAACCGACCCTGACCAGATGTTGATAGGACAATAAGCCATGATTTTCAGGTGAATCAAGAAGCAAAAACAAAGAGAAGAACCCAACTCGTTCAAGACCGGTCCCGGCACCAAAAGGCGCTACCGGCGAGCTGGATTCTTCTCCTGTAGAAACATCCTTGGCCGGTGCTACGCCAGAACAAATCTTCTCGTAGCGGTTCGCTTTGATTTTATGGCATTTGGCTATGACGCTGGGGATTCGGATATGTTTGTTGCTCATGCCGGCAAATACACCGCCGAAGAAACCGTAAGACTGTGCT
>JAEZTJ010000020.1 GCA_023421505.1 Bacillota bacterium
ACAGGGCCTAAGTACCAACGACTTCATAACAGTTGCTCATCAAACTATGTTTTGCATCACTCTGTTATAAGTAGTGTTTGTGCAAATTGACGAAGATAAATTGTATGAGGGGCTTTTGACACTCTAATCATAGTAGGTAATTGCGAAACTCATTAATTTAAGTATTGTATGCACTGTAGATACTATTCCGGAGCGGAATTAAAGTGTTAAAACACTTAAGCTCACAAGAGCGTTGGAGCGAAGGGATAGTATCTATTGCGCATACAATTAGCAAAACTATAATAATTCACAATTACCTTTTATAATAGGCTTAGGGTATAGATATTATTATTCCTCTTTTCGAATAGAAGAAACACCGAATAAGCTTCCAGCGAGGCCCAGTGCTCCACTCACCATTATAATCCAAAGAGTTACTATATCTTTTAATTCCTGTAGGGAGGGCATCGGAATAAAAGGGATAAAGCTTTTTAACTGCCCATAGCCCTTATTTAGCAGAAGGATGAGAAGTCCTGCAGCTAGGAAGCCTCCGAGCAAGGTTAAGAAGGTTCCGGCTAAAACAAAGGGAAAGCCGATGAACCCATTCGGTGCGCCTAAAAGCCTTAGCGTATTAATCTGATCCTTATTATTATAAATTCCCTGTCTTATCATATGGGAAAGAATAATCAGTGTAGTGATACCGACTGCTGTCATAATCAATATTCCAAATAGCTTAAGTCCATCTGAAATTCCTTTCATTTGTTTCAGCACACTGCGGTTATCCCTGACATAGTCTATACCCTCAAGCTTATTCACCGCTGTTAGTATTTGATCCATTGCATCCAGATTAATTCTTACCTCAATAAAGGCTTCAAAGGGATTCTCATCAAATAACTCTAGAATGTCTGCTTCCTCTCCCAGCATATCCTCCATCTGTAGCTTAGCTTTCGTCGCATTTATGTATTTGGCACTTAAGACACCCTCCATGCCGTTAATCTTATCTACAATCTGAAGTGCTTCCTTTTGATCGGTATTTTCCTTAAAGTATGCACTGACCTCCGCCTCTTCCTTTAAGGCTGTAATCAGCTTATCTCCCACCGCCTGGCCGGCTAATACAAGTCCAAGCAAAAAAAGGATGAGACCGGTACCGATTACTGAAAATAAATTGGACAATGGATTGAAGCGTATCGTCCGCTTTGTCTCCAACAAGAAATATCCAATATTATAGAAAAACGTTTTCATTATTTCCCTCATTTCTGCGCTGCTTATCTGGCTCGCTTGCGAGGCAATGCGCATCTATTTTCCCTTCTTATGCATGCCAAAAAGCTCATCAAACGCTATTTTGCACTACTTCTTTCTATCGTGATTTCTCCTTTATTTACGCTGATATAGGTTGCATCCTCCTGATTCTCAATTAGATGCGTCGCATGTGTGGTAATCACAACAGCGGTATTATTATCCCGAAAAGAGTTTAAAATATGAAGTATATTCATTGCATTCGCATGGTCTAAATTACCGGTCGGTTCATCGGCTAGAATTAACTCCGGCTTTCTGGCTACAGCCCTTGCTATTGCTACCCTCTGTGATTCACCCCAGGATAAATTCTCAACCTTAGCATATATTTTATGTTCTAATCCTACCTTAGTAAGTACACTGATTGCCTCTGCCTTCATTTTCCTTGTAGATATGCCAAGAAAACGCATTCCCATCATGACATTTTCAAGAGAAGTTCGTCCCTCAATCAGCTTAAATTCCTGAAAAACCGGTCCTATCTTCTTACGCAGCTTTCGAATTTTTCTATCCCTTCCTCTCTTCATCGTTTGTCCTAAGACCTTTAACGAACCGGAGGTAGGATATTCTATCCCGATTAAAAGCTTTAACAGACTGGTTTTGCCGGAACCGCTATGCCCGGTTATATATACCAGTTCTCCCGGGTTTACGGTAATATTCACATCCTTTAATGCTACCGTACCATCATGATAGGTTAATGAGAGTGCTTTTGCTTCTATCATCCTGTCTCTCCTTCTTTCTTACAAAATAAAACTTTCTTAAAGCCTTACCATTTTGGACTCACCTCAAAGGTTAGCTTTTTTTCTTTACTTTCTACTTCATTCAGAGTAAATTCTATTGTAATAATTCCCTTTGATATTAAACCAAAGTCAATCAACATCGGTCCATTGGCAAAAAGCTCATCAATTGAGGCTTTCTCCAAGGGCATATCATAAAAGGTGCCTGACATTACTTCAAACTTGATTGCACTCTTTCCGGATATGATAAAATTTCCGATTAATACAAGATGCTCCTTCGGTACAGAAAGAATTACCTGATTTTCTTCAAAGCCAAACTGTGTATTTGCTAGCTCCGAATTCTCACTTAGGATTCCGTTAAAGGTATCCTCCTCTATGTAGCCTTTCATATTCAAAAATCCCGAACCCATATTCAGATCATCAAAGGTAAAATAACCCTCATTGATCGTATCCGTAATTTCCTTCGCAAGCTTTGGAAATAGCGATTGGCAATTCTCCCACATAGTCTGCAGATTGCCTAACTGCTCAGCGTAGTAAGCCTTTTCCTCCTGAAGCGATGCCAGATAAGTCTCTTTTTCTTTCTGTAAGGTTTCATTTTTGTTTAGGTTCTCTGTCAACTCAAGCTGTTTTATTTCAAGAGCAGCAGCTTTTTCTTTAAGCTTTTGATTTTGTTCCTGTAAAACCTTCTTACCTGCTTCTAAATCTACCAGCAGATCATTCACATTATGAGAAATATCCTTAATTGCGTTCATGCTCTTTAAAAAGGAGGACAGCTTCTTTGCACCAAGTAGACTTTCTAGATATGTGGAGGGTCCACCCCTCTGATAATTTACTAAAACCTGCTTTAGGATAGAAAGCTGAGAATCATACTCCTTTTGCTTCTCATCTATTTTTTCTTCCAAGTCTTTCATCTGCTGTTTTAGAGAACTGATTTCCTTATTTATCTTCTCTGCCTCTGCTTCGAGCTCTGTAATTTTCTGATTGATGGAGAAAAGCTCTTTTAATACTGATTTCTCCTCCTCAGTAATACCCTCCAAGGTATCTTCAACCTCTGTGATAGGTTTCACTTTTCCGTAGGCATGAATTGGTATAATAATACCTATCAAAGTAAGTATAATAACACCTGTTATTATGATATTCTTCTTCCTTAACCGGTTCATGCTTTCCCCCTATTTTCCTTACTGTTCAGTAAATCCTGCCCTAAGTTCAATCATTTATAATATACCGATTATATCATTATATTATTTTATTTACTACCCTAGTTTTCTCGATCTGCTTTCTTATACTAACATATATGCCTACCCTTTGAATTAGTTTGTGCCAAAGAGGACGTAAGCATAAATCCGAAAGAATAGCGTCTTGTACTACGATACCTTTATCGGAGTACCAAATCCCAAGGATACAATTAATATTTATGAAAATGTATTCTTTCTTATGGATAAATAGGACTTCTTATCATCGAATCAATACACGGATTGATTAACTGTTGATAATACTCATCCATCTGCCTCGAGGAATAAGGCATTTTATTGCTTATCCACCACTTCATAAGGTTAATGAGTGTACTTGTAATATGATCCGTTAATATCTCAATGGGCATCGGAGGTTTCGCTCCTGCCGGTAATTTAGCAGTTAAGTATTCCTCTATACTTTTGTTCCAATATGCTTTTACTTTATCAAAAAACAGATTCGAACTATCTGTCTTCATTAGGCCCTTCATCATTTTAATATTTTCCTTAATATGGTCAAATAGTTCTGTGACCGGAAGTAATCTTACCCCGTCTTCCTTCCTTTCTAGATAGTTTATGAGATAGCGATTTAACATTTCAAGTAGATGCTCAATACAATTTAGAAGCAAGTCCTCCTTCGTTTCATAATGGGAATAGAACGTGGATCTGCCGACATTCGCACGATCGATAACATGCTGAATAGTAATTTTGTGATAAGGCTTCTCCTGCATCAAGCTAAATAAAGCATCCTGAATTACCTGACGGGTCTTTACAACTCGTCTGTCTTCCTCCTTATTTGTCATATATCCTCCTTCGAAGTAATTTAATTTATATTTTATTTATTAATTCCTGAACAATTTCCACAAAATGTTCCATAGCAAACGAAATGAAAAAACTGTTTATTTACTTATCCGTTGCTATGTTCTTATAATAAAACCGTACAAATTGTTCAGTAATGAATACATTATATACTTATAATTTATGGAAGGGAAGTGTTGATTTGCAAAACACTATATCAAAAGGCTCTACTCTACAAATCATCAATCTTAAAAAAAACTACGTAACTGCTGCCGGCAGCTTTGATGCCCTAAGAGGTATTAATCTGGACATTAGAGAAGGTGAAATGCTCGCTATCGTCGGTAAATCCGGCAGCGGAAAAACCACTTTGATGAATATGATTGCAGGGATAGACAAACCCACCTCCGGTGAAATTTTCTTTCATGGTAAGCTCATAAAATCCTTATCTGAGAAGCAAATAGCCAAGTGGAGGGGTACATCGGTTGGGATTGTCTTTCAGTTCTTTCAATTGCTGCCCACGCTTACAGTTCTTGAAAACATTCTGCTGCCAATGGATTTTAATAATACCTATCCTATGAAAAAGCGTAAGGAAAGAGCTACTGAATTATTAAGAATGGTTGGGATTGAAGATCAGGCGAATAAATTTCCCTCCGCTCTTTCCGGAGGACAACAACAGCGTACAGCAATCGCGCGAGCATTAGCAAATGATCCATCCATCATTCTTGCTGATGAACCAACCGGAAATCTTGATTCAGCAACAGCGAATGAAGTATTTGCTCTATTTGAAGATCTGGTTCGTTCCGGTAAAACTGTTATAATCGTGACACATGACCCGGATATTGCCAGTCGATGCTCAAGAATAGTCAGACTGACGGACGGAAAAATAACTTAAGGAGGATATCTGTTATGTTACATATCAAATGGCGCAAAGGCTTTCGGGATATAGCGGAAAATAAAATGCGATCCTTCTTTGTAGTACTGGCAATAGCGGTTGGTGTGTTCGGTATTACTGTTGTTGCCAATTCTTACTCTATTCTGATGAGGGAAATGGATCAGAATTATATTAAAACAAATCCTTCTTCGTCTACAATTTGGACCGACTCTATGAAGGAAAAAGATATTAATCAAATACTGAGTCTACCCTATATAAGCGAAGTGGAAAAGCGCGACAAGATTGTCGGTCGTGTTCAAGTTAAGAAGAATGAATGGAAGGATATCTGGCTATATGTAATTGAAAATTTTAGTGATATCCGTCTGGATACCTTCCAGGCTGAGGATGGTAAAAGCATACCCGCTGCAGGAGAAATATTATTTGAGCGGAAAGCCTTAAGCTTTACGGATAAAACAATCGGTGAAGCTGTTGATATTAAAATTCCAAGTGGTACTGTTACCCCGCTTACCATAGTCGGTTCCGTTCATGCTCCTGGGCTGGCACCTTCCTGGATGGAGGGCTTTGCCTACGGTTATATTACCTGTGATACCTACCATATGCTGGGTGGAATAGACGGCAGCTCAGAGCTGAAAATCAAAGTAGCAGGCGACATAACGGATAAACAGCATATCCGCGAACAGACTTATAAGCTCAAATCCTATCTTGAAGATAAAGGCTTTACTGTAACAAGAATTGAAATACCGGAGCCCGGCAAACATCCGCATTTTTCACAGATGGCTTCCTTATTATTTCTAATGGAGGCATTTGGAATACTTGCTCTTTTGTTAAGCGGTGTACTGGTATCTAATATGATCACCTCACTCCTAGAAAAGCAGATTCGTCAGATTGGTATCATGAAATCGGTTGGGGCTACTACTTTTCAAATATCTGCCTTGTACCTAGGTATCGTTGCAGCATTATCCTGCTTAGCAATGTTGCTTGCTATCCCTCTGGGTCTCTTAGCAGGACGGGGCTATGCCTTACTTGCAGCGAGTATACTTAATTTCAATATTTACAGCTATTCCGTACCCTCTTATATCTTTTTACTGGAGGTAAGTGCAGGGTTTTTCATACCTGTACTGTCATCCCTAGTCCCTATTTTAAAAAGCAGCCGTATTACAGTTCGGGAAGCATTACAGGATTATGGTATCAGTCAGGAAAAGTATAGCGGCCGGACCTCTGACAAAGCAGCTGGACTAATACGATTTTTACCTCGTCCGTTTCTACTGTCTCTTCGTAACACCTTCCGTAAGAAAGGGCGGCTTATCTTTACCCTTCTGGTTATGGCTGTAGGAGGCACCGGCTTTATTACTGCCATGAATATCTATTCCTCCATGTATCATACCGTGGACGAGAAATTAGATGCCTTTCATTATGATATTGAAGTGAGCTTCGAAAAGGATCTTAAGATAGATCAGATTGAAAAGGAATTAAAAGGCATCTCCGGAATTGTTGATGCAGAAGCCTGGGGAGGAGTATCTGCCGCAAGAGTATATAAAGATCATACTACAGGTAATAGCTTCCGTGTTGTTGCACCCCCTTCTGACACAAAACTTTTGACAAATTGTCCGCTCTATTCCGGCAGATGGCTTAAGTCTTCGGATACGAATGCTTTAGTGATTAACCAGCGTATCTTATCGATGGAACCGGATTTAAAGGTCGGAGCTTCAATTACCCTTCGGATTAATCAACAGGATACTGTCTGGAAGGTGGTAGGTATCTCCAAGGAGTTAATGGGTCTTCCTACAGCATATGTTAATATGAATTATCTATTAAAAACCCAGAATAAGATTGGCTATTCCAATAACGCAGTAATTGTCACCGCAAAGCATGATTCAATTTCACAATTAGATGCAGCCAGACAGATTGAACAAACGCTAAACGTTAAGGGCATAGCTCTGAATTCTTTGGTTAAGCTTTCCGATTATAAAACCTCGCTGGTTAATCACCTGTCATTAATAGCAAGCTTTTTAATTATCATGTCCTTACTTGTCGTACTGGTTGGAGGTCTTGGACTGGCTACCACCTTGAGCGTTAGTGTCATGGAGCGAACAAAGGAAATAGGAATTATGAGATCAATGGGTGCTCCTTCATATTATATAACCGGAATGATCGTTAGTGAGGGTGCATTAATAGGAATATTAAGCTGGTTTATATCCATCGTATTCTCCATACCACTAAGCAGACTGGTATGCAATCGGTTCGGGCTCGTATTCTTTGAGGCTCCGCTATCGTATGACGCTTCAAAACAAGGATATCTCATCTGGCTAATACTTGTTACGTTATTTGCTGCAGCCGCAAGCTACAATCCTTCCAAGAAAGCATCGCTTATGCAGATAAATCAAGCTTTATACTACGAGTAATCCGTAATGATAAACTTCCGCTTCTCACACTTTCGCCCCAATGAAGTACGTAATGGTAGATAACAGTTGCTCATCAAACCATGTTCTACATTACTATACTATAAGTGCTGTTAGTGCAAAATGACGAAGCTAAATTGTTCGAGGGACTTTTGGCACTCTTATCCTACTAAAAAGAATCATGAAAGGAGGTTCCTTATGAGTAAAAATAAAATTATTAAATTTTCCGTTATTGTATTAGCAATAATTCTGGTGGTTATCTTATTACATTTGTTAGGAGGCAATTTCGTCTCCATGTTAAAAAATCATTTTTCGTAAGGTTCATAACAACAGTAGTTTGCAGATTGAATGCGTCCACAATTGATCTTAAATTAATCAAACTACATAGAGAAAAGGACTGTTTATCATATTCAAGATAACAGTCCTTCTATTCTTTCGCTTCAATACTCCTAAGCGTTCTACAAGTAACCATATGAAATTAGGATAATTAATTTTATCAGATAAATAAATTCAAATTGGAGTCCTCTGTCTCTCCTAGGTAATAACCTACACCTCCGATTTTTACCCCATCAATCAATTCTTCCTTCTTAATACCCATAACGTCCATTGACATCTGGCAGGCAACAATTTCAATTCCGCTTTGAATGGCAGCCTCAATCAGTTCTTCCAATGAGGATACGTTCTTGTTCTTCATTACCATTCTAATCATCTTTCCACCCATACCAAGCATATTCATCTTAGATAGCTTCAGTTTTTTACTGCCTCTTGGCATCATTTTACCGAACATGCTATCAATTAGTCCTTTTTTAACCTTCACTTTATTTGGTTTTCTTAGGATATTCAGTCCCCAGAAGGTAAAGAACATGGTAACCTTCTTTCCCATGGATGCTGCACCGTTCGCTATGATAAAGGAGGCAATCGCCTTATCTAAATCTCCGCTGAAGACTACCATCGTTTTATTGTCCTTCACTTGTTCTACCTCCTGGCAATGTACTAATGCTTCATTTTTGGAAGCAAGCTTTCTGATAAAGGCTGTAATATTACTACCTGCCTTCGTTAAATCAAGAAGCTCGTTATTGGTTCTCTTACACCAAGCCTTAATATCCTCGAAAAATCCCGGATCAGATGCAGCAACCTTTAATACCTGCCCTTCTTCCAAATCATTCATGGACGCCTTCACCTGCATTAATGGTCCTGGACAACATAATCCGCAGGCATCCAGAACTTTATCATATTGACCCGCCGTAAATGCTTTCGTACTTTCTTGCTTTACTTCCTCTTTGATTACCTGGGTATCCGGGTCTATGTTAAGTTTTGTTTCCTTCGGTTCAAAGCTTAAAGCGGATACTGACTTATAACCGCCCGTAACATTTAATACCTTATAGCCGTTCTGAGATAGGATACGGTCTGCAACATAACCACGCAGGCCTACCTGACAGTATTCTACTACTGTCTTATTGGGATCAAGCTCAGCCAAGCGCTCTCTTAAGCTATCTACAGGAATATTAATTGCTCCTTCCATGTGGCCATTATTATACTCCAGCTCAGTACGAACATCCACAAGGACATAATCCTCTTTACTTAGTTCCTTTACTTCGCTCCAGGTCGCAATGTGAGATCTTCCCTCCAGTATATTCTGTGCCACAAAGCCTGCCATATTCACCGGGTCTTTTGCTGAGGAATAGGGAGGCGCATAGGCTAATTCCAATTCTGTCAAATCCTCAACTGTACCACCCAGCCGGATTACTGTTGCCATAACATCTATTCGTTTGTCTACACCCTCATAACCAATACCCTGTGCTCCTAGTACCTTACCCTCTTCATTAAAGATCAGTTTTAGGGACATAGGCACCGCTCCTGGATAATAGGAGGCATGGGAAACCGGATGAATCAGCAGTAATTTGTAAGAGATATTAGCCCTCTGGAGATTTTTTTCATTAGCCCCTGTACTTGCCGCTGTCATTCCAAATACCTTTAGTATCGAAGTGCCCTGTGAACCCTTGAAGCCGCTATTTATACCTGCTACATTATCTGCCGCAATTCTGCCCTGTTTATTTGCTGGCCCGGCAAGAGGTATTGCAGTAATCTGCTTTGTTACAAAATCAACTACCTCAATTGCATCTCCGACTGCATAGATCTCTTCTATGTTGGTCTGCATTCTGTCATTTACAATGATATGTCCCTTTGCACCAAGCTTTAAGCCACTATCCTTTAAAAAGGAAGTATCAGGGGTTACTCCGATTGCCAGTATAACCATATCAGAGAGCAGCTTTTTTCCACTGTTTAGAGTAATCTCTACCTGATTGTCAATCTCCTGAAATGCTTTTACACCATCCTTCAGCATTAGACCAACGCCGTTATCAGTCATTTCCTTCTCGGCAAGTACAACCATATCGTCATCAAATGGAGCAAGAATATGAGCAGCAGCCTCTACTAAGGTTACTTTTAGCCCTCTTTCCTTCAAGTTCTCTGCCATCTCAACTCCTACAAAGCCTCCGCCAATGACAACAGCACTTTTCGTATTCTTCTTATCAACATAATTTTTAATCCGGTCAGTATCCGGTATATTGCGTAAGGTAAATATTTTATCACTGTTAATTCCCTGAATATTCGGTCTGAGTGCTTTTGCTCCGGGCGAAAGGATCAGATAGTCAAAGCTTTCCTCATACATTTCGCCTGATTTTCTTTTCACAGTGACACTCTTCTTCTCAGCATTAACCTTAATTACTTCACTATTATTTCTGACGTCTATCCGAAATCTTGCATTCATGCTCTCCGGAGTCTGCACTAACAGCTTGTTCCTGTCTTGAATACTTTCACCAATATAATAAGGTAAGCCGCAATTTGCAAAGGAAATGTATTCATCTCTTTCGAATAGAATAATCTCTGCTGTTTCATCTAATCTTCTGAGTCTTGCTGCTGCGGAAGCTCCGCCTGCTACTCCACCAACAATCAATACTTTTTTATTCATATCCAATCCTCCATTCATTACTAAAGTTATTTCCTTCACCCTTTAAAAACTCCATCCTCTAAGAAAGGATGCTGTTTCCGTTTATATAAATCTTTCGTTTATTCTGTTAAGAATTAGCTGCAAATTGAACTTTTTATCTTATATTATTAGCTTTTATTTATAGTTATCTAACTGTCATTCTCTGAAATACAACACCCTCTATTTCAGCTTAATCTCTCGCTTAATATGTCGCTTAATATCTCGTTTAATCTCTTTCGTTTAATAATTTTACTTTGAACTATGAATAGTATCATTTTTATATCTGCATATTACAATATCATGCTTGATAAGTATGTAACAATGTCACATAGTATTATTAATTCTGCTTTAATTTGTTAAAACTTACTAAGTAAGTTGAAATAGAAAATACGAAATGATATAATTGTACTAAACGTATAAGAGGAATTGGCAAGCAAATTCACTTGTCTTGAGGATATCCAATCCATGAATGGAGGATATACGATGAAGGTGTTAGTCGTTGATGACAGTCATTTCAATTTATCAGTTGCCAAACGATATCTGGAGGATATCTCTCAGATATCGCAGATATTACTATGCGATGATTCCCGCCAGGCTAAATCCATCGTTGATGAGTACGGGATTGATATCCTGATCTCGGATGTGATGATGCCTGCCATCACTGGATTTGATTTACTTGAATTATTCCGCTCGGATAAAAAATATGATGATATGCCTATCATCATGCTTACCTCTCTTGATGATTTAGATGCTTATAAGAAATGCTTTGACTTAGGTGCCTTTGATTATATTAATAAGCCGTTTAATACAGTTGAGCTCCATGCCCGTTTAAAAGTTGCTATAGAAGCCAAGAATAATTCTAACCATCTAAAATCCTTACTTGAGGTTACTAAAAAACAGAACGAGGAATTAAAAAAAATTAATGCTGAACTGACGGAAGCCAAATTTAATTTGGTGCAATCGGAAAAGATGGCTGCGATCGGACAGCTCGCTGCCGGTATTGCACATGAAATTAATAATCCGATGGGTTATATCAGCAGTAATTTCGATATACTTAGGAAATATTATATTCGAATTAAGGAATATCTTGATTACTTCAATCAAGAGCTTCTGAAAAGTAACGCAACCTGCATTACAGCCTGTCCCTTTTTAAGTGAACTAAATGTTAAGTACGATGAATTAAAGCTTCAATTTATTTTGAATGATTTAGAAAATATCTTTACTGATTTAACCGGTGGGATAAAGAGAATAACAGATATCATACAATCCCTTCGGGTATATGCAAGATCCTCAAAAGACGACGAAAAAGACACCAATATATTATTAGAGCTTTTGCAGCAGGTAATCCTGATTATTAAAAATGAAGTGAAATATGTTGCACAGATTAAGCTTGATGTTCCTGAGGATATCATCCTGTATTGCAATCGTATTCAGCTTGGACAGGTTTTTGTCAATATTATACTGAATGCTGTTCAGGCGATTAAAGCCCAAAACCGGAACAATTTGGGCATGATTAAAATTATCGCAAGAAAAATCGATTCAAAAATCCAAATTGAATTTACAGATGATGGTCCGGGCATTCCTAAGGACCAATTGCTAAAGGTATTCGAGCCTTTTTTTACTACGAAGGAAATCGGACAAGGTACCGGCCTTGGACTTAGTATCTCCTATGATATTATTGTCAATAAACATAACGGAACGATCGAGGTAAAAAGCGAATTTGGAAAGGGCGCTACTTTTATAATCACGCTGCCTATCATTACTGCTTAAGTCTACTTTTTCCATTATAATTTTTGTACTTGCAGTTACCGATTCTTGACTGGTAACCTAATTATTTTATTCCTACATCCATCCCACGAAAGATTACACCCAAAGTACCCCCGCTAATGTAATTCTACCGTAAAATTTTTCTATCATATGAAAGGATGAAGAGGATATGAAAAAGATATTAATCGTTGATGATGAAGTACAGATTTTAAAAGCGCTCACGAGAATGTTTTTGGAAACCGAGTATCAGATCGTTACAGCAGAAAGCAGTGAGGCCGCTTTGAAGCTACTGGAGACTAGTGCAATCGATATGGTAATCAGCGATATGCGGATGCCTTTTGAAGATGGCTATAAGCTGCTTAGTATGGTGAAGGAAAAATATCCAAATATTATACGTATCATTCTCAGCGGGTATGCCGACGAAAAGCCTATGTTTCGTGCTTTACTTCATAATATTGCTAAGCTGTATGTTTTTAAACCCTGGAACAATACCGAATTCTTAAATAATATTAACCGACTTTTTGCAGATGAGACTGAGTTAAAATCCAAGGATTTAGTTGATAAGATAAATGACCTTTGTGGTACCTGCGAGGTGCCGGTAAACTGTGACAAAATGATTCAACTGATAGAGGATGAGAATATCGAAGCCTTAATAGAAGTAATTGAGCAGGATCAGGAAATCTCGCAGCTTTTAATACAGGTAGCAAAAACTTCTGTTTACGGAGTTATGCCAAATACCGTAAAGCAGGCTGCAATCTATATTGGTCTTCCTAACTTAAAATGCTTTATGCGCTGGGCTTGTATCGTAAGCGCGACACAAAAAAAGGAGAGTTCCTTGAAAGAAGATGATATTCTTAGCAGACATGCCTGTCTTACTAATCGTATCTTTCTATTTCTATTTGAAGCCTTCCTCCATAAACAGCCTCCTGAGGCTGCCATGTTTGCAGGCTTGATGCATAACATAGGGCTAATCCTCTTCTCAAACAGCTTAAAGAAGAATGGCAGTCTGAAGGAAGCTTCGGTTACTGCAGAGGATTATCGTAAGCTGGAGCTGTTAGAATATAAGGAGCTTCATCAGGAAATCGGAGCGCATTATCTAGATCAATGGGATTTGCCCTTCTCTATGTATGAAGCAGCATTATACCATCATACGCCTCTCCACCATAATATCATTAATTTAGAGGTAACCTCCTGTGTTCATATTGCTCAGGCATATGCCTGGAAGGTATTAGGCGCAGCGGAGGCTGAGGCTGTAGCTTCTGAAGTATTTGAAATTATCGGAACAACCGCGGGTGAATTCGAAAAACGCTTGGCAAGGTATTTAAAATAAGCTATAAAATAAACCAGAACTCTTAACCCATGCTAATGAAAAGCTTTATAAGCTTCTGGTTATAAGATAAAATACCTTCCCTATGAATTGGCTTGTACTGAGGGTGAATTATGCTTTTCAATAATTCACCCTATCATCACATGCCTATCCTTTGAATTCTTATATTAATCACAATCTACTGCTGTCTCCTTCTCCAGTTGCGTAAGATAAAGGAAAGCTTCTTCATTAGTCTTCCTGCACATTTCTTCAGATGGCTTTAAGCTACCACATACCTTAGGTCGCAACGGTGAAGCAAACAGCTTACATAGATTCTCTTTGGTGAGCTGGATACACCTTACACCTGCCGGCTTACCCTCCGGCATTCCGGGTATTGGGGAAGAGATCGAGGGAGCAATACAGCAGGCTCCGCACCCCAGTCTGCACTCATACTGCTTAAGATTTTTATTCTGCATCTACTAACTTCGCTCTCTTTCCTGTTCCATTGCAGCCTGTGCAAGCAGATTTAAGTAATTCCACGGACGATCAAAATGCGGCTGAAAGAAGAAATCAACATAAGCCAGATCTTCAATTGTCATCTTATTTTGCACCGCTAAGGATAAGGTATTCACTGACTGCGTGATGTCATATTTAGACATAACCTGTCCTCCTACAATCCGGTTTGTAGTAGCTTCATACACTAACTGTAACAGAAGCTCCTCGGTAGTCGGCATGAATTCCGGTCTGTAATTATCCTTTAGTAGTACAGAGCGAACCTTTAGGCCAAAGGATGGAGCGCTGCTTACCGTTACACCGGTCGAACCGATATTATAGCCGTATAAATGTAAGCCGGAGGTAGCCTGTGTTCCCCTGTACCTTACTCTGGGCTCCAGGATATTCTTACCGATTAAATTACCCATACGTACCGCATTGGTAGCCAGTGGAATATAAGCCTGACCTCCGCTTGGATTGTATCTTACACTACAGCTGTCTCCTGCCGCAAAGATATCCGGATTACTGGTTCGCATATATTCATCCACCAGAATAGCCCCGTTAGAAAGCATTTCTACCTTTCCCTGTAATAATTCATTGTTTGGCTTAAAGCCTACACATAGTATAACCATATCCGCTTTATATTCACCGTTTGCAGTAATAACCGAGTGAACCTTACCGTTTTCATCTGCCTCAAAGCTTAACACTGTCTCAGAAAGAGCCAGCCTTACACCGTGATTTAACAATTCACCTTCTAATATATCAGTGAATTCTTTATCCAGATATTTATTTAAGATACGATCCAAACCATCTATTAAGGTTACTTCTCTACCGGAGCTTTGAAAAGCTTCTACCAGCTCAATTCCTATGTAGCCGCCTCCCACGATTACAACTTTTGCTGCCTTATCCGCACATCTGATTATTTCGTTTGCCTGCGCGTAATTCTTACATAATAATATATTCTGACTATTGATTCCAGGTATTGGTGGAAGAATAGGCCAAGAACCGGTTGTGTTAACTAATTTATCATAGTATACCTGAATGATTTCTCCTGTCACCAAATTCTCTGCTGTAATAAACTTCAAGTCGGTATCTATATGGGTAACATTATGCTTCATTTTAACCTCTGCACCAAGATGCTTCAGCTCTTCCGGGCTTGAGTAAAATAATCCTGTCGGATCCTTCACAACCCCACCGACATATAAAGCAATTCCACAAGATAGAAAGGATATATTATCGTTTCGTTCAAATACAATAACCTCAGTTCCCGGATATTCCTTTAAAATAGATTTTACTGCACTTGTTCCTGCATGGGTGCAGCCAATTACGACAACCTTCATATTACACCTCAGTTCTACACTACTTTTACACATCATTAGTTTGTGGTTTAGTCATTTTACGGCATCATTTCAACATCCCTATTTCTCTTTTCAATCCTTATTCATTTGAAGCTGATGTTTTTACTGCGTTTTTCCGATCAGAAAGCTCACATAGCAGGGTTGCTCCAAGAATCATAATTCCACCTGCAATCTGCACCGGTGTCATACTCTCCTGAAACAGAACAGAGGAAAGAACAATTGCAGATATAGGATCGGTATAGCTAAATACTGCAATTGTGTGCCCACTCAGTTTTCTAACCGCGGTAAAATACAATAAATAAGCAAAGCCGGTATGTAGAATACCAAGTATAATAAGAAAGAGAACTGATCGGTTATCTAATTGATTAATACTTATTTTTTCGGTAGCAAGTATATAGGGAAGCAGTATTATAGATGCTGAGCTTAGTTGAATTAAGGTGGTTTCAAGGCCGGATAACCCCTTCAAGAATTTATTCATGATAACTACAAAAGCATATAATACCGCGGCAAGCAGCCCATAACCTATGCCGATTAGATTGTTTTTACCGGTATCACTATCCATTCCAATAATCAGAAACATACCAAATACAGCTCCAAGAATACAGCTTATCTTTATAACCGATAAACGTTCCTTTAAAACAAATGGAGAAAGAAACATAACGAAAACCGGCGCGAAATAATAGCTTAAGGTTGCATTAGAAATCGTTGTAAACTTATATGCCTGAAATAAGAAAATCCAGTTAAAACCAATCGCAGCCCCAGAAAGGATCAAAAGGAACAAGTTCCTTCGTATCATTCTAAAGGACAGCTTCTGCTTCATTACCGGACAGGCAAGTAGCAGAAACAGACTGCCAATCACTCCCCGGACTAAAGCAATCTGCCCGGAAGAAAGCTCTATTTTTCTAGTGAATACCCCTATGCTGCCAAAGATCAGCATTGCTGCAATATAGATTAGTTTTGATTTATTCATAACTTCACTCCTGCGTTTTCTTATGCCTTCTTCTTAAACGTTTGGTAACCAAAACAATAGTCGCAATTATGATTATTAAAATAACAGGTATTGCTATGTAGACCGTAATTGCTATGGCATTCGGTTTTTTCAGTAAATCTATTAGGTTTTTGCTTTTGTCTACTATCTTCCTGTTTTGCGTTTTACTATAATAAGTAGGAATCTGTGGTATACCCTTCACCTGATCAAAGGATTTTAGATATTGAACTAGAGCATACCATTCTTTTAACTCCTTCTTACCTCCGGTATTATCGTAAATAATGTTCGCTTCGAAATCAGTGATTGCTTCACCATCCTCGTTCTTTGGAACAACAGACATAAGTCCGTAAGATTTATCTCCTACCACAGAAAGCATCTGAGCTGAATATAAACCACATATTACGCGGTATAATTTATTGTCAATCAGCTTATCCTTACGATTATCAAGCGTTAGTAAGGAAGCCTCTGTAACTTTATTAAAAATCAATCTGTTTGGATTAAAGGTATAACTTATCCCAGAAATAAAAAGCTGTGCATCCTCCATAATTGGAGCAATGGAAGCATCCACCTCACATACGGTTTTTATTTCTTTACCAGTAAGATATAGGGAAATTAAAGGATATCCGGGTATACCATCTGCCCCAATACCTAGAGAACTGATACTAAAGGCATCCGCGGCTGTAATATTTCCCTTCATAATCGTCCCTCTGATTGTTCCTAATGGAACAATTGCAGCAGTGATAGGTTTATATTTATCTCCCTCGGCAGCCTTCACCGCATACATATAAGCATCGCTGATTAAATTGCCTATTGTTGACTCCTCATGCCTGGTATAGATTTCCTCCGGTGTCTGAAAACGGATATCAGAGTATGCATTGATATCATCATATTTCATTCCGAACCTGTCAAAATATTTGCTCTGTACGGTCTCTTTATAAGAAGCAATTGTCTCTTTTATTGTACTGTCTTCCGCTAAACTGCCGCACACTGGGAGTAAATTATAATTACTTAATCTCCATCTATTTCTTCCGCTATTTGAAAGCTTCATTACACCTAAATATTTTCCATAATTCTCGGCAGAGCCAATGATGGTATCTCCAACAAAAATAGGCTTTGATAATTTTGTATGGGAATGTGCACTTATAATTATATTAATTTCCGGAACCTTCGATGCAAGAATTTCATCTTCTGATAAAGCTTTATTCTTTTTCGTACCGGAATGAGATAAACAGATAATCAGTTCCGCCTTTTCCTTCTCTTTTAATAGCTTTACCACACGCTTTGCTTCCTTCACCTCATCCTTAAAGGTTACCTCTGATTTGGGAGCCATAGAAGCAGCTTCTTTTCCCATAAGAGCAAAGACGCCTATTCTAACTCCATTTCGCTCCAGTACAGTATAATCCTTTACACCATAAGACTCCATAGCCTTCTTTAATTCTGACAGAGACGATGTCATTTTACCAGCCTTATCGGTCGGAAAAGATAGATTGGACTCAACAAGCTGTGGCAGCTTATCTCCGCTATTTAACGCTGCTGTAAGACTCCCGGAAAGTCCTGCCGGGCGATAATCAAATTCATGGTTTCCAAAGGTCACCACATCATATCCCATCGCTCCGAGTAGGCGAAGCTCTGGTGCATCGGTCTGAAAAATCGTCTGAAACGGTGTACCCATAGAAAAATCACCGGCATCTAATAATATCGCCTCGGGGTCTATCGCCTTCTCCTTCTTAATTGCTGTCATCAGTCTGGCAAATCCCCCGTGATTTTCCATTGCTCCGTCTATAATGGTATTATACGGAAGCAGATTATCATGCATGTCATGGGTAAAAAGAATCGTTATGTTATCCTTCTGTTGCTCTGCTAAAGCATGGAGGGCATTGCTTATCTGTAAAAATATTAATATAACTAAGCTTATAAGTAAATATTGCTTGATTTTTTTCTTCATTATTCTCCCCCACATTATTGATAGTTAACTCAGCCAATCAGTTCAAGCCTGATTCTATAGCTGATATTTCTTACTGTCTCTATTTGATCAAACTGTATACTATAGCTTGACAGTTCCTCATTGAGTCCTATAATTCTACCTGTTCCAAATACAGAGTGTCTAATTAAGTCATTTACCTTCAGCTTTTGGTTATCCCCCGAGAGCTTTCTCTCGTTCTGTTCAATATAAAAATTAGCGTCCATTGCGAAACGATTCTCAAGCTCTACTGTATAATTGATTAAGGTTTTTTCTATATTCAAGATAAATCTGGATGGATATCGAAAAGAGCCGTCATAATTAATACCCTCCGAATCTGTTAAAAACAAAGCATTCTCCGCTCTTGTATAGGCAACATAAGCAAGCCTTCGTTCCTCTTCCATCTTTTCCTCTGTATCAACATGTTTACTTGGAAATATGCCCTCATTCAAGCCGCAGACAAATACATAGGGAAATTCAAGGCCCTTTGCATTATGAATAGTCATCATCTGTACTGCGTCGGAGCTTTCCTTCTGATCAAGATTACTGTAAAGGGCTATCTTATTCAGATAATCCGATAAAGAATACTCCTCACCAGCAGCTCTTTCAAATTCAAAAATGGATTGCTTCAGCTCAGCAAGATTATCAAGCCTTTCCTGCTCTCCATTTGTCCTTAACAGTGCCTCATAAGCACATTCATTCAGTAAACCATTCAGTAATTCTGACAATTTCATCGTCTCGCAAACCGCTCTATACTTTTCAATAATATCAACAAATTTCCTTGCCTCTGTTTTCTTAAATATCTCAGCCTCAAATGTATTCTTTAGCGCCTCATATAAGGTACAACTGTGCGTATTCGCATATTCCTTTAGATATTCCATACGCTTCTCTCCGATATTCCTTTTAGGTACATTTACAATCCGTGTAAAGGAGATATCATCTGCATTTGTAAGCATCCTAAGATAACAAAGCACATCCCTTATTTCCTTGCGTTTATAGAATTCTACTCCACTATAAATCGTATAGCTAATATCATTTTTAATAAATACCTCTTCAAAGCTTCTCGATATAAAATGCGAACGATATAATACTGCAATTTCCCGAAGGCTTACTCCACTATCCTTAAGGTTTTTGATCTGCTCAGTAATCCACTCTGCCTCCTGAAGAGCTGTTTTGCAATGGCTGTAAATGATCGGTATGTCTAATTGTTTCATCGGTACCAGATTCTTATCAATGCGCTTTTTATTTTTAGTTATGAGAGAATTAGAAGCATGAATGATATTCGGAGTCGACCTGTAATTCTTGTCCAATATTATCGTCTTAGCCTCCGGATAATCCTGATCAAAATTAAGAATATATTCCACTCTGGCTCCACGCCAGGAATAAATCGTCTGATCGGGATCTCCTACAATGAACAGATTATGATGACAGCCGCAAAGGATCTGCGCAAGCCTGTATTGTCTTACATTCACATCCTGAAATTCATCTACCATTATGTATACCAGCCTGCTCTGCCACTTCTTACGAATATCCTCGTGCTTTTCATAGATATACAGGGTAAAATTAATTAAATCATCAAAATCCAGAGCAAAGCACTTCTTTTGTTCATACAGATATCTGTAAAAGATAGCATCCTCTTGCTTTACTGCACTCTCTATCTTTGCTTTCAGTACATCATTGTCTGTTTCTAAGATATCCTTCAGATAGGGTTCTCTATTCTTTCTTGCCGTGAACATATCAATAAGTGTTGGGAAGGTAAAATTTTTAGAATTCAATCCCATATCCTCAAATATAATATGCAGAATTGAATTCACATCCTCCGTATCTAAAATCATAAAATTCTTCGGGTAATGCAGAACATGTATCTCTTCCTTAAGTACCTGTACACAGAAGCCATGAAAGGTACAGATAAACCCCGTATCGCTATCTCCGATCATATTTCGGATTCTCTTCTTCATTTCTGCAGCAGCTTTATTGGTAAAGGTAACACACATTATATTAGAAGTAGAGATACCCAGTTCATTTACAAGATAGGCATACCGGTGCGTCAGAGCTCTTGTTTTACCTGAACCTGCTCCTGCTATTACTCTGATATAGCCTTCAGTTGTCGTTACCGCCTGCTTCTGTTCCTCATTCAGTCCCTCAAGAATCTCGTGCATAGCATTCCCTCCCTATTCTTTTCAATTCTACCATTCGCCTGTCCTTGTATCAAGTTTTAAATTTTAATAAATCCATCTATCCTTTATAAATGACATATTGTAGATAAATCCATTCGTAGACGTTATTAACTAACAGGCGCTTTATAGCAGAATGCTAAAATAAATTGACAAATCAAAGCAGAAATAGATAGGATTATTTTACTAGTTTCATGTAAGATAAATTCTCAATCATTCACCGAGTTTAAAATAAAAATATGCGAATAATCTCGCAAGCGAGCATTAAGCATAGTAAAATGGAGGAAATCAGAATGCAGAATGTAAAAACAGCTTATTATGAATTAGAAGGTACTCATTATGAAATAGGACGGCAGATGGCAAAGCTCCTAGGTAAGGAAGCGTTACACGTACCTGCACCGGAAAGTTTTACAGAGACAGATTTAAACAATGCACTCACCTTATTAGATCAATATTGCCCCGGTATCACCGATGAGCTAAAAGGCTTTTCAGACGAAAACAATATATCCCTTCGTGACAATTTTTATACCTATATGTCCTATCTGAAGCCGAGATGCTCCCAAATCGCCCTTCTACCTGTTCATACACAGAACGGTCATACCATACTTGCTAGAAATTATGAATTTAGCATAACGGAAGAAGATTTTCATGTATATCGTGTAGCACCTACAGGCAAATATGCTCATATCAGCGGCTCTCTGCTGGAATTTGGCCGCACGGAAGGAATCAATGAATGCGGACTGGCAGTATCCATGTCCTCCTGTGGCTTACCTGTTAGTAATTTACCCGGGATGCGTGCTCCGGGTATTCTTGGGCTTAACTTTTTTGTGGTAATCAGAAGTTTACTGGAAAATTGCCGCAACGTGATGGAAGCACTTGAGAAGCTGAAGGAAATGCCAATAGCGTATAATATTAATCTTATCCTAGCTGATCGGGAACAGAACATAGCCTTATTTGAGTCAATGAACGGAGAGAAAGCAGTCCAAAAAGGCAGCAGTGTAAGTGATACTACCTTCTTATGTGCAACGAATCATATTGTAATTGATTCCTTTAAAGACCGAGAACCAGCTGCAATGCGTAATTCCTATGTAAGATATGAGAAAATTAAGGAGTTTATTCAGAAATCAGGAAAAGTTACAGAACAGCAGTTAAAGGATTTCATGCTGGCTAAGTATCCAGAGGGATTAACTGCCTGGTATTATAAGGATTGGTTTGGCACTGTTAAATCTGTAATTATGGATGTGAATGAGGGCCGATTCTCAATCTGTTGGGGCGGGCGTTCAGAAAATGGCTGGGAGGATTACTATATAGATAAGAAGATAGGAAACAGCAGTAAAGACATCCAGGTAATTCACGAAGAGGGAAATAAGGAATTCTTTGAATTTGTCTCTATCTAGTGGTATAATTTAGGTACTATTATATCGGAGATGATGAAATGGATTGGATATCTACCTTAAATGAAGCAGTCAATTATATAGAAGAGAATCTACTGTCGGAAATCACCTGTGATACGGTTGCGAAAGAGGTCCATGTATCCTCTTATCATTTTCAGCGTACCTTTACTATCCTGACAGGATTGCCGGTCGGTGAGTATATCAGAAACCGCCGGCTGTCCCTTGCCGGACAGGATTTGCTAGATAAAAAATATAAAATAATAGATATTGCACTCAAATATCGATATGAAACCCCTGAGAGCTTTACGAAAGCCTTCAAACGTTTTCATGGTATATCCCCGGTAACGGCAAAAAAAGAAGGTGCAAATTTAAAATCCTTTAATCGTCTGCATCTAAAGCTTATCATGGTAGGAGGCAATACGATAGATTATAGTATTGTAAAAAAGGATGCCTTTGAAGTAGTTGTAGCCTCCCGCCAATTTATAAGTGAAAATTGTGATGCAGAAATACCTCATTACTGGCAGGAATACAAAACATCCGGTCTTCTTGATAAGGTATGCGGTGAATTTGGTATAAGAATCTATTCGGAAAACAACACAAAGGAATTCGAATACTGCATTGGCTGCCGCACTGAATGTGCCAATGAGATTACGGAAGGCTTTAAGAAGGTCTTAATTCCTGCCTATACCTGGGCTGTTTTTAAATGTATTGGTCCCATGCCTGATACAATTCAACAAATGTGGTGCCGTATATATACGGAATGGCTGCCACAAGCCAAATACGAACTCATAAATACCTGTGATATCGAATGGTATACCAATGGGGATACCAAAGCTTTCGATTACTACAGTGAGATCTGGATACCTATTTCAGTTCCCCATCATAGGTAAGAATTGCTTTATATAGTTCCGGTCTTCTATCTCTGAAAATTCCCCACTCGATTCTCTGTTCCATCGTGGCATCCAGATCAAATTCAGCCACTAAAACAGCTTCCTCTGTCCGCCCGGCTTCCGCCACTTTTTCTCCGGTCGCATTCGTAATAAAGGAGGAGCCATAGAATTTAATCAAAGAGGTATCAATCCTTTCGCTTCCTATTCGGTTAGAAGCAACTACAGGAACTAGATTACAGGCAGAATGGCCAATCATGCAGCGCTGCCAATGATCCTTTGAATCTACCTCCGGACTCTCCGGCTCTGATCCGATGGCTGTTGGGTAAAACAAAATTTCCGCCCCCATAAGCACCATACATCTGGCGGCCTCCGGATACCACTGATCCCAGCATACACCTACTCCGATTTTACCATATTTGGTATACCATACCTTAAAGCCGGTATCGCCCGGATTAAAATAATATTTCTCCTCATAGCCGGGCCCGTCCGGAATATGGCTTTTGCGGTAGACTCCAAGCACCTCGCCATCTGCATCAATTACAGCAAGTGAATTATATCTGGCATTGTTCTTTTTCTCATAGAAGCTGATTGGAAGTACTACCCTTAATTCCTTTGCGATTTCTTTAAAGTGCCGGATTGCTTTATTTTGTTCCACTTCTGTAGCATAACTATAATATTCCGGTTTTTCCTTTTGACAAAAATATAACGTTTCAAATAATTCCTGAATTAATATAATCTGTGCTCCTAAGGAAGCCGCCTGTCTGACCAGCCGCTCGGCTTTCGTAATATTGTCTTCTATCTGATCTGTACAGCTCATCTGGGTTGCTGCAACCTTCACTAATCTCATAATAACCTCATTCCTCTCTGCTTATTTGGCTCGCTTGCGAGACAATGCGCATCCCAAGTTCCATTATTTACCGTATTCCGGCAGGCATTTGCTGCGTAATACAATGTACATTTCCGCCTTCCTTGATGATAGACATTCCATTGATGGTAACTATTTTGCGGTCAGGAAAGATTTCACCTAGTACTTCTTTTGCCTTTCTATCTGTTTCTGCGGCATCTCCACCAAATATCGGTAGGATAATGCCTTGATTGACAAAGTAAAAATTAAGATAGCTTAAGGTAAGCCTTTCTCCCTGATAATATCTTACCGGTGGTTGAGGAATTTTAATAATCCGCGGCTTTCTTCCTTTTGCATCTGTCGAATTCTCAAGAATGCTTAGATTTTCTTTCGTGATTTCATAATTATCATCACCCGGGTCCTCACAGGTCTGTATAATAACTACACCGGGTTTCGCAAAGCAGGCTATATTATCCACATGTCCATCTGTTTCGTCTCCTGAAAGTCCTCTATTAAGCCATATAATCTTTGATACATTAAGAGCCTGTCTTACCTCATTTTCAATTTGCTCCTGTGTTAAATGGGGATTTCGGTTCTTATTTAACAGACATTCCTTTGTAGTAAGCAGAGTACCCTCTCCGTCTACATGTATGGAACCTCCTTCAAGTACGATCGGAACATCTTTGTATGGGATTTTAAAATGCTTTAAAAGCTTTGGCGCTACCTCATTATCGAGTATAAAATGAGGATACTTCTCTCCCCAGGCATTAAATTTCCAATTGATTGCTGATAGATGTCTTTCTTCATCTCTTATAAAGGTTGGCCCATTATCCCTGCACCAAGCATCATTATGAGGAATTTCAAGATATTCTATTCTATCACCGCAAAGCCCTTTCACTTCGGCAGCTGAGTCTTTATTCACAAGCATCGTAACTGCTTCAAATTCAGATATTGCTTTTGCAATTTCGCTGTAGCCTTCACAAACCTCTTCATAATTATCCGGCCAAACTAAAGAGCTTTTCACCGGCCATTCCAGAAAGGTTCTCTCATGCTTTTCCCATTCCGCCGGCATGAAATAATTATTAATATTCTGCATCATTCTATCCTCTTACTCCTCATTTTATCTTACATAAGGATCAGTCTGTCCTAGCTGTAGCTATCATCAGACTGAATTAGTCCTTTTCCTTCATTTCAATTCTACTATAGGAAGGTTCCTGTATCAAGAAAAACATAATTGTGAATCTTTTTTGCTATGTCATTCTAGGTACGGTTACTGACAGAAAGAACGGTGATGGGATGCCCTTTTAAAATTCTAATCATGTAATACTATTATGCGCCTTTTTCATGTTAATAATTAGCTGTTAACGATCCTATTGGACACCAGACTTAGGTTATTTAAGTCCTCGTAAGGATTTGACAGGTAAAATTGATTGATGTAATTTATAATAAACAGCACACAAGAATGAATAGTAAAGAGCATCCTGTGACAAGCGGTACTTTTACATCTATGTTATTCTGTCCTTAGCCTAATCGTTTCATTATAAACAAAGCAAATTATCCATAAGGAGGGGTCACTATGTTCGCTTGGGAAGCAATCCAAAATTCAATTAATTATATTGAGAAACATCTGACTGAAGAGATCAATATCCAACAGCTCTCTCATGAAGCAGCCTTATCACCCTATTACTTCCAGCGACTGTTTCGCAGATTATTGAATAAACCCGTTCATGACTATATCAGGCTACGAAGACTTGCTAAAGCTTCAGAGGGCTTAATTAGTAAAGAAAAACGCATCCTTGATATAGCACTTGATTATCAATTTTCAGATCATGCGAATTTTACCCGTGCCTTTAAGGAAGCCTATGGTATAACACCGGAAGAACACCGGAATAACCCCGTTATTCTTAATCACTATGTCAAGCCTGACTTGTCATTAAGCTATATGGATACTAAGGAAGAAACCACTTATATTGCGGACGGAATCATAATTGAAGTCTCTCGCAGAGCTTTAGGGGAGGCACGAAGCTTTATGGGAATGGAAGGAGAAATACCCTTTGAAGAATTATCTATTGGGAAGAATACCGGTATTGCCACAGCCGGAATTTTATGGGAGGAGTTTCATCGACAAAAACCAAAGATCCCGAAGCTGTTGCCTCTGGGAAATGAAATAGGAGTTATAACTTCAAAGGAGTCAAGACTTGGCTGTTGTACGTATTTTGTAGGTGCAGAAATTCAGGAGTCAGTAAGAACCAGAAAATATGCTACCTTCCAACTGCCAATCGGTGAGTATATCGTCTGCCGTTTTGAAGCGGAAAGCTTTTCCGAATTAATCAGCTCAGCCATATATAAAGCTATCACCTTCATGAAGCACTTTATGAAGCAGCAAAAGCTGGCCAGTAAAAGCTTTACTGTAGAAATGTATTATCCCTATAGCCCTGATTCTTGCATTATGGAATTATGGCTACCGCTTAATTCCTCACAAAGAAGAACAAATACAACCATTCTATGGGATAAGCTGAGTCAATCACAAAAGCCGGATATGGAACTAATTGGTTCTTATGTAAACAATCCACTATGGGACAATTTATGCAGTCATATTCAAGCGGAGTATCAATGTAAACCTGTACTTGAATACAGCAAATGCTCGATGCAGCAGGGCTGGAACGTTAAATACAAAAAGGCAGGCCGTTCCCTTTGTACACTGTATCCTTTGGAAGGCTATTATATCGCACTCGTAGTGATTGGGGAAAAGGAGCGTAACGAAGTGGAATTCATGCTGCCGTCCTGCACGCAGTATCTACAGCAGCTCTATGAAGAAACTAAAATTGGAATGGGTCAGAAATGGCTTATGATTCAGGTAAGAAATGAAGCCGTATTAGAGGATGTGAAACATTGTATCGCCATCCGAAGAGGAATTAGAAAATAAAATCTGGAGGTACTATATGCCTATTATATCTAAAATAGAATTATTTGAACAACCGAATAAGCACACCTTATCTGTTAGGACCACAATACCTTTTCATCGTTTTCCGGCTACTGCACAAGAAGTATATTGCAGTATTCTGGAGCATCTAGGACAAAGGAACAATTATCCCGCAGGAGAGCCCTTTGTTTGCTATCATAATACTGATCTTGAGAACCTTGATGTTGAGATGTGTTTTCCTGTATCCGAATTAGTGTCTGGAAATGATAATATCCACTCCAATCTCATACCAGCTCAAAAAACAGTATCAGGCCTTTTTCTGGGAGCTTATGAGCAAACTGATTTATTACTGTTTGAAATGTTTAATTGGATTACTGAACATGGTTATAAGCAACAGGGAAAGATATATCATTACTATTTGAATAACGTAGACCGTGATCCAAATGAACTGCTTACTCGTATAGTCATTCCAATCGCCTAGATTATGAAACGTATATGTAGAATATATTGAATGCAGATATGTTCTATCAACACTTACCACTTGTACTGCATGGTATATAGAAGTAATTCTAACTACTGCAATATACTTAATATACCCGGCTGATACAATTCTTATTTGCTTCAGGAAAGCCTTCGTATTCCGCTGGGTGTCTTATAACTCTACATATTGAATCTTTCGTTTTTATTCTGTTATAAGCATAGAGGTAATATACTGCAACATTATCTACATATCAACCACATTCATAAACAATTATTTCGTTCTGCTTAGCTATATGCTTATCTCTGATCTATGATTCCAGGTAGTTCTCTTAGGTTATTGATTTCATAATCCACTCTGGCATCCGTATGATTGATAAGTCTGCCGGGATTATACCAACAGGTCGTAATACCTGCATTGTTGCCTCCCTTTATATCCGAGGAAAGGGAATCGCCGATTATCATTGTTCTTGAGCGGTCAAAGTCTTCCATCCGTTCAAAGCAATAATCAAAGTATTCCTTCCTTGGCTTCTGATAGCCTGTTTCCTCAGAGACAAAGATCTTCATCATATACTCATCGATGCCTGAGTCCTTAAATCTTCTTAATTGAGTGTGCGTTACCCCATTCGTAACAATATATAAATCATAGCGTTTATAAAGTTCCTTGATGACCTCCGGTGCTCCTTCAATAAAGAAATGCTGCATTCCAAGCAGCTCCTGATACACATCCTCAAATACTACGCCGTCATCCTCAATGCCGATTTCTTTAAAAAGAAGACCAAACCTTGTATATATTACGGTATTTCTATCTACTAAGCCCTGTTCAAACTTCTTCCATAGATCTTTATTAATCCTTTCATAGGTCTTATAAATCTCCTCATTTAAAGGATAACCATACTTTTTAAAGGCTAATTGTAAGGCATTCCCCTCACAGGCCGAAAAATCAAACAACGTATCATCCGCATCAAATAGTAATATCTTAAAATGACCCACGCTATAGTCCTCCTTTGTAAAATATATTTAGATAATTGCAAAACTATACAGTTTTATTAATTGTATACACAGCATATACTATTCCTTCGCTTCAACGCTCCTATGAGCTTAACTTCCGCTCCGGAATAGTATATGCTGTGTATACAATACTTACAATTACTGAGTTTCACAATTGTCTAAAAATATATTTTAACATATTCTCGGCAGTCCTTCTCCATACAGAACATCGATTATTCTGTTACCCTGAAGTCTTGTCCTCATACTAACGCCTTTTCCCTTTGTTACTTCACCTATTATTTTCGCATTTTTACCGTATTTGTCGCTTTGTACCACTTTTAACGCCTTCTCAGCCTGATGCCTTGGAATAACAGCTATCATCTTGCCCTCATTTGCCATGTAAAGAGGGTCCAGCCCCAGAATATCACAAAAGCCTCTGACCTCACTGCTGACAGGAATAGCCTCCTCCCAAATCTCGATTGCACAGGAGGATTGCTCTGCCGCCTCATTAAGAACAGTTGCAAGACCCCCTCTAGTAACATCACGCATACAACGAATAGTTATATTTTCCTTTATTAAGCTTGCTGTAATTCCATTTAAAGGTGCACAGTCACTGGAGATGGTATTATCAATTCCCATTCTGTGGGAAAGGATAGCGCTATGATGCTCTCCTAAATTGCCGGAAAGGATAACCACATCCCCTGCTCTGCAATTTGATATACTGACACCGCTTTTTACTATCTCACCAATACCGGAGGTATTAATATAGATACCGCCGTTTCCTTCAATCACCTTCGTATCACCCGCAACAATCTTAATCTTCGCCTCTTTTGCAGCAGCTGCCATCGATTTCACTATTCTCTCAAGGGTTTCTAGCTCTGTACCTTCTTCTATTATAAAGCCTGCTGTTAGATACTTTGGAACAGCTCCCATCATACTTAAGTCATTTACAGTACCACATACTGCCAGCTTTCCGATATCACCGCCATGAAAAAACAACGGTGTGACCACAAAGGAATCTGTGGTGTATGCTATTTTTCCGGAAACAGTCAGAACCGCAGCATCCTCAAGCTTATTTAAAGTCTTATTATTAAAATGCTTTATAAAAATCTCTTGAATTAAATTACCAGTCTGTTTTCCGCCGCTGCCGTAGGACATATCCACCTTCATTGTATCTCATTCCTTTCCATAATTCCTATACCAGATACCGCAGGCACCCTCTGCAGATACCATGCAGGGGCCTATTGCACTAAGCGGTGTACAATTTTTATAGAACAAAGGGCACTCGCTTGGATTAATCCGTCCCAATATAACATCAGTACATCTACAGCCCTTAGGGGCATTTTCTTCTATGAAATCTAAATTTTCGTAAGCTTCATACTCCCGATATTCCTTACGTAATTTAAGCCCCGAATTCCCGATCAGTCCAATCCCTCTCCAAACATCATCAGAAGCCTCAAAGTACTGATGAATTATGTCGGCAGCCTTCGTATTACCTTCTTCTGAAACAGCATTGGCATACAAATTCTTTACCTGGAAGCGATTGCTGCTAATCTGGGTAATAATCTCATAAACCGCTGCTATAATATGTTCCCCTTCAAAGCCCGCTATCACAAAGGGCTTTTTATACTGCTCACAAATCTTTTTAAATAGATTACTGCCGGTAATTACACTGACATGTCCAGGACATAGAAAGGCATCAATCCCTTTCTCATTTTCGCAGATATAGGAAAGAGCCGGTAGAATGGTTTTGATAGAGGTCATCAGCTTAAGATTATTAATCTTTTGCTTTATAACCTCCTCCAGTAATAGTGCATAGATAGGGGCTGTCGTCTCAAAGCCGACCGCTGCAAAGATATACTGAATATCACTATTACTTTTTGCTTCTTCAATCGCCATAAGAGGGGAATAAAGAATTTTCACCTTACCTCCCATCGCTTTCGCTTCCGTTAACGATAAGCTGGTTCCTTTGACCTTCATCATATCACCAAAGGTAAGTACACAATGCTTTTCCTTCAGAGAATGCTCTACCAGCTGATCGATATAGGCCGGAGAGGTAACACAGACCGGACAGCCCGGACCGGAAATAAGCTGTATCTTTGGTGAAAGTAAGCTTCTGATTCCGTTCTTAAAGATACTCGAGGTATGTGTTCCGCACACCTCCATAATCTTAATCTCTTTTCCGTTGTAGTTTTTTAGCTCATTCTTCACGAGATCCAGCGTATTCATTCATTTCCTCCTGAAGCTCCGAAAAAATAGAAAGTATCTCTTCGGCTGCATCCTTTTTTAATACCTCAATTACGCATCCGGCATGAATTAGAACATAATCTCCAATTTTTACAGAGACCAGCTTTATATTCGCCTGCGTAAGATTATTCATAATATTCACTTTGGCATAGTCTCCATTTATTTCAACTACCTTACCGGGTACTGCAACACACATGTCCATCCTGCCCTTCTTATTAGGAATGTTATACTTTGAGCTTATTCAAAGCCACATAGGTCTGTCCCAGACTGATTGCACCATCATTCGGCGGGACAGCCATATTTAAATAAATAATAAAGTCCTTTTGTCTTAGTAGCTTCAAAGTCTGCTCCGTAAGTATTGTGTTCTGGAATACACCGCCGCTTAAAGCTACTTTTGAACATTGATACCTGTTTTTTAGTTTCATGCATATCGTAGCAATTGCCTCTGCAATGGCATAATGAAAGCCTAGGCTTAAGGAACCCTTACTTTTCGTATTTTTCAGTCTGCAAAGTGTTTCGAAGACAGGCTTTGCATCAATTTCCAACCTTTCTTCCTTTTCAATGATTGTAAAGGCTAGTTCTTCCGGTACTACAAGATTTCTACGAGCCGTAACCGCCTCTTTCTCCAATAATACGGCACATTCCCCTTCATAATGGTTGTAGTGGGCTACGTCAAGTATAGATGCTGCCGCATCAAATAATCTTCCTATACTGGAAGTCATAACCGTATTAATTTTATTCTCTATCGCAGCCTCAAGAATTTTGCTGCGTTCATCCTCAACATATTTATTAAGACCGGCGTCTATAAGATAACAGGCAGCCGTCTTTTTCGCATCCTTCATCGATTCATCTCCACCCAGTATAGGCGTGTACTTAAGATGAGCTGCCCGTATAAAGTCAGCTCCTTCACAGATTAGAAATTCTCCACCCCAGATACAGCCATCCGTCCCGTAACCGGTTCCATCAAAGGCTATTCCGATTATCCTTTCCTTTAAATCATGCTCCGCCATTACTGAAGCAATATGGGCATGATGATGTTGTACCATAAGTAAGGGAAGACCAAGCTCCTTAGCAAACCGGGAGGAATGATAGTTCGGATGGAGGTCACAGACAGCATAGGAGGGAGCTATTTTTAATAAGCAGGTTAAATCCTCGTAGGCTTTCTTAAATTCCTGCATAACCGCAGCTTCTTCAAGATCACCGAAGGCTTGAGACACGACGGCATTACCAGCCTTATATAGGGTAAATGCTGCTTTTAAATCTCCTCCGGCGGCAAATATCAGCTTGTCTTGTGATATTTGAAGATGGTTATCCGTTTTCTGCGGTCGACTATCTTGAATAGTATGAGAAGCACTTTCTGTCTGTTCGGTTTGATTCATAAAGATAGGATATGGAACATAGCCTCTGCTTCTTCTGATCAGCTGGAGCTTTCCATCAATAATCTTCGCAACAGAATCATCCACTGATCTTACTATTCTTCTTTTGTTATATAATACGCCTTGTAAATAAGGAGATTTTATGGATAGCATGGTAGCATCCTCTCTGATAATTGGTTGATTTGAGAGGTTTGCGCTGGTCATAATTAAGGGGCCGCAGCTTTCGGTAAGCAGTACCTGCAAAGGGGTATATGGTAAAAAAGCACCGCAATAGAGACTCCCATTATTGGTGGAAGGGGCCATCGTATCCTGCTTTAAATATAATAGTACGATTGGTCTTGCCTTCGTCTTTAGATATGCACTTTCTTCCTCTGATATCGTACAATACTTCTCAATCTCATAAAGAGAAGGAAACATTACTGCAAAGGGCTTTTCCTCCCTGCCCTTTAATTTACGAAGCCTTTGAACCGTCTCTTCCAAAAAGGGAGAGCATACCAGATGATAGCCTCCAATTCCCTTTACAGCAAGTATACCACCTTTCTTTAAAAGCAGCACGGCCTTTTTCAAAGCATCGCTGTGATAAAGCTCTGTTACTGCCTGATCGCTTCCGGTTCTGTCCGATAATATTAAGTATGGGCCGCAATCATTACAGGATATCGTCTGCGCGTGAAACCGTCTGCTCTCCGGTGAAAGATACTCCTGCTGACAAGTTGGACACAGTATAAAATCCTTCATCGTTGTTGTATGTCTGTCATAAGGTAATGCCTCCATAATTGTATAGCGCGGCCCACAGGACATACAGCTTAGAAAGGGATTCTGATACCGTCTGTCAGTTACAGCCATTAACTCCTCCTGACATTTTTGGCAAACGGGCAAGTCCGGCACAACGATTGCTATCTCATCGCTTACTTTACTAGTAAGGATTATAAAATCATCAAATTCCTGGAAGGGAATATCTTCAACTTCAAGCTTAATTATTTCACTGCCATTTGAATTATCTTCCCTTAGCTGCTTGATAAAAAGCTTTAAATCCTCCTCTGCGGCACAAGCGATGATTTCGACATAGCCTCCAACATTTCGTACCCTGCCCTTAACCTTATATATTTTTGCAATACGATAAACAAGGGGTCGAAATCCAACCCCTTGTACAATACCATACACCTTTATCTTTTTCGTTATCAATTTATTTTTTCCATTATCCATGCTGCTACTTTATCATAACCCTCTTCCGTTTTACCGGATACCTTAATTACGGGAGCTGTTTTATTTAAAGCCCTAACACCCTTCATAAAGAATTCCTCATCAAATTCTACATATGGTAAAAGGTCGCATTTATTCAGTAATATGATATCTGCTTTTTCAAAAGCCAGAGGATATTTATAGGGCTTATCGCTTCCCTCTGTTACCGTTGCTATTAACATTTTTGCATGCTCACCAATCATGAATTCAGCAGGGCATACCAGATTTCCTATGTTCTCAATAAATAATACACCATTACTAAGCTTTAATTCCTCAACCGCATTCCCGATTAAAGGCGAATCAAGATGACACGCTCCGCCGGTATTGATCTGAATTGCTTTAATTCCCAGTGCTTGTAAGGCCTTCGTATCAAAATCCGCTTCTATATCACCTTCAATAACATAAGGTGTAGTCTTCGCAAGACGCTTGATTATTTGTACCAGTGATGTAGTTTTTCCCGCTCCGGGAGCTCCCATTACATTAATCGCATAAATACCCTTCTTGGTTAAGGACTTGTTTATTTCAGCAGCTACCTCATCATTTTTGTCGTACACAGACTGCATGATCTCAATTTCTTTCGTTTCTGACATAACAAACCTCCTCTCTTTGATAAATACATTTACTAATGCGAAATAATATAGTCCTGTTAGTTGTATAAACAACTAAGTACCAACGACTTCATACAGTTGCTCATCAAACCATGTTCTACATCACTTTGCTATAAGTAGTGTTTGTGCAAATTAGAAGCTATATTGTTCGAGGAGCTTTTAGCATTCCAATCCTAATAATGTAGGAATATAATTTCTTTTGCTGTAAATCCTTTTATACACTTTCTGAGTTTATATTTCTATAGATTTAATATAAAATTCCTGTCCAATTTTCGTTGGAAGCCCCTGCCCCTTGCAAAGAGGACATTCAAAGGAAAAAGGCTTTCTGGTAAAAAGCTCACCACAGCTATTGCATTTTAATTTGGGCACGATTCGTTCTATGTTAAGCCTTGCCTTTTCGCATACACTTCCCTCAGCTATCAGATCAAAATATAATTCAATCGAGCTTGCCACATAACCGCAGTAGTCCCCGACAACCAGATTGATTACCTTAACTTCCTCTGCATTATTCTTTAACGCATATTCTCCTGCTATTTCAATGATTCGTTGGGTGATTGGGTATTCGTGCATTTTATAAATTCATCCCTTACCTTACCATAGGACGGCGAAGTATATTGGTTCTCCATCCTGAGACATTTTTTCGGACATACTTCATTGCAATAATTACATTGTATGCACGAAAGCCGTTCAATACTCCAGGAAGTTCTTGATTTATCCACTTTTATTGCTCCGGTTGGGCATCTTCTTTCACACATACCGCAGAATATACAGTCATCTATAGAAATTCCTACCTTACCTCTTGTTCGTTCATACTTTTCTTTCTGCTTTATGGGATAAAGTACCGTATATGGCCCATGAAACAAGTTTTTTATTAATGTCCTTGACATCCTTAATAATGACATAGTTTACCTCTATTCTTACGCCGAAAATGGCATATCCTATCTCTCCGTGCAGCTGATGCAGGGATCGATGGTGAGAATTAATATGGGCACATCTGCAAGGGAACAACCCTTCAGCGTTTCAAGTAAAGCAGGTATATTCGCAAAGGTAGGTGTTCTGACTCTCACGCGGTCCAAATATTTTGTTCCATTTGCTTTTGCATAATATACTACCTCCCCGCGTGGCTGCTCCACCCGCGTAAAATATTCCCCTTTAGGCATACCGATTACCTTAACCTTGATATCACCCTCCGGCATATGATCGATACATTGACTAATTAAATCAATTGACTGAAACATTTCTTTTATTCTGACAGCAGTTCTGGCATAACAGTCACCGTCGGTTTTAACGATCGGTTTAAAATTCAACTTGCCATAGGCAGCATAGCCCTGCGTTCTCATATCCATCTCGATTCCACTGGCTCTTGCCATCGGACCTACTGCTCCCAAATCAAAGGCAGCCTGCTTTGATAATACACCAACGCCCTTCGTCCTAAGCTTTACTGTAGAATCGTTTAAGAAAACCTTGGTAGTCTCTTTTAATTCTTTCTCCATACCCTGAAGTATAGATTTTATCTTTTTTAAGGTTTCAAAACTGATATCTCTTCTTACACCGCCAATATCACATACTGAAAATATAACGCGTCCACCTGTAGTTTCTTCGAAGATATCAAGGATCTGCTCTCTTAGCTTCCAGGACTGCATAAATAAGCTCTCAAAACCGAAAGCATCTGCAAGTAACCCAAGCCACAATAGATGACTATGAAGACGTGAAAGCTCTGCCCAAATTGTCCTTAAAAATTCTGCACGCTCCGGAAGCTTAACCTCCATAATACTTTCTATTGTCATACAATATCCCATACCATGCATGAATGAGCAAATGCCGCAAATTCTCTCAGCCACATAAGTATATTGTAGATAATCCTTCTTTTCGACCAGTCTTTCCAGTCCTCTATGAATATAACCAATTCTGGGTATTGCCTCTACTACGGTTTCATCCTCCAGCACTAAATCCAGATGAATTGGTTCGGGGAGCACCGGATGCTGGGGACCAAACGGAACTATTGTTCTTTTTCCCATCTATTTACCCTCCCCATTGCTATTGTTTTTCATATTAAATGGTGTCTGTACCGGTATTTTATATAACGTATTATTAAAATCAAGATTGATATTCTTGATTTTAACGCCAAATAATTCTTTAATTTCATTTTCATATAAAAATGAATAAGGATAAATGATGCTGATACTGGAGACTTCCGACTCATCGTCTGTGATAAAGCGCAAGGTCAATAATTCATACTCCATATCAAAGGAATAGCTTAGTTCTAGTCCTTCTTTATTCGTGCAGGTTATCGCTACCAGACGATAGCCTTCATTTTTAAGTGTCAAAGCTTCCGTCAACAAATCACCTGCTGTGATCTCTTTGATTATCTGCTGCCCCATTATAACCTCCATCTGTGTATAAATCACTTAGATAATTGCGAAACTACATTATTTTTTCTATTGTATCCGTAGTAAATACCTATCGGTTTTGAGTTTCGTATATACCTATGTATATATTACACTGTATAATAAAAATCTTACTACTTCTTCTTGCGTGCATTCTTTTGTTTTTCTCCCAATATTTCAAGAGCCTTTACTACACCATCTATAATAGCTTCCGGACGGGCTGCACAGCCGGATACATATACATCTACCGGAAGAACCTTGTCTACACCGCCTACTACATTATAGCAATCTGCAAAAATACCACCAGAATTCGCACAAATACCAACTGCAACAACAACCTTCGGTTCAGGCATCTGCTCATAAAGCTGTTTTACTACGGGTATATTCTGTTCATTTACGCTGCCCGTTATTAATAGGATATCTGCATGCTTAGGATTACCCGTATTAATCATTCCAAAGCGTTCCACATCATATAATGGAGTAAGACATGCCAGTACTTCTATATCACAACCATTACAGCTGGTTCCGTCGTAATGAAGTATCCAAGGTGATTTCTTAACAAATTTCATTGTAATCTCCATTCTTGCGCACATTTCATGCCCCGCTTTACGAGACTATGCACTTCATTTTTAAATTCTCATAATCTCTAGTTACGATTTTATTGTAAATAAATCGTAAACAGCAGAATATTATCTAAAATAGGATAGTATAATCAGATTAATGGTACCCATCACTCCTGTTACAATCCATGCAGAATTTAAGGCCTGCTGCCATTTTAAACGAGCCGCTGCATTATCGATAACGATTTCCAGAAAGTAAACCAAAGCGCAGGCTATTACTGCCAGCACATTACTGATCGGAGTTGCAGTAGCAAAGAATACATAAACAAGCGTTAATGAGATAATCACCTCATACCAATGGGTAACTTCTATAACAGCCAGATCTCTTCCGGAATATTCGGTAGTGATTCCCTTAACAATCTCCTGATGTCCGTGATGGGACATGCTTAGATCAAAGGGCGATTTTCTTAATTTGAAGGCCAATATAAATATCAAGCCGATAAAAACTCCTGGAAGATAGATAATCGCAGGTCTATGCGCCGAGATGATATCCTTAATGAAAAAGCTGCTGTCAGCATAATATAATCCTACACAGGTAAGTAATACCATCGGCTCATATGCCATAATCTGTAGTAATTCTCTCTCAGAACCTATCGTACTATAGGGTGAGTTTGATGCATAACCGCCTAATACAAAGAATACAGACCCCAGTGTAAGTGCGAATATTGCAAGTAAAATATCTCCGCCAGAAAGCAGGATTACTGTTGTAAATGCAGCAAAAATCAGGGATACATATACAAAGAAACGATGCATTAAATTAACCTCAATAGATTCCTTATGAATAAGCTTTAATACATCATAAAAGGGTTGTAATAAAGGCGGGCCCTGTCTTCCCTGTAACCGAGCAGATAAAATACGATCTACACCAGTAAGAAAGCCACCAACTAATGGTGCTAATAAAAGAATTAAAATAACGACTAATATTATCATTTACGTCAATCCTCCAATGAGAAGTATTACACCAACAACCAATATACCGATAGAAATAAGATTACTAATGAGGGATAATCGCTTCACACCAAAATAGCTTTCCATATACCAGTTTCGTAATTCTACCTTGCGTACTTCACCAATAGAGCCATAAAAGGTTTCATTATCCCCTGTATTTTCACCAGCCATGTAAATCGGTGTTATCCTTCTCTTATCCTTTTTATAGATAGGAATGAAGCTTATAGGCAATATAATCAGCATACTAAGCATATAAAGCATTAATTTAACGTCATTTGCTCCAATCGGTACAAGAGCCTCACTGCCAAATATATTAGTGAGATAAGGAATTAAAGCATACCTAGATATGAGCGGAAAGCTAAAACAAGAAACTACTACCATCACTGCTAAAGCAATAATTGGTAATTCCTCATCCAGATGGAAGGTATGCTTTGTCTGGTTTTTCGCATTTGCCTTTGATACCAGCTTGCCCATCCACTTTGTCCAATAAAATAAGGTTGCCGCGCTGCCATAGGCAAGAATAATCACTGTCAATATATTATCTGAATCTATAAATGCCTTCATGGCTACCCATTTTGATATTAGCATTCCAAATGGTGCCAAAAACATACCAGCAATTCCGATCATCATAAAAAAAGCAAGTTTTCTGGATACTCCGAAGAGAACATCCATATTCTCCACATCTCTGCTTCCGATTTGATGCTCGGTAGAGCCTACGGATATAAACAGAAGCGATTTAGATACTGCATGGAAAATAATTAATAATATAGCGGCCCACAGGGATTCCTGGGTTCCGACGCTGGCGCATATTACGATAAGCCCTAAGTTTGCTAACGTCGAATAGGCAAGAATTTTTTTTGCATCGCTTTGCGAGATAGCCATCAAGGAGCATGCCAAAAATGTGATTCCACCAACCAAGGTAACAATTCTGCCAACTGAAGTATCCCCAAGTAACGGAGCTAATCTGATTATGAGATATACTCCGGCTTTTACCATCGTAGCCGAGTGTAATAGGGCTGAGGTTGGCGTTGGTGCTACCATCGCACCAAGCAGCCAGGAGGAGAAGGGGAGCTGTGCCGATTTTGTAAGTGCCGCAATCGACAGCAGGAAAACAGGTACAAGTAAAGCAGCTTCTGGCTTCATTTGAATTAATACAGATAATTCCAGTGTATTATAATTCATTCCGATTAGTATGATCGCCGCTGCGAAGGCCAAGCCTCCGCCCAAATTAATGCCAAGAGCTCGAAAGGAATTGTTTTTCGCTTCCTTCGTCTTCGTATATCCTATCAATAAAAAGGAACAGAGTGTTGTTAATTCCCAGCAGAAATAAATCCAGGTTAATTGATTACTTAAAACAATGCCAAACATCGCTGATAAGAATAAAAACAAAATTGAAAAAAAGAAGCTTTTTCTCTCCTTATATTTATCATGATGAATATGGTACCACTTCATATAGCCAACTGCATAAATGCAAATAAGACTTCCAACCAGTCCAATGATTAAAAGCATAATCGCAGAGAGCTTATCTAGAATAATACCGGTCTGAACTTCTATATCACTTTTCCAGACAAATTCGAAGCCAAGCATAAAAACAGTCTGAAGAAGGGATAATGCAGATACAAAAATCTTCTTGTTTTTGATACCTGTTATAATAATATAGATCGATAAAACCACTTCCACCGCTGCAATTATGTAATCTATTGTTTCTTCATATTGGTAGGAAAAAGATAAACCATTCTTAAAATAACGGAACACCACTATGACGGTCAATATAGCGGTTAATGCTGCAGCAGCCCTTACTATAATATTTCTTATCTTATCATTTCTGATCAGAAAGACAATCATCGCCGCAACTAATGGAAATAAGATTAGTACTGAGACTTCATTCATAATTTTGTCACCTTGTCTTAGATTTAATGGTAATGAAAATAAAAATAAGCAAAAAAAAACAATTTAGCATAGAAAGGCTGTAACCTTAGATACGCCTATGCATCATTGATTAATCCAAAAGCTATTATAGCACTGCAATAATCAATGTCAAGAATTGTTATTTAATAAACAATTATATAAAATTTTCCAAATATAACAGAAATACGACATTAACAGATAGGTAATTTTAAGGATAGGTGATTTTAAGGAAGGTTATACTTGAAAATAAGAATAATCAGTAATATAATGATTAAACAAATACATGGAATTTACCTTGATAAATTCTAACAGCGATGATAAAAGCTACGATTTATAAATTTCTTCAGAGAGCCGGTGGTTGGTGCGAACCGGTGAAAGGTTAAGTCTTTCCACTTTAGGAGCTGTCGGCGAGGAGCCGAAGTTTAGTACACTTTACCGTACTTACGAGAGGCTAAGGAATACCTTAGCAATTTGGGTGGCAACGCGGAATCCTTTTCGTCCCATGTTTATGGGCTGGAGGGATTTTTTTATGTATAAAAGAACCCGCACTCCCATGAAAAGATATCTATTTCTATATAACACATAAGCTGCTGAAGCGGCGGAATGGAGGAATTATGCTAGATTTAAAATTTGTTAGAGAGAATCCTGAAGAAGTGAAACAAAATATCAGAAATAAATTTCAGGAGAATAAGCTTCCATTGGTAGATGAAGTAATTGCTCTTGACATTGAAAGCAGAAATGCCAAGCAGGAAGCAGACAATTTGAGATTTGAAAGAAATAAGCTATCTAAACAAATCGGTGGTTTAATGGCACAAGGAAAGAAAATTGAGGCTGAAGAAATGAAGAAGCAGGTTACTGCTGATTCAGAACGTCTTTCTGAACTGGAAGCAAAGGAAACGGAACTGGAAGAAAGAATTAAAAAGATTATGATGATTATTCCTAATATCATCGATCCCAGCGTACCGATTGGTAAGGATGACAGTGAGAATGTTGAGGTACAACGCTATGGTGAACCCGTTGTTCCCGATTATGAAATTCCCTATCACACAGAGATCATGGAGAAATTTAATGGCATAGATCTTGATAGTGCCAGAAAGGTTGCTGGTAATGGCTTCTACTACTTAATGGGCGATATTGCAAGACTTCACTCTGCTGTTATCTCCTATGCAAGAGATTTTATGATTAACCGCGGTTTCACGTACTGCATTCCTCCCTACATGATCCGAAGTGAGGTTGTAACCGGTGTTATGAGCTTTGCAGAAATGGATGCCATGATGTATAAAATTGAAGGAGAAGATTTATATCTTATTGGAACCAGTGAGCATTCTATGATTGGTAAATTCATCGATACTATCCTTCCTTCCGACTCCTTACCAAAGGCATTAACCAGTTACTCTCCCTGCTTTAGAAAAGAAAAGGGCGCACACGGTTTAGAAGAAAGAGGTGTATATCGTATTCATCAGTTTGAGAAGCAGGAAATGATTGTAGTTTGCAAGCCGGAAGACAGTAAAATGTGGTTTGACAAGCTATGGCAGAATACGGTTGATTTATTCCGTTCCTTAGACATCCCAGTAAGAACCTTAGAATGCTGTTCCGGAGACCTTGCCGACTTAAAGGTAAAATCGATTGATGTAGAAGCTTGGTCGCCTAGGCAAAAGAAGTATTTTGAAGTTGGCAGCTGCTCCAATTTAGGAGATGCACAGGCTCGTAGATTAAAAATTCGCGTTGTAGGGGAGGATGGCAAATATTTTGCACATACTCTGAATAATACCGTAGTAGCTCCTCCGAGAATGTTGATTGCCTTCTTAGAAAACAACTTAAATGCAGATGGTACAGTTAACATTCCTGTTGCTTTACAGCCATACATGGGTGGTCAAACGGTAATCAAGTAACTTTTAGTAAAGAGTAATGCACTAGATTCCTATACTGCAATTCCAGCAAATCAACTATTTCTATAGCGTTATATTAAGTTTGGTATACTTAGAAAAATACCGAAAGCATACAAAAATAGAAATCCCTGCGCCATATATACTAATGCAATCACATAGCTGATTACTGTGATATAGTATAATTGGACAGGGATTTTTATTATTATGAAGAATATTATAATTATATCTACTGATTTTTAAAACCAAACAATAATTTGAATTTATAGTTTGCTTAATTCCCATCAAACTAATGACAGTTAAATCATTCCTTATATACAGTTCGTATCATTAAAAATCCACAGAAAAGCTGTTAATTGCAGAAGGGAGTACTAGACCGGTTCCTTTCGTAGTATCTGCGTCCTTCCCCTTCCTTCTAATATATACCATACTTCCCTCCGGTGCGGTAGTGCCTGATATTGTCATTAAAGCAGAGGATTTCACAGTCTTCCAGCTAGCTGTAGCAACATTAAAGTCCGCACTTGGTCTGACAATTACATACTCGTAAAGCTCAGCTTCCGAAGCACGATTAAATTGAAGCATCAGCTTGGAATTCATAAAGTAATAAGTCACCTCTGCCGAGCTATCTCCAATTCTTGGTGGTGCTGTCTGTCCAGGAATTGTAATCGTAGCTGTTTTTGAATAAATTGCCGCAGAAGTAGCCGCTTTACGAATTCTTAAAGTAGTTGTTACACTGCCATTCTCATATAATACTCTCGGTGCTATCTCTTCCAGACTCATCTGAGTACTGCATTCAATCCATAAATCAGAGTAGGGATCATAATATTCCATCGCAGCACTCGTAGTTAGCGTAAGCCTAGATGAATTAACCTTTATAGAAGGAGCTGCTGCTCTTGCCGCTAATGTTAATGTCACTTCTTTACTTGGACGTACCCCCACATCATTTAATCCAGTACCCATAGCCTGTGGGATACGAATGATAATTTTTGCACCCGTAGTCTGTAATAAACTTATTTTTTTCATAAATTTTTCAAAAGAGCTTGAGGTTTCATCCATACTAACTGTAGTCCAATTATAATCCGTTGATTTTCGCCACTCAAAAGAATTCGCTTCTTCGGCATCTTCAAACAGGATCTCTTCTTCAAACTTATCATACTTTACATTAATGACTGTGTTCTGTTTGGGCAGAGTTATAGATTTTACTGTCTTAACAATATCACCCTTAAAATATAAGGTGACATCACTGGTATTCGAAACCCATGAGATATCCATGATATATGCTTTAGCTGCATTGTTATAAGCTCCTTCAACCTCCGACCAGTTATTATTATCAATCGAATAATATACAATTGTATTGTTATTGCAAAAAACCTGCATTGTTAATCTGTCATAATCAATTGTTCCAATAGAAATAGCCGTTGCCGCTTCGGCCTTCACCTGATTGACTGAGAGAAGGCTTACACTGACAAGTATTAGTATGAATGCTATCCATGTTACTTTTATCGAATATCGTCTTTTCATTCCCATACGTCCTCCTTAACTTCCACTAACATAACCTTCAGCCCTTGGACTTGATTGATACTTACAAAGCATTTAATATCGTAAGCTTACAGCCGCTCTTAATAACAAAGCCATTGCTTAAGGTAATAACAATATTCTTTGTATCTGTTGAATCTGTAGTCAGCAGATTGATCTTTTTATTAGAAAGATATATGGTTGCTTTCCCGTTTGATATCTCAGTTGATTGAAGAATTGAGATACCTCCCCAGGTCACATCTGATATACCTACACCGTAGGCTTTATCAAATAAAGTTAAGGTTATTGTGAAGTTGATTAAATCTTCCGTAATCGTTTCTTTACTGCCATCAGAATTGGTAATTGTTTTTGTCGTTTCCGGCTTTAAGCTTTTTTCTGTAATTGACCAGGCAATCGGAGCCTCATCGATAATTGCTGTGTTCACAAGCTTTATAAAGATAGCATTATTTAAGGTTTCTCCATTCGTTAAGGTAATACGTAAAGGAACTTCGGTATCCGTGATATCGATGAGAGAATTTTCTTCAAAATTGGATACCTTTACTGTAACGGTCGCCGTAGCAACTGTTTTATCCTCATTGCTTGCGTAATCCACTGAATAATCTGTTCCGTAATTCAAGGTATAGCCGTCGTACTTTAATGTTTTGATTTCCACCGGATTGGAAGTAAAGCTATCTATTTTTGATGACTCTGGAACAAATTTCGTTCCCAAATCTAATTTAAACTTGAAGTAACTATCATCATTCGTATCCTTTGACATATAAATTCTGTTAAACGTACTCGCAAATTCATCGTTCGGATCCTGTGCCTTCGTCGGATTATTCACGGTTGTTTTCGGATACAGATAAAGTATGACTCCAGCCGTATCCGAACTTGTGATTACGTCAGAGTTAGCCAGTGTCAGCTCTGCATAAAGCTTCTTCTCCGTAACTGCATCAATAGCTTCCGTTGAAGTTATTTTCGTTGTTATGATATACTTATCTTCCATACGTGTACTATCTGCATTCTTTGCCACCGTACTACTACAGGTTACTGTACCCTTACTGATTCCGTAGGAATCCTTTAAGTTGATAGATGATACTGTAGTTGAAGTCGAACTGTATAACCGGAAGCTTAGGTAGCTTAAGCTATCCTCTGTACGGCATACCCCGGCTGTCGAAATCAATGTAGTTAAGGTAGATGCAGTAGGCGCATCAGGATATACTAATCCTGACGCTTCTGTAACTTCAATTTCCACTGATGCAAGCGTAAAACTAACGGTATCCGTCTTCTGCAAGGATTTCTTTCTGACATAGATATGACAACCGATGGGAGCACTTTTTTTATCAAAATCTACTGCTGTATTGGAGGAAATAGCTGTCCAGACAGCAGTCTGATAGTTTAATTCCTGATACTGCTTCACAATTGTATACTCAAAAGGCACCACAGTGCTAGCTGCCTTTACCTGCAGGGAAACAGTTGAGGAGCTGGTATAGCTTAAAGAAATACCGCAGGTGTTCCGATCGGGAGGCCCCTCTTGTACCGGTACTGTAATGGTAGATATCTTTGATACCTGCGAGGAACTGGTCGCATTTGTTCTAAATTGCAGCGTGACCGCAGTTCGTGGTGTTGATGAATTAGTAAATAAGACATTTGAGGCAATATTCTTAAGCAGTAACTCAGTCGAGCTGTTTATATTATGCCAATCGCTATAGGTGCCATCACTATTTACAGTACGGTATGCCATACCTTTTTTGACAGCAATACTAAATCTAGAGCCATCTATCGTAATTTGAGGGGCCGAGTCCTTCTTCGGAATAGCAACCGCAACCTCCTTACTCGCCCGAGATCCCACATTAGTTATCGCAGTACCATTCACCGGAGCCAGACGAAAATATACTGTTGCTCCATTATTATATAAATAGCTTAATTCGGTGGATAAGGTAGCTGTATTTACAATATTCCAGACCGTGCTGCCATTTTTTCTCCATTCAATCGTTCTTGTTCCAGCATTCTTAAAGCTTACTGTATTTTTCACCTTATTAAAGCTGGCTTTAAAATTATCAGCCTGCTTTGGCAGGGTTACTGATATAATTCCTGTTGATTTGTTTGCTTTAAAGGTTATTACATAATTCTTTACCGTAGGAATCCACGAGATATCCAGAGTTATCGTATTGGCACTGCTGATCTCTCCGGGTACTGTCTCCCAGGTCTTCTTCTTTGAATCAGAAAAGTATACCTCCGTATCACCTGAATTAACCTGTAAGGTTATGGTACTGTCAAAGTAGTTAATTTCTTTTACTGATATACTTGCTTCTGAAGCCTTTACTGCCTGGTCGTGAAAGAAGCATGCAAATAATAAAGTTAATATCGCCATAGTCCATATGATAAGACCGGCTTTTCTTTTTGCGTCTGCGTACATTATTCTATCCATCAGCCTTTCCTTTGTATTGGATATGAAATATACCTCCATGTATGAAACATATCTTTTGCACTCTATTTAATCCTTTACATGAATTATAAACATAAACCGTAAAACTTTCAATCTTTTTGGTGAAATATAGTAGATAAGTATTAAATTTGATATAAGGACAGCAATCCAAAGCATATCAAAACAAGGCAATTGCGAAACATAAAATGTCTGCAAATGCCTTGTGTAAACACTACTATTTATTCATCGTTTTACTGCTTAAATATGCACCCACATATACTGCGGGAGAATTCCAATAAATATCGATCTCATTGGTTGAAAAACTCATTTCGTGGTCAATATAGCACTTGGCAGGGGGCATTCCCTTACAATATTTTGCAGAAATTTTGTCTAGAAGACCGTCACAGGGACCCCCGGCAATAAGCCCGGGTACCGGTTCTTCAATTCCATCTGCTGCGGACGGCCTATGATGTGGATGCATTACTCTATTTTCTCCAAATCCGGTTACATAAGAGAAATCCATCGGATTCATACCCAGCAGATAGTCCCAATTATGCTCTATGATAACATCATACAAGGCTTCCTTAAGAAGTCGGTTAGCAACGATTAACTGTATACTTTCATTACACAGTATCATGAGGCTTCCCCATAAATACTCGTTCTGTGCCAGAGTAATTCCATAGCCATTATCCTTACTTCTTTGCTCCAATTCTTTGGAATGCATTAACCACTCCCTTTTCAGAGCATCATAAATCTCCTGCTTCACCGGCTGTTCTGTCATAAGATATGCTATACTTCCGTAGCCTCCCACTGAGCGCCAGCCCAAAGTTAGCCTATCCTCTATTATCCCATAATACATAATAAAATCGTTATGATACTCTTCCTTCCCAGTCGTCCGATATAACTGAGCTGCTGCCCAGTAACGTTCATCCGTATCCGTAATATCTCCATATTCTCCGGATCTGATATTATTCGGATTATGAAATAACAACGGCTCAGGATTTTGTCTTAACCAATGATAAGCTCTTTCGGAAGCCTTCAGACAACGTTTTGCGAAATCAGGATCAAACCTTTTATATATTCCTGCGGCCATAGCCATAACAGCTGCATACCCACCGGTTGCCGGACTAGATATATCGAATACAAATAAAGGCTTTTTATCTGTTTCCGGCATAATCATACGAGAAAAAAATCTTGTCGCAACCTTTGTATAGACAGCGCCGTCACTCTCTCGTTGCATTTTAAATAGAAAATCAAGCCCATATCTTATCTCATGAAGAATATCAGCCCCTTCCTTCTCGCTCTCAGGAATATGAATACTATGTTGCAGCGCTTCCTCATGATGCTCATAGGCGAGCAGCAAATCTGCAATTGTCTTGACAGAAGCAATCGTATATCTTCCATAATCTCCTGCATCATGCCAGCCACCGATGGTATCAAGCGAAGTAAGCTGCTCCGGATTCGTATTTAAAAGCTCCTCCGCGTCCTGTCTAAATAGATAGGAGGGCTGTAAGTGGCAGATGGAATGCTTCCACTTTCCTGCATATTCTTCTTTTAACTCTATTCCGCATCTTTGATAATAAAAGGCCTTTAGCACTGCATCGGTAAATATTTGATGCTGCATATCTGATATGCAAAAGGCATAAGACTTGTCCTCATTGATTCTAATGTAATAGCTTCCTGATTTTTGAAATGTACTAAAATCTCCTGAACTTACATAATCCTCGCTGGCTTTATCATACTTAGGCTTTTGTAATTCACCGGTATAGCATAATTCATTCTTTTCCGTATCATATATCTCAAAAACTTCACCTTCACCTACATAGATAACCTGCTTACAGCTAAAGGGTGTATATCCCATCTGATTTATTCTTATTGCACCCATAATTCCTCCATTATTCTTATTCGGATTGGACAATATATGCATCTACTGCAAATATGGTATCTACTATATTTACAATTCAAGCAATATATCGTTATACAATTAGCCGTTCTTCTTAATATTGGTTATTATAGACTGCAATCATTGGCAGTAAAATGGATTATTCTATACTTAAAATGTTGAATTTAATCATAAATTGTAAATTAATTAAAAGCATGCTATAATACTGTGCAGCATGCTTTTTATATACAAAATCATATATAACTCTATATCCTTATATTGTATTTTTATACCTATAATATGCTTTTGATCTTCTAATCAAATAAACAGAATTCAACAGGAAGAAATAAAATGAAATCATTTATCAACGATAACTGTCATTTATAAACTTTATCTGTTTTGAAGCTAAGAAGCATTATTTCTTATAATCCCTCAGCTTCATTATCTCTGCAGGCAGGTGATCTATTCCTTTAAATTCCGGTACAACAATTGATTTAATATTCTCCTTTAACGGTGAGTCTGTATAGGTGATACACATTTGCCAGGCTCCGCCGATACTTCTGCAGTCATCCTCTATAAGAATATCCGGCTTACACTCCCTAACAAGGTCCTTATACTTTTGTTTTTTACCCCGATAATAAAGACTGCTTCCCATAAAACCATGCTTTATTAAAAGCTCAGCCATCTCATTCACCTTATTTTTCTTTAAAGAAGTACAATATACAATTTCCACCCCTTGCTTATACCAGTAATTGATAAGTCTGACGCAGTTTCCGATCGGTATATAAGCTTTATGATTAAAATGACTAAAAAGTGATTTTGGTTTTAGAATAGTGCCTTCAGCAAACAGCATAATTAACGGATGCTTTGCTTCTTCTTCATCCTTCCTTAATCTAACTAATGACATTCTTCACCCCTATTTAAACAATGAAAACATTCACAGCCCTGTTCATTACAGCGAAGTAATACGTATCTATTCCTATATCCAATTATAATTTAAAATTACTGCGCATTTTGCCCCAAACAAATCGTTGAAAATAATTATAAGCCAAATCATAAATGAACAAAGCAATCTGTCCTACCAAAATAAAACCAACTATAAAATTCTTATTAATATCACCCTCATAGAAAAGAGCCGGCAGAAACAGTAATGCTGGTATATACATAAGATTAAAGGCAATATATTTTATCACCCACAAAAGCTGCCTTCTAGTATTAAAGCTTTTCACTAAGGCCAGCTTATCATAAGAAAATTCTGCAATTAAAAGGTAAAGGGCCATTGCTCCATAGGTGATGCAGTAAAGCTTATTCGGTGCCAGCAGAAAGCCAAGAATAATGCTTGCAAGGTAAAAGCCAAAAGCAAAGCGAAGATTACTCTCCCTGAACGCTATACCCACACAGAAGGCAGCTGCTGCCAGTAAAAATAAGGTGTTAAATTCCAATACGCCGCTAAGAATAATTAAGATTTCTGTAAACGCTAATAGTAGTCCCAAAAAAGATAATTTTCTCGTACCTAGATGCATGGAATCATATCACCTCCCATACATTCACAGCAGGAATCTGCACACCATAGGTCACAGCAAAGATTACCGGTACCCAAACCTCGACCACTGCCGTAACCTCCGCCATACCCGCCACCATATGCACCGCCATAGCGGTTATTCTGATACCTTTGCCCCTGTGTCTGTAACTGATTTAGAAAATTCCTATATTCCTGATTATTAGGATCCATATTAACTGCCTGCCTTGCATGGTCGAAAGCCATGACATTATTACCGGAGCCAGCATTGGCTACTGCACTATAATAATACCATCTTGCAGAACGAAGGGGAACTCGGGAAAGTTCATTCAAAGCTCCGATATAATTCCCTGAATTGATGTAATTATAGACGATACGCATCTCCTCGGAATCATCACCTGCGCTGTTAACTCCGCTGTATCCGCCTTCTCTTTCCTTCATGATCTGATCGTAGGCTTCCTGAACCTCTTTGAATTTCTCTTCCGCAAGGCTTGCTAGCGGATTATTTGCATAAGAATCCGGGTGATATTTTCTGCTCAACTCCCGGTATGCTCTTTTAATTTCGTCATTTGAGGCATTTGGTGATACCTCAAGTATCTTGTATGGATTTGTAATCATTTTTTTGTTCCTTCCTTTTTATTCTTTCATCTTGTATTTTTTTTAATTTCGTCCAAACACCCTCGTATAGAATATTACGAAGAATATCTGAATCCTGAAGGCACGGAAGCTTCTCAAACTCATTACTACATTGTGCCATCATCATCATTAAGATTTCATTGTATTTTTCCTCAAAATCTTCTTGCTCAAAAGAGGCCTTGAGTGGATTGTAACTGTTGTTCTTTCTATCCTTTTCGATGTCATCGTAGGCATCTAGAATATAGATGAATTTACCCAGATAAAAACCAATCTTTCTTAAGCTGCTCTCCCACCTATCTTTCTGGTAGACAAAAAGCTCTGCCATTAATTCGCCAAAGCAGCGGGAAACAGCATCAATATCCGTCTCATTTTTCTTCTCACATTCTTTTAGCTTACTTAAGCTTTCTCGGATAACATCACATTGTCTGGGATATTTTTTGTTAACCTTTTTATACTGTCGTTTTAACAATGCAGCACCAGAAAACCCCAACATACTTTTCTCGTCCTGCCAGTCATCCAGTAGATGGTAATAGGTAAGTACTATATTCATATCAGCCACATATTCCGTTATTTCATTACATAACGTATCATGCTTTCTAACAGGGTGCGTTAAGCATCGGTTTTTTTCTCTGACTGTTTCACATTCATATAATGAAGTCAGAAATATAATTAAAAAGGTCATATCAAAGGACAAGGTCATTTGTCCGAATCTTCCGTACTTTTCTTTTAATGTTTTACATAATCCACAATAATAAGCCTTATATTTATAAAAATCCTTCATTTTAAGTTCCGGCTTATTAATTACTACATATCCGAACATGTATCCTCCTGTTTATGTCATTCGCACAACGAGGTGCGAAAAGGTGCTAGCGGAATGAAGTATTCGCTAAAAGTTTGTATTCTAACAATCATTAGTAGAGTATTCCCAGGATATCCTGTTTGTCCTTTGTATTAATTATTTCATACATTTTAACTCATAGAATTTTATAAGTATAGCATATATTTCAAATAAATGAAATGCCTATAAAAAATATCATAATTTTTTAATAAGCTTTTAATAAAACCGGCAGTGAAGAGATTATCCTCACTGCCGGCTATCTGTAAATTTATTTTACTTTTGAACTTACTTCGTTACTGTAACAGGAAGTGCCGCAACACCACTAAAAGAAGCAGAGGTATTACCAGCCGCATCATATAAAAGTGGACCCGAAGCAATATTAAGAACTAATGTGGAACTGCCAAACCCTGTTAATCCAAGGATATCAGCAGAGCCAAGCTGAATGGTTATCGTATTATCACTGCTTACAATACCTACTGATCCTGTACCTGACAAATTGGTAAGCTGATAGGATTTTCCGAGTATCGTATCATTAAGTGAAATTTTTGTAACATCAACCTTATCGTTTACTGCATTTACTGTAGTTGCATTGATAGTAATCGCACTACCGGTTACACTAAAGGCAGCGGAGGATACACTGGTGATTACAGGTGCAGTATAGTCTACAAATAAAGTAGGATTAAGCACATTACTAATTACACTTTTACCTTCTGCGTTATAAAGCTTAACGGTAACGATGCCTCCTGCCGGAATAATCGCCTGAAGCTCTACGTTTGTCGGAGTTCCGTCAGAGGTAGAAAAGCTTACTTTTGTATCAGCTGCATCAATCTGCATATCGGTAGCAACTAGTTTAGAACCAACATAAAGCTCTGCTTTACCGCCTGTTGCCTGACCTGCTGTAATAGTAGCAGATGCTTCCAGATATAATGTAGTTGTATTAATTGTATTTGCCACTGTTGAAATTCCTATCGGAGTAACTGTAACACTTGTCGGTAAGTCAAGTCCAGGTACGGTAACAGTTACTTTATCCTTATCAATAGCAGTTCTTACTCCAAGCTTAGCTGCTATGTATTTAATCAGAACTGTCATCTTCTTATCATTTATTGCTGTAAATATACCTGAATTTGTATCAGCAACACCATTAACCATTACTGATTTCTCCTTGAAGTTAATAACAATTATGGTTGAACCTTTTGTTACTGTCAGAACTGCTGTATTCTTATCAAAGGCTACCGCTGCACCCATACCTTTTACCACGGGATTGATTGGAAGCTTGTATTTACCGTACTTAATTACCGGTGAACCGTTGATTTTAAAGCTTTGCTTCTTTTCTTTAATTTTATTATTACTTTTTGCAGCTTCCTGTTTCTTTTCTTCAAGCTTCTTTGCATCCTGCTTAATTACTTCTGGTTTTGCAATTTCCGCTTTTATTTCCTGCTGCTTTTTGTCCTGTTGCTCCTTCTGCTTCTCAACCTGATGTGTTTTCTGCTTGTTTTGTGCTTGAGTATTCCCAGGTTTTGCATATGCAACTGAGATCGTGCTAAGCAGCAAGGTTACTGTTAGGATAAAACAAATTAATTTTTTCTTATTCTTCATGATGTATACCCCTTTCTGGTAGTCATTTCGAAATGCTATAAGTGACCTTTATTCTTTCGCGATTATTTGGTCATATTATATAATTCGAAATTAATCTCTGAATTTTTGGGGTATTGAAAAAAATAATTATAAGATTGGTGTTTTTATTCCTAAGAATCCATCTAAATAGGCAATGATAAGAATGAAGATCCCAATAAAAATTACAGCCGCCAGAAATTTTCCCTTTTTTAGCTGTGCCACTTCGCGAAGATATAGGATGTACAGAATTAATTTCCATATCAGAATGCTCATAAATAGTATATTAAAAATCAATCCCCATAGGATGCTGTTCCAAAATATATGAAAATATGCCTCAGTAACTGCTACTAAGATAGCACATATTATAGTCGGAAAATAGGTAAATCCCCAGGTTTGATAATAGATTGGAAAGGAGGTTCGGCTGCCTAAGCATCTGCAAATTATCCACATAATAAAGCAAATCAGAAAATACGTAATAATACCATATAAGGTGATTAACAGCATTGAAGAATAATCTAGTGTTGATTTATTATTTGCATGCTTATTTAATAACGGTTCAAATACTGAATTAATAAAGATTGTAATGCCAACTAAAAGCCAGGCAATATGCTTTTTACCATAGGAAAAGGCTTCTGATGGTCTGTTTAATGCTTCTAGGATTCTATTCATAGCTACTCCATTCAGCCGCAGCTTATTACGGCATTTATGATATAAAATTATGGGTAATAATAAGTATCTCAAAATAACCTAAGAAATAGATTCGTATATTTTGTACCGAATAGTACAGTAAATAAAACTGCCTGCGCGGAGGAAACATAAAGTGCAAATCTCCAGGGATAAGTGGAGATAAAGCTTATAGCTTTTGAAAACAAGGTATCACAAGCAGCTTCTTCTTGAAGCAATACCTGTTTCAGCATCTTTTCCTTTTGTTGTTTTGTAGGCAGCTTCTCCTCCTTAAGCGTTTGAAATGCATTTTCAAGTATATCCTGCTGTTTCATATTATTCATTCCTCCTTATCCTGCAGCGTTTGATATTGTTTAATAAAAGCAGCTCTGGCTCTAGACAGCATACTTTCCACCGCTTTTGGAGTTTTTCCCGTTATATCGGCAATCGAGCTGATACTTTTATTATCTATATATTTTAGCAACAACGTAATTCTATAATGCTCCGGAAGCTTTTCTAAACACTGGAGCACTAGCTGCCGTTCAAATAACATCTCGATTTGCTTATCTATATCCTGAGCCGGATCAGAAATCTCTTCGGTTAGCTCCTCATTTATTTCGATTAACTTAAATTTCGAGTGGTACTGCTTTCGGTAATAATCCTTCAATTTATTCTTTGTTATCTTATAGATCCAGGTTCTGTCCGAGCAAATACCTTTAAACCCATTCAGTCCTTTCAGTATAGCCAGAAAGACATCCTGCGTAATATCCTCTGCAACAGCCTGATTTAAACCACAACGAAGATATACATACTGATATACTTCATTCACATAGCTCTCATAAACCGATATGAATTTTTTCTCCTTTTCCTGATCTACTTTGCTCATTGAAATACCTCATTGATTAATTTACTGAATATTCAGCTCTTTTGTATATATAATATCCTTCTTATAAGAAATCTCAAATTTCATCCTACTTCCGGTAATTTTACTACCTTCCAGCGAGTAAAGGATGATACCTTGCTTATCCTGTACCATTTCCTTTTCTTCTGACTTAACTTCTACCCCATCGATAAACCATTTCGCATTATATTTCATCCCCTTCGGTGATTCTACAAAATATATGCATGCATAGGCTTCTTTACCGGCAGAAAGATAATCAGGCTGTGCTGCCTTCTCCAAATCCTTTTTCTCAGTATATTGTACATTAGAAATAATACAGCTTTGCACCGTATCATTATCGCATCCTGTTAATAATATGGATAATAACAGGATGGAAATCAATAGTAAACCTTTTCTTTTCATATCAACCCTCCATCTGCTGCCAACATCTGCGAATTTGGGCAGCGCAAATTTGCGGAATAACATCGATTCTCTATTCCCCATAGTTATACTCGTCCTGCTTATGAAAGGTAATGCCTGCAATTATAATAAATAATGTGATACCCACGACAAAATATCCGATTGCAGTACAAAACTTAATTTGGTTTGAGTAATCAGACAAAGCCTCCAGCATAATTCCCGGAGCAACCATACTGATATTATTTTTGATTGTATCACTCCAGTGAAATATGCTGCCAATTCCTTCTATGATAATCATTGTAAAGCGTGGCATAAGGATTAGTCCAATTGCAAGACTCCAGATTAAAGCAGCTTTAGAGGATCGTGCAATTACTGATATTAGCAAACCCATATATGCAAACATGACGATGAAACCCCATAATGGGAATAGATACTTAAGAAAAACAGAAAAGTATCCAAAGCTTCCTCCAAGCTTAACAAGAACTAATGTGATTGGTAGTAAATAAATGATTGCAATTAGTAATGAAATAATCGCAGACGCTAATATTTTGGAGATATAAACCTGCGTTTTTGTAATACCCGAACATAATATACAATCGAGTACGTTATGTTCTCTGTCAGAGGATATCAAATCAAAATATACGGATAATACTGCCCAAGCGCCAAAAATGATCTGAGGAAGAAATAATGACATATATTCTATCTTTTTCGTTTCTATAAAGTCATGCTTTCCACTTGAGGTATAGAAGAAGAAAATACAAATTAAGGACAAGGCTGCCCAGATAAGTATTGTTCTTGCATGAAAAGCTTTTTTTATATCTCTTAAAATTAATTGTAATTGAATTTGTTTCATATTAGCCTCCATCTGCCGCCAAAATCTGCGAATTTGGGCAGCGCACAAATTTGCCGTTTGAAAAATCTTTGATTTTTCAACCTAAACTAGTCTCCTTTCTAATATTTTTGTTGACGATATTCCTAATTCCAGATTCTTTAACACCTAACACACTAATCCCTGCTTGCGTTAATTCCTTGATTATATTCGCTACCAAATTCTCATCAGCCCTTACAAGGATGGACTGTGCATCTTCCTCAATTTCTGCCTGATATTTAATTTTCAGTTCCTCTACTATCTGATTGGTTAAGACACTCGTTTTAATAATCAGACAGCTTTCAAGCTGCCGATCATATATCAGTCTGCCTTTCTCCATAATAGCAACATTGGTACAGATATCCTCCATATTCTCAAGGATATGGGAGGATATTAAGATACTTTTTCCCCTCTCGTGAAGCGTTCTGATGTACTTTAACATCTCATCGGTAGCAACCGGATCCAGTCCCGCAGTCGGTTCATCGAGTATATAAAAATCAGGATCCCCTGTCATAGCAATAATCATCTGGAGCTTTTTCTGCTGTCCCGGTGATAAAAATTTCACTCTTTTGGAAGCTTCAAGTTCTAGCTTATTGCATAGCTGCAAACTATTTTCTAAAGGGGCTTTCCTTAAATCAGAGAAAAATTTAAGGGTTGCAGTAACTGTAGCGTTACCGTCAAATCTACAGCTTTGCGGCATATAGCCCAAATATTTTTTCGTATTTTGTATTCTTATACTTCCGCTACTCTCATTAATTAGTCCAATTAATGTTCTGATAAATGTTGTCTTCCCAGCTCCGTTTTGGCCAATCAGACCATATATTTCTCCTATCCTCATTTTAAAACTGATATCTTTTAGTACTTGGACTTTCCCAAAAGATTTATTTAATCCATCAATTTGTACAATATAATCATTCATATATTTCTTCCTTTCAAAGCGCTTTCAATTAGATAGTCGCATAGATAAAGAAAATCCTTCGCAATTTATATTAAAATTTCAGCGTATTTAAAAGTTTTTCTTAAAAAAATGGCAACCAAGGATAATATCAATGGCTGCCATCTGAAATCTCTATCAAATTATTTGGCATTTTCCTTTTCGGCTGCCTCAAAATATGCCCTTCCCCATTTGTTCATTTCTTTAAACACCGGGATAAGCGTACTTCCGAATTCTGTCAGTGTATATTCTACCTTCGGTGGTATCTGAGGGTATACTGTCCGCTCTATCAATCCATCCTCTTCGAGATTACGCAGCTGCTGCGTCAGCATCTTCTGTGACATCTCAGGGAAAATTCGATTAAGTTCATTAAACCGTAATACCTGCTGGGACAAATGCCACAACAGTAGAGCCTTCCATTTTCCTCCTATTAGATCAATAGTCATCTCCATCGGACATACATAAGTTTTATTACGATATGTAATCATGGGCTACCTCCGCTTATCGTTATAATGATAGAAACTTACTATTTGGTAAGTACATTACTAAATTGTGCCTACTAGACAAAAGCTATGTACTTAATTATTATTTCTTTAGGTAATTAAAATATTTAGAACATTATAACAGACAATGGAAGGATTGGGAAGCATGGAAAACATTACAATAAAACATATTCTTAACAGGAGAAGTGTAAGAAAGTTTAAAGAACATGAAATCTCAAAGGAAATCATTACAGAGTTATTAAAGGCTGCTATGAATGCACCCTCTGCCTGCAATCAACAGTGCTGGCATTTTATTATAGTAGAAGCTAGAGAGGTACTAAATGAGTTATCTACGATTCATAGTGGCTATCATACAATCGCGAATACTCCTACTGCTATTGTCGTATGCGGTGAACCGGGCAAAGCAATACTTCCAAGCTTCTGGGAACATGACTGTGCCGCTGCAACAGAAAATATCCTGATCGCAGCTGAAGCCTTAGGTTTGGGTGCTATATGGCAGGGTGTAAATCCCGCTGCTAGGGAGGAAGCCGCTCTCGTCAGCAAATACCTAAAGCTTCCGGATCAAATTAAGCCCTTCTCCATTGTTTCATTAGGTTACAGAGCGGAAAACGTAGGCTTTCAGGACAAATTTAATCCCGATAAGATTCATTTTAATAGTTGTTGGTAAACCAGCCAATATCAATTCATAGTAACATAACATGACTGCCCTTTGAATTAGTTTGTGCTGAGGATGACGCAGGCACAAACTTTAAGGTGTGAATTATTCTTTTCAATAATTCACACTAACACCCATGCTTTTGGGCATAAATCCTGAAGAATAGCGTCTTTTGCTATTCTTTATAAGCCTCGTATGCGAGGCTTTGGGCCTGCATGTACTTTGCAAGACTATTCACACTATCTTAATTGTTTAGTTAAGATGCAGGAGAAAAGGCAGGCATTATATTAGAATATGCCTGCCTCAGAAAATTAATAAATTTAAGAGATGTTTATCATATTACCGATCATAAAATCTACCTACGTCCCTTATCATAAGGTATTCCCTCTGCTTTAGGAGCCCGTGATTTTTTGGAAGTAAAAATCAGTACAATCATAGTTGCTATATATGGCAGCATTTTATAAAAGGTCTGATCAATATTCAGTGCTTTTAAGAACGGTATAATCGGTACAGAATAAGCCAGGGTTCTCAAAAATGCAAAGAATAAAGCAGCAAAGAAGATTTTAACCGGCTTCCACTGGCCAAAAATCGTTACTGCCAGTGCTAAGAAACCAAAGCCGGCAACTCCGGTATGTCCGTTAATATTGCCGTCCATAACGCCTACTGAATAGAAAAAGCCGCCTATGCCCCCTAAAAATCCGGAAATTGCCACACCGCTATGACGCATAAAGTATACATTAATACCGACAGAGTCTGCTGCCTGAGGGTGCTCTCCACACGCACGAAGTCTTAACCCAAACCTCGTTTTATAAAATACGATTGTTGCTATAACCAGAAACAAAAGGCCAATATATACGGTTATATAAGTTTTTTGAAAAAATAACGGTCCAAGTACAGGAATTTTACTAAGTCCCGGTACCCTCTGAACATAAAAATTCGTATCAGTTGTAATTCCGTCACTGTTAAATTTCATTTTTGAAAAGAGAAGCACCATAGCTGGGATAAACATATTTAGTGCTGTACCTGTTATCGTCTGATCCGCTTTCATATTAACTGCCGCAAAGGATAAAAACATGGAATAAAAAATTCCGGCAATCGCAGAAATCAACATACCAAATAGTAAAATCATCTGCGCATTCATCTGTGAACTCTCAATTAGGTAAACCGACAGACATCCAAAAAATGCTCCAAAAAGCATAATACCTTCAAGTGCTATATTAACAACACCGCTTCTCTCACTGAACATACCGCCAAGAGCAACCAAAAGTAACGGTATGGCTACCGGAAGCATACTTTGAACTAAATAGTATACAGTATCCATAATAACCTCCATCTGCCGCTTAAGCGGCATCTCAAATAGTGATGAAGAAGCTTGGAATGAGCACAGCGCGCTCATTATAAGGTTCTTCCAAAGTGTAAAGATGATCTCTCTTCACACTTTGCGCCCATGCTTTTTGGGCATAAATCCTGAAGAATAGCGTCTTTTGCTATTCTTATAAAGGCTTGCATGTACTTTGCAAGACTATTCACACTATGCGCTCTCCTTCTCATTATGGACTATGGAAGAGTTCTGCAGCTTTTTAGTACGTAATTTTTTAATAAATTTACCGATCGCAGCATTAATCAGTAAAGCAAAAGCTGAAAAGTAAATAATAACTGCGATTACAACATCGATAATTTCAGGCTTGTAACCAAAAATGCTGCTGACCATCGTTCCGCCTCTTTGAATATAAGAAATAAATATTGCTGAGAATATAATTCCTATAGGATTGGAACTGCCAAGAAGTGCTACAGCGATACCATTAAATCCATTTGCTGCGATAATATTAATCGGTTCATAAGTCATACTGCTGCCTGCTATTTCCGTCGGTGCTAAAATAGCAAAGGCACCACCAAGACCTGCTAACCCTCCAGCAATAATCATTGTTAATATGGTATTCTTCTTATCATTCATTCCGGCATATTTGCTGGCATGCTTATTATAGCCTGTTGCCTTTAATTCGTAACCAAAGGTTGTCCTATTTAATACGATATAGAGAAGAATAGCGATTACAATACCAATTATAATTGATACGTTAACGTTAGAATTCTTAACTCCGAGGGACGGTAGCTGTGACGCTGCCGGAATATAAGCCGTTCTTGCCATAGATGACAGATACATGACACTATTTTTCGTTATCAGCATATCTACCAGATACATACCGATATAATTAAACATAATTGAAGTAATTACTTCATGTACATTTAAGAATGCTTTTAAAATACCGGGGATAAAGCCCCATAGCATACCGCCTAGCATCCCTGCTATAATGCAGGCAATCCACTGTAGACCGCCGGGCAGCTTCCACATAAAGCCAACATACATTGCAAAAAACATTCCCATGGTATATTGACCGGAAGCGCCAATATTAAACAATCCCATTTTAAAGGCAAAACCGACTGAAAGACCTGTCATTAGAATTGGCGTTGCAAAATAGAATACGTTACCAAGGCGGCTTAATCCACCGAAAATCATAGTACCAAAGCCATAAAATGCCTGAGTCGGATCAGCAATCAGCATGACGATAAACCCAAAAATAAGGCCGATTAAGATTGCAATAATTGCAGCTACTAGGGTAGAAGTTCCTTTTCTCATTAAAATGTCCTTTATTTTAAAATTCTGTTTGGGAGAAACTATATTATTTTGCATATTCCTTCTCCTTTTCAAGATTTCGTTTTGCACCTGACATGTAGAGACCTAGTTCTTGTACTGTAATTTCCTTTGGATTTAGTTCACCTACTATTTCACCTTCATACATTACAAGTATACGATCGCTGACGTTCATCACTTCATCCAGCTCCAGTGACATGAGTAGTACTGCTTTTCCTTCATTCCGGGCATTCACAATCTGCTTATGAATAAATTCAATCGCACCTACATCAAGTCCTCTGGTTGGTTGTACTGCTATCAAAAGCTTATGCTCCTTGTTTAATTCTCGTGCAATAATCGCCTTTTGCTGATTACCACCGGACATTTCACGCACCAAAGCAGCAGGGCCTTGTCCGCTTCTTACGTCATATTGCTCGATCAGCTTCGTTGCATAGCTGCGCATCGCCTGCCGTTTTAAAAAACCTGCCTTATTAAATTCAGGTTCCCAGTATCTTTGTAAAATAAGATTTTCCTCTAAGGTATAATCCAGCACAAGTCCATGCTTGTGACGATCCTCGGGAATATGGCTTAAGCCTGTCTTAGTTCTTAAGCGTATTGAGGATTTTGTAATATCTCTTTTACATAGAGTGATTTTCCCCTTATTTAATTTCTCAAGCCCTGTTATCGCGGAGATCAATTCGGTCTGGCCGTTTCCCTCAATTCCGGCTAAGCATACGATTTCGCCTGCTCTAACCTCAAAGGATACCCCTTTCACCGCATTCTTCCTGCCAGTTTTTGCAGCAACACTTACATTGCTTACAGTTAAAACCACTTCACCGGCAGTTTTTTCCTCCTTAACCACCTTAAAATTAATATCTCTTCCTACCATCATTCTGGAAAGTTCTTCCTTCGTGGTATCCTTTATAGCAACAGTGCCGATGCATTTACCCTTACGAAGTACTGTACAGCGATCGGCTACCGACATGATCTCATTTAATTTATGAGTAATAAACAGAATTGATTTGCCTTCTCTTGAAAATCCCCGCATGATTTCCATCAGCTCATCGATTTCCTGTGGAGTTAATACGGCAGTTGGCTCATCAAAGATAAGTATTTCGTTGTTTCGGTAAAGCATCTTTAATATTTCGACACGCTGCTGCATTCCCACTGATATTTTCTCAATGATAGCATCAGGATCTACGAAAAGTCCGTATTGTTTACTTAGTGCCAGTACCTTATCTCTGGCTTCTTTCATGTCAAGAAAACCTCTTTTATTCGGCTCAATACCAAGAACGATATTTTCCAGTACAGTAAATATCTCAACCAGCTTAAAGTGTTGATGTACCATTCCAATGCCCAGATTATTGGCATCATTTGGGTTATTGATTTTTACTGCTTCTCCGTTCTTTTTAATTTCACCTTTTTCTGCCTGATGTAGGCCAAAAAGAATGCTCATCAGCGTAGATTTGCCTGCTCCGTTTTCCCCAAGGAGCGCATGAATTTCCCCCTTCTTAAGCTGTAGTGTTACATCATCATTTGCAATAATACCCGGAAATTCCTTAGTAATGTGAAGCATTTCAATAATATAATCGTCCATATTTACCTCACTGAAAAATTTAGTTTTTCTACTTCCTTATTAATCAAATAGGTATTTTTATACTTGTTTCTGTAATTATATTTTATAAGTATTTTTTCTATATTAGTTATTCTATATGTAGTATTATAAATCAAACAATTTTCCTATACATTATTTTGTTAATTGAGAAACTCAATATTATTAGATAAAATTGCGAACTATATTATTTTTTATTGTATACACAGCAGATACAATACCTACAGTTGATGTGTTTTGCAAGTGCCTAAATCAATTTATAAATGAAAGGGGGAAGGTAGCTGCCTTCCCCCCTTTTTATCATACACTCACTAATATAAGGCTCAATATATTAAGGGTGTTCTATATTATCTTGTTTCAACCTTAACCTTTGTTAAAGCAAGCCCTGCAGCAAGCTCCTCCGCTGTAGCTATACCGCCCGTTGTATCCTTAATTGTTATCGTACGAACAGGAACTACACTGCCCTTCGCAAGGGTATCAAAAACAGCATCATAGGCTGCTTTATCAAAGGTTGCAAATCTGTCAAAAGCATTAGCCTTATCATCACCGATAACAGAGGTCGGTAGTCCTACACCATTGGTGGAGGCATTAAAATAAGTTAATTTACCCGCATAGGTATCCCAGCTGTCAGTCTTATAGATTGCTTCAAGAACTGTTTTAACAGATGCAGTCAGACCCTTGGTAGCAGATGTGATTACCGTATTACTGTCATATCTTTGGTCAACGTCAACGCCGATCACCTTGGCACCAGCCTCCTGCGCAGCTGACATTACACTCTTACCAACCGAACCGCCGCAGGCAAAGATAACCTCTGTACCTTCCTGATACATTGTCTTAGCTGTAGCCTTATTGGTATCTGTCTCATCGAAATTGCCGGTATAATGATAGATACAAGATACTGAGCCGTCTGCTAGATTAAGCTCCTTTGCTGCAGTTTCTGCTCCCTGCAGATAACCATAACCGAAGGCTTGTACCGCCGGAAGAGCAATACCACCCATAAAGCCAAGCTTTGTTAAGCCATCCATTACAGCAGCATAGCCTGCTAAGTAACCGGACTGTTCTTCTGCATATTTAATACATGCAACATTAGACTTGGTATCATACACAGCCGGAACATCCTCCGAGCCAGCAGAATGAGGTTCACCATCAATCAGTATAAACTTAACATCTGGATACTTTGTCTGTGCTTCATAAACCGGAACTTCAAAGTAGAAGCCAGGAGTAACGACAACCTTAGCGCCAGCTGCAACAGCTTCGTCAATCGAAGCCAGATAGCCTGCATCGTTATATTCCTCTGGTTTGAAATATTTGTGGGAAACCTTCTTGTCCTTTGTAAATTGGAGAACGCCTTCCCAGGAACCCTGGTTAAAGGATTTGTCATTAATATTACCCTTATCGGTGATAAGAGCGATTTCGTAGGTATTACTTTTTGCACCACAGCCTGCCAGCAACATACAAGCCATTGCTGCAGATAAAATAACTGATGCTAATTTTCTCATAATTTATCCTCCCATATTCTTTGTACGACCTCTGCCGTTAAGATAAATTATACCATTTATCTGTAATTTTACAACAAAAATAGTAATTATCAGTACATATTATTAGCAATATATTCTAAAGGGGTCTATCTTCTTTTTCACAAAGCTAGGTTAAATCGCTGCAGCATAGGATGCTAATTTTAATCTGTGTTATTTAAATATATCTTCTATCTCCCCTATATCAATCATAGCAAATAATTCACGTACTACTTTCACATCGAGAGCGCCCTTATCAACATCCTTTTCCAGTATTTCTTTAATACTGTCTATTGGCATCTTCTCACGGTAAGGTCTGTCGGAATATAAGGCATCAAAAATGTCGGCAACACAAAGTATTCTGGTTTCCAGAGTAATCTCATCTCCCTTTAAGCCATCCGGATAACCGGAGCCGTCAAGCTTTTCATGATGACTTCTTACCGGAATAAGGCAATCCTTTAAGGAAGAAAGCGGCTTAATGATAGTCTCACCCATTTCAGAATGCTTCTTTATTATTTCATATTCCTCCTGTGAAAGCCTGCCCGGCTTATTTAATATACTTTCCGGTACTCCAACCTTTCCAATATCATGAATAATTCCGGCTGTCTCTAAATTATTTAAAAGCTCCTCCTCTATACCCAGTCTTTCTCCAAGCTTTCGGCTTATCATCCCTACTCTTCTGGTATGTCCGTCAGTATATTGATCCTTTGCCTCTATTACATTTGCTAAGGTTATCACAAGGTTTTTCGTACTTTCTGTCTCGTTGTTATAATCATTCTTAAGAAGCTCATAAAGCCTTTGAATTTCTTTATTGGATTGTTCAAGCTCTCTGTACTTTTCCTTTAAGTCATCCTCCAGTTCCTTCTTCTCAAGACCGTTTTTTACCACTTTAATTAAGTTGTTATTGTCCCAGGGCTTTTCCAGATAATAATATAAGCCTATTTCATTAATACTCTTAATCGCATTTTCCTTATCTGCATATCCGGTTAGAAGTATCGTTACTGTTTCAGGACACTTCCTTCTTGCATTTTTTAAGAATTCCAGACCGTTCATCTTAGGCATCATAAAATCTGATATAATCAGGTCAACCTTATTGTGCTCCAGTTCTTCACAGGATAGTGCTTGCTCAACATCATTAAATACAATTACATTCTCTTTAAGCATTAGTTTAAACATTGTAGAAAGGGTGGTCGTAATCATCTTTTCATCATCTACTATCATTATTGTTCTGCTCAAATTATTAACTCTCCCTCATTTTTTATTATGCAATTAAGTTCTTTCGTTATCAATCGGAAGCTTAATCCTAAATTCGGTCCCTTTGCCCGGTTCACTAGCTACCGTTATTTCACCCTTGTGATTATGTATGATACTATAGCTTAGATAGAGTCCTATTCCTAAGCCTATCCCTACTCCTTTGGTAGTAAAGCCGGGCTCGAATATTTTTGCGATATTTTCCGGTTCAATACCGACTCCAGTATCTTTTATATTAATAAATAAATACCTTCCGTCCTGATAGGTTTTAATAAATAAATCGCCTTCTCCTTCAATGGCCTGTGAAGCATTTACAATAATATTCATAAAAACCTGATTAAGCTGACCCGGAAAGCATTTAACTAAAGGAATATCTCCATAGTCCTCATGTACAGTGACACGTCTTTTTAACAGATTATTCGTTAGCACCAATACACTTTTTATCCCTTCATTGATATCCGCTTCCTGAAATTCAGCCTGATCAAGCCTGGAAAAGCTCTTTAGGCTCTTAATGATCTCAATAATCCGACTGCAAGCCATTAAATTTACATCGTTTAATTCATTAAGCTGTACAAATATGGTTTGCAGTTCTTCCTCTTCATTCATGATAGTATTGTCTGCCAAACTGCTTAGAAGCATCTGTGTAAGCTGCGAATTGCTATTAATTGCACCAACCGGAGTATTAATTTCATGTGTTATGGCTGCCGTAAGAAGTCCGACAGAAGCCATCTTTTCACTTTGAATTAACTGTGCCTGCTGCTCTTCTATTTGTTGCTTTGACTTGAAAAGCTCATCATTTTGCATCTCAAGCTCCGTATTTTGATTCTCAAGTGCCTCCTTTTGATTTTCCAGAATTTCGGTATATCCGTGCAGCTTTTTCATAATCTCATTCGTAGAGACCGTAAAGGATTCAATTTCTTTTAGCGGTCTTTTTAATACCAGCTGGGTATTTAGTGCAGTCTCGTGATCCCCTTCCGCAAGTGCCTTCACCTTTTTCTCAAGCTGTCGCATAGGGTAGATAACGGGTATCGTAAGAAACATACTCAAAACCTTGGCTATAATAAGGGCCAGAATGCTTAAAATCAAAATTGTAAGGAGGATCATCCCGACGATCGGAATAATGACATCCGGGTTCACTCTTACAGATATTTTTCCAATTTCATATTTATGTTCTGAATCAAAAATAGGCATTACAGCTTCCGTACCATCATAAAAATCAGCAAATACACCGGTACTTTTTTCATCGTTAGAATAAATCACTGTTTTATTTATTTCAAGCTGAACGAATATTTTCGTCTTAATCTCTCTAAAGGGATCAAAATGATATAATATGGATTCCTTGATCCTATCATTAACCCATAGCCTAATAAAATAATTGTCCTTCCTAAGCTCCGTGATAGGATTTATGAAAAATGTATTATTAGCGGTACTTAAATTAAATTCGTTTTGAATTTTTCTACACACTGCCTCCGCTTCGTAAACTGCAAACTCCTTCGATAACGCCATAATAAGGCAGCTGATCAGACTGCTTAAGAATACCACTGTAACAAATGCTGAAAGTGATATTGCTTTTCTAATTCTTTTCGCTAAAGTTCTTCTGTTTCTTCTATTTCTCACAAACATAACATACTTGCTCCTTGAATTAGTTTTTGCCGAGGTATGGTGTGAATTGTTCTTTTCAACAATTCACACTAACGCCCATGCTTTTTGGGCATAAATCCTAAAGAATAGCGTCTTTTGCTATTCTTATAAAGGCTTGCATGTTCTTTGCAAGACTATTCACACTAACGCCCATGCCTTTTGGGCATAAATCCTGAAGAATAGCGTCTTTTGCTATTCTTATAATGGCCCGCATGTCTTTCGCGGGACTATTCACATTATTCCCTCTTTCGACATTTTTCTATATTGTACTATAATTTACACATTTTATATAGTACTATTTTTCAAGAAACTATATTAAAATGTGTCTGATATTTTCTACTCTATTAAACGAATTTTCTTGTAAAAAACTTCAAGTAAATGGCACTTAATCATAGATTTAGAGCACTTTATTAACTTTACTTGAATCAAAGTATGCGTTATACTGATGAGGAAATGGGTTAATTCATAGAATATTCCTAGGTTACTGCGAAACTATATCGTTTTATTAATTGTATACGCAGCATATAGTATTCCTTCGCTCCAACGCTCCTATGAGCTAAACATGCGCTCCGGAATAGTATATGCTGTGTATACAATGCTTACAATTACTGAGTTTCGCAATTATATAGAATATTCTATAGATAAGGAACGTGAAAGTGAGGAATTAGATATGAAAATTGTTGTTTTGGCCGGAGGAACCAGTACCGAAAGAGATGTCTCCTTAATTACAGGAACAATGATTTATAAAGCGCTGAAAGCTAACGGACATAAAGTAGTATTGCTTGATGTATATTTTGGATATGAGAAGGAAGATAATCTCGATTTAGGAAATATCTTTGACATAGAGAAAGACTGGACTTCGAGTATTAGTTCAATCAAGGAGAATAACCCCGATATCAGTAAGATTAAAGCAATGAGAAAGGGTTCTTCCAAAAGCTTTTTCGGTAGTAATGTGGTTGAAATCTGTAGTATGGCAGATATTGTATTTCTGGCACTTCATGGAGAAAATGGGGAAGACGGTAAGATACAGGCTGCTTTTGATTTAATGGGAATTAAGTATACAGGAACTGACTATACCAGCAGTGCTCTTGCAATGGATAAAGCAATTTCAAAGGAAATATTTTCTTTCTATCAGATTCCCACTCCCGCCGGCATCCATGTGAGAAAGGGTGAAGCCTACGAGTGGACGACATTCCCTTGCGTCGTAAAGGTCTGCAATGGCGGTTCAAGTGTCGGTGTATCTATAGCAGCTACAGAAACAGAGATGGAGGCCGCTTTAAAGGATGCTTTTCTCTACGGAACGGAGGTTGTGATCGAACAATATATTAAGGGTAGGGAGTTTTCTATCGGTGTAATAGACGGAAATGCTCTTCCCATTATAGAGATTGCACCGCTTGTCGGCTTTTATGATTATAAAAATAAGTATCAGGCCGGAAGTGCCGTTGAGACCTGTCCAGCTCAGCTAGAAGAGACAATTACTGTAAAAATGCAGAAAATTGCAGAGGAAGTTTTTACTGCCCTTCGCCTGAAAACCTATGCTCGTATGGACTTTATTCTGAATGAGGAAAATGAGATTTTCTGTTTGGAGGCAAATACACTTCCCGGAATGACTCCCACTTCCTTACTTCCTCAAGAGGCGAATGCAATCGGTCTTGATTTTAATGCATTATGCGAAAAAATTATAGAAATTTCGTTGCAAAAATATCAGTAAAGCGGAGGAAGCAATGAAGAATATGACATTAACACAGATTGCAGCTGCTTGCAGCGGGCAATTGATTGGTTGCAATATCGATATACATAAGGAAGCTGCCGGTGTTGTACTTGATTCCAGAAAGGTGGAAAAGGGTTATGTGTTTATCGCAACGGTGGGGGAACAGGTAGATGGCCATAATTATATAAGTGCTGCCTTTCATCAGGGTGCATTGGCTGTTATCTGTGAGAAAGAACCAATAGAACCCGAAGGCCCCTACATCCTTGTAAAGGACAGCTTTATTGCTCTTAAGGATATCGCGAGATGGTATCGCCAGCAGTTAAGTATTAAGGTGGTGGGTATAACCGGAAGTGTCGGTAAGACCAGCACCAAGGAATTAATCAGTAGTGTTCTTGCTCAAAAATATAAGGTCTTAAAAACAGAAGGAAATTATAATAATGAAGTAGGAATGCCACTGACTATATTGAAAATTCAGGACTCTCATGAAATAGCAGTACTTGAGATGGGCATCAGTGATTTTGGGGAAATGCACCGCCTGAGTGAAATAGCAATGCCTGATATCTGTGTGATTACTAATATAGGCCAGTGCCACTTAGAGAATCTTGGCTCCAGAGAGGGCATTCTTAAAGCAAAGACAGAGATTTTTGATTTCATGAAGGAAGATGGTTTTGTCTGCATCAACGGAGATGATGACATGCTCGCTACCTTAAAGGAAATTAAGGGAAAAGCACCTATAACATTCGGTATCAGCTCTATTAATAATGTATTTGCAGAAAATGTTATAACACACGGACTTTTCGGCTCCTCCTGTGATATTAAGATTACTCCGTCAAACGAAGTACTGAAAGCCAAGCAGCCTTTTGGTAAAGTGATACCTATTAATATTCCTCTTCCGGGTGAACATATGGTATTAAATGCTCTTGCTGCTGCCTCTGTCGGAACTCTGCTTGATATGACCTCTGAGGAAATTGCCACGGGATTAAAAACCGTACAGTCAGTGGGCGGAAGAAGTAATATTATCCGGCGTGAGAAATATACCGTAATCGATGATTGCTATAATGCTAACCCTGTATCCATGAAAACAGCTGTCGATCTGCTGAATATGGCCGATACAAGAAAGGTTGCCATTCTTGGCGATATGTTCGAGCTCGGCACTACGGAAATGCTACTTCACGAAGATGTGGGCCGCTACGCTGCTAACCTAAACCTTCAGGTTCTTATCTGCGTAGGAAAACTATCCCTTTCTATGTTCGAGGGTGCTTCCAAGGTACTTAAGGAAATCACTTCTCCTACAGAAGCCAATTCCTCTACTTCTATGCAATTATATTATTACGAAACAAGAGAGGAGCTTCTTAAAGCGCTTCCGGCTATCATAAAACAAAACGATACCATATTAGTAAAAGCCTCTCATGGTATGCACTTTGAAGAGGTTGTGAAAGCCTTAGATTAAGCTTAACTAATTAACTGATTAGGGAGTCAAAAGCCGATTTTCAAATGTGATTCGTCACTTTGCTATTTGTAGTGCTTGTACAAAATGACAAAGCCAAATTGTCCGTGGAGCTTTTGACACCCTTCTCAACAACCTAAATTTGTATGTAAATATAAATAAATTTCGATCAGAAATATAGACACATTGTTAAATATTACCTGATAAAACAGTTTTATCATTTACATTATTTAATGCTTATGCTACACTTCATACAAGGTGAATGTAAGTATTCATCTTGTTTCGATAAAGTTTGCTGACAGCCAAGGCTTATTTATTCCTCACATTCTATGAATGGAGGAGTCTATGTCTAATTTTAAAAAAATCTTTTTTACTATCTTACTATGTATTCTATTTGTCAATCAGTCTGTATCACTTCAAACTGCATCCGCTTCATCATCTGATCCCTTCCCATTTATTATACTTTCACAATATGAAGCAACTGTTGATATTGGTGAAGATATTTATATTCTTGCTATTACTTCGAACGGAAAGAAGGCTACTTGGACTAGCAGTAAGTCCTCGATAGCCTCAGTGAATACCTATGGTATTGTTACCGCTAAAAAAGCCGGATCAGTCGTAATTACAGCAAAAATAAAGAATGCTGAAGCATCCTGCTATATTACCGTGAATAAAACTGACATTAAAATCAAAAGTGAAAGTATTGCCCTCGAACGAGGAGAAACTTATAAACTGACTGCTGCTACCTCAAATGGTTCTGCAATTACTTGGAAAAGCAGTAAGAAAAGTATTGCTACTGTTGATAAGTTCGGAACAATAACCGGCATAAAGCCAGGGCAGACAACTATAACTGCAAGTGCAGATGGTTCCAGCGCAACCTGTACCGTCACAGTGAAGGCTCCGACAGTAACACTGAATAGAACTTCCGCTAATTTATTCCGTGGTAATACAATAAAGCTTTCTGCTACTGTATCTTCAAAGGTTAGTCCCACCTGGAAAACCAGCAAAAAAAGCGTGGCTATTGTGGATTCATCAGGTAACGTCACTGCGTTAAAGAACGGTACAGCAACCATAACCGCTACTGTTGACGGCGTATCGGCAGTCTGTGAAGTTACAGTATCAAAACCAGATATCACCCTTAGTGCCGACGAACTGACGCTGAAAAAAGGGGAAAATGCCACCCTTACTGCTACTGTATCCTCCGGCAATCAGCCAACCTGGTCCACGAGTAATTCAAATGTAATTTCTGTCAATTCTAGAGGAGAAATGAAAGCATTAAAAAAAGGAAAGGCTTACGTCTACGCAGCAGAGGACGGAACGAAAGTACGATGTATGGTTACAGTAACTGAATAACACAACTTACTGGGGAATAAATACAGCAAACATTTATCGAGGCACCGTAAATCCTATCTCACAGCCTTCTCTTACCCCTCCTATACAATAAATATCTCCACCATGCTCATTAATAATATATTTGCAGATGGATAGTCCCAGGCCCGAACCGGGAATACTTAAACTTCTGGATTTTTCTGCTCTGTAAAACATATCAAATACATAGGGTATGTCGTCTGCACTGATACCGGAACCATTATCAATTACCTTTATCAAAACATTTTTCTCTTCATACTCCGCTTTAATCGTAATTTCACCTTTCTTCTCTCCCATATACTTCATGCTGTTTTCTACCAGATTATAAATAACTTCGGTTATCCTCTTTGGATCAATAGTCACTATGAGATTGGGTAGGTTATGCAGATAGATAAATTCATATCCATTTTGTTCCACATACAACTTAACCTCTTTCATCAGAGGGTCAAAATAGTCGAGAAAATAAAGCTCTACCCTGTTAATCTCTAACTGGTTAAGCTGCGCATTAGAATATTCCAGCAATTCACTGATCATATCAATTAGTAGATTGGTTTTATTAATAATAATATTGATAAATTCAATCTGTTGTTCTCTATTTTTTGCTATATTATCACGCAGTCCCTCACTATAAGCCTTGATTGTTGAGATTGGAGTCTTTAAATCATGTGAAATACAGGAAATCAACTCCTTCTGAGATTTTTTTAAAGCTTCCTCCTTAATCTGCTTCGCCTTTAACTCATCTCTCATAAGCTCAAAGGAATAAGTTAAATCCCCCACCTCGTTATCATTAATCCTCTTCCCATAAGCACGCAGCATCTCTAGGTCATAATTCCCCGCTATGATCCCTTTGGCTGAGGTACTGATTTGTGTTAGTGGTTTTAATATTCTATTACTTATATAAACCGTACGAAGGATAAGAATAATGATACTGATTATAAAACCAGCTGCGATAGGACTAAAGATATAAGTACCCTTACTCCTTTTAGAATTACTGTATACTGCGGATTTGGGCACTAAAAATACAGCAAATCTATCTACTGACCCATTCTTACGCAAAACAAAGCACTCCTTCCTGGAGTCTTTATACTTTAATGCGAAGCTTTTATCATATTGCAGTATCTCCTGAACATCTATTTGATTACCTTTCAAAAGCTTAAACTCCGTATCAGCATAGAGTACTTTTCCGGACAAATCTATTACAAGATAAGGGTATTCTCCCTCATGATATACACCCTCCTCAAGCCGATCCATCTGCTGCTTTACCAATAATCTTACCGTATTATCATACTGATTAAAATCCGAGGTCATATAAATAACTACACTTATCATAATTGATATGAAAAGTACGGCTGTAATAATCGCAGCCGTAATGATATTTAATTTATGGAGTTTATTCTTCATCGCTTCCTCCATGCTTTCGTATTTGAAGAAACATTAATCCACCGATAATTTATAGCCGGCTCCCCAGATTGTCTTTATGTAATCAAGTTGATAGGTATTAAGCTTTTCTCTAAGCCGCTTAATATAAACCGTAACACTGTTGTCATCACCAAGCCTGTCATAGCCCCATACACCGCTATAAATCTGCTCTTTCGTAAATACCTGATTGGGGTTAACAGAAAGATAATATAAAATATCAAATTCCTTCGTGGTAAGGTTAAGATTATTTCCCTTCACATACGCAGTATAGGAGGACTTATGTAATTGAAGCTCCCCTACCGCAATATCCTCCTTACAGCTTATCCCCCTATTAGCCATTTTCTCATATCGCCTTAAATTAGCTTTGACTCTAGCCACCAGCTCCAATGGGCTAAAGGGCTTTGTCACATAATCATCCGCGCCGATACCAAGAGCGATCACCTTGTCCATTTCTCCGCTCTTTGCAGAAATCATAATAATAGGGACATCACAGCTTTCACGAATCTCCTTACACACTGAAATACCGTCCCTCTTAGGCAGCATGATATCAAGCAGAAGTAGGTCAGGGTTTTCCTTATAAAAAGCCGCTAAGCCTTCCATTCCATCATGCCTTACAATTGGCATATATCCCTCAACCTCAAGATAAGCGCCTAAGATATCGGCTAATTCTTTCTCATCCTCTACAATCAATATCTTCTGTCCCATACAAGCCCTCATTTCGTTATTTCGTTATTTCTAATTCTATTTTACAACCAAATGGAACATCTTACCAGCCTTTTTCTTTTAGAAATTGATATACTGTCTCTTCTCTATTTTTAACAGTTGCTGCTTCATATTCCTCAAGACGCAGATCTCCATCTATACGTCCGTCCTTTAGATATAGGATACGGTTTCCCCTGATCGCAGCCTTCAAATCGTGTGTGACCATTACAATGGATTGTCCCTCTTTATGTATGGAAGTGAATATATTAAGAACACTTTCACCCTGTGAGGAATTTAATGAGCCTGTTGGTTCGTCAGCAAACAGTACTTTGGGATTATTAATCAGTGCCCTGCATATCGCTGCTCTTTGTTTTTGCCCTCCTGACATCTGATTTGGGAATTTCTTTTTCTGAGAAGTTAATTCCATCTTGTCTAATAACAAATCAATCCTATGCTCGATTTCTCTACGATCTGTTTTAGTCTTATAGGTAGGGCTTAGTATATTTTCATAAACAGTGAGGTTCGGAATTAAATTAATCCCCTGAAATACAAAGCCAAGCCTTTCCTTTCTTAATCTTGCGATTTGCTTTTCCTTTAGAACAGATATATTATATCCATCGAAAAATACCTTACCTGTTGTTAACTCATCCATTCCGCTTATTGAATAAAGCAGTGTAGATTTTCCAGAGCCCGAGCTGCCCATAATAACCGTAAAATCACCCTCATAAATATTAAGATCCATATTCTTAATCACATTATTTACTTCTCCGTCACTAATAAAGCTTTTACACATTACTTCTGTTTTTATTATCACATTTTTCATCCGATACCTCCACTTTAACATAATATGCCTTCCCCTGGAATTAGTCTGTGCCAAGAAGAACGCAGGCACTAACTTTCAAGTGTGAATTATACTATGTATGATTTTTTATTTTTCTTTTTCAACAGTACCTTTCCTGTTTTTTTGATGCCTCGTAAGTATACAAGACTAATCCTGCACCAAATCTCTGGCATTTACTTTAAATAGTGCTTTCGAGGATAAAAGTGTACTGATTATAAAAATTAGAACAATTGCTATATTCGCAAGCAGCAGATGTAATTTATCATACTGCATCGGATATTTTACAAAGTTATACATGGATAAACACGCTTCCATTAGCGGAGAATAAGTTACGAGATTAATCGGGACCGTTATCAGTATCGATATCAAGGCAATGACTGTTACAAAGCATAAATTGGAAAAGATCAGGTGCCAGGAAGTATATCCGATGCACTTATAAATACCATTTATTCTCTGTGCTCTCAAATTCTTAAGATATACAATACAAAATATATTTAACCCTGCAATCAAGATGATAAGAAGTGCTACTGGAGGAATTGCTCTTAGCTGCGGCTTAACTATCATATTCATAATACTTTCATCCTGTTGTGTTCTTTTTATTACCTTACCGCTGTTTCCGATCTGCTTCTCAATATCATTTATAAAGGCTTCTAAGTCCACGCCTTCCTTTAAATATACGGAAATCGAATTACAATCAGGCTCAAGACCATTTCTTGTATAGGCAGAAGCAGTTAATCTGCATATCTTACCAAATTGTTTATAGGATTGAAATAATCCGGTTATCAGCATATTGACCTTAGTATTTTCATCCAGAAAAATCTCTATATAATCACCAATCTCTTTATGAAGCTCCTTCGAAATCGTAGTGGATACCGCTATCTCATTATATGCCTTGGGGTTATGTCCTTCTGTTACAGGTATCTGTTCCTCTTCATAAGCTTCATAAAGATTAGCATTCATAAATGTAGTATTCATTCCCTTTTCCCATTTTATAACAACCATTTTATTAGCATTACTGTAAAGGCAATCGTCCACTCTCTCCTCCTTATTAAGGAGCTTTTTCACCTTCCTATACTCCTCTGGGTCTGAAATATTAACCTTAACATCTGAATTATCGATCCCCAACCAGAAATCGTTATTTTCCTTCATGGAAGCCGCAACATCCAAAGAAATCACGATAAAGTTAACACTAAAAACGGTAACGATGCAAGTAATGATAATCCCAATTGCGTTACGCTTCTCCCGCACAAAGCTCCGGTATGCAATTCCAAAGGAAGAAAACTGAAGGGAGGAATTTCCCTTATGACGAAGCTTTTTGACACCGCCGTAGTTTAAACCATTTAAGGAATGAACCGGCTTTATTTTCTTTGTTTTTGCTATAATAACCGTAATTACTGTAATTACAAAGGAAACTGTAACTACATAACAGATAACTCCTGATAGAAAAGAATGACTTACCTTTAGTTCTCCCATATTTTCAAATACGGAGGTTAGAATGGTATCGGAGATAAAAACCGAGCAGATTGTACCAAGGATACATGCCAGTGTGACAAGAACAAAATAAAACTTTAAGTAATTAAGCAGAATATCTTTTGAGGAATATCCAATGGTTTTAAATACCGCAATGCTTTTTGCATCAGAAAGCATTGCATTTTTTATCATGTAGTGTATCATGAGGGCACTTACAAGGAGCATTACAACGCCGATCGCCAAAAATAGTGCGCCTATAATTTTACCTACAACCAGTCCCTTATCTACTCTATCATCAAGTGTAAATATTATCGCATGAATAATACCATCATATTTTTCGAGATATTCCCTTGCTATCTGTTTTCCTGTTATACCCTCCTTACCATAGACATAAATAGTAAGGCTGCCGCTCACTTGAGGAAGTTTTTTGATAAGAATATCACTATCAAAGGCTGTACTGGTCTGAAATGGATCCGTATAGACTCCAGCCACTGTATAGATGGCAGCTTTATTAAGCAGATTAATTTTTACCTGATCTCCGATATGAAGATCATATTCATTACTGATGCAGGCAGGCAGAATACACTCATTATCCTTTAGGGTCGTGCTAACCTTTTTATTACCCTCAAGATAGATTACAGAATCAAATATTGCATCATTATATTCTGTAAGATTCGAATAAAACTCTCCCTTTTTATCATTTAGCCAAATTTCTTCGCTAATAGAATAACTCCTCGAATATTCTACGTGCTGTATACTGGGAAGATTCTCGAACTCTTCGCCCATAGCGAGAATTGCTTCCTCAGTGCCTACATTCGGATATACCTTTGCTGTTGCCGCATCACACGCTTTTGCAAAATCCTTACTGGGTTTATCTAGTGAAGTCAGTATACTCATCGCTCCGGATAATAATGTTGTACATACTGCAATTATCAAAAAGATCAGTATTGTCTGAAGCTTTCTCTGTCTTATGTTCTTAATCCACATCCTCTTTTCCTCTTTCTTAATAAATATAGTAGAATTAGGGCGTCAAAGGCCCTTCGAGTAACTTAGCTTCGTCAATTTGCACATTCACGGCTTTTGTCACATAATCATAGTAGTTAATCGCGAACCATATAGTTTTGTTAATTGTACACAGTAAATACTATTTCTTCGCTTTAACGCTACTTTGAACTCTATAGAGATTATCATAAGCTGCAGAAATAAAATAAAAATAGGAAAATTATTAAAAATTATGAATAAAGAAGAATGGAAAATAAATATTTACATAAAAATACCTTCAAACAGCTAATATCTGTCAGAAGGTATCCTAATGGTTTGTATATTGTAAGCTATGCTTCAAAGTCCTAATATTAATGTGATCATAAATATTACTTAGATCAGCCGTATACAACAGTCTATTCTCTAATACTATGATAGATTTTCTCAAAGTCACTTTTCGAAAATATCTTTGGAACGGGATATAAGGGATTGGCTTCTGCAAAGGCACGATTAACCATAACCGGGATATCCTTTTCCTCAATTCCTTTTACTTTGTCAGGTATATTCATCCTTCTGTTCATATCCTTGATTGCCTGTATAAACTGCTTCGCCTTCTGTTCCATGGACGCCTCAGGCTTTACGATACCGGCTGCATCAGCCAGCTTTGCCAGCTTTTTATATACCGAAGCACCATAGTATTCTAACACATAGGGAAGAATTACCGCATTGGCAAGTCCATGAGGAATGGAATAAAATCCTCCGAGCGTATGGGCTACCGCATGTATATTACCTACATAGGCTCTGGTAAAAGCAATACCTGCATAATAGGACGCCATTTGCATATTTTCACGCGCTGCTAAGTTTGAACCATTCGTATAAGCCTCAAAGATATTATCAAATATCAGCCGAACGGCTTTCTTACTAAGCTTTATCGTCTCTTTGGTATTACTTCGTCCGATATAGGCTTCAATCGCATGGGTCAAAGCATCCATACCTGTAGTAGAAGTAATATGCGGCGGAAGTCCCACTGTTAATGTTGGATCAAGTACTGCATAATGCGGAATTAATACTGTGTCCTCCAAAGGATACTTTTCATGTGTAGTTTGATCTGTTATAACGGCAGCTACTGTAGCTTCACTTCCGGTTCCTGAAGTAGTTGGTATAGCAAATACCGGAGGCAGCTTTCTTCTTACTTTAAAAAGCCCCTTCATCTGACGAATCTGCTTATTCGGTTTTGCAATTCTTGCACCCAGGCCCTTTGCACAATCGATGGACGACCCGCCTCCAAATGCAATGATTGCTACACATTGATGCTCTATATACTCTTTTCTTGCTTCCTCAATATTATCAATAGTCGGATTAGGAACTGTCTTATCATAAATATAATATTCAATACCTGCTTCTCTGAAGGTTTGCAGCATCCCATTCATAAGGCCCAGTGAAGATATCCCCTGATCTGTTACAACCATAACACGCAGATATTTCTTTTCAATCAACTTGGTATGCAATCCAGACAGACTATGAATCCCCTGTAAGAGCTCCGGCTGATTAAAATTCAGTAAGTAGCTTGCTGCCCTTATCACAGTTTGAAATATCCTACAATATAAATGATATAATTTCATTATGTACCTACTTTCATTAATATGCTTGCTCCTTAAATTTCAGCTTACTCCTATTTACCTTCATGCCGCCAAAAACCTGCAAATTTGGTCATAAATCCAGTTTATGTTTACATCATTGGAATAGCATGAAATACATGAACCAACAAGAGCTTACCCGATAAGAATATACCTAATACCCCCATAAACACGGTTGACATTCCAATAAAGAAGTCCAGATTTTGGGAAAGCTTCTTTTTAATCACTCTCATCAAAAACAAAAGCACCAGAGTAATATAAATTATCATTACAAAAATGAAAACATAGCTATCAACGGTAGGAAATAATATTGTCTCCTTGTTATCTTCTATTTTAGTTATTCTTTTGATTTCGTCATAAATACGTGATACATGAATTTGAACCTTCTCACCATTCACTACTTTATTATAAGTGGATGCTCTCATCTTCTCGTTATAATCCCCGAAGATTATATTCTTAGTAGCCTCCTCCTTTTCAACTGTAACTTCGATGATCTGCTTTGGCAGTGCTAAATCTGCGATCATAGTGAAAGCTATTATGCAACAAACAATTGCAGCGATCCCGCTTATCCTATAAAAAGCCTTTGGTAATCCGGTATTCTCTTTATTTATCCTGGGTCCAATCACAAAAATCAAAATAACATAGACCATAATAAAAAATATTTTCATGTATACCTCCTATTAGTTAAGTTTTAGTAGGATTAAAGTGTCATAAGCAGTTCATCGACCGAAGTGAATGCTTATCTATACGAATCCGATTATGTACGTAATTGATTTACACAATATTACCAAATACCAATACAAATTACAAGACATAAAATACTTAACTACATTGAAGCAGAATGCGGCGTATGATATAATAAATCAAAACAAATAATGGTAAAGGTGAAAAAAGATGACTTTATTGGAAATGCTTGCTGACATGGAATATTATCTTGATATAATCAAAACTAAATGGCAGAAGACTGAGAAGGCATTTCCCTCTTTTTTTTCAGTCATTTCCAAAGAAAAGAAAGCAGAAAACGAAAAATACTTACAAACTGTTATAGACGAATTTCATACACTGCTTAAGGGCTTTCGTCGCATACCAATTGGACGAAAAAAGTGGAAGCAGAAAACCCTGGCTCTTTTGAAAAAGGTCTTATTTAATGAAGAAATCATTTATCTTCATACTGCAATGGAGCCTGCAGCAATCGATTCCTTAGTAGATGAAATATTTGAATTTCTCCGTCATGTAAGAAGCTTTGCACCGGAGCTAAACTTTGAAAATATTGGACAGGCCCTACGAAATTACATCGTTTATACTATGTTTAAGGAAATACATCAAGTAAATAATGGCTTTCATATGCCTGCCTTCGGTTACAGCATGCTCTATCCCTTTACGGATAACTATATTGACAGCGGAAAATGTACAAAGCAGGATAAGGCTTTCTATAATCAGATTATCCGAGATAAAATCAAGGGTAATCCAGTTCATCCCATTTCCATCCACCAGACTAAAACTTGTGATTTATTGCAGGCTATCGCATCCAATTATTCAAAGGAAGCCAATTCTTGCGCATCTGAGTTATTGTTAATGATGTTAGAGGCTCAGGAATTAAGCATTAGTCAGCAGGATAAAGACCTACCGCTCTCTTATCAGGAGCGGCTTAATATAACTGCTTATAAGGGTGGTATTTCTGTCTTAATCGATCGTTTTTTTGTTGATAAAGAAATTACTGAAGAAGATCTCTTATTTTATCTAGGCTTCGGCTTCTTTCTACAGCTGGCAGATGATTTACAGGATATCAATGAGGACAGTAATAACAGGCATAGTACACTCTTCACCTTTGATTTACACAAAGCTCCGGAAGAAGGAACGGTAAATCAATTATTAAATTTGGTACATAGCTTAATAACTGAATATTCCTCAGGTAATGATCGGTTCATGAAATTCATTCTATCAACCTGCTATCAATTAATATTTATTTCTGCTATACAAAGCAAGGAGTTTTTTTTCAAAGAATATTTAAGTAAGCTGGAAGATTACCTTCCTGTAACATTAGCCTTCTTAGATAATTTATTAGATAATCGAATAGAAAAAGCAGATAATAGACTTCAACGTAAATACATGAAGCTACTAGATGTATTGATTTCATAAAACAAATTCTCATGCAAGCCTTTGGAAGAATAGCAAAAGACGCTATTCTTCTGGATTTATGCCCAAAAAGCATGGGCGTAGTGTGAATTGTTGAAAAGAACAATTCACACCTCAAAGTTTGTGCCTGCGTCATCCTCGGCACAAACATTCAAAGGGCAGGCATGTTAGGTTAGTGTGATAGCTTCTTCCTTACTATTTAAGCTGTCTGCCGATAGCATGGCGGTTATTATGGTCAGATGATAAAGGGAATAAAACGTTTTGTTTTCTTCATATACATAATATATTCCTCGCCAAATTCCTTAATCATATCCTTTTCTTCTCTCTTCGCAAGTCGGAAATATAATACAACAATGAAGGGCCACATAATAATTGTCGGTAAGGTTGCCCATTCCAGTATCATACCGAAGGTTATCAGCATAAAGCCTGTATATTGAGGATGCCTTATGTACTTATAAATTCCAGTCTTTACCACCCTTCCTTTCCCGGTTTCCTTTGACCAGTATTTATGGTAAATGTTATACCATCCATTTCCGATCATCAAAAGTGCAATAATTCCGCAAGCGATATTTAAATACATACCGGTATAGCCAATCTGATCAAATAGCGTATGCCCCCATAATACCCCTTCTGGCAGCTTTTTTCCAACAATTAGCGAGATCAGATACATACTTAGGGGGATTCCGTGCATCTCAATTGCAAACGCTAAAATAAAAGCAAAATATGCCGTTGCCGGCTTTCGATTCATTTTTTTATAAAAGGGAAAAAACAATAAAGCTACACCATATAGTAAAATAAAAAAGATTACCGCTCCCCATTGATGAAAGTGACTTTGTAAGGTTTCCAATTTTCTTGCCTCCTGAATATATTTTATAATTGATAATTTATAATTACATGCTTTTATATTACAGGATATCAGTTCATTTGTAACCTAACCTAAGTTAGGGTTTTAGGTTAAGGCTTCTGATAATTCACCAAGCATTTTCGCTTTTTGCACAGCCTGTATCCGATTCTCCGCTTCCAGCTTTGCAAAAATATGATTGATGTGCCATTTCACCGTACCTATACTGATAAATAAAGCATTTCCAATCTCCTCATTACTTTTTCCGGCCGCGATCAATTGTATAATCTCTCTTTCTCTGACAGACAGGATAAAGCTTTTCTTGGTTTTTATGCCTTTCCTGTTATTTTGCATAATGGCATCATATAACTGGTGATTTATTCTTTGCAGCAGACGAAGCGATTTTAATGGCAGCATATAAAAGCTTATGCACATTCCGAACTCCCGGTAGATCATCTCTGCCTCTTTTAGACATTCTACTGCATTCTTATTCTGCCCTTCCATGTCATGAAGTTCAGCAAGCAGAATAAGAAACAGTTGTATATAGGGAATAAATCCAATATAACGAAGTTTTTGTAAGTAGTCTGCTATGTCGCTGGTCGTGATAACGTTACTCAGTCCCAAAATTCTTAAATAAGCCAGCATCTCAATCAAAAAAAAGCGGCTTTTTGTGCTGTCTTTTATATATTCCAACTCAAATCTTTCAATATCCGGTTGCACCTTTTGCTGATTGCCAGCTTCGTTTGATAATATACGGAACATGCTGATCATCATTTCTGCTGTACTATAATGCATATTTTTAAAGTCTTCAGCCGTCTGCTTCGTAATAGACTCCATACTGGCTCTATCATTCATAATAAAATATGCTTTGAATAAATATAATTCAACCTGTCCATGCATATGAAACAGCTTCAGCTGATCAATACAATTCTTTGCCTTTTCTAGATAGCAAGTGGCAAGACTTAACTTATTTAGTTCATAACAGCACATTCCAAAAGGAAGATAGATCACATGCCAATACTCCTGATATTCATCCTTAAAGCTTGCTGACCTTATCAAAGCCTGACTGCACTCCTCCATTACGGATTGCAGTTCTCCAAGCTTATACAGATTAAGCAACTTATTTACTAAAGCAACCGCAGCAGAGAACTGAATATCCAGATTGCTAAACCTTCTATATGCTTCATCAAACATTTCTGCAGCCCCTCGATACTGTTGCATGGAGGAAAGTATCTGCGCATAGGTTAATTTTGCATTAGCCATAAAAATACTGTCATCTTCCTTTGAAAGTACCTCTATTGAAAGCTTTGCATAATGATATTCCTCTTTATGACCCAAAGTAAAACCCATCAATGCTTTTAAGGAATAATACAAGGAATGTTCCCTATCTGTTAATAGCTTACTCTCATCAACACAATTTAGTATTGAATAAAGCTTCTTATTATCTCCACACAGGAAGGCGAGAAACCCCAGGATAAGCTTGGGCAGCATTTTATCTGCATCCGTAACTTCTATCTCTTTTAGCAATTGATAATACTCCGATAGGTATGGTGTAGCAAAGAAGCTGCCCATATTTTCCTCTATATACTGATAGAGTTCCTTTAATAAATTATGATTAACATAATCCTGCAGTTCCTTCTTAAATAGAATGTGATCCTTCAAAATATCCTTCTCCCACAAAGAAATTATTTATCCTTCTTATATCGACATAATATAACAGCTATTACCATTATAGCCATATATTTCATACTATGCAAGCAAGCATGCCTGCCTTTGATTTAGTTTGTGTCTGGGATGACGCAGGCACAAACTTTGAGGTGTGAATTATTTTTATCAATAATTCACACTATATCAATCCGGGCTTTATCTTAAACGTTTCATTCTATCCTTTAATCTGGCAACTATACCTTCTGTCTGATATTTGTTAGCTTGCTACTTTTAGTCTCACTCTTTTTCACTTAATTCTTTATGCAATTACTTTCTTCTCACTCCGCAGGTTATCGCTTTTTTGGGACAGTTATCCACACATTCTAGGCAGGAGATACACTCTGCTGAGCTTAAATCTCCTGACTTTACCATCTGCTCTACATTCAAACTCATTGGGCACTGCCTGCTGCACTTTCCGCAGGAGATACAGGCCTTACTATCAGCTTTCAGTCTAAATCTGGGAATATGGAGAAAATCCGCAATTTTTTCACCGATAATCATGAAGGGAGCCATCCAGCAGAAGCTGTGACACATCCCTCTTTTCCCTGTACAAAGAGAAAATATGAAAACTATTGCTATAACCATAAAATATATAATAACCATATTGATCTGAATTCCTGTTAAATAAAAGAAATCTAATTTATGTGGATTATTTTTTATCCACAAGAAAAGAATGATAGAGAACCAAATCACCCATATTATGTACTTCGAAGCATTTTTCGCTTTGCTGTTCCAGGCTTTGTTGTTTGAAGCTGAAATTTGATCCTGAACTGCTCCGCAAGGACATAACCAACCGCAAAATAATCGGCTGCCTATAACAGAATATAGAAAAAGTATAGCAAATACGACTGCACTTGCGTTTATGAGTCCATTTGCAGCAGACATAATAATAATATAGGGTGATAAAAGAACAAAACTCAAGGGGAATAATAATGCTGAAAGGGTTAGAATACCTTTACGTATTTTTTGTCTCATGATGATCAGCCTTTCTGTCTAGTAGAATTTTTTTAGCTTCAATTGCCCATTCGTTCATAGCTGTATAAACATATTTTCCGCACAGTACTGTTAATGCTTTATAGGTATGATCAACACCATGCATATTGGGATTACTAAAATACTGTAAAAATAAATTCATATCGTTAATATACTTATCATTTCTAATCATAAAATCCTCTAAATGCCTTAGTAAAACCTCAGGTTCTGTACTGTCTCCAAAAGAAATCTTAAGAAGGATCTCATACCGGAGTTTCTCTACATCCGGGGCTTTTGACAGCCACTTTTCTAATTCCTCCCTGCCGGCTTCGGTAATTTTATAAAGCTTCTGCCCCCTCCCATTTACCACATCTGCAGTGTCCGCAATTACTGCCAGACCTTCCTCAATTAACTGCTTTAGGGTCGGATAAATCTGTCCATAGCTTTCCTGCCAAAAGTGACTTAATTCAAATTCAATTGTCTTCTTAATGCTATATCCTGTCTGTGGACTGTGTGCGATAAGGCCGAGCAGGATATATTTTGTTTTCCCTGTATTTTCTTTCATAATTCCCTCACATATCTAAATGATATATCATTATGTTATATCATGTCATTGCTATTGTCAATTTATTTATTAATAAAGTGTCAATTAATAGCCATAAGTATATACAATATAAGTTTCATAAAATTTTTAATAACAAAAAGCTGTAAAAGACCACACTTTTACAGCTTTTATATACATAATACGGTTATGGGAATTGATATTCTTAAGATACCATAATATCAAAAACTATTTAAAGCTATTTTCATATATATCTAATAATGCGGATATTTTTCCAGCCTGCTCTGATGCTTCAGCGTCTACTGTCCCATTTAACTGCCATCCATAAGTTTTATACTTTTTATAATTCCATCTTGATAACGGTAAAAGAAAATGTTCTTTGCGAATTGCAGCAATTCCTTTTTTAAATTCAAGCTTCATTTGATGAAATGCTTTATTCGGCTTCTTAAAAACTGCATAGCCGCCTCTGTTTGCACCAATTTCATATGCAGAATTATCTCCGAGATTTGTTATATCAACGTTCCCTTTAATTCCTTCTTCGTTGGTTATATATTCTTTAACATATACCTGATCTAAAGCATATTTTGGATAAGATAGATAAACTAGTATTATGCAGATTAAAACAATACCAGTAATAAAACAGATGATCTTAACATGCTTTTTCAAATATTATCCTCCTTTATGCACTGCTTATTTGGCTCGCTTGCGAGTATCTCAAGTTTGTGTGCACAGCGCATACACAAACTTGCTGCCTCCATGCTGTCGATATAATATTATTACAACTCAATTCATATGATGCAATTAATACCATTTTATCACATATAGCATCAAATTCCAATATTATACTATATGATTCGCTTATAATTTTTTGTGCTAAAATCCTGTAATATCAACAAGAAGCTTCTCAGAGGCTGTCTTCCTATATTCCGCCAGCGCATTGATCGAGTCATATTTCATGGTTTCTGATTGATAAATAGCTGTCTGCTCAGATCGGGTCAAGGTGACCTTAATTGGTGGTAGAGTATCATCCCCCATATCTGAGAGTGCCTCATAGCTTTTACTGCGTTCCTTACTCTGAAGAAACGAAAGGAAGGCCCTGGTTGCAGCATAATTAGGTGCAAAAATATCTTTGATCTCTTCCGGCTGTCCAAAGCCTGTTACCTTTTTCTTATCCCTAGAAGGAGTTATCTTGCTAGTCTTAAAGTCAAATCTGTCTCCGGCAGACAAATAATACACCTCAAGCCCCTTGACTTCAAAGCTTTTATCATGTCCGAAGACCGCATTCTTTGTATCTATTATGGTTACTCCTCCGGCCCCGAAGACCGTTCCTATTCCATCGCTGACTGCAAGTCCAGTCGCCTCATCCAGTCCTGCTCCGTAACGCATTCCCGTATCACGGCAAATTAGTGCGAGCCTTCCGAAACGGCCCCGTGCATTAAAATGAGAATCAAAGATCAGGCTTTCACTTGCTGCTGTCTTAGCTAAGTCCAAGCCAGAATAATAAATGGCTTTACCGGTCTGCTTCGCAGATACTTCTGTATCACCCATTAATTTCGATATATCAAAAGCCTCGGCACCATTATAATATAGCGTCGAATAGGAGGTTCCGTCCTGGAAGCAGGGATTGCTGACAATATGAGCTCCCGCACTTGTACCCATAATAATCCCGCCTCGATTGTATATATTCATAATGGCTTCTCCAATCAGGTTAAGAGAACCATCCTCTCGGTATAGGGCTCTAGCCGCTTTACTCTGGTCACCTCCGGTAAAATACACCCCATGACAGCTTTCGATTAAGGAAGCAAAATACTCATTTTCTCCGACTGTATTATAATTGCCCGCTGTCAGTGGTATGTAGACTGCCTCAAAGCCTGCATCCTGAAAGCGTTTTAAATAGCTGTCAGCACTTGCATCATCGATATAAAAGTAACTGTAGATATCCTTTTCTGTACCGCTTGAGGCTCCCAGCACTGCAATTCTTGGAGTTCCTGTTATAGTTCGAAACATTGACTGTGATTTTGAGATAATAGATGCTCTGGAGCGTCCGATGGTAGCTGCTCCTCCGTTTGGGAATACAAAACCATGCCCTGTGCCATTACCGATCGTCTCTAACGGTGTTGGTAATGTCTTCGGCGTCAAAAAGGTATTATCACAATAGCTTAGGCCTACTATCCCATTTTCTCCAATACTAGCAACATACAGGTAATATAACCCCTCCTGATTATAAACGTTCCCGTCTACCTCCTTCAGCTGATTAAGGGCTAGCGAAAAGGTATTATTTACGGCATTCTCAAAGCTTAATGCACAGTTATCCTGAATAAGTGCATTCAGCTGTTTAGCTGAATATTTACTAATTGCCTGTTTTACCGCAGCATAACCATTCCTTGAATAAAATACAATATTTTTTAAGATAGTGTCACTTTCATAGCTTTTAAAGCTTCCTGAAACCTCATCAACATTAGCGTCAACCTTAACTGAGAGATTGCCAGCATAAGGCTCTTTAACTACCGTCTGCTTTGCCTGTTCAATCCCTAGAAGACCCTTCTCTCCTATTGTACAGGCATAAAAGGTATAGGTTCCCGGCTCTGTAATATCCCCTCCGGTTATGATATCCTTCTGATCTGTATTCAGTGTATTACCCACACCATCGGCATAGCTCAAATCTGTTATTAGGTAAGCTCGGTTAATCGGTTTATCAAGAGCATAAATCTCTGATTGGCTCAATGTCATGAGATAATCCCTGACCTCATTGATCTCTTTGCAGGAGTACCCAACCAGATATGCGGTAATTCCGTCTGATTTTTCTGAAGGCTTAAAGCCGATCTTATAATCATTGGAATTATCTCCACCACCAGTCATACGGACTTTTGTCAGAGAGTATTCATTTTGATATTCCAATATCTTGTTCTGCTTATTATCTGCTTTCTTAGATGAGTGCTCCAGGCTGCAGGCACTGAAAACGGTACATAAGAAACACAACAGATATAATGTAATCTTCTTTTCTTTATGAAGCATGTCATAAATCCTTTCAATATAGTATACACTTATAGGTAATTACGAAACGCAGTAATTGAAAGTATTGTATACACAGTACATACTATTCCGCAGCAGAAGTTAAGCTCAAGAGAGCGTTGGAGCGGAGGAATAGTATGTGCTGTGTATACAATTAATAAAACTATACAGTTTGGCAATTACCTATAATAAACATTCCTGTAGCTTCTCTTTACCTAATAAATCAGGTGGATACGTAACTCATTCACAACTTATACAAACTGATAGTAGTTATAAGCAATCGAGTAGGAGGGAGTGATTAACTCCCGTCCTCTCACAGCACCGTGCGTACCGTTCGGTACACGGCGCTTTCAATAGTTGACGTGCACTGACTGATATGCATTGGCTAAATCATAAAAGCCACT
>JAEZTJ010000041.1 GCA_023421505.1 Bacillota bacterium
TGTATACACAGCATATACTATTCCTTCGCTCCAACGCTCCTATGAGCTTAACTTCCGCTCCGGAATAGTATATGCTGTGTATACAATACTTACAATTAATGAGTTTCGCAATTATCTATTATTTACATAACAAAAAAGGAAGCTGTTAATACAGCTTCCTAAATGAAATAGCGAAGGACGGATTTGAACCGCCGACACCGCGGGTATGAACCGCGTGCTCTCGCCAGCTGAGCTACTTCGCCAAAGTGACGAACTTTATTATATCTGCTTTATGAATGGTTGTCAATATTTTTATTTACATATTGACCATTCTGCTTCATAATTATTCCTCAGGCTCAAATATAATCTCATCCTCATAAACCAGTCCCAGCTTATTTCTTGCAATTTCTTCTTTATATTCCTTTGTTTTTATATATTCCTTCAGCTCTTCAATATCTTTTTTACGCTCCGTCTGTTCCTCTATCCGGGAGTCCAATTGTTCCAGCTTAATAGCAGCATTCTCTCTCTCGTCTGCCAGTCCGATTCGTCGATAGGATATAATTCCGAACAGTATTAAAACTACAATTGATATTACCCCTATGCCTGTCCTTTTTTTATACCTTTTTCTCATGTCCCTGCATCTCCTATTAAAATTACTTAACTACTTTTTATAACTTTTCTTCTGATCGGCTTTATTCTTATCCTGCTTCTTAGCTTCTTTTACGGTGTTTTTTTTATCCTTCTTATCGCTTTGCTTTTTGCCAGTCTGCTTCTTTTGCTGCTCCTTCTTTAAGCGCTCTATGTCCGTTTGCTTCTTTCTTAATTGTTCTTGCTCTGAATTCTTTTTTTCTAGCTGCTTTTGCTTTTTCAGCGATTTTTCCTTCGAACGAAGTTGCTTTTTTGCGAGCGTTTTCTGTCTTCTTTTGTTTAATGTTATTTTAACTGATTCAGCCCATTTTTTCAATCGTCTTAATAGGAAATTAGACGCAGTTTTCCCCTTAGAAATCATAAATTTTATGATTTTTTTCATTTTATTAATCACAAATACCACAGGACTGATTAGCAGCTGAATGAACTTTGTTGTAATGGATATGAAAAAATCGCTTAATAGGTAATGATAAAGTAGCATACCGATAGCCATTCCCATAACAGAGAACCCACGAATAATGCCATCATTCTCCTGATACATCATGGCAAAAATAAATAAGCTTGCACACACCCAGAAGATCAGGTCTTCAAGCGCCACAAAAAAAGTATCATGTTTAATCAGTCTGCGGATAATACGTAATATATCGTAGACAAACAGTAATATGGCACCCCATAGCACTGAAACCAGAAAAAACTGTAATTCAACAGAGATTGCATGATTCATACAGGCCACCTACTTAAAAAGCCTGCCGAATAAGGATTCACCGGATTTATTGCCTGCTGTATCAGAATAGGTTAAGCTGTCTATTCTTCCATCAATATCTACCTCACCCTTCTCCAGCGTCAACCGGTTGACATGTAGTTCACTGCCGCGAATCATCAAGACACCCTGTTCCGTCTGGAGAAGAACCTCGCCGGCATCAAAGGAAAGAACATCGTTGACTCCCGTTATCAATGCAGTTTTTCTTGCATTGATATTCAACCTGTGTCCCTTTAAAATTTGTTGTTTTTCCTCCATAAAAAAAGCCTCCCCATTTTATACCGTTTTATATATCTGTCCTTTTGAACAAGATATATCTTTTTAAGTATATGAGAAGACTTATTACTTCATGCCTTTCTAAAAGCAATTCCTCAATACGGCGCATGCACATGACATAAACTGCTGCAGCATTAAAGATATCTATATAATTCCTTCGCGTCGTCCTTCTTTGTTGTCTCACTAATATCGAGCACTTCTACCTTTACCGCCTTGCTGCCAAAGCCTATCTCAAGTACATCCCCAACCTTAACAGCTGCAGAGGCCTTAGCTGGTTTCCCATTGATTGTAACTCTACCCGCATCACAAGCATCATTCGCTATCGTACGTCTTTTAATCAATCTGGATACCTTCAAAAATTTATCTAGTCTCACAATAATCCTCATTTCTGCACTGCTTCATGGCTCGCCTTGCGTGACCATTATTAAAAAGGCCGTTTTAAAAACCCTACACCCCAATGAGATCCGGAATTTAAAACAGCCTTTTTGTTTTAATCAACTATGCGTTGATAACATCCTTTAAAGCCTTACCTGCTTTGAACTTCGGTGCTTTAGAAGCAGCTATTTCGATCGTTTCCTTTGTTAAAGGATTTCTTCCGGTTCTTGCCGGTCTTTCGGATACTTCAAAAGTACCAAAACCAACTAATTGAACCTTCTCTCCTTTAGTTAATTCTTCTGTAACTACATCAATAAAAGCTTTTAACGCCTTTTCTGAGTCTTTTTTGGAAAATTCTGTTTTCTCTGCAATCGCTGCTACTAATTCTGCTTTGTTCATGGGATTTGCTCCTCCTCTAAAGTAATTGTTATATTTTAATCCAATGATTTTTTTACTTCCCTCCACAAAACGTCTTGCTCTATAGGGGATAGTTCACATAGATTATGCCCTCTGCTCTCTGCCAGAGCAAAGACATCTACAAATCTATTTATAAACTTATTAGTGGCATTTGTCAAGGAATTTTCTGCATTTAATTGTAAAAAACGAGACAAATTAACCATTGTAAACATCACATCTCCAAATTCTTCTTCAATATCTCTTTTATCCCCAATATGAACCGCTTTCTTAAGCTCCTCAAGCTCCTCATATACCTTGTCCAGTACCTGTTCAATGCCTTCAAAATCCATTCCGGACCTTGCTGCTTTACGTTGAATTTTCTCCGCACGGAGCGTCGC
>JAEZTJ010000072.1 GCA_023421505.1 Bacillota bacterium
GCCTCCTAAATAGAGTAAAATGCTTGCATTCTCGCAAAGGGATTGGAGTAAAATGCTCGCATTTCCTGATAACAATTATAATGATAAATAACATGGATTGAAATCCACCCTTAAATTAGGCGCTTACCATTAATCACATACATATCATAATGCTTATTCTCTATAAAAAACCGGATAATCAAATCAAACCGGTTACTATTTGATAATGTATATCCTGCTTTCATTAAAAAATCTTTCGTCTCATCCAAGGATAATTCAAGAGCAATCGCCAACGCTAACGCAGTACTTTTCTTTGGCTGGTATTCTTTGTTACGCATTTTCGAGAACAGCTTACGATCAATATTGGCTCTTTTATATACCTCGACATCAGCCTTGCCTTTTTCATCAATCAGGCGAAACAACATTTCTGAAAATGTCTCATCGATTTGGTTAATAACATCTTCTAGGCATCGCGGTGCAGTCTCTGGCATGGAATAGCACAGGGACTCTTCTAACGGAGTGTCTTCAAACTGAGCTTTTTCGAATGAATTTTCTTTCCGTGACTTCTTTGTTTTCTTTAAATCTCTTTCGGAAAATAAGACCGAATTATGATCAAAGATCTGATCGAACTCTCGATGTGCCCGATTCTGTCTGCTCTGTACCTCATACTCATCGCTGTCTTCGTAATAGGTATCAATATAGTGATTGATTTCTGTAAATAGTTTTTCACTTAGCGATATTGCTTTGCGGTCAAATACCACCAGATGAATGTCCATCTCATTATGTAATAAAAACTCACTTACTACTGATATTGCTATCTGCAACGCTTTGTCCTTCGGATAACCATAGTTACCAGATGAGAGGAGAGGAAAGGAAATTGAATCCAGTTGATATTCTTTGGCAAGTTCCAACGAGCTACGATATGCCATTGTTAGAAGCTTATCCTCTCCCTGCTCTCCACCCTCCCAAATCGGGCCAACGGCATGAATTATATATTTCGCACTTAGTTGATATCCCTTTGTAATCACCGCATGTCCGACAGGACAGGAACCGATCTCATCACATTCCTTTTTCAGAAGCTTAGCACCAGCTGAGTGAAAAATAGCACCACAAACTCCACCCCCTTGTTGTAAGTAAGAATTTGCTGCATTTACGATGACGTCTGTATTCATTTTGGTTATGTCATTATGAATTATTTGAAATGGCATAATATTTCCTTTCAACTGTCTCCATGGTAAATCGATTTATCATTTCTAGGTGTTACTTGTCCCCATACACAATCTGCATTGTGTTCCTCTTTCATACTTCTCCAGAAATTCTGCAATCGTGTGAAATTCATTTCCATACCCATAGGGGCGGGTATTGATTAAAATTTACTTATAAGTATTTTCTAAAAACCTCTGCTGCTTCCATCTTAATTTTATCAGAATTAGCAAAGTATTCATTCACAATCTCTTTTTGTAGAAAACTAGCTCCAGATAATCCTTTATGTCCCATCTCTATCTCTTGGGGATCCATACTTCTGATGCAACCAAATTGCATTTTTATACCATTTGAATTTCGAAACATAGCTGAAATGGTTTCTCCATTTGTTACAGCTCTTTTTCTTAAAACCCTACTGACCAAATCAATACTCTCTGCTTTCTCTATTGGACTCATATCTCTAGTTCGAAAATATTCTGCGACCAATAAAACTACCTCTTCACGAACCCATTTTCTCTGATTTTGAGGTATTACTTTTATCGCTTTTACATCATTATTATTACTAAAATTATTATCTGGAACCCCAATTGCAAAGCAGGGTCGTAATTCCTGCTTTTTACAATCACAACTTATATACCAACTAAGAGTTAAAAAAATCTGCAGCTTTTCAAGTGTTAGTAATATTTTATGTTTCATTATTTTCCAACCCCACCTTTATGTCTCCTTTCATTTAAAAAGCGTACATCCTTGATCTTTAAATTCTTCAATCTTATCTTCTAAGTCCTCGACAGTTACCGTCAAATAATCAGCTAAGCATTCCATACAAAAATAGTTTTTTACATCTTTACCAAGTAATTTTTTATTAATTCCCAATGTATCGTTTTTTTCTATTTTTACTCCACAAGACAGACAACTAATACTCATTTACTCCACATCCTTAATCGTAAATTTAGGTACATTCTTCCCTTTAAATTCAGAATCCAGAATACCTAACTGTGTTTTTATAACTCCTCGCATTTTAGATGCTGGACGAAGACAATATTTATTAAAATCTTTAGCTGAAATATCATATATTGTCCGCACATTTGGGAATAAGAGCTTTAAATAAGCTGTACAAATTCGCTTAACTGCCTCAGTATCTCTTGTATCAGATTGCGTAGGTACTTCTATTAACTGGTCAACTAATGCTCTATAACTAGCATCATCTCTTAACAAATGCATAATTGTACAGAAATACTCTGAATTTAATGCCCAGTCAGATATTTTCAAATCATCATGCATTCTTGGTATATCCCAACCTTTTATAAACCCATGAAATCTATCAATCAATGCACTCTCATGAAACACATTTGGCAATTCATCTAGCATATTTTCATATTCGTTCATATTTTCTTGTTTGATATTTCCAAGAAGAATTACTCCAGCATTTGCTGTTCCCTCATAATTACCCACAGTAAATATGCCAGATTCCATATACCCTTTCATCGCAGCACGCATTTCATCTACGTCAGTAAACGAAATAGTTTGAACTTCATCCAGTGCAATGAAATCATTATTGCATACTAATCCTTGTGACCGCCTGGCAATATCGTAAAACATCTTAGCCCTTGACATAACTCCACCAGATGATAACCAACCAAATTTACTTACTCGACCAAAAAGATATGATTTTCCTGTTCCTTTTGGAGCAAGTTCAATAAGATTTAATCTCTTTTCAACGAAAGGTAATAATCTTGTTAGCATGGTAAGTTTCTGAGTTTCATCTTCATAACCATCTGCATTATAGTCAATCGCACCAAGAATAACGTCTATCCACTCTTCAGTTGAAAACTCTCTTCTCATGTCCTTATAATAGTCCAAATCTATTGTATAAGGACAGAAGTCAATAAATTTTGTAAGTTTTATCTTACCTACAATTTTCAACTCGTCATCTGGTAACCGATACCCTAGCTCAACTACTCCCCATATTTCTTTTCCTTTTACCAATTCTTGTTTACATTCTTCCCAAACCATTGGTTCAATAACTGTTTCTTTACTTGTCAGCCCAAACTCTGGTAAAGAAAAGGAAATTTCCTGAGTTTTTATATCAATATCCACAGAAATTTTGGTAAGCATACGAACTCTCTCATTTTCATAAACAATTCGATTCTTAATACTTACCCAATCATCTTTACGCGGGATAAACTCCTTAATAAAGCTTGATACTTCTTCAATATCATAATTCCCTTTTTCATCTTCAAATTTCTTTAACACCCAATCTCTCATAAATGATGGTAAACTTAGTGATGAAAAAAAATTACTCTTTTTCAAATCCTTATAAACCACCATTTCATCAAAGCATTCTCGCAATTTATATCTTAGTTCTTCATTTAGCATAAAAATCACCTCTTTCTAAATGCTAGAAGAAATCCTTTTCTGCAAAACCTTCTTTTTCTACACAGAAATGCAGACCTGAAGCGATAATATTATTATTAGAATAAATATCAGCCTTGTAATCTCCTGCTTTCCTAATATCAGGCATCTGTACTGTAAACTTTCTATCACCAATCTTATTACCAGAGTAAAATTTACCATTTACTTTGATAGATAATTCTGAAAGAATTATGTTTGAAAATATTTCTATCTCAGCTTTCTTACGCATACTTACTTTAATTACTGTCGATGTAAATACTACTTCAACCTCCATCTTCTTTTGCAATTCGATAATTGGAACGCATACTTCTTCAAGTGTCGCCCCACCATGAGTTTCTACACTTGCTGCTCTACCACCTCTAAAGCGATCATAACTCGCTAGTACATAATAGTCGCCTTCATGGATAGCATATGGAATAACAGATAATTGTTCGTTATAAGCACAGCATCTTCCTCCATGAGTTCCTTTTGAATCTACTTCAAAATCACAAACTCCTTCACTAATCACTGCTAACCTACTTGCGCCATGATCAGCTACAACAATAACCTTAGAACAATCTCCTGACATTATCTTGTAACTTGCATTTTCCAAGAATTCATTAATTATTTCTAATTCTCGAATTAAATGAATAGGATATTTCTGTTTTTGGTAATCAAAATCTTCCTTTCCATGATGTAAAATTTCATCCAATTCTTTTATAGACGTAATTCTATTATTGTCATATTCCTGTAAAAATTCTTTATTTAATGAAGTTATAGATGGAAGATTACTATGACACACAGTTACGTTTGCGTTCAACCCCATATCCTTACATTTTTCCATAATATATCCTAGAAACTCTACTCCAAGAGCATCAACAAAAAACAACAATGAATCTTCTTTTCCAATAGATTCTATTTTCTCACTTCTATATGGTAATACTGCTAAATATTCTCTTTTTTCAGCATTTTCATATACATATTTCAAGAACTCAGGATATATCCTATTTGTTATTTTTTGAAACTTATAGGTATTGAAGTAGTCATCAAGAAGTGAAATACCAAAGTGGTAATCACTTAAATATGAATACATATCAGGATATACCACTTTTAATACATCTAATATTTCCTGTTTACTGTAATCAAATTTGGATAAGCATTCTATTACCTTTATTCGCTCTACCGCTGTATTATCTGTCAGATAGTATATTGCTTCTCTACCTTTCATCTCAGTAAAATTACAATACTCAACTATACGCTTCAGGTCTATTTCTATACTTTTTAATAATGCTTTTCTTTCTTGATAAAGCTTAATAAACTTACTATCTTTTACACTTATTTCAAGAATACTCCGATAAATTTGTGCTTGAAACTCATTTATATTACATGCTATATCTGCGGATCTTTGCAAAATCTCATTACCTTTAACTCCATTTACTTTAATTCCAATAAAAAAGAGCCACTTTTTTGTGTCATTATATAAATCCCATTTTGAGAAAAGAATTTCAAATAGTGAACTATTTCCTAATTCACATTCCAATACGCGTTCAAGTGTTTTCCGACTTTGCAATGCATCTAATAAATACGCCCATTGATCATCAGTACCATATTGACTTGTTAATCCTGTAATAAAGCTATACTTAAACATAGAAAAGCTATCAAAAACATTCGATATTTCTTGAATTTGTAGCATAGCTTCTGGAAATTCCTTTTTCCTTCTCGAAGTAGCAATTAATATATGATCTGTATCTGCATTTTCCATATATACAAATGCGTTTTTAATACCAATAACAAGATCACTTTTATTACTAATTTCTTTGTTTACAAAAACAAGTTGTGGCCTTGAGCTTCTTAATCCATCAATCAAGCAGATTTGTCTTTCAAGACGCAAATCTTGTTTGTATATATTTTCCAAATAACTCTCAATCTGATAACACAGTACAATTATTTTACCTACAGCTGGTATTCCGAGCATAGTATAAATACCCTTTTTTAACTCTTCATCACCAAGAATATATAAGTACTGAGTTACTCCTACAACAAAGATGTCTCCACCCATATTAGATATTTTCTCATAAAATTCTTCTAAATTTGGCACGAAATCATCTTGATGGCAGTATGCTGAAATTCTTTCCATTCCAGCATACAGTCCTAAAATATCCTTAACAGTATGATAATCATTGAGATTATTAACATTAATAAGTAATGGCTTGCTTATGTTATTAGAGCATAAGTATTTCTTGATTCTTGACTCTACTGAATCAATTGAGATCTTCTTTAACATTCACCATTACCTCCGAGTATCTTTAATAATTTCCATACCTACAAGTATATTATACTTAATCAATCTCTTAAGATAATCTTTTACGATTGCTTCATCCATATTATCAATCAAAGCAAGTGCCTGAGTGCTTCCATTGATTGTATATTCATGTTCTGCTAATTCTTTTAACTTTCGTTCAACTTCAGCACTCTGATACCAATCATAAGGTTCAGCAGAAACCTTACTGTTTAAATATTCTTTTACCATCTGTACATCCAGTAGCATTACATCATATCCTTTAATAATATTTTGAATAAATGACTTATTTCTCGCTTCTTCTTGATTTAATAGTTCAAAGAAAGTTGCACCTTCAAAATACTTTAAAGACTTATTTACAATAGATTTGTCTGCTGTATTTTTCTGAATAGCATCAAAGGCTTCTTTTGCAGTTGGTACTTCATCGTGTGGAATCATGCAAAGTATAGGCATTCTATACTTATTAGACCATTCTTTCGGTGTGGATGTCCCAGTTTTTTCTCTCCACATATTTTTTAGTTTTGCTTTTCCCTGATTTTCTTTATACTCAGACACAGTATTTCCTATTAATCTTAGATACTCTGATTTGTCTTTTGTAAACATTCCATATCCTACTTTAGAAAAAACTTCTGCAATTTCTTCATCAGACAAACCATCTAATTCAAATGAACATGATGATTTAAAATAATCCATTTGATTTTTATAATATAGCACAAACAAATCAAGCTGCGCATCCAAAAATTCAAGGAATCGCTTTTTTTGTGAGTCCAATATTGTTGAAGTTTTCTTTATTTGACAAAGTATTTCCAATAATGGGCTTACATCCTCAGCATAGGTCTTTGTTGCATCATATGATACCTTAATATAGCCTATTTTCTCACACCACTCATGAATGGCCGCATTAAGATTATCTACTTTTGAATTTACAGTATTGCTTTTCGCTATAATTCTATAATCTATAATTGTTTCTTGAATTTTCTGACTCGCTGTTTCTACATTCCACACCCAGTTAGCAGAATCTGCATCAAATTTCTGTTTTACTACAGTAATAAAAGCGCCATGATCATTAATTTCATTTGATAACCTTAAAAGTTCACCACCGTTAATCATCTCTATGTATTTCTTCATTCCATTTTGACAGTTTTCTTTTGTTACAAGAAAAGCAAGTTCATTTGCAGCATTTGTATTTTCGATGCATATCTTACCAATTTCAAGTGCAAAATCAGATTCCGTTCTATTACCAGCAATATTATTAGTATTAGCAAGTCCAGAATAGTTGTCTATCAACTTCTTCATTGCTTCTGAATCAGTTGATAGTTGGATACTATCCATAATGTATTTTAAACACCATAATGGAAATCCAAGTTCTTTCATTTTATTACAAATACGAATTCGGGTCTGTTCTATCGAAGCACACTGGTTAATCGGAATTTCAAAAACATTAGCGGTGACACTCGCAAATACTCTTGCCTCTTCTGTCATAGTAACAATATACTTATCCCTATAATGAAGATTAGGTGCCATCTGTAATTTAATAACTTCTTCAATCATTTCTTTCAATTTTATGACACTCATATTATCACTATTTAAAGTATCACTCCATTGGTAAGAATCTGTCGCATATTCTTTCAGTAAAAATCCCATGACGAATCCAGTCATATTACAAGGCATAAATCCATACGGTGGTTGCTTTAACATATCATATATTGCACGGATAGAAACCTTTCCATCTTCATTAAAGGCTTTTTGTACAAGTTCTTCAACTGCAATTTTAATTTTTACAATCTGTTTGTTTTTCTTTTCAGGTATTTTCCAATATTCTTCAACTTCCCAAGCATCTTCTAATGCTTTTTCTAACTTAGTATTTGGATTACTAGAACGAAATGTACCAGCTGTAACTTGCCTAGCACCACATTCTGCACCTTGCTTTAAGGAACTCGACATAAACATATTGTCAATAACACTATATTGTTCTAAGCCTAAATCATAGATTTGTTTATCAAATCTCATAAAGACTTCGTTTAGTTCATCAGCGTTAACAATACGCTCTCCATTTGGAGTGTTATTCGAATATAACATCAGCTCGCTATTATATATTCTATCTTTCCACTTTTTCAATACTTCTTTAGATAGATTATCATACTGTGTAGCAAGTGAACGATCTTTGTTCATGTGATAACTACTATTAGCAAGATTATCGATGTATTGATCAAATCCATCTTTTCCAAGAGGTGTTAGTGACGCATCCAAAAAGATCATTTTATATGTACTATCTTGAACTACTTCCCTAATTGATTTTGATAATGCAGTACTTTCTTCATCACTTTTTGCAAATGTAACTACTACCAATATTTTGTTTACATAATTTAACTCCTGATTACGTAATGTATTAATCGTATTTTTAAAATTATCTACTGTTGCTGCTTTAAATACATAACGTAGTCTTAATGCGCTAGGAACTGTAATTGCCTCTAATACTTCACCGGTGTTTACCAATGCCATAGTGGTAGTTTGCTTCGTAAGTTCATCCTTATGTTTTCCAATAACCGCACTATCTCCTGCATTAATCATAGCAGAATACTGGGTTTTTCCTTGTCCCATTGGCTTCTTAAACAAAATTTCATCACGAACTAGCTTTTCTGCAATATGTTCGGCTCTTCCATTTTCTAAATCAGAACCATCATACGCATTATTAACATTTCTATCATTTGGAATAAATAATTCAACTGAGTCGCCAACCTTTTGAGAGATTGCTTGTAACATCAGAATCGTCTTTAACACTTTCTGCTCTTCTTCAGTAAGTGCAGTTACATTTTGTCTTGCAAATGTATCTAAAATGGTTCTGATATCAGTTGTCAAATATTCTTTACCCTTCTCATAGAAGAAATCCCATAACATATCAATTGTTAGCAATGGGTCATCGTCTTCTGGCCCACAATTGTCAATAAACCATTGAAATCCTTTTACATCCTCACCTCTATCATTCTTAATAAAATCAAACATACTTCTTTGATTTGAGTTAAATGCTGAAGAAATATGCTTTAATAACAATGCAGTATAAGGATGAACAGGCAAGATATCAATTAGTTCTTTGTCTGTAATTTTTGCACTATTTTTTACCAACGTTCGTGAATCCTTAAGTCTATCGTTTAAATCATCCGCAGCCAATTTCCATTCATCTAATAATATCGGATCTTTGGTTTTTTCCATTGCAGCTCCGATTAATTGAAATGCCATATTTTCTGGTAACTCAATTTTGCATGTAGGTTCCACGAAACGATTTAAAATTTTCTTTTTATCTGCATCAGTATCATCAAAAAGTGCTGCACTCTTATGTGTTACAATCGTCAAGTAGAATGGATCAGTAGCACTCAACTCAGCAATTGCTTGGAAGCCAGTTAGCGCATTCCTATTATGTAAAAAATATTCAGTGAATTCATCCCAAACAAAAACAATTGCTTTAAGATTGTTTCTCGATATAATACTTCGAATCCATCCAATTAATCCAGGTATATCCAATTTTAATGCAGAAATGCCTTCTTCATCTGCAACCTGGAAGATTTTATTCATAATTGAAACTACACTTGCTTCTGATGAATTATTTAATTTTTCAATTAATGTATCTACTGTATCTCCTGAAAAAATTGATTCATACTTTTCTTTTATCAAACTATCAAAAAAATTCTTGTGCGTATTATCGCTTAGCCATGTAATCGCTGCAGTCTTTAATGCTATTTCGCCCTTATTCTGAATATTTTTCTTTTTTAATTCATCGGTAACACTTTCCTGTATTGCTAAAATCAAATCTCTATCATTAAAAATAGAAGAGGAACCATAGCGATGAACAGTTAAAATTTCCCCTTGGCTTTTTACACCTTGAAATTTATTTAATAAATCATTCGATAAATTGTATTTGTCGAAGTATTCTTTCATTTCATTATCATTGGCATCCAAAAGCTTTTTCAATGTCAGTACGGCATGTGACTTACCTGTTCCATATGAACCTTCCACCCAAATAGAAAGTTTGTATTGTCTAGTCAACACATTAATAATAGTTTCAAGTAATTTCCGAAAAGTCGTATGTGGATAAAATTTCTTCCAGTCTACTTTTCCCTTATTAATTAAGTCTTTTGTAACCTGTGGGAAATATTCCTCATCAATATCAAAATAACTACGATACTTTTTCATCTACAGCTCCTCCATTAAAGCAATGCCAAAACATCTTTAGCAGATTTTTCACTTCTTAATGTAATATTATCAAGATCCAAATTAAATGATGCTGAAATAAACTCTGGATAATTTACTGTTAATCCATTTAAAACTCTTTCAAATTGTTCTCTGTTTAAGCCAAATATCTGCGCCGGACTAACTCCTTCACTCTCGATATCAAAATTCATAAGTCTAGATAACGTAAATTGGTAATAATCCCCGCAAGCTTCTGCAAATCTGTACAAAGAATAGAGAATAACTAATGGTTCAGGATTTTGCCATTCCGTTCTTGAAAATGACACAGCTCTATTTTTTTCTTTAGTAACATAACCTAATCCAATGTTTCCAAATGGTAACTCCAGTATTCTTGCTAATGAACTCCAAATGTCAGGAGCCCAGCTTTCCTTAGCACCATCGTCAATTACCTGATTTACCAAATAATCTCTAGAGCAATTCTCACCAAATCTAACATTATTCACATACCAACCAATTTGAGGTGTATATACCAAATTGCTTAGCATAATTCCCCATGCAGCTTCACTATCTAAAGAGAGCTTATCAATTATTTGTGCAGTATAAGAAAATCCTTCTTCATCAAGTAGCTCTGAGTCTCTTAAAAATCTTTTAAAGAAATTAAACATCTGGGAACCCAAATTATGATTATCATTGAAATCGTTTTTGTATTTAAAATACTGTTCAAACCAATCCATTTTAGGAGCGTGATGTGAATAACAATTTAGACTCATATTTTTATTTATCATAGTATTTTCTCCTTTTGGCATCTCTAATGATTTATAAACCAAGCATCCTTTTTCTACCTTATGACAATGCAGACAATGTACACATTTATCACTAATCGTTACTTTTCCGTTTATAAAACTTATGCATCCATTGTGGCAGTCTGCTTCACACTCTCGACACCCTATACATGTTGCAGCTTTTCTAAATACATTCTTTAAATATTTAATAAATTGCGGGTTTTCCTTTGCTAATGAACTATCAACAATAATCTCATAACCATTTTCTATCTCATTCAACTCAAACAAGTATTTATTGTTCTGAAATAATATCATATATGGTGATTCATTATTTAGTAAGAAACCAATTGTCTTTATCCACTCTTTCCAATCATTCTTTGGATTAGTTACTTTGAATATAATATCCTTTTTTGATTTCTTTTCCTCATAATTAACGTCTATAGATATATCTCTACCGTTTTTTCGCGCTTTCCATCCACCGACATCAATAAATTGGTTCAATGCTTCTTCAGTCTTAAAGTTACTTCGATAGGTGTCCTTTATTATTTTTATAAATTTATCTGAATCTTCTTCATAACAATAATGGTTCATAAAATCATTTCTTTCAGCTGCTCTTGGACATACCAAACAACCTGCTCTTCTATTACCTTTGAGATAAGTTCTATTCATATGTAGATTATTTATGTACATATACAAAAATATTTCAGCTGAATTCCATTCCAAAATTGCATTACAACTATACTGCCCTTTATGTTTTTCACCATAACTAATAAATGAATACTTACTACGAGCTAAACTTTCATCTGCTCTAACACCGATAAATCCCATTCCTGTAAAATTATTTTTTCCCAAGCATTTTCTTAATGCCAGTATTTGAGGGGCTGTTTTATGAACACAACAACACCAACGTGTCACGGTAGATGGAGGACCAAATTTATTCCAAGTATATTCTGGTTGATGTTCGGACTCTGCTACAATAAACTCTATTCCTTGTTCTGCACAGTCTTCTTTAACCAACTCTACTATGTCGTAGGTGTCACTAAATTCCATTCGAGTGTCACCAAATAACACTTTGAATGCATTATGTGGTAATGCACGTTGCACTAAATCTAATACAACTACACTATCCTTACCCCCACTAAATGCCACATAATAAACGTCTATCTTCTTTTGATATTCCATAAAGGTATTATATATTGCTTTTATAGTCTCCTGACTAAGACTTTCAATAATATCTTTATTTTTTTCTGCCATGGCCGGAATATCAATAAATCTTAATGGTGCATTTCCATTCTCTGGTTCATCCATGATAATAATTTCAGGCTTACGATTTATAGAACCACCTTTAGTTTTTGCTACCAAACGTCCTCTATAATAATAGTTATTCGCCTCTGCCCACATATATGGGTAAGCATCATTCTTCTCATAAATCCAATACTGGTCAAAACCGAGTATATCCAATTCCTCATAATATACCGGTCTGGGCTCCTTGCTAAATGACAATGGTGTTGTATTTAGCAATATTCCACCTGTTGAAACATCCCATTCATAGGAATACATACTAATTGCTCCTTTTTTCTCGTAGTAATTTTGCATTAACGCGAATCTGCTCTATTGTAGAAACTTTCTTTCTTGCAATATAACCTTTCTCGCTTAAATAATCTAATGCAAATTCTTCAGTCAATTCGACACCACTTTGTGCAAGTGCATCTACTACTACATCATCAAATGTTTTAAATCTTGACTCTCTATCAACAATGACACCAGCTACCTTAGCATTAAATGTTGCCGTATGCATCAATACATATTTCCGACTAAAAGAATAAACATAGCTTTCCAATAAATAAGTATTCCATAGATAACCAGCATCTGGAAATAATGCAAACTGATTAATCTCTTCTATTGGAATATATGGTCCTGTACAAAATCTTCCTATCGCATTGTCTGTTTCTTCTATCGAAAACATTGCATATTTCTTAGATACAAACTCATTTTCATTAATTCTTAATGCATTATCATATACTGCATCAAAATAAATTGTTGTGTTAAGTTCCTCCTTCAAAGAAATCAGCATATCCATATTTATAAAATCGTGTTTTTGAGTATAAATTGCAAAAATATCTTGCATTTTATAATCTTTACCATATTCGCTAATTATATTGCTGTTAAATGAAAATCTTTCTTTCATCCAATATGCAATTACATCTCGTTTTCCTATTTCCTGAAACTGAGTTAATTTATCGAATAAATCGGGATAAGTTGTACTTAATATTTCAAGTAACTTGTTACCAGCCATAAAACCATTGTTTTTGATTGAATCGGCGATGATAACTTCTATCTGTCTTAATTCATCATCAGTAAAATTTACTATTAAGGCAGTAAAATAGCTACCTTTAGAATCCCTTACAAATTCTTTTCGTGATGCTAAAATGAATTTTATCCTATCCAAAGGAATGTGAGGAAGTTCATACGCTAATTCTTCAAAAGTCATACTTCTAGCATTACTGATTAAGCATTTTTTCAATTCCTCTACCGGATCAGCTTCTGCTGACAAATCATTTGTCATAAACGTACGCTTTATATAATACTGTCCTCTGTACTGATATTCAAGATACCGTTTCAGCATATCTGTAGAGTATATTTGTTGTTCAGAAAACTCCAACTGAAAATCTTGAAAAATAGCTTCATAATAGAGCATATTTTTCCCTTCAGCAAACATTGTCTGGATATAATCACCCAATTTATTCGCCACTTTGTCATCCAACATATTTGTTGGTTCATATACCCTATTTTCATACAGGATTCCACATCGCATAACTTCATTATCAATTAATTCATCTGAAATTAATAAAGAATTTCCTGTTTCTTCTTCGTAGTATCTTCTAAATTTCTTAGCCTCAAGTGCTGAGCCAATACGATATCCTCTACTAAACATCTTAAGTATTTTCTTGTATTTATTAGAACCTACTGCCTCAGTAACAACTTCTTTAGTCTCCATTTTGTTAGCATCAAATTCATAAAACCTTACTTTATCTTTCAAATTCTCTGTTTCATAGTTCATTGTTCCATTGTCGTAAAAACTATACCGTCCGGTTTTATCTTTGATAGCCCATGCAGCCTCATGCAATAATGCTTTTACATCCTCAAGACTTCCTGTTACAATCGCATCATACAACTGATGTGCTGTTACTTCAAAATGATAATATTCAGTAAATTCTTTTAATTTTCTATATACCTTATCATAAATGTGAGGAAACTTTTGATCTAATCCAATAGTATTAATAGTAATATCATCAACAGTTGATTTACTTTCTAATTCCACTGTAGTAACTACCTGAGCTATTACTTCACTTCCATTATTGTTTTTTTGCTCTTGCTCTTTTTTGTAATATAAATCAATTTGTATTCCATTACTCGAGTTTTCCTTTTTGCCTGATAAGTAATCTTCTCTACTGTAATAAATCATTTCTGTTGCAGGACTATAAATCATGCTTGTGCTGTTAATTATAGGTGTAATATCATATCTGTCAAACCTAAGACCATATTCCTCATCAATATACTGTATAAAATCAAGTATATTTATTTGTTCATACTTGCTTACAATAAATTTAAAGAAATTACTTCTTGATATTTGATTTTCAGTATGAGCAAACAAGAAACCTCCAGCCATCTTTCCATACTTTATGCTTTTATTTGAACGCAGTAAGGCACCATAAAACCAATCACTTAAACCGTAATCATCTATTGTTGAATGGAATCCATGTTTATGTACCGAATGTACCGTAAAATATGTATCATCCGTATATTGGGATAAAGATATAGCATATTCTTTTAATTGCTCCGGTGTTACCCCTGGTGCAATCTGCGAAAATTTGTCATAAGTAATATATCTATTCTGTTCTATCTCAAGAAGCTTATACTCCGTCCGTAAAATTTCCAATACATGACTAAAGCTTTGGTTATAGCAAATTCTTCTATCTAATTCACTCATATTAATTTCATCATTTCTAGTAAGTACAAACCGGAAATAATTTTCAGCAGTCTCATAAGTGTTTCTAATTACATAATCAACAAATACTAAAAAGCCCAACATTTTCAGATTATATGGATTAATCTTATTTCTATTAGCAGTTGGAAATAGATCCATGTACATATCCTCAAGATCAGAAATAAAGTAAAAATCATCAATTAATCTTTTCTTCATTTCATCATACTCAAATGGATTCATTACCTCCTGGTCCACAGTAAACATAGAATTATGATAATACCTATGAATATATGAAATAAAATTCGCAACAACCGTTTCCGACTTTACTCCATATTCTTCTTCATATGCATCTGCAAATTCGTACAAACCAATAGGAGCAACTCGATACAGAAATTTTTCCACTTGCCTTCCTCTATCTGCATTACCGATAGTTAAGAATGGCATTCTTCCTAATGTGATCTTCAAATTCGGTAACATTATTTCACACTTTTTCATAAGATTATGAAGTTCATATTCGTCCTGAAGATTGTATTCCTGCATTAATACCTGATTAGTCATAAAAAGCTTCAATGTTGAGATTTCGAATCCATCATAGTTATCCAAACCCATGCTCCTGAACAGTTCTACTATATCATAATCTGTGATATTATAATAACGTATTCTCCTACCATATTTCATCAGAGCATAGTTGCAATCAGCAATACGTGCTTCAAAAGCATGTTCTGTAATATATTGTAATTTTTCATTTTGTTCTAAGCCATTAGAAGACAAAAATTCATTATAATACTCATAAAATTCTGTAACTCCACATTCTTTTTCCGAATAATATTTTTCTAATATTTTTCTAGTTATTTTTTCTCGCTGAAGTGACACATATTCATCTTTAATCAGCACGGTATATTGTCCCATGACTCGTTCTGCTCTTTTAGCAATGCTCTCAGTAAGATTTTCATCTTCGAAAATCTCTTCCAGCTGCTTGTTTCCATTGGAATTACATATAAAGGAAAGAAAATTATATGATTCCTCTGTTATATCTAACAAATCCAGAAAATCTTTCTTGCTTATAGCATAATTCTCATACCAATACTGATATTTTAATTCTTTTACCTTTGGCAAATCTTCTAATGCTTTCTTCGCAAGCTGTCTTGCACGTTCACGTGTTACACCTAATTCATTTCCTGTTTCTTCAAGAGTTTTTCCTTGCATTCTTAATGTAAGAGCCTGTGCCGCCTTATCATTTTTTATATTAGGAATACACTCCTTCACATCCGGATAGTAAATACAATACCCATCATCGGTCTCATCTATCATCTTATTAACCTTTAGTTTTAACAGTAAATTGTCAAGATTATCAATTAATAAGTAAGCTTTTGGCATATTACTTTTTATATGTGAATATGAAACATATCTTTCTCCAATTAATGATATTATATATTTCTCGATCATTTTCTCAGTAATATTATCAGAATATAGCTTATGTAATAAACATTTATTATCCATTAACTCATCTACAGTTTCATATTTAATTTCATCATGTATATTAATCAAAACAGAACGAAATACACTTAACATTTGCATTACATCTATGTTTTCACAACTATCTTCTAAATCTTTTCTCAAATAATCTAATATATGATTAACAGTAGCATCATCACCATCTGCAACATATCGAACTAAAGTAATCTGTGAAAGCTTTTCAATTATTTCATCTAATGACTTTTCACCCATTCCTTGGGTATCTTTTAAAGTAGCAAAATCAAAATTAACAATCTTCAATGCCGATTCACAATTCAATCTCATTAGTGCTCCCATTGTTCTGTTGGAAAACCCCATTTTTGTAACCGGAATATCATCAACATATAACCCTAACTGATCTAAAAACATTACATTGTATGCCTTTTTTTGAGCAGTCTGCTCATCTATATAATGCAATACTATTTTCTTCTTTATTATAGATACACTTTCCCCTTCATTGCTATATAACACATCTGTATTGCCTGTAGTTACTGCTTTCATCACGTCTAAAATTTCTTTAATAGAAGTGCGTCCCATGTTCCTCATAAGCATCAACTTATCAGTATTAAGTTCCAGCAAATCTCCCACGGTGTTAATATCATTCCGCTTCAAGCAGTTAAATGAGCGGACTGATAATTTTAAATTTTCAATTAATAATTCATTTGTTATATTATTCATTATCACTTTAATAACCACTCACTTTCTTCCACGAACCCTTCAGTACCTGTCACAATGAACAGAATATGAACGATTCGGACAGTTGTGTATACATTTTGTACATTGTAACAAGTACAAATTGAATACAACATTTAATAATAAATGTCTTGCTGCACTTCCATAATATCACCAATATCACGTTAATTACTTAGCCGCTATGTAGTAATCCATCATATCCACGTTTCTATTTTGTTTACTAACTCAATAATCCTATTACTTTACTTCACAACATCACAATCTAAATTGTACCACTAACAACTATTGACCTCAATATATTCCTCCAGCTGCAAATTGGGGGGCTGATTGGGGCGCTATCATAAATACTGCTCTAACAGACTCCTTATTTCATCTCTCATCATATCTAAAACACATTCAGGTCCGATTACTTTTACTCCTCTACCCAGTCCAATCACCCATGCAAGGAATTGCTGACTAACCGCAACATTGATACAAGCCACAAAGTGATTAGAATCCACCTTCATCATCTGAACGTCCTTACCAAAACGATCTATAACAACACCTGCCAGCCGATTTTCACATTCCAGCTTTACAGTCTGAATTTCACCATCATACATTCCGAACATTTTACCTGAATAAACTGCAACATCAAATGTTTCAAAGAACTCTTTTCCTGCACGCTTCTCCTCAGTCAGATCAATCTTCAACATCTTGTCTACCCTGTAGTGCTTGATCATACCCGCTTCACAATCAAATCCTATCAAATAATAGTTTTCATTATCCCACGAAAGTGCCCAGGGACTAACGAGGTAAAGCTCTCCGTTCTTGCGTAGCTCCATTTTCTTATCAACATTCCACTGAAAATACTGGAACTTTATCTTCACATTAGCACCAATTGCAGCATGAATCTTATCGACATTATAATAAATACTCTCATTCATTGTCTTAATTCGTCCTGCAACATAAACCTGCCTTTGTAATTGAGAAGCTTCATATTTACTTGATAAATTCTCAAGTTTTTTAATCAGCTCATTGGATTTCTTCGCTGTTATAAATTTAGATGATTGTACGGCATCGACTAACAATTTCAATTCTGCCAGCTCAAAATCTCGTTTGCCAACCCGATAGTAATATGTCTTGTTTCTTTGCTCTCCGATAATATCCATCCCAAATACCCGTAACGCTTCTAAGTCATCGTAAATACTCTTTCTCTCAGCGGTAACATCATATTTTTCTAAAGAAGATAATATTTCTGGCATGGTGATACTGTGGGTTTCATCTGTTTTCTCCAATAATATTTTCATAAGATAAAGAAGTTTTAGCTTTTGATTTGTACCTTTTGCCATACGATATCCTCTCCCTTACTCAATTTTCATATGTTTACAATCCCCAAGGATAAGATTACCATATTCGAAGGAAGAATTAAAGGACTTGTTTAAATTAATTGTCATTTTTACACACATTATAGTGTTCACATCGTAGACAACAGGATTTGCATTCTCGCTTATTGCGCATGAAGAGCCAGTAGAATAATCTATGTACCATATAATACCTTCTTTCCATCCTCATTGAAGTTACGACGCAATACAAATCCCTTTCAGTTTATCTGCAAAGAGATAACCCAGACAAAATGTCATTGGAGCACTTGGTTTCATAGCATCTATAATAGGTTTCATAATTCTATTGAACTCATCTATATCCTTCGAAAGTGCATAGATTGATGCTGTATTCCTTGCATCCCACAATGTATCGTGCATTCTTCCGACAAAGTTTTCACCAATAGCATTCATCGCACTTTCTAAAGAGATTATCTTTTCAAACCCTAATAAATCACAGAATTCTCTTTGGTAATCTTTCCATTCAGTTGCCAATCCGATAAATACATCGAATTCAATGTTCTTTAGCGTTATTTCTTGTATTAGTTGTCTATAATCATTATCACTCCATGAATATATGACAATATCATCATTTTGGCTTTCCTTCTCTATCCACATAAAAAATTCATAAATCGCATTTTTAAAGCTAGGTGCTTTTTGAACCATTTGATTAGTTACGCCTGTTAATCTCGAATATTTTTCAGTTATCTGATTGTACTCAGGTTTCACATATTGGCAATAGGAACTTATCTCTTTACTATCCTCATCAAGCAAAACTGCACCGATTTCAATGATTTCATTTTTACAAATTTGTCTTGCTTCTTTAAAACTTGAATTAATCGGGTTCATTTCAAAATCCACAAAAATGGTTTTCATAATAACTACCTATCCCTTCTCCTAAGTCTCTGATTTCACTGAGCCTCACAACCACCCTAAGTAACACCTTGATATCATCCTACAATACCAACTGTCCTATAAAACGGATTTGGAAAATATTATTATAAAAAAATTCTTCCAGAACTCCTTTCATCAGTCTCGGGAGTCTGCAAGAATCATTTCTATGATTTATTCAGTTTTTTCAGTCAAATAATACAATTATTTTATCTATAAAACACTTCATTAAAGTTTCAGTCTTAACGCTTGATACACTCTGTTTGCCATCTCATAGTCTGCTAATGCTCTATGTGCCCCAGACGTATCAATATTAAAATATTGACACAGACTTGAAAGGCTGTGACTTTTGATATTTCGCAAATACTGGCGCGATATTTGCAGAGTATCTATGTAATCATTATGAATTACTTCTCCGTATAACGCTTCACTCGCTACATTGATGAACTTCATATCAAAACTGATAATATTGTGCCCGAGTAATGGGTGTTCTCCTGTGAACTCAAGAAATTCAGTCAGAGCCGCGTCAATCCCTGGAGCATTCCTCACCATCTGATTTGATATACCATTGATTCTTGTAATAAAGTATGGAATGTTGTTCTTTGGCTTTACGAAACTGGAGTAGGTATCTACTACCCGATTGTTCTCAACCTTCATTGCACCAATTTCAATAATTTCGTGTTCATAACAACTGAGCCCTGTTGTCTCAAGATCAAAGACAACATAGGTATCGATAAAATGATCTATTCTCTTTCCCACGAGCACCTCCTATGTACATCTTAAGGTTAAATAATTATTCCGTCGCAGTGATCGATCTCGTGCTGAATGATCTGTGCAGTCCACCCTGTAAATGTCTGTCTCTGTTTCTTAAAACTTCGATCCAGATAATCGACTTCAATAAATTCATACCGAGTCGTCTTTCTCACACCTAAAAGAGACAGACATCCTTCCTCCATTTCATACGGCTTTGCTTTTTTGATAATTACTGGATTAATCATTGGGACACCCGTCATCCCCACGCTGTACACGATGATTCGCTTCTTTATTCCTATCATATTGGCTGCCAGACCGACACAATGCTCTGCATTTGCCTTCAGAGTATCCAACAAATCATCAATAACTGCTGCATCCTCCTGTATTGCCAGCTCCGATTTCTGTCCCAGAAATAATGCGTCTTTTACAATTGATTTTACCAAAATAATCTCCTATTCCACGGTATCACTTGTAACCAGATTACCGTCTTTACTCTTTATAAAATGCTTTGTATAACTCTTATCTATATTCTCATTTCCAGATTTACTAAACGTAGTTTGACGGTATCTTTGCCTTTACTTCCCCACTTTTTATAATAGAAAAGGATTCTTACAGACCTTGCTTTTTGCCATATTCCTGCATAGTTCCAAGAATGAACTTAAGTCTTTGAAAGATTAACCTTACAAATACGTTCCAGATAATTAACTTTACCGAAGCTCCATTTATCACAATCTTCCTTCGTAAGTATCTGCAAATCGATCAATACCTGGACCGTCGTTTCTATCATCCATGTCAAGTGTCGTTTAAACAACATTTTCTTCTACAATATTACCAAGGACTTGTTGTATTACCTCAAAATCAACAAATGCAACCAGTTCCCACATAATCCTGTCTATTCTTTTTTTGAATAGGTCTTGGCTTAATCCAGTTGTTTTTCCATAGTTCCCTTCTAATATTGCCCTAACATCTCGAATAAGTCTTCCGCGTCTAGGCCCTTGAATATGCCCAAATTTCAGCTTTCCTATCAACTCGTCGATCTTTCTATACTGAATAATTTTTGTATCATCAGCAAAAATATAATTAACTAATAATTCAAGCTGATATCCCACTATTGCCCATTCAGTTTTATCACGATTAACACATCTCCTTAGGTATAATGCTTGAAAATCGTTTACTCTTTGAAGTAAATTGCTATCACTCTCAATATTTTTCAACCTATTTATCAACATTTTCAAATCTTCAAACAGCAAGTCCCTATTATATTTAATATTATGTATCAAGCATTCAATATGCGCCACTTTTTCATAATTTGATTTGATTAACTGTTTATTTTCTAGCACCTGATCCAAATTAGAAACAAATAATGTAATTACATCATAGATTTGCTTCACCTGTTCATCAGACCTTTCATCCGAAATCCCTATTGTATTCGGACCAAGTGTCGTCAGCTTATCAGCAAATAAGTGTTCAAATGCTAAGACATTAAATTCTTTCTCTGTTTCTAACGCAAACAACTCAGGTTGTTTTATATTGTTGATTGTATACTCATCTTTAGAAAAGATGAATTCTATTTTCACTTCTTGCTTTCCTTTCGTAGCAAACAGTTCCTGTTCATTGCATATACTTGGCACTGTCTGGAAGTAGGTTTCTAGTGTATCCAATCCAAGTTTAGGATTTTTTGGCTCATACAATCGAAACTTAAAATAATCATCGGCCCCCGAAAACTCATTTTCTATTTCAGAAATGACTTTATGTACTTCTTCACGGCTTGCCAAACATATCATATCTATATCAATACTAGTTCTTTGAGATGTTACCGGTACATAAAACTGTGTTGCAGCTCCACCTTTCAAAATAATTTTTTCTCCAAGCTTCCTTTGCAACTGCAAGAACATCTCTAAATCCCATATGAAAAGTTCAAATTTTGAAAGGGAGTTAAAACCGCCGTCATTCATACGTTTTTCAATCTCAGTTCTTAAAAAGACATCTTTTTCGAGAATTAAGTTTTCTTTGTTTATTAACTCCATTTTACCTCCTTCATTTGATAACTCATAAACTCTAACGTTTTTTCTGATGCCCTGTTCAGTTCAATAAGCCAGTTGATCTCAACAGCTAATCCCCTATCTTTTGCTGCTGCTTTTATTTTTGCCATTGTAATAGAATTATTTCTTTGTAAACTTTGATATATTCTGGACAGCTCCTGTACAGAGACTCCATATTCCATTCTCGTAACTACATAATACAAATCGATGAAGCCTTTCTCTTTTGTAGAAATATTATCCTTTGCCAAAGAAAAGTCTTTACCTCTTAGCAAAATGACATCAGCTTTATTCCTTATAAATGTTTTTTCTAGTATGGCACGATCTTTTTCTGTAAAAACAATCATATCCCTCTCGCTCAATAATTCTTGAATTTCCTTCATTCCAGGTTCTTCTATAATTACTAGTATAGGGTAGTTTTCTGGCATGTGTAGTATTTCACCAATCAACGAATCCACCCCTGTGATATAAAATTCATAACCATACTCTGTTAAAATGTCATAGATTTTTTGGGATTTTCTTTGTAGGTATTCATAACCTGCAGCCAAATTAGCCTCATTATTTTTATCTTTAGAATATACTCCATGTCCAGTTTTATAAAGCTTTCCTTGTTGAACCAATGAATACAATCTCCAGGAAATTGTTTTTCTGTTAATTTCAGGAAATAAAGAATATATCATTTTAAGGCTCAACTCATCACCATAATTCATATGTTTTGAAAGCTCATTGAGAAACTTTTCATCTACAGTAGTATTTTCCTTGTTCATATCATCACCTCATCAAAACTTTATTATCAAAATATTATTTTGATATATATATTTTGAGTATATCAAAACTTTTTATACAAATCAATGTTTTGTTAAAAAAGATTTGTTTCTACACACTGTTTCTGTTAATAGAGTTTCTGTCAATCGAGCCATAACCATATTCCGAGAAAGCAATCACTTCGCTGCCGCATTCAATGCAAGTCTAGTTATCCCTATGAGTCGATGTATCGGAATATGTACTAGCTTTCTAATCATTTTTAAGGTCATCATAGCTTTGATCCTCCTATTTTATCATGGCATACTGTGGCATGTCGTGATTAACCTCCGCCTGGTAATAGCCACTCATTGTTGTTGGTGCATTAAATAATGCAGCCAACAGATATTTCTTTATATTTTTTACCTTGGTAGTGTTACTCTGCATACATCCAATCACATATTCTATATGCATGGAATTCAGTTTCAAGAATTTGCTCCTTACAAGCTCCATCGGGAATTCACTTCTGGCAATTAACATGCTTTCGTTTTTGCTGATCACTGTCTCAAGAATCAATTCATAAATTCCTTCCACTAGCTCGGGATCAAGTGGATAACGATCCAGTAGAATATCATAAGAAATATTCTCTTTAATCAATGCTGCATAGCCAAGTATCACATCCTCTCCCATCCGATCTGAAAGAGATATGACGTGATAAGATTCAGTATTACTCATCTCAGTGTTATTCTCTTTAGTATTATTAGTTCCCGTATTTAGGGATCCCTGAAGTTTATTTTGTGGGATTCTAGAATCCCTATTTTCGGGATTCAAGAAGTTTACTTTTCGGGATTCTAATCCAGTCTCAATCACCACAAAGTTCTTTACATATAACACATTTGCCTTGCCCATTCCCTGTCGTTTTTTCTCTATCAGACCGATGTTTTCCAGCTCCTTCATGGAGCTGACCGCTTTATTCTTTCCGCAGTTTAGCAGCTCCACAATATTCTCTATTGAAAAGTAGATAAATGCCCGTTTTCCCTCGTCAAACCAGCCATTTTTAATAGATAACGACATACGATCCAGAGCTAATCCATACAGGATTTTTGCATCGCTGGACAGGCTTTTGAATCGGTCATCCTTCATTAAAATCTTCGGTATTTTATAAAAGGTAAACATATCGGCTTCATCACCATAGAAGTATTGAAATGATCCATCTATATTCATCTAAGTCCTCCTTTCGCTCTTCCAGAAGTTCATTTTCTGTACCTCTTGAAGTTCATTTTATACACCTCTTGAAGTTTTTATATTGAACTATACATCTCCTCGTTGAAATTTCTTTACATATATCATGCTCGGTAAGCCTAACCCCTGACGTTTCTTTTCTACTAATCCTATCTCCACCAGTTCGCTCAAAATATCACATGCCTTTTTCTTAGAAATGCTCATAGCCTCTTGAATCTCCCTGATCGTATAAATGATATATGGTCGATTCTCTTCGTCCATCCAGTCATTCTTTATCGACAATCCCATTTTATCCAGCATCAAGCCATATAGGATTTTTGCCTGCATTGACAGAGGAGCAAATATCTCCTCTGTCATTAGCGCCTTAGGTATCCTGATTGAGCTAAACTGATCTGCCTGCTCTCCATAAAAGTAGTCGTGTCCCATATTACTTGCCCTCCTGTTCTTTCTTCCATTGCTTCAGTAGCTTCTCTATCACTGATTTTGCTTCCTCAGATGTATAATATGCCGGGAAATACTTCCTCAGCTGATTCGATGTAAAGGAAAGCTTCATAGCTGGCTGTCTGCTAGGCTGGTTCTCGTTAAGTATTTGAATCAACTGGTTTTTTTTCAGTTCCTCATGGTAGGTATCAAGGAACTGCCGAACCGCAACAATCTGATATGACTTGATTATGCCATTCTCTTTTATGTACTCATAAACCCAGCTTTGGAGTTTTTTATCTAAATAAGAAATATCGACTGCTGTCAGGAGTGCAACTCTTCCCTGATCCGTCATCTCCAAAAGCTCTGGAATGAGTTCTGTGAGACGTATATATCTATACACTTGATTCTTACTTTCACCCAATTGTTTAGCCAGTTCTTCGTCCGTTCTTAACTTCGTACCATTTTGGTACGAAGTTGATTTTTCCCTTGACTTTGTATCATTTTGAGACGAAGCCAAGTCAGACCTACTTCCCTGATGTTTCATCGCGTCATATCTCATCTTATAAGCATAAGCCTTCTCGCTCGGCAAGAGTTCTTCTCTCTGAATATTACTATCCACCATCACGATTGTCGCTTCATCGTCCGTCATCGGTCTGATAAATGCCGGTATGGTTTCAAGCCCCACCGCCTTCGCTGCAAAGAGTCTTCTATGACCGGAGATCATCTCATATCCGTTTTCATCATCCGGTCTGACAATGACCGGATTTAACACTCCACTATTTAAAATACTTTCCTCTAGCTCTCTCATTTTGTCGTCATCGAGAACCCTGAAGGGATGTTTTTCAAAGGCATGGATACGATCCACCTTAATCTCTATGATCGGCTCTCCCGCCGGAACCTTTAGCATCTCATCTACACTCATTAATTTTATTTTTTCTCCCGGTCTACTTTTCATGATCAATAATCTCCTTTGTCAACGTTTCATATGCCATAGCTACCTTGGCATTCTTACAATGCTCATAGATACTGATTCCTTCTGCGCTGGTCTCAGCTGCCCTTACCGAGGAAGGAATGTAGGTTGCAAAGGTTCCTGCATTTCCTCCATAGGTTTCCTGGACCTTTTCATAAATCACCTTTGTATAGGTCGTTCTCATGTCTACCATCGTCATCAGAATTCCTTCTATTTGAAGCTCTCTATTCAGCTGTCGCTTCACCTTTGATATCGTAGAGATCAGCTGTTCCAATCCCTTTACCGGAAGATAAGCAGCCTGAACCGGTATTAACACAGAATTAGCTGCAGCCAGAGCATTGATCGTCATCATCCCAAGAGACGGCATACAATCAATTAACACATAATCGTATAGAGGTCTGACTGATTCTATATATTCCTTCATAATGGTCTCTCTGCTCATGACATTAATTAAAGCAATCTCCAGAGCAGACAATTCAATGTTAGCTGGAAGCAGATCCACACCTTCCTTATGGTGTAGAATCCCCTCCCCGGTGATCAGGCTTTCCTCATTCATCACCTTAAGCATGACATTCGCCAGGGTCACGCCAAGCTCATCCGGCTGAACATAGCCCAGACTGGCTGTCAGACTTCCCTGAGGATCTGCATCAATCAAAAGAACCTTCTTCCCCTCTCTAGCCAATCCTATCCCTAAGTTTACTGCGGTGGTGGTCTTACCCACCCCGCCTTTCTGATTTGCGATAGCAATTACTTTACACATAGTTATCCTCCTCCAAATTAAAATTCATCTCGAAATCTTTCAAGATATTCATCAATTAGCTGTGTGTTTACAAGCACCATCCTCTTAACGCGATATATTGCACTGGCATCCTTTGCCAGCTCTTGAAAGCTGTGTAATCCCATAGAATACAATGCAGCTCCTTCCTCATAACGGACAAACTTCTTACGTCCGTCCTTTAAAAGTTTATCAATATTATCCGGTAGCTTACGCTCTTTCGCCATTTTCCTCACCTAATCCTTCCTATCTCTCTTTGTTTCCAGGTACGAATCAAACTTATCCAGGTCCACGATTACTGTCTTTCTAATCTTCCAACAGGCATTTGCATCCTTTGCCATCTTTACAAAGGCATAATAGGGAACGGAATAGATGATTGATGCCTGCCTGTAATTAACGTAGCGCTTCGCATTGTTAGCTATATACCTGCTTAGATCCGGCCCCTCCTTTTTCATTTTGCTCTTCATTTTCTCACCTCACTCCATAGCGCAGCTCTTAAGTATCTTAATCATCTTTTTGACTCATGTTTGATACACGAAATAACGATCTGACTACAAATTGAACACATTTTCTGAACAAAAAAAGACACCTCGCTCTGATATTTCTACCAGTAACGAAGTGTCTATCACTTCAAATCTTAAGCTATTCCTCAAGATTTTCTTTATTTTTTTAGGTTTTTCTTACTCTCCAACATGCTCCGGGAGCTTTTTGGGGCTTTTACATCCTGACCCGACATCTTCCATCCTGATTTTCAGGAAAAGAGGTCAATCCGTATAAGTCCACCGAAGTCCACTGAGTGTCGTAGAGTGTCGTAGAGCGTCGTAGAGATCCATCTAGGATAGGAATTTCATCGTCGGGAACAAAAGAACATCCCTGATTGCAGCTGAATCGGTGAATAACATAACCATACGGTCAATTCCAATTCCCATACCGCCTGTCGGAGGCATTCCGTACTCAAGTGCTGTGAGGAAGTCTTCATCTAACTGATTAGCTTCTTCATCCCCAGCCGCTCTTAATGCTTCCTGTGCTTCAAAGCGTCCTCTTTGATCAAGCGGATCATTTAATTCAGAAAATGCATTCGCCATCTCACGTTTTGTGATGAATAATTCAAAACGTTCGGTATAATCAGGGCTATCCGGCTTTCTGCTTGCAAGTGGTGATATCTCAACCGGGTGATCCATAATAAAGGTCGGTTGAACAAGGTGCTCTTCTACATATTCCTCAAAGAACAGATTAATAATATCGCCCCTCTTATGTCTTTCCTCAAATTCTATGTGATGCTCTTTGGCAAGTGCCTTGGCTGCCGCTTCATCCGGAACCTGACCAAAGTCAATATTGGCATATTTCTTAATTGCCTCTATCATAGTAAGTCTTTCAAAGGGCTTCGCTAAATCAATTACTACACCATCATAGGAGATCGTTGTAGTACCAAGTACTTTATTTGCTACTGTACGGAACAGCTCTTCTACTAAATCCATCATACCATAATAGTCGGTATAAGCCTGATAAAGCTCTAATAGTGTAAACTCCGGGTTATGTCTTACTGACAGGCCTTCATTACGAAATACTCTTCCTATTTCATATACTCGGTCGAGTCCGCCGACAATCAAACGCTTCAAATATAATTCTAGTGAAATTCTAAGGTGGATATCCTGATCTAGAGCATTGTGATGTGTATTAAAGGGTCTTGCTGCAGCTCCTCCGGCATTCGGCACAAGTACGGGGGTCTCAACCTCAATATAATCCTTGCCGTCTAAGTAATTACGGATCTCTTTAATAATATGGGAGCGTTTAATAAATGTATCCCGAACCTCAGGATTAACAATCAAATCAATATAACGCTGCCTGTATCTCGTATCCGTATCCTTAAGACCATGAAACTTCTCCGGTAAAATCTGAAGACTCTTCGTTAAAAGAACAATCTTATGAGCTTTCACTGATACTTCTCCGGTATGAGTCTTAAATACTTCACCCTCAACTCCGACAATATCACCGATATCATATTTTTTAAATTCAGTATAAGGCTCTTCTCCTATTTCATCCTTTCTGACATAAGCTTGAATATCCCCGCTTATATCCCTGATATTGCAAAAGGATGCTTTTCCCATAACTCTTTTGGACATAACACGTCCTGCCAGGGTAACCGTCTTTCCCTCTAAAGCTTCGAAATTATTAATAATATCCTTTGCTTTATTTTTCACCTCATACTTCATGATTTGGAAGGGATCCTTCCCATTTTCCTGCAGCTCAGCAAGCTTTGCTCTTTTAACCTTTAATAATTCATTAATATCCTGCTCAGCCTGAATCTTTTCATCAGCCATGTAACCACCTCTTATCGCAGTAAACGCTTCCTGCTTACCGGTATTTTATAAATTTGATCTCTGTATTTCTAATATCTTATACTTCATAGCTCCAGCGTGGGTCTCAACTGTTACAACATCCCCAACCTTTTTACCAATCAGCTCTCTTCCAAGAGGTGATTCATTGGAGATTTTACCGCGCAGGCTGTTAGCTTCTGTAGAACCTACTAACTTGTAATCCAGTTCCTCATCATATTCCATATCATATATTTTAACTTTACATCCAATATTAATTACATTAACATCTACTTCGTCTTCAACGACAACTTCTGCATTTTTCAGAATTTTATCTATTTCTTCAATACGTGCCTCAATGTCTCTTTGCTCGTCCTTAGCAGCATCGTATTCTGCATTTTCGGAAAGATCCCCTTGCTCTCTCGCTTCCTTAATCTTCTGTGCAACTAATTTTCTTTGGTTTACTTTAAGATCATGAAGCTCATCTTCTAACTGTCTTAATCCCTCATAAGTCAATATGTTTTTCTTCTCTACCATAAAACACCCTTCCTCCATATTGCTTTTATACAATATACAATACATTCAAAGTATTATATCGTATCGATTGTATCTTGTCAACCTGATAAGTATTCTGTTCATAAGCAATTATTAACAGAATAAGCCTGCTCAAAAGTTACATTATATCTTATCTACAAACTACGTAAAATATTCTATTCTTTTATGAATATTCTGTAAATTGTAGTTTGCCTTTTTTATCTATTAAACTCAAGAATTCAATTCAATTTCCTGCAGGTTCTCTTGGTTTAAAGCTACCTATAGCACCTTAAAACTACTCATAATCCTTAAAGATACCGGTAAAATCAAAGGTTGAGAAATAATCCTTTGGTGTCTCTGCCCTTCTGATTAATTGCACAGAGCCGTCTTCTTTTAAAAGTAACTCTGCAGACTTGAGCTTACCGTTATAATTATACCCCATTGCAAAACCATGAGCCCCTGTATCGTGAATAACAATCAGATCACCGATATCAATTTTAGGAAGCATTCGGTCAATGGCGAATTTATCATTATTCTCACAGAGCGAACCTGTTATATCATACTTATGGTCACAGGGTTCCTCTTCTTTCCCCATGACGGTAATATGATGATAAGCACCATACATTGCCGGTCTCATCAAATTTACTGCACAGGCATCCAAACCGATATATTCCTTATAGATATGCTTCTCATGAATTGCAGTTGCAACTAAATGTCCATATGGAGCAAGCATATAGCGGCCAAGCTCCGTAAAGATAGCTACCTCTCCAAGTCCCGCTGGTACTAATATTCTCTCAAAAGCCTCTCTCACGCCTTCTCCGATTATAGCGATATCATTTGCCTTAGCATCGGGCTTATATGGGATGCCAACACCGCCGGATAAATTGATGAACCTAATTTCCACACCCGTCTTCTCTTTTAATTCTACAGCGAGTTCAAATAGGATTGCCGCCAGAGCGGGATAATATTCTTCACTTGCTGTATTACTAGCTAGAAAAGAATGAATTCCGAAATACTTTGCACCCTTCTCCTTTAACCTCTTAAAACCATCAATCATCTGCTCTTTGGTAAAACCATATTTAGCATCACCCGGATTATCCATAATGCCGTTCGCAGTCTTAAACACTCCGCCCGGATTATAGCGACAGCAGATTGTTTCGGGTATTCCGGCTGTCTTCTCAAGAAATTCTATATGGGTATAATCATCCAGATTGATGTATGCCTTCAGCTCTTTCGCCTTAACGAATTCCGGAGGCGGAGTTGCATTAGAAGAAAACATAATGCCGTCTCCCGAATATCCGAGTGCCTCTGCCATCATCAGCTCCGTCATAGAGGAACAATCAACACCACAGCCCTCTTCCTTCAGAATATTGATGATATAAGGATTTGGTGTTGCTTTGACTGCAAAATATTCCCTATAGCCTTTATTCCAGGAAAATGCTTTGTTTAACTTCCTGGCATTTTCACGTATTCCCTTCTCATCATAAATATGAAAGGGGGTCGGATATTTTTTTGTAATCTCTAATAATTGTTCCCGTGTTACAAATGGTGTCTTCATAAAAACCTCCTATTTAGAAAATTTCCGCATTTTCTTTTTCATTCGAATATTGTTTACTTTTCAAAGTTCTATAACAGTCACTACTTCACACCAATCTAAACAAACATTCCTACCCTTTAAATTAGTTTGTGCCTGTATGATTTTGATTATATTAAGTAATCACAATTAACTTTGTATTGAGTATTCTATCAGAATAGGTAGCAATTTGTAAAAAAGATAATTCTGATAATTATAATTCGAATTATTAATCATTCATTATACCCGTAAAGATTAGGCATAATAAAAACTAATCTGGCAGTAACAGACTTTGCCATTATATGCTTTAAGGTCTTATAAGCTCATAATCACCTGCTTTTATTGAATTAATATAATCCTCTATACCAGTCAGCTTATGATGAAAAGCCACTCCACTCTGGATATCTTCTTCCCCATGTGCATCTGTACCGGCAGTAGTCGGCAGCTTATGCTTTCTTGCATAAAGCAAGGCTTCTCTGTCAAAATTATCATTATAGTTCTTAATATTAATAACCTCTACTGCATCCACATACTCCGGAAACAGTCTGATTTCTTTAATATAAGGCCTGATACGGAAGGGATGCGCGTGAACGACAAAGCCTCCGTCCTCATGTACATGTTTGTATTGCTCTTCAACTGTCCAGCTTAATATATCCGGATGATTAATTAACCATTCTTTATCTAAACCATAGATTAAAAATTCGGTTCCGCGAAAACCCGCTTCCCAGCCAAAGAAAACAGAAAGGCCAATTAAGTCCCCCTCTTCCTTTGCATTCTCGTAGCCTTTTAAGAACAGGTTAATTCTTTCCTTCCATGGTAAATTTCTAGGTATGGCGGTATTACCATTAAAGAAATGATCTGTAACTATAATGCCTGAATATCCTAACTCTTTATAATATCGCACCTGCTCCTTTGCACTAAAGAGCGAACAAGCACTTCCTTCCGTTGTGTGTAGATGCGTTTCATACAGATATAGGCCCATGAATACACCTTAGCCTTCCTTTAAAAATATTACTATTTTATATCATTATTCTTATATGCCTTTGCAGTCATCAATAAATTTAATATTTTATATAGAGAAGTCCCCCTGTCGCTCAGCTTCGAGGGGGTCCAAATATACGATAAATAATTGTTCCTATTATACATCATTCTACGTTTTTTTCAAATGTTTTTTTCACAATATGAAAAATAAAATATGAATTACACATTATGAAAAATGCGTTGAATGAACCTTTTTATATAGGGCGAACGTATGATTGCAATTTGACTGGAATTCTTTTTTGCCATATGATATAATCCATGATGAATCAATATAATGATATACTTGATTATTGATAGAACTATTATAGGAAGAAAGCCGATATTTAATTATGATATACAAATTCGAAGCATTCTATATCATAACAATTTTATTCACTTGACGGCATTCTGTTCCTATTTATAAATTCAAATATAATAGTATTACGTTTTATTTAACTGTTAATGGAGGGAAACAATGGAACAATACAGCGGAAGTCAGATTGTCGTTTTGGAGGGCTTAGAAGCAGTACGCAAGCGCCCCGGTATGTATATCGGCAGCACAGGGCCCAGAGGCTTACATCATTTGATTTGGGAGATTCTCGATAACGGCATTGATGAGCATTTGGCCGGTTATTGTACAAAAATTGATATTACATTATTAAAGGATGGCGGTATTGAAATAAGTGATAACGGTCGTGGTGTGCCTGTTGATATCCATCCAACTAAGAAGATACCCACTGTCCGTGTCGTATATACCATCCTTCATGCAGGAGGTAAGTTCGACAGCTCTGTTTATAAGGTATCCGGTGGACTTCATGGAGTTGGTGCCTCCGTAGTGAATGCCCTGTCAAGACGCATGATAGTTGAAGTAAAAAGGGATGGCAAAATTTATCGTGATGAATATGTGAATGGCGGTCATCCTGTTAATGCTCTGGAAGACGGTCTACTTCCTGTTGTTGGCAAATGTAATAAATCTGATACCGGAACAAAGGTTATCTTCTACCCTGATGAAACTATTTTTGAGACTGTGGAATTCAAGGCGGATATGATACATAAGAAGCTTAAAGAGATTGCTTTTCTGAATAAGAATATATTAATTAACTTTAATGATCAGATTACCGGTACTTCCAAAAGCTATCAGGAGGAATTCGGTATTAAAAGCTTTGTGTCCTATTTAACCCGAGAAATGACACCCATCCATGAGGAGCCAATTTATTTAGAAGGGAAAAGCGGTGATATAGAGGTTGAAGTTGCCTTCCAATATACGGACAGCTTCTCGGAGCAGATTAATGCCTACTGTAACCGCATTAATGTAGTGGACGGCGGTACTTTAGTGACCGGCTTCAAAACCGGATTAACCCGCGTTATGAATCAGTATGCCAGAGAATTGAACATTCTTAAGGAAAAGGATGAGAATTTTGATGGTAAGGATATCCGTAACGGCTTAGTCGCTATCATATCCATCAAACATCCGGATCCTCAATTTGAAGGGCAAACAAAAACCAAGCTGGGCAATACCGATGCTAAGAGTGCAGTTGATGAGGTATTCTCGGCAGAAGCACAGCGTTACCTTGATAAGCATGTGGAGGTATTAAAAAGTATTCTGGATAATTCTATGAAATCCTTTAATGCAAGGCGCGCCAGTGACAAAGCAAGAACTGCTGTTATGAAGCAGTTGAATGATGTTGATACCAGAAGCAAGCTTGCCTCCTGCACTTCCAAGAAGGCAGAGGAATGTGAATTATATATTGTTGAGGGAGATTCCGCAGGAGGAACCGTAAAAACCGCAAGAAACAGAAGAACACAGGCTGTACTTCCACTACGAGGTAAAATTCTGAACGTGGAGAAGGCAACCTTAGAGAAAATTCTGCTTAATAATGAAATAAAAGCAATGATTGCCACCTTCGGCTGTGGAATAGGCGATGAATTTGATATCAGCAAGCTGCGATATGACAAAATCATTATCTTAACCGATGCCGACGTGGATGGTGCCCATATCAGTACCCTTCTGCTTACCTTCTTTTATCGCTTTATGCCTGACCTTATACTGGAAGGGAAAGTATATAGAGGCTTACCACCGCTTTATAAAGTAGAATATGAAAGCACCGTAAAAGGGAAAAAGGCGAAACGCTCCGAATATCTATATAATGACTTTGAGCTAGAAAAATTCCGTAAGCTTGAGGGAAATAAGATTCTTACCTTACAGCGTTATAAAGGTTTGGGTGAGATGGATGCCCATCAGCTTTGGGAAACCACCCTGGACCCAGAATCACGTATTCTGGCACAAATAACCATCAGTGATACCGTAGAAGCAGATGAGATCACTACTATGCTGATGAGCAGTAATGTTCCTCCAAGACGCAGTTTTATTATTGAGGAAGCAAAATACGCCAAGTTAGATATATAAATCAGGTAATAAATTATCATTTCGCAATTACCTATGTACAACAATAAGGCAATTGCGAAACTCAGTAATTGTAAGTATTGTATACACAGCATATACTATTCCGGAGCGGAAGTTAAGCTCATAGGAGCGTTGGAGCGAAGGAATCGTATATGCTGTGTATGCAATTAATAAAACTATATCGTTTCGCAATTACCAATATGTACAACAATTATTTGGAGGTCAGGTAGAAAAAAGTACATTTTTCCACCTGCGAAAAGCACTGAGCGTGCTTTTCGCTCAGTATTTGTATGCCGCTTAAGCGGCAGATGGAGGTTAATATTACAATGAATAAAGTTTCCGATCAGATAGTCCAGATGGATTTTTCCGAAGAAATGAAGAACAGCTACCGGGATTATGCGATGAGTGTCATCATAGCGAGAGCACTGCCGGATGTGCGGGATGGGCTAAAGCCGGTGCAAAGAAGAATTCTTTACTCTATGATTGAGCTTGGTCTTGATCCTGCAAAGCCGCATAGGAAGAGTGCACGTATCGTGGGAGATACTATGGGTAAATACCACCCGCACGGAGATAGCTCCATCTATGAAGCACTGGTCCGTATGACAGAGGACTATTCCCTGATGGTGCCCTTGGTTGACGGACATGGGAATTTTGGTTCTATCGATGGGGACGGTGCGGCTGCCATGCGTTATACCGAGGCAAGACTATCGCCCGGAGCAATGGCTCTCTTAGATCATTTGGAAAAGGGGTTAATTGAATTTCAACCAAATTTTGATGACAGCGAGAAGGAGCCCACTGTCTTACCTGCTATGATTCCGAATCTTCTTATCAACGGAACCACCGGTATAGCTGTTGGTATGGCTACGAATATCCCTCCACACAACCCGGATGAAGTTATCGATGGCGTTATTGCCTATATGGACAACCCGGAGATCACCGTGAGAAAATTAATGAACTATATTCCTGCACCCGATTTTCCGACAGGCGGAACAATCACTAATCAGGATGAACTAATTAACCTTTATGAAACCGGTGAGGGCAAGATACGAATCCGTTCCAGGGTAGAGATAGAAAACGGTGATAACGGACGTAAAAATATCGTAATTACTGAAATTCCTTATACCATAGCCGGAAACAAGACAAAATTGGTCGAGGGTCTGGCAAGCCTTGTAAAGGATAAAGTGTTTGATGAAATCTATGACATACGGGATGAATCCTCAAAGGAAGGTATCCGCGTGGTAATTGAGGTGAAAAAGGATCGTAATATTGATAATCTCTTAAACGGTTTATATAAGAAAACAGCAATGGAGGATACCTACTCTGCCAACCTCTTAGCAGTAAAGGATCAACAGCCGATCACCTTCAATCTTAAGAACATCATCAGTGAATTTGTAGATTTTCAGGTTGAACTATATACAAAGGAATATGATTATCTGTTAGACAAAGCTACGAAGCGGCTTGAAATCGTAGGCGGATTAATCAAAGCTACCGATGTAATTGACCTGATTATTGAAATTTTACGGGGAAGCTCCTCAATAAAACAGGCAAAAAGCTGCCTGATGGAAGGAAATACGAAGGAGATTAAATTCAAATCGACAATATCAGAAAAGCAAGCAAGGACACTGGACTTTACAGAGCGTCAGGCAGATGCCATTCTATCTATGCAGCTTAGTAAATTAATTGGACTTGAAATCTTAAAGCTGCATGATGAGAATTCCTCCCTGCAAAGCTCCATTGAAGAGTACAAAAGGATTCTTGGCGATAAGAAAGAATTATATAAGGTTATTAAAACCCGTCTTCGGGAATACAGAAAAGCATTCCATACCCCGAGAAAGACAATGCTTTCCAATGCAACCAGCACAGATTATGTAGAAGAAATTAAAATCGAAGATATCTATGTCTTAATTGATCGTTTCGGTTATACGAAATCTGTTGATGTATCAAGCTATACCAGAATATCTGAGGATAACTTAAAGGAGTATGTACATGTTCTACCGCTGAAAAGCAATGATCGGCTTTGTATCTTTACTGCTGAAGGAAATATGTATCAGGTAAAAGCTGAAAATATTCCGAGGTGTAAAATAAAGGATAAGGGCGTATTGATACATACCCTATGTAAGCTTGATAAGGAGACCATTGTCTTATATATTTCATTTGAACAGTTATTTGAAAGTCAACTGCTCTTTGCGACAAAGCTTGGCTATATTAAGCAAGTATCCGGCGTGGAATTTGAGACAAACAGATCACAGATTGCAGCTACAAAATTAGAGGATAACGATGAAGTAATCTCTGTATGCCCTCTCACTGCTTCCGACGTTATGGCAGGCTGGGCCGGCAATCTTAAAGTAATACTATTAACCGAAAAGGGCTTGTCCTTAGGCTTTTCGCTATCTGAGGTTAGTGAGCTTAAGAAAACGAGCCGCGGGGTGAAAGCCATAGCCCTAGAAAAAAATGATACAGTAAGCTTTGCAACCGTATTAGATCAGAATACAGAAACCTTTCAATATAAAGATAAAACACTAAGCGCGAAAAAGGTTCGTAATCGCAAACGCGGTGATAAGGGACAAAAGGCTACGCTATAGGCTACAAAGTAGTTAAAGATTTTGGCAAGTTGACCCTCCCGGATTATATCCGGGATATGATATAAGGAGATAACCCATGTTAGAAAATGGTTTAGAAAAATGCAACTGTAAGAGGACAAAATGTGAACGCTTTGGTAATTGTGAGGCTTGCATAGAGCACCACAAAACACATAAGCGATATCCGCTTCCCTATTGCACCAGGCAATTAGAAAAGCTCAAGAAAATGAAGAATCAATCAGAAAAGTAAACCTCCTTAGCATGGAAATACATTGTATAATACATCCGGCTGGGTTATAATAAGTATAGAGCAAACTGTTGTTATTGAGTCAATGAAATCATCCAAAGGACGGGGGTTCCATATGAAAACTTTAACCGCTGCAATGCCCGCTTCTAAAGGATTTGCAATGGGTAAAGCCTTTGTTGTTGAAAGGCAGGAACTAAACGCAGATTTATATAAGGTAGCACCGGAGCAGATTAATCAAGAAATAGATAAATTTGATAAAGCTGTTAAGGAAGCTACCCGGCAGATAGAAGCCTTAGCCTCTAATTCTGATATTTTCAGAGCTCATCTTGAGCTGGTTGGAGATATTGCCTTATATGAAGGAGTAATCAGTAGGATTCGTTCTCAAAATCAGAATGCACAGCTGGCCTTAGAAAAAACAGTTGCCGAGCTTTGCACTATTTTTAACAATATGGATGATGAGTATATCAAGGAACGCAGCGATGATATTATAGATATACGCACCAGATTGATGAGAATACTGAAAGGTACCAGCAATACAAGCTTTGACTATATCAATGAGAAAGTCATAATCGTGGCTGAAAATCTAATACTTTCTGATACCTCCTATCTTAACATGGATTATGTTCTGGGCTTTGTCACTGAATTAGGAGGTGTCACCAGTCATGTTTCCATTATAGCTAGGAGTTTAGAGCTTCCGGCTTTGGTTGGTGTAAAAGATTTAATGAAAAGTATTAAAAATGGTGACTATCTTATTCTTGATGCATCAAAGGGTATTTTATTCATTAATCCGGATGAGGCTACTATTCAACAATATGAAGCATTAAGGGATACTTATGAAATTAACAAAAGAAAACTTGCACAGTTAAGTCATCTACCTGCAGTAACTTTAGATGGAAAAGCTGTTAAGCTTTATGCAAATGTCGGAAACCTGGAGGATGTAAAAAAAGCTGTCGCTTATCAACTCGATGGCATTGGCCTTTTTAGAACTGAGTTTCTATATATGAATAACACCCATTTTCCAACCGAAGATGAACAATTTGAAGTTTATAAGGAATCAGCTATTTTGTGTAAGAAGGAGCTAATTATCCGTACACTAGATATCGGCGGAGATAAGTCTCTTCCCTACTATGACTTTGGTCGCGAGGAAAATCCCTTTCTGGGCTGGAGAGCCATCAGAATTTCATTGTCGTTAAAGGACGTTTTTAAAACTCAGCTTAGAGCTATTCTAAGAGCAAGTGTATATGGTAAAGTGAAAATCATGTACCCGATGATTATATCCCTGGAAGAACTTATAAAAGCAAACGAAATTCTATCAGAATGTAAAGATGAGCTTACCGCAGAGGGTATTCCTTTTCAAAAGGACCTGCCCGTAGGTATCATGATTGAAACCCCTGCTGCCGTATTATGTGCAGACAGGTTCGCCAAGCAGGTTGATTTCTTCAGTATCGGAACCAACGATCTGACACAATATATTCTGGCAATTGACCGAGGTAACAACAAAATATCTTCTATGTTTGACTCCTTCCATCCTGCTGTTGTGCAAAGCATCAAACATGTAATTGAAGCTGCGCATGCAAATGGCATCCCCGTAGGTATGTGCGGTGAATTTGCGGGAGATGAGAAAGCTACGCTCTTGCTTCTTGGACTCGGACTTGACGAATTCAGTATGTCTGCCAGTGAGGCTGCTTATATCAAGAATATAATAAGAAATACTTCCTATGAAAAAGCAAAAAAATGCGCAGAACGGGCTTCCTCAGTATATACACTGCAGGAAGTAAAGAATGCACTCACAAAAAATATGTAGAATTAGGGACAGTTGCTAGGCAACCGTCCCTAAATAATTTTTCTGCTGATATAATCCGATGAAAGCTTTATACTTTCCTTCGTTTTCGTAAAATCATAGTTTAAAAATGTGGCTGAGCCTTCTTTCTTCCTTGTCATACTTTTAACGTCTACCTTCTGAAAGAAAAGCTCTAAATGCTCGGTCAAATTCTCTAAGCTTTCAAGATATTCTGTAAGCTTCTCTCGTATCTTAAGAATATTCCCATTTAATAAGACTGCTTCAATCTGATAAGAAGCTTCTCCTAAAGAAAGGGCTCCTATATTACTAAACATTACACGAAGCTTTTGTGTGATTATTCTTAAGCCTTCATATTCATCAGATTGTCTCATATATTGAAGGATTGAAAGCTTCGACTTGATACTTTTTAAAGTGGACATAAGTGCACTTAGATAATTATCTATATTACCGACAAAATAACGGTATCCGGCATCAAAGTCAATCTCCGGTACTAAACTCACAAGTTCCCGCGGTATTGCCTCTCTCATAAAGGACCCTCCATGGCCTAAAATTACTCCTCTTTCTGACAAACACTACTATACCGCATAATAATACCATGAGACGCAAACCTTGTAAATAATCTTATAGTCCCATAATATTACAATTTAGTTTCTAGCAGTATGCGGATATAATAAAATAAAACTAATATTTGGACTAGCATATTTATAAAAAATGTTGTATTATGTATCTACATTTTTTATAAATATACGCAAAGCACCTATTCATCGGATTTATAGGAGGTTAACAAGTGGAAAATGAAATAGTTATCGTGCTAGACTTTGGTGGACAGTATAATCAGCTGATAGCCAGAAGAGTCAGAGAATGCAATGTTTATTGTGAGGTTCTTCCCTATACTACAAGCCTTGACCGAATAAAGGAAATTGCTCCTAAGGGCATCATCTTCACCGGCGGACCTGCCAGTGTATACGAAGCTGATTCACCCAGCTACGATCCGGAAATCTTATCTTTGGGAATACCAATTTTAGGTATCTGTTACGGCTGCCAGCTTATGACATATCTTCTGGGCGGTAAGGTATCCAAAGCTCCTCTCAGAGAATATGGCCGAACAGAAGTAAATATAAACAACTCTACAAAATTATTTGAGAACATTTCAAAAAATACAATCTGCTGGATGAGTCATACCGATTACATCGAGAAGCCTGCAGAAGGATTTGAAATTATCTCCAGCTCGGACTCCTGTCCTATCGCTGCTATCGAAAATACTGAGCATAACCTCTATGGTGTACAATTCCATCCTGAAGTTGTCCACACTGTAGAAGGAACTCAGATGTTCCATAACTTTCTATACAATATATGTAAGTGCTCCGGTGATTGGGTTATGTCTTCCTTCACTGAGGAGATGGTAGCTTATTTAAAGAAGAAAATCGGAGATAAGAAAGTGTTGTGTGCTCTATCCGGTGGCGTTGATTCCTCCGTCGCTGCTGTTATGATCAGTAAGGCAGTCGGAAAACAGCTTACCTGCATCTTTGTAGATCATGGTTTACTTCGTAAAAATGAAGGTGATGAGGTTGAACAGATATTTACTACCCAGTTTGATGTTAACTTTGTCCGTGTCAATGCACAGCAGCGTTTTTATGATAAATTAGCTGGGATATCTGAACCTGAAGAGAAAAGAAAAATCATCGGAGAAGAATTCATTCGAGTATTCGAAGAGGAAGCAAAAAAAATCGGTACTGTAGATTTCCTGGTGCAAGGAACCATATATCCCGATGTAATAGAAAGTGGGCTTGGTAAGTCAGCGGTGATAAAAAGCCACCATAACGTTGGCGGACTTCCTGATTACGTAGATTTCAAAGAAATCATTGAGCCTCTTCGTAACCTTTTTAAGGATGAGGTTAGAAAAGCCGGTCTTGAGCTTGGTATACCAGAGAAACTGGTTTTTAGACAGCCTTTCCCCGGTCCTGGTCTTGCTATCAGAATAATCGGTGAGGTTACCCCGGAAAAGGTTGCGATCCTTCAGGATGCTGATTATATCTACAGGGAGGAAATAGCAAAGGCTGGTATTGACAGAAGCATCGGACAGTATTTTGCAGTACTCACTAACCTTCGTTCTGTCGGTGTAATGGGTGACGAGAGAACCTATGATTATACTGTTGCTTTAAGAGCGGTTACCACTACTGATTTCATGACAGCAGAATTTGCTGAGTTACCTTGGGATTTGCTAGGGAAGATCTCTAATAGAATTGTAAATGAAGTAAAGCATGTAAACCGTATTTGCTATGATATTACAGGAAAACCGCCGGCTACCATTGAGTGGGAGTAGCCAATTTCTAGTATAGCCGGTGGCTTTGGCCACACGGCAACAATCGAATGGGAATAGCCAATATTTAGTATAGCCGGTGGCTTTAGCCACACGGCAACTATCGAATGGGAGTAGCCAATATCTAGTATAGTCGGTGGCTTTGGCCACACGGCAACGATTGAGTGGAAATAAAATATCGCAGTCCCGCAAGCCTTAAAAAGGAAAGGCTTGTGGGATTTTTTTATGAGTAATTAAAAATCTATTTGCTATTAAAGTCGACTAACAGTAAAATCAAATTGAATACTGCTCAAGTTTTGTAGTGAAAAACAAGAAAGTACCGCCATTGTTGAAGGCTGTATTAGGAATTATAATAAAACCATCAAATAAGACAATATTAATGGAGGTATACTATGGAAACAGTAATGATAGGCGATAAGATATTAAAGCTTAGAAAAGAGAAAAATATTACGCAGGATATTCTTGCCGGTATGGTCGGCGTCTCAGCAGGTGCCGTCAGTAAATGGGAAACGGGAAATTCGACACCGGATATTACTTTACTTGCTCCTCTCGCCAGAGCACTTGGTACAACAATTGATGATTTATTATCTTTTTCTCCTGAATTAACCGAGGCTGACGTAAAAAGCATGAAACAAAACTTAAGCGCTATCTTCACGCAATCTGGCTATCAAGCAGGGGAAGAAGCCTGTAAAAAACTTTTAACAGAGTATCCAAATAGCATATTCTTAAAGCTTACCATTGCAAGCCAGCTGCAGATTTATAGTATGATGTATGCAGAGGAATCAGAAGAGTTTCTTCGTAGCAAATCTGAATATGTCCTGTCACTGCTAGAAGCTGTTTCACTGAGTGGTGAAGTAAAATACGTATCACCAGCTCTTTTTGCAATGGCTAGTGTTTATATGATATTAGAGGATTATGATAAAAGTGAAGCTATATTAAAACAGCTCACCGAAGCTTATATTGATCCTATGTCAATTTACCCAATGGTACTTCAAAGAAAAGGAAAGGCTGAGGAAGCTGAATTATTATGTGAACAGATGCTTTTGTCCCGTATCACGCAGGGTACTGCAATGCTCTCTACTATGGCGAAAATTGCACAGGAGCAGGGCAGACTTAATCATATGTTCATTTATATCGAGGCAATTCAAAAGATACAGCAAACTTTTGATTTCGGACTTCATACAGGTGATTATAATATGTGTCTATATTATATAAGAAGCGATCAACTTGAGTTGGCTGCCCAAGCCTTTCATGCATATGTAACCAGTGTACTATCTACAGAGTATGATTATCAGCATAATCCCTACTTTTGTAACATTAAACTCGAAGCGAGCATAGAAAGTCAGAAAATAGCACGTCTAAATATGTACAAATCACATCTAAATGATCCTGAATTAAAGAAAATGGAAGGTATAGCCGATTACGAAGAAGCTATCCTACTGTTAAAAAAACAAATATCTTAGGCAATTATCAGTCTAAATTACTTTATTACAGTGTTTTTACAAATAATTGGACTGAATACGCAGGATGAACTTTCTTAAGGAATATCTATGACGTAAGTGAAGTGGATCTACGCCGAAGCCTTTTTGTTGTAGCATCTAGAAGTTAAGACAAGTAATCGTCCAGTTAGTTTGAAAACGCTGTAATAGGTAAAGAGATAAGTCCCGACGGATGTTAATCCCACGGGACTTATCTATTCATTATCATCTAATTTTTAGTCGCAATCAATATCGGTATACTGGCTTCGGCAAGGGTAGCGGGAAGCATTCCATTTTTTTATTATCAATTTCAACATAAAGCTTTCTTAATAATATATTATCTATAACCAGCTCAATTATTTCACGCAGTCGATCCGCATGAATAGCTGCTCTGATTTGTATTATCAAAATTCCATTTTCAATCTGTATATCTAATTTCTTATCAATGTTACTTCTACTATAGCTACTGGTACAGCCCAGTTTACTATAGCCTTGATTTCCCTTAATACACATTTTCAAATGAACTAATTCGTAATTTTCGTTTCTCAAATTTCTCTTAATGGCCTCAGCTATCATGCTTAATAAATAATTACCAGATAATTTTCTCCTTAAGGTAAGCCCACAGTTAAGTTCTAGAAAGCTAATACCAGATACTGCTTTAGTATAAGTCTCATAATTGATATTAAGGCTGCGCTTACTACGAATATGATAGCTTAGCCCAAGCCTTTCTACTTCCATCATCCATTTTTCAATACCAATGCTTCTCTTGGCACTGATAAAAATAATTTTTCTCCCAGTAAATCTTTCATATAAATATGCTTCAATTTTTTCTTTCTCGACTCTGGATAAAATATCTGCCTTATTTACGATTAATATATCTGCTTCTTCCATTTGTTTAAGCATAAGGTATTCAATTTCCTTCGGCAAATGCTTATTCGTTGACAGAATCTCTGTGAGTAATCGGATTGGATCTATCAGGACTGATAAAGGTAAAATTTTATAACCTCTATTTCCATTCCTGACTGGCTTCATTAACGTAGCCCCAAGATCGGTACTGCTCCCTGCCGATTCAGCCAGAATATAATCAATATCCTCTTTTTTACATAGTTCACTAACCTTCTCCACAAATTTGTGATTATTATTACTAAAGCAATCTCCCGTTATCTCTGTGGCATTAAACCCGTGTGCTTTGACCTGTTCAGAATCTATTACGATATCACCCGGCTCATTTGTTATTATCCCAATACGCTTACCAATATCTGAATAATATTTAGCAATTGCTATAATCGATGTTGTTTTTCCTGCTCCGCAGAAACCCCCAACAAATAAAATATTTACTCTTTTCATTTACTGCCATCCTTAATTCATCCTGCCAATCATCGTATTATATCATATGATACAGGAGTTTTTTTGCCATTGGTATTAGAAGATGAAAAAAATCCTAACAAAGGAATATTCCTCGTTAGGACTTTACGCTTTTTTAAATAATATTTTAAGCATTATTAGCTACGCGGAGTTATGGATGTAACAGTTAATTCTATATACGTAGAAGCAGGAATAATCTGTTTTGTTAAGGAATCTGTTGTACTTTTCATACGTACTAAAATTCTGTCGTTTATTGCTACTTTAGGTATTATGACAGCTTTTGCTGAAGTGATTGATGACCATTTTGCTGTGTTCAGATTCAATGTAACTCCTGGAGAAACAATAGTATATTCATATTGATTCTTTGTATTGGGATCTATAATAGCAAGAGCGCTTCCAATTAAACTCGCCTGTGAGACTGGCATAATTCGCTGCTGTGGAACTTCAATTACTTTTATAGCGGAGTTCGGCTTTTTATCGGTACCAAGTGTACGAAACTCAATTACCCCTGCCGGAATTGGCATGTTTATCGCAGTACTTCCTCCAAGTAAGGAGGATAAGTCAATCGTTTTTATCTTAGTGTCAGGAGTATTAAATGTGATCCAACCGGCATCATCTCCCTTACGATACTGCGTCGACCCAACCTTTACTCCTGTAATATTTAATTTACTGCCATCAAGCTTTACTGACGGTGCTGTCGGTCTTTTAGGAACTTTAACCGTAATTACCTTACCAGCCCGCCTATCTGCTGTTGCTATTGTTCTAAAGAATAAATTAGCTCCCTTAATTTCATAGATTGAGGTTAGCATCGGCGAAGTAACCGGCTTCCAAATCCCGTTAGTACCCTTTCTGTATTCCACGGGCAGTACCGAAGTAAAATCTATTCTACCTTCTCCAGCCATAACTTTATAAACTGCTGTTAGGCTTTTACTATCCTCACCCTGGAGAATCAGTTTATATGGATTCCCATCCTTATTACCCTTAAAAAATATTGTAGCTTCCTTTGTTGTTAAGAGGCTTGAGATATCCATCACACACATATTTTTCCCATTCGATACCATGAGTCCAGTATCAATTACTTCCCAGTTTTTCTGATTATCTGTACTGATATAGAACTTTGTGCTACTTCCCGGACCTGAATATACATTTACTACTTCATCCAAATAATTCACTACTGCATTCACTGTCGTCGTAGCATCAGCTTTGCTTATTTTCATCAAAGCCGGACTGTTCAACCCCATACAAAGAATTATGGCAATAATCAAACCTTTCTTCAGTATAGATTTTATATGTTGAATGTTCTTAGTCTCCTGTTTGCCATGTAAATGACTATATTTCATATAATTACCCCTTTCAAATACTCTGCTACTTTATACATAATTGCGAAACTCAGTAATTGTAAGTATTGTATACACAGCATATACTATTCCGAAGCGGAAGTTAAGCTCATAGGAGCGTTGGAGCGAAGGAATAGTATATGTTGTGTATACAATTATTAAAACTTTATAGTTTCGCAATTATCTAACTCTGCTACTTTAGATAATTGCGAAATTATTGAGTTTTACTATTGGTTAACTCTGCTACTTGGTAATTCTATTTCTTATTAGACGAATATACCAGATATATCTATCCAATAACAGTATTATAGCACTTTATTATATGAAAGCAATAATTTACAATAGCTTTAGTCATGTTTTCTTAAAGTTAATTTATTTACTGGCAGTATTTATAAAGTATCTAATAATTTTATTATAAATAGATTTAAGTGTATTATAATAAATTCAATCAGATCCATTATTCTTATTTAATTACGTATTTCTAATGAATTACCTTTTCTATTGCTTTTCTATCCGCAGAAGGGTATATAGCTTGCATATGTTCTATTATTCTTTCCTTTGCTTGTACTGAACTCAATGAATAAGCAGAACGGATATGCTCTTCCCCGAATAGTTTCTCACTTAGGCAATAATCCGCTACAGACCATCCATATTCCTCATTCTTCTTATTACTTTTTCTATGAAAGCTTCTTACTGTAATATAAGTCTGCATCTGAAGCAAAGTTAATGCTCCTTCATAGCCTCGTTCTCCACCTTTCCCAAAACCGGCTGCGGTCTTTAAAGCATTTGAAGGAATAACCTCAACTTTAGATAAAATATCCATTATTTTCTTACTTCGATTACTTGCAAGGCCATCCTCATATCGGCTTTCAAAATCATACCCGTCTCTTCGATAAGAGGCTAGATACGGATACCACTCTCTTGAAACAAAGCCTGCTCGATTACAGAATAACTTACCATAGGCCACTTCGCCCTCTGTTGCGATAATTTCCCGCCAGCTCCAAGGATCTTCCATAGCATTTCCATTCCACCAATTATTTGAAGCAGTTAATTCTTCTACTGAAAAACCCTCCACCCCATTCTTAAAAAGCGGTAAAAAACCAATTTTCTTAATATATTCGGTTAATTCCTTAGACGTTTTTATTCGTCTGGGATCATCAAGGTTTATGCCCTCCATAATCCATTTCCCATCAATAGTTATCATCTCATCCCATCCTTATTATTCTATATACAAACTTCACTTGTTACCTTCAAGAATATAGTTCTCATAATAACCTCAATCTGCCGCTTAAGCGGCATACAAATACTGAGCGAAAAGCACGCTTAGTGCTTTTTGCCGGTTGAAAAATGTACTCTTTTCAACCTACTACGCCAGATATATCGTAATATTCTTTGTTATATTTTTCATGAATAAAGTCATAAAACTCTCTATATGGCTTTCCATTATCATAAGCCCATACGGTAATAAAAATCGGCGTTATCACAAATACAGTTTCATTTGGTAAGTGGGTATATTTATCATACGAGTTTCTGTAACATTCTTTGTATTTCTGTGTGAAAAGGTTATTTTCTTGCTCAAAGGGATGACCTATCTCCTTACATATCCCTTCAATTTGAATATTATTATAACATACAGCAACATTGGCATTATTTTTTATCTGCCGGCATTTACAGAAATTCTTATCCGTCTGGAAGTAAAATCTTCTCTTGTCTATGATAATGCTCATGGAGCGAGCTGTTACTCGGTTATCCTCACTGGTTGCCAATACCATAATTTGACTAAAACCTAGTCCTTGGAAAAGTTCATCCACTTTATGATCAAACATGAAACACCTTCTTTCTTCTATCAATTTTTCATTCTTACATTGTAATTGTGAACTAGTTATGAACCCATATGATGATAACATCTTTCCATATATCCCCATGATCTCATTGGTCAGTATATGTTACGAACAAACCATGTTCTGCATCAAGATTTTGAAGATATAAATTATGCAAAATGACAAAGTACAAAATCTAAATAGGCTTTTGACACTCTAACCTTCCATGCCTCGCTGCAGCTCGGCACCACCATAAATGAAACGTGTAATTGGCTCTACCCGACAACTTTTTTGTGCTATAATTATTAATAGCGGTGAAGGTCGG
>JAEZTJ010000090.1 GCA_023421505.1 Bacillota bacterium
GAATCATATAGAAGTATAGAAGATGATTTTATGACTGCATTGAATAAAATTGCAAGAGAAATAGACATTACAGAAGATAATTTAATGAGTGAAGTAAGAAGTGCAAAAAAAGATTCATTGGATATTTTTCGAGCAAAAGGTAAGGAATTACAGTGTATTATTCCTGTAAGTGGGCCTTTTGAACGTTTCAGTTTATCTGAAGATGTTATTAGATTCCTGGTGCTTTCTCTTGTAGCGCCACAGGAAAAAATGACTCTAAATATGTTTTTGGGTAAACTATTTGCTCATTTTGGAATTGTAATTGGTCCTGATGAGTATAGAAAATCATTAGGAGATGAAGCAGTAATGGAAAAAACTCTTGCAAATAGTTTTAATGAGAATGTAATCGCGTTTCAAAGCTTTTTAAAAGCCACTGGATTTTTAAGAGAATTGTCAGATGCGACTTCAATTGTTGTTAATCCATATTTTAGCATCGAGGAGGAAGCATAATGAAATATATTGTTAATGCAGTAACAGAATTGATTGTGAATAATGCTCCTTCTATTGATGGAGAAATGATGATTAGAGTGGATGGGTTTGAAGATATTAAAATATATGAAAATCTATCAAGAAAAGTTGCAGAAAAGTTGTCTCAAATCGGGCTAACCGTGGATATTAAATTAGCAAAGAATAAATGGAATTATTTCGTCAAAAAAAGTGGGGATTCTACTACGTTGCAATCAATGGAGCAGCATAATTGGGTTGCACAAGAAGAAAGTATCACCCATTATAGAAATTTGCATCAGTCGAATGTATTAGTTTTGTTAGGAACTGAGGATGAAGAAGACAAGGGGGGGTTATTAAATTGTTATACAATAACACCAGATAGTCTTGTTTTTATGATAAGTGGAAACTATCATGAAATATTTGCTGATTTAGACAATTGCTTTAGCGATACAGAGTTAGGGTATGTAGACAAGTTATACAAGGATCTATTTGAATTTATAGCAGTTGACATTTGTAAATTAAGTTCTCTTGTTGATAAATGGAATAATCATATATCAAATATCAATGATTTTATAGAAAAGTTTTATGAATCACTTCCTGAATGGGGATTGCCTTTCAAAAAGTTAGAGTTGCCTACTGCGAAAGAATTGGAAAGCAAAAAGAACATTTTAAGAATAGAATATAATTTTATTAGCAGACAGATGTTCAAAAAGCTTACTATAACGCAATATAAAAAGTATAAAAAGCAAGTTAATTTGTATGATGCTGAAAAAGAGAACTATTCAAGCGAATGGGATGGCTGGAATGGACAGAGTATAAAAAGCTACAACGAATTTGAAAAAATAGTTATGGGCTATATTCGTGGAGAAAATGTTTCTTTGTTTAAAGAAAAGCTACTGGGTACAGATTTTAGTATTATAGAAGCGGTACTTGATATGAAAGTTCCAGTTAATAAAGTTGAAAGGAAAACTATTCCTACTGTGACAGGAGAACCGCTAGAAGCTTTTACAAATGCATTACTATATACTTTGTGCGGTATAAAAGAAGATGAGCTTCAGGTTGAAAAAATTATTTTTGATATTAAACAGGCTGAAGTGGTGTGTATGTATTCAGATACAGAGGATGACGAAGAGAAGCAACAGCTTAAAGATACATGGGATACTATTTGTAGACATACTAATGGAGTGGTTGAATATTTAAATCAAAAAATGTGGTCTGTTAATAATACTGAAATTGAACTTGAGTGTGCACCTGTAAATATTTTTTCGCCACAAAGTTCAATCCAATTTATTGATGATGGAATTGTAAAAGCTGCTAATTCAAATAAATCCATCAGCAAGATTAATTTTGTTGCAAGTTGTATCAGTGCTGATGGTAATGTTATTAAAAAGGTTACGCAAGAGTTCCAGTGGAAATTTGAAAATACTTGTGCATGGTTACATAATTTTTCGGATTTGTGTTTACTTGATGTGTGTAATAATGATGACGGAAATTATATACCAGTTGCATCAATTAAGAAATTAAATTCACTTTTGTTTGCTAAGAGTGAAGAAGAGTTTTTTGATTTATATGATGAAAGTGATATTAAATATGACTTCAACTTGGCAGAGTATATTGATAATAATATTCCAGATGAAGAAATGCTTATTTCGGCTAAATTCGATAAGTTAGGCGAAAAGTTTGTCAAGTTTGCCTATAGTGTAGCTAACGAAGGATTTTATGTATGTTTACTGAAACAACCATCGGAATTACAAGAGTTAGTTCAGGAATATGTTGATCTTGGAAACTATTTGACACAACATACTTTCCCGGAGAATCTCAAATGGATTATGGATGCATTTATTCATGCATTTAATATTGAAAAAAACGAAAAAGTAATAGCTGATGATTCTAAATCAGAAAGTTGTATTGTACCTGCGTGGCATCCAGCAACATTAGAAAAGCTAAATGACCAGAAAATATTCTTTCTAGATGGATGTGAAGAGTGGTGGAAAGAACAAGAATATGAACAAAAAGTAAGTAGAAAAGAAATCGATGATACAATAGAGAATTTATTGCAAATGAGTATGATGCAAAGCTCATTAGATATTTTCCCTTCATATGGACAACAGTATTTTGGAGCTATAAATTCATTCGGAGCGTTTTCAGTTTATGGAAGAAGCGATATTGAGAATAATAGCAGATTAAAAGATATGATTCATAAAGATGCTATTTTCGATGATGATTTTGATAATAAAGAAAATACAAAAATGAATGATAATGCAAAAATGATTTATGGCGTGATTTCAGATTATACAAAAGCGTTTCCGAATGCATTTAGAAATTTGAGTATTGTTTTTGTAGATCCATCAGAATTGCAACCAATAATTGCAGCAGTATATAAATATATTGAAATAAAACGAAAGAAGTATCCAGATGAAATAATTAATATTACAATCAAAATTCTTGTAAAGCCAGAAAACAAGGGTGGTAGAAATTATCTTTCATACTGGATGGATGAGTGTTTCTCGCAAGATGCAAATGTAAATATCAGAACATATTTGAATGAATGGAGAAATAAATCTGATTTAGATAAGCTGCTAAATGGTAATAATGACATTGTTTATGTGATGGATTTATTAAAGCTAAATAATTTGCAGTTTGTTAAAGAGAGCGGTTCAGTGAAACTAGATCTAAGTCAATGCAGATTTCCTATTGTATTTAAACCATCTCCAGTTTCAGATACTTCAAGTAAAATAAAAAGAAGAATTGAATTATCACAGCCTCAATTCAGAACTTCCTATGCGCATACTCAGATTGTAAGATACCGTAATAATTTTGAAACATTACCAGATGGTAAGTTTATTGCAGTAAGAGAAGTATGCATTGATAGCGAAGCGCAAAACATAGTGTATTCATTGCATGAAAAAGCTTATTGGGTTGTTTGTGTTGATAGTGGAATGGATGGCGCATTATTAAGAAATGATGATGAACATAAAGGAGAGTATTCAATTATTGGTTTTAGTACAGGTAAGGGTGCATATGGTCAGTACAATTTGACCATAACTACGAGAAAAACAATATTAGAAACAATCCAACATAAACTAGAAAGCAGACTATATCAGTTATTCCACTGGGAAAAAAATAATATAGACAAGGCAGCTCAATTATGCCTTTGTGAAGCTAGTGGATTAGATGGAATTAGTCTACTATCTGCAATTAATCAGAAAGACCATAATATTAATGAGTTTATGGCCTGTCTCTA
>JAEZTJ010000098.1 GCA_023421505.1 Bacillota bacterium
ATCTAAATGTAATGGTACAAAAGATTGCCTCTCCGACGTTTATGGCGGCAGGAAATGCGGTAAAAAGCATTCCGGCAGCTCTGGTTTATACCATTGTAACGATATTTTCTTCTTATCTTTTTATTGTTGACCGGGATCGGATCCTCTCGTTTATAAAACGGTATATGCCTCAGGATGGCGGAAGATATTATAATTACTTAAAAAAAGATGTGAAACATCTGGTTGGCGGTTATTTTCTCGCACAGTTTAAGATTATGTTTATCATAGCCGGTGTTCTGGCTGCCGGTTTTTTAATTCTGGGAATCAAATATGCATTGTTAATTGCTCTGATCATTGCAGTTTTGGATTTTCTTCCCATATTAGGAACCGGGACGATCTTAATTCCCTGGGCCATCATACGCATGGTTTCAGGAGAGTATGCCTTTGGATTTGGTCTGGTGGTGATCTATGTTTTAACTCTGGTTATAAGGCAGATTATACAGCCAAAGATTGTAGGCGACACCATGGGATTAGACCCGCTTATGACCTTGCTGTTTTTGTATCTTGGTTTTAAGATAAGTGGGATCGCAGGTATGATACTGGCAGTTCCCGTTGGTATGCTGATTCTTAATTTATATAATTTTGGTGCTTTTGACTTATTTCTATATAGTGTGAAGACTTTGATCCATGATATCAATGTGTTTCGCAGAGAGAAAGACTAAATAAGAAAAAAGCAGTCATTGGAGGAAACAATGAAAAAAAACATAAGATTTAGGATTGCCATGAGTCTGGTTGCCTGTCTTATGGCTTCCGAAGCGTTTGCAACACCGATAAATACGTTTTCGGCGGAAGCGTGGAAACTGGAGAATGGACAATACATTGATGCATCTGGAAATCCTATTACAGGGGTTTTGGAAAAGGGAATTACCGTAACCAAGTACCAGAATCGCCAGAACGAAACCAATGGTGGGATCAACTGGAAATCGGTGGCAGAAGACGGGATTTCTTTTGCCATGGTACGGATCGGTTATCTCAATGATATGGATCCATATTTTTCAGAAAATATGAACAATGCAGTGGCAAATGGAATTAAGACAGGAATCTTTTTTTATACACAGGCCCTTGATGCTCAGACCGCAACAGAAGAAGCGCAATATGTACTGCGTCAGGTGAAAGATTACCGTGTATCCTATCCCATTGCATATGATGTGGAATCCCAGTATCTTCTTGACAATAATTTATCCAGACAGCAGATCACGGACAATATCAATGCATTCTGTAAAACCATTGCAGATGCAGGATATCACCCAATCGTTTATGCAAATAATAAGTGGCTGACGTTTCACATCGATATGAACCAGATTCCATATGATGTATGGTATGCCCGATACGGGACCGTCAATGAGTGCAAAAATCGTACCATCTGGCAGTGTACGGATAAAGGAAGGGTGGCAGGAATTGATGGAGATGTGACCATCGAATTGTCCTTTGCAGATTATAGTTCTCTTATCCCTCCCGATGGATTTAAAACCATTGATGGGGAATGGTATTATATGAAAAATTATGAAAGACAGACTGGCTGGATACAGACGGACGGAAATTGGTATTATTTTGATCATAACGGGATCATGGTTCATGATACAACCATTGAATTGAATGGTATTACCTATTCGTTTAACTCGAATGGGGGATTAATAAACAAATAATAATAAACTCATTTGATAACTGGACTGGTATAGAGGCATTTGATTCCCTCTTTGCCAGTCCAGTTTGTTATTGGGAGAAAAAAATAGCGAAAGTTATTGACATATGCCATAAATCAATTTATGATATTCTTATAAAGATAATCATTAAGAACAGGAGGCAGGTTATGAAAATTGCGGTCACTTATGACAATGGAAACGTGTTTCAACATTTTGGACAAACCACACAGTTTAAAATCTTTGCAGTAGAGGAGGGTAGTGTGGTATCCCAGGAAATCTTAGATACCAACGGCGATGGACACGGTGCGCTGGTAGGTCTCTTAAATAAAAAGGGAGTGGATACTTTAATTTGCGGTGGCATTGGTGGAGGTGCAAAAAGCGCACTCTCTGAAGCTGGAATTCGGATTTACCCTGGTGTGGAAGGGGATGTGGATCAGTCTGTTAAATCATTGCTTTCTGACAAATTGAAATTTAATCCCGATACATTATGCGATCATCACCATGATGAAGATGGGGAACATGAGTGCGGTCATCATGGAGAATCCTGCGGTCATTGATGGGATAAAAAAATAATAACATAAAAAGTGCGCCCTGATCTGGCAAAAAGCCATTCAGGGCGCACTTTTTATTGGTGTGTGCCCGGCGGGCACACGTTCCAACGGGTGTAAGTCCCGAATCCGCCCGGTAGTGGGAAGGGTATAGCCGAAGGCAAGGGTGTCCATCGTGAGGTGGAATCTGAAGGAAGCTGGATACTGGGAACATACTAACCAGTGGGCAAATCTCTGGTCTGACGAACAGAAATCACATCAGGCTATGCATGAGGGTAAGACTGCGCTACAAGTTGAAGCCCGATAACTACACAGAATCATGTATGGTAAATGTGGCAGATAGATGGAGAGAAGGAACGTGTGAGTACCCGGGGAGGTCTGTATGAAACGCCTTGAAAGAGGTAACTATTATCGCAAGGTAGTACTGAACATACAGAAGTCAGCAGAGGTCATAGTAGCCGAGAGGTGAAGGACCGAATCAATAGGAGTCCCAAGTATGACAGAGAAAGGAGGAGTGGCTAATGAAGGCAGAAAACTCTGAAAACAGAGACTGTCCGCAAAGAGATAGTGCGGAACATGAAGGGTATGCAAAAGTGCGGAGGTCATTCCGTTCGATATGGAAAGAAAAGGACAGTGCACAGCCAGAACTCTTGGAGAAGATACTGTATAAAGACAATCTTAACAGAGCTTTTAAGAGGGTAAAGGCAAACAAGGGAGCACCGGGAATCGACGGTATTACAGTCGATGAAATAGGTGCATATCTACGGGAAAACCAGCAAGCGATTATCGAGAAAATATACAAAGGTAAATATACACCTGACCCGGTAAGGCGTAAAGAGATTCCAAAAGCAGACGGTGGAATGCGAAAGCTTGGTATTCCAACAGTCAAAGACCGTATTTTTCAGCAAGCCATTACACAACAACTGATGCCAATGTATGAGACAGAATTCTCGGACGGAAGCTATGGCTACCGTCCGGGGAGAAGTGCGAAGGATGCCATTAACAAGGTCAAAGAGTATGCCGAAGAGGGTTATCGCTATGCGGTATCACTAGACCTGTCAAAATACTTTGATACCTTGAATCACGAGTTATTACTAAACACACTTCGAAGAAATGTGAAGGATGAAAGGGTAATACAATGGATAAAAAGGTATCTTAAGAGCGGTGTTATGGAAAATGGTGTAGTCATGGACACGGAGGAAGGTTCGCCACAGGGCGGAAATCTGTCGCCACTATTGGCAAATGTCTATCTTAATGAGTTTGACCAGGAGTTTCAAAAGAGAGGGGTTCCGCTTGTGCGTTATGCAGATGATATAGTTCTGTTAGCAAAGAGCGAAAGAGCTGCAAAGAGACTATTGGAGACAAGTACGGATTATCTTGAAGGTAAGCTTAAGTTAACTGTGAATAAAGACAAAAGCCGTGTAGTTAGTGTATTTGCAATCCGAAATTTTAAGTTTCTTGGCTTTGTATTGGGAAGGAACGGAAATGGCATATATGTCAGAGTTCACTCAAAGTCATGGAAAAAGTTTAAGTCAAAACTGAGAGAGCTTTCTTCCCGAAGGTCTGTACAGAGCATACGACCGGCATTGGAAAAGATAAAGGTATATGCAAGAGGCTGGCTTAATTATTATGGAATAGCAAGTATGAAGAACCATATTGAGGATATCAACGGGTGGCTTTACCATCGGATACGTATGTGTATTTGGAAGCAGTGGAAGAAGCCTAAGACAAAGTTAAGAAACCTTATAAAATTAGGAGTGTCCAAAGACTTGGCATACATAACGGCGAATAGCCGAAGAGGTTACTGGTTTGTAACACACACAATTGCGGTCAATATAGCTCTAACAAAAGAAAGACTGATACGCAGTGGCTTCTATGATTTAGCCAATGCATATCAGTCAGTGCACGTCAACTATTGAAAGCGCCGTGTACCGAACGGTACGCACGGTGCTGTGAGAGGACGGGAGTTAATCACTCCCTCCTACTCGATCAGCAGCGAGGATATTATCCCGAATATCATCCTTCTTAATTTGCATACGAATCACCCATCCATTTTTTATAATTATAAGATAAATATAAAAAGATGTAAAGTATATAGAAGGTTTATGAATTCTTATGATGCATTATGCTAGGAACTACTGCTGACAGAATAAATAGACGCTGTTTTGGTAATACATAATTCATAATTTTTTAATCTTGAATTAGAATAAGGAGATGTACGATTTGAAAATGTTGGATAAGAAGGAAACAGCATTGTTAGTGATAGATATGCAGTATGGAGGCGGTGCACCGGATGGATCGCTTGTTAAAATGTTAAGGGTGGATATAGATAGTCAGGAGGACGTTGTAACACCAATAGCGAAATTAAAGGACTTTTTTTGTGATAATGGTATGCTGGTTGTAAATATAAAAACGGAATACGAAAAAGACTATAGCGATTGGAGAATGCTGGCCGAAAGATTTGAAGTGGAAAAATACAAGCATTTTGTAAAAGGAACAGCAGATGCTGAGATTATACCGCCTCTGGCTCCAAGAGAAGGAGAGGAGCTAGTGATAAAAAACAGATGGAATGCATTTTTCAATACAAACCTTAATGCTATATTACAAAACAAAAAGATTAAGAATTTAATCCTTACCGGTGCTGCTACCGATGTATGTGTATTAGAGACCTGCAGCTCTGCTTTTTCCTTAAATTATAACTGTATCGTACCAATTGAAACTACAGCATCCTTTAATGCCGAAAAGAAGAGGATGGGACTTGAAATGCTTGGCTTTGGACGAAGTCTGGTGGTTAGTGTGGAGGAGCTATATAAAATGTTTGAATAAATTGAAAAGAGCATTTTTTCCGTATTGTTAAGAAAAACATAATCAGAAAGTTCCCTGCTCAGTATTTAGGCCGAGCAGGGAATTTTATATGCTATGAAAAGATGGTAGTGTACTATGAGAAAGCTGATGGAAGTAAGGAAGAAATAGTCACAATCAGAAAGTAATTATAGTGTGAAACTTATTATATATAAATCAAGCAAAGGATTTGTTCTTACTAAGAATTTTACTAGTAACATAGACAGCTAGGATTAAAGCAAGCAAATCAGCAGCAGGTTGAGCGTAGATCAGACCCTTTAACCTGAAGGCATAATTAAATGCTAGTAAAATAGGTATGTAGAACAAACCCTGCCTTGAGATAGAAATCAGTAAGGAGGCTTTTCCTTTACCAATTGCTTGAACAGTTACAGCACAGACCATCTGGGCACCATATACCGGAAGTGACCACATAAGTCCACGAAGAATAAAATTTCCTTGTGTTATCACATCTGTTAGAGGCGTAAAAAACGTAATAAGCTGTTTTGAAAAGAGCTTGAATAAGACAGTTAGTAGGATACCTAGAAGACTTGTAATCATCATACCCTTCTTTATTATTTCCTGTACCCGTTCATAGTTCTTTGCGCCATAATTATATCCAAGCAGTGGCTGGCAACCGGAGGCGAATCCCATAAAAATATAGGTACCTATCGTCATGATTTTGGAGGCAACTCCCATTCCGGCAACTGCATTATCTCCATAATCCGCTATTATGTTATTACATATCATAACAGCTACACCCATAAGTATCTGGCTAACGGATGAGGTTGTGCCGATAGAAAATATTTCTTTCCAAATATCTTTCTCAAAGGAAAAATTCTTTATTTTAAATTTAATCATTGACTTTCCACGTAAATAAAATATTATGTAGTATAATAAGGCAAAGGCATTTCCCAGTACAGTCGCAATAGCGGCACCTTTGATTCCCATATGAAAACCGAATATGAAGATGGGATCTAATATAGTATTTGCTATAGTACCGATCAGCATACCAATCATGGAGACAATCGTTGAGCCTTCGCTTCTTAAAAGCTGTCCTAACGCAAAATTACACATAATAATCGTTGCACTCAATATTAATACTACAGAATAATCCTGCGCATAAGGAAATATATCTTTGCTTGCTCCCAGAGCATGGACAATCGGTTTAATAAAAAGGCATCCAAAGAAGGAGAAGAGTATGCCTATGAAAAAACACATTATAATACCTGAGGATAGAACTTTACTAGCCTTTACATAATCCTGCTTTCCCATACTTCGTGAAATATACGAGGAAGCTCCTGTTCCGATAATACCAGACACAGCCATCATAATCATAAATAACGGAGTCGTTACGTTTGCGGCTGCCAGCTGATTAGGGTCCTCAAGCTTTCCTATAAAAAAGATGTCTACTAGATTATAGAGTAATTGTATCAACATTCCCATAACCATTGGGATGGACATTGTAAAAATTGCTTTACCGACAGGAGCTTCGCTTAAAAACTGAATTCTTTTTTCATCCATTTACTATCTTACCTTTCTACTGAATTGGGATAATGTTTTTGATTCTCATCGTTATCATTTGAATAATGTCTTAAAATTTCGAGTGCTTTTTCACTGAGTCCTCCATATAGAACAGCAGCCTCTGCCTGAGGATAGAGATACTCTGCATAAGGAAGCATGATGCGAAGTAATTTGTAATCCAGTTCTCCGTCAAGTATTTTCTGAAAAATAATTGAGATAGAAGTTTTGTCCAAAAAGGGTATTAAGCGTTCTAGTAAATTTTCATTGAGTGTTCCATACGTTGCATTTTCCAATAAATGAACTACTGTATCATCATTAATATATTCTGCCAGTGCTAGGATACTTGAAATATCTATCCCATGCTTTGCAAGACTCTTAGCCATTTTGTCTAGTAGGCTTGGCTTTAATAAGGGTGCAAGATTGACAAACTCCTCTAGATAGTTATGATCTATTGAGTCGGTTAAATCCTGGCCGACTGCCGCTCCTCCTAAAATCGTCGCTTCTTTTTCTGTCGGTCCTCCGGAACCGATCAGTTCATCAAGAGTGATATGAAAGGTTTCAGAGATAGATATTAAAATTGAAATATCAGGGAAGCTATCACCGCATTCATATTTGGAAATTGCCTGGCGTGTCAGGTTCAGTATATCAGCAAGCTCAGATTGGGTCATATCTGCTTTTTTACGAAGTTTCGAAATATAGGCTCCGAATTTTTTGGTGTCAAACATATTTTTAACCTCCTTGTTCTAAAAGTGTAGTTTATAACAAATAATGAGTCAAGCAAAGGCTGGTTGCGCATTTGTCAATTAGCAATCAGGAGAGTTAAATTAACTTATAATATCCTTTTGTACAGAAAGAATAAAAAAACAAATAGAATATGATTAATTGGTACATTAGTATATTACTTTTTATTGATTTGTAGTATAATAGTACTAATTAATAGAAATTAATGATATAAATGGGAATTGGTGTATGGAAAATGTAACATAAGAAGAGCAACAAAGGATTGTTATTTGATATGCAGCGTAACTATAATTTGTATAGGGAGAGACGTATGAAAAAGAAAAAATCTTTAAAAGTCAAAGCAATTATCTTAATATCATTTATTTTCACCGCTCTGATTGGTACAGTAACAACCATTGAATATGTAAATTCAAAAAAGTTAATCCTATCAACCATGGAAAATTCAAGTAAGCAGACAGTCACCATTCATGCACAAAAGTTGTCATCCTGGGTGGAATCAAGACTATCCCAGGTAGAAGTTATCGCTAATACGGAATTAGTATCAAGTATGGATTATAGTAAAATAATGCCATATTTCAAGAAGGAGCAGCAAAATTATGATGGAGTTTATAACAGCTTTGGAATTTCTGATACAACAGGTAAATTAACGCTGCAAAATGATGTAGTTGTAGATATCAGTACAGAAGAGACATTTCCGAAGGTAATGCAGGGTGAAAAGATTATATCAAATCCTTTTCAGGATAAGCAAAACCCCGATGATTTAATCATTTCAATGGAATGTCCGGTAAGAGATTTCAATGATAATATTGTAGGCCTTGTAAGTGGAGCTTGCTTAGTTACCACTGTTTTTGAAGAAAACACTGGTTTCCATATCGGTAAAACAGATAAAGTATACATACTAAGCTCTAGCGGCACCGTACTGTACCATCAGGATTCGGCTCTTATGGCTAAGAATTTTCTAGAGGATTCAAATAAGGAGTTCTCTGCCTTAGTTAAAAATGCACTTACGAAAGAAAGCTTTCATGGAAAATATAAAGTGAAAAACGATACGAATATGCTGTTCTCCTCAAAGGTGGAAGGTACAGATTGGTATATGTTTTTACAAGTTCCTACGAAGGAGTATACCCAAAGCCTGAATCAATTACTTTATTTAATTATATTCGTAGCTGCTGCAGCAATTATATTTCTTATTATATTATTAACCATTCTACTTCGAAGTTTCTTTAAGAGAATGTTGAAAATATCGATGATCGCCGATGAAGTAGCAAAAGGCAACTTAATAAGCTCTTTGCCGGAAGCCTCTGACGAGCTGGGAAGAATTAACACAAGCTTTAATAAAATGATAAATAATCTTAAAAATATCATATTTGAGATCAGGAATGTATCCGGTGTAGTTGCTCAGTCCTCCAACAGCTATAAGCATGTTAGCTTAGAGGTAGTGGAAGGTGGTGTTAATACCAAGAAGTCAATTGAGAATCTAACCTTATATGCAAAAAATACAGTGAACGAGATTCAAAATATAACAGTATCTGTAAACGATATGGAAAATGAAACGAAGGAACTGGTAGATATCAGTACTAAGATAGATACGATGATAGCTGAAACAAAGGATAAAACAAGAAACGGTGCAGTTAATTTAGATTCTACCGTTAAACTATTATATAAGATTAAGGACAGTGTTAATCTTTCTTCAGAGGTTATTTCAAGACTTGCGAAGGAATCAGAGACAATTGAGAATATTACAACAACGATATCATCGATATCCAAGCAAACAAACCTATTGGCACTTAATGCGAGTATCGAGGCAGCACGTGCTGGCGAAAACGGCAAAGGGTTTGCTATTGTTGCTGATGAAGTCAGAAAACTGGCGGAGCAGTCAGCAGATGCAACTCAAGGTATCTCCAATGAGATACTTAAGGTTCGTCAACAAATAGAAAATGCTGTAATAGCGATGAAGGATAGCCTGGATTACGTTGGCCTTGGAACAGGCTCGATTGATAATATTATGACGATATTTGCTGATATTGAAGCAGAGATTGAAAAGATAAAGACAGTAAGCACTAGTATAACCGGAATTTCAAAGGTTCTGTTTGAGGAAAACAGAAAAATTAATGCGGCTGTTACAAATACATCTGCATTAAGTGAAGAATCAGTTGCAAGTGCAGAGCAGCTTCAAGCTATGATTGATAATCAAGAAAGAATATTTATAAACCTTAAAGGAGCATCAGAACATCTAGATGAGCTTTCGGCATCGTTAACGAATCAAATCTCCAGATTTACATTGGATTAGGTAATAAGTAGTTAAAAAATAATTAGATAAATGAAATACGAAGTACATTATGGATACTCTATAGAATAGATGAATGAATCCTATTCTATAGGGTATTTTTATGAAAGAATTCGGATGGTAAACTTTACAAATTGACTTACTGTTGATATTGTTCAATAATTTGTGATAGAACATACTTGTTTTGTAATAGTTTAGCCAAGCCTTTTAACCAGTAATATGGAGGAGTATTAATGTTTCATAATAAAAGTGTAGCAAAACAAATGATAATTGGCATTATTGGACTAATTACGTTAGCTTTCTTCGCTTCCTGTACAACATCCAAAGGAGAAAAGAAAAATAACAATGAAGCAGATCAAATAAATTTACAAGGAACCGGTTTTGAGAAGCTTGATCTGCCTGAGAATTATAATATCAGACAATTTGAGGGAACTACCTTGAATTTTATTGTGGAGAATAATTTATATGCTAATATTCTTACCCATGAGAGTGAAGAATTCTCTGAGGTAACAGGGATTAATATCAATATAAGAGCAGTAGACTATGATGCTTTGACTCAAAAGGTTAATTTAGATTTTATCGCGCATGCGGGCAAATATCAGTTGATTTATGTGGATCCTTATCAGACGTTAAATCGATTCTATAATTATCTGGAGGTTCTCAATCTATATAACCGTACTCCTGATAGACCTCATGTGATAGGCTTTACAGAGGATTTTATTGATTTTCAGACAGAGGTATGCTCTTACTTTATGAAGAATGATAAAATCTATACGATTCCCTTTGATAGCGCAACAATGATTCTCTTCTACCGAAAAGATATATTTGCCCGCTACAGGGCTAAAATGATAGAGGAGCTTGATTTTAATCCAACACCGGGAACCTATGATTTTACTTGGGAAAGGTATTATGAGGTGGCAAAGTGGATTGATGAGAATGTCCCTGAGGAGGAAGTTAAGTACGGCAGCAGTATTATGGCACAGGAGCATAATTCGATTCTTTGTGAATTTTCTAATATACTGGATGCATATGGCGGGGATTATTTTTTAGATAAAAATATTGATACCTTAGGCACAAGGACTTTTACAGAAATTGACGTGCTTGATTCTGATTTTATTGAAGCAATGGATATGTACAAGAAAGTTGCTTCTGTATCAGCACCGGAGGGCGTAAATTGGAATTGGGCAGATGCAGCAGCAGCTTTTAGAAACGGTGAGATAGCAATGATGGCAAATTGGGATGAAAATTATACTTATCTGGAGGATAATATACTTTCAAAGGTTGCAGGCAAAGTCGGATATGCAATATTGCCTTATGGCGATGTAAAAAGCGGGAATCTATATGGCGGCTCCGGAATTGGGATTAATAAATATGCCTCAGAGACTGAAAAGGAGGCAGCCTGGCTGTATATTGTATGGGCAACCTCAAAAGAGATGCAGTTAAAGGTATTTAAGCATAAAGAGGGAGGAAGCCTTCCCACAAGAAAATCTGTATATGAGGATTTAAGTATAAATAATCAGACAGAAGGCCTGGAAAAGGATAACCCTACGGATTTAATGGATGCTTTCGAACTGGATGCATTTATTAAGCATAAAAATGCTGTACTTAACGCGTGGAAACCTGAGAATATTTACTTGAGGCCAAAAACATCAGAATTTTATTCTTTTGAGAAAGTGCTAGTAAGTAATCTTCATCAGATGATAAAGAACAATTTAGATAGCCGTGAGGTCAGTGAGAAAATCAACAGAGAACTAAGACAATAAATGAGCTCCTTTGAGCTTAACTTCCGCTCAGAAATAGTATTTATTATGTATATAATACTTGCGCTTATGAGCTATGCAAATGCCTAGAAGTATAAATAAACTGGAAGGAGACAGCTTTCGTTGAAAAAAATTCATTTTTTGAATGCACTACGGGTAAAGCTCGGAATCATTGCCGTGATTCTTATTGCGATACCGATCATGGTTTTCTCTTTCACCTATTCAAAAACTGTAAAAGATATCATTCAGAAAAAGTATACAGAATCAGCAATCCAGTCCGTATTTGAGACAGGAGAAAAAATTAATTTAATGCTAGACGATCTTGAGGAATTTTCAACTATGGTTATCTCCAATAGTACCTTACTCAGAATGCTAAAAAATCGGTCTGATTACACGCAGGATGATTTTAATAATGTTCTAAGAACGTTTATTACTTCCAGGGATGATATTGAAGCGATAGATTTGTCGGTAGAAAATAATTATTATTCTACGGGTGTCCGAAAAATCGGATTACCCGATAGAATTAGCTATAAACTGTTTAATTCTTCCGGACAACCTATCTGGATACCTACAAGATCTAAGATGATAGAGATTCTTTCCGGAACCTTTGAAAAGAAATATTTTACCTTAGGGAGAAAAGTCGTAGATTATAATACACTAAAGGATTATGGATTTATTCGATTTGATTTTGAAGAAAATATCCTTAAGGATGCTTATTACAGCTTACAGGAGGATGAGACAAGCAGTATTGAAGTGTTTATCTGTGATAATAAAGGTAAAATAATCAGCCATCCAAGCAAAGGGCGAATTGGTGAGACTATTCAGAGTGAAGCATATACGGATAAAGTACTAAAGGATTATAAAGGGCATAATTATATGCTTTATAAAACAGACGTGGAAAAGATTGCGATCTATTCTACGATAGAGAATAATGATTGGAAAATAATTAAGACGCTGCCTACTAGCTATCTGTATCAGGAGATAAATCATATTCAGAACCAGCTCCTTTTTGGGGGTAGTGTATATGTCTTTGTAATTATTTTATTTATCTTGATTTTTGCATTCCGCTATACAGAACCGATGATAAAGATGAAGGCAGTTATCAAAAAGGTAGAACAGGGTGATTTAACAGCCAGGACAGAGATTATGTCAAATGATGAGGTTGGACAGCTCGGTTTAAGCTTAAATAATATGATTGAAAAGATGCAGCTACTCATTGATAAGCTGGTAAAGGAAGAGCAGGAGAAAAAAGAGCTTGAGCTAGAGGCACTTCATGCTCAGATTAATCCACATTTTCTCTATAATACTCTAAATACAATTAAATGGATGGCTAAAATTCAAGGTAATACCAGTGTAAGTAAAGCAATAACAGCACTCATTAAGCTTTTAAGAATCAGTATTAATTTGGGAAGGGATATGATTACCTTAAGGGAAGAAATTGATTATGTAGAGAATTATGTACTGATTCAAAAGCTGAGGTTTAATAAGACAATTCATATCCTGAAAAATATTGACGAAAGCTGCCTCGATTTAACCGTTCCTAAGCTGATTCTTCAACCGATTGTCGAAAATTCAATCATATATGGATTAACAGAGGAGAGAATGGAAATTAGTATTCAGATTAAAAGCTTTATTAAGGAGGAGCAGCTTATCATAGAAATCAGTGATGACGGACCCGGAATAGAGGCTGAGGTATTAAAAAATATATTATCAGATTCCACGGATAAAAATAAATTCAGTAAAGTAGGTCTTAACAACATAAATCACAGAATTCAGCTTTATTGCGGTAGTGAATATGGGATTGATATCGAAGCGAAAATGGGAGTAGGCACTTTAGTAAGATGTCGGCTTTCCAAGAATTCAATGTAAGTATGCCGCTTAAGCGGCAGATAGGGGTTAGGTTGAAAAATCAAAGATTTTTCAATCGGCAAATTTGTGCGCTGCCCAAATTCGCAGGTTTTGGCGGCAGATGGGGGTTAATATGTATAAGGTGCTAATAGTAGAAGATGAGGTTCTTGTGAGAGTTGGCCTTAAAACGACAATTGACTGGGAGGCGCTCGGCTTTACCATCATATCGGAAGCCTCTAACGGCGAGCAGGGATTAGAGTTTTATCAAAAGCATAGACCGGATGTTGTTATTACAGATATTAAAATGCCAAAACAGGATGGTTTATGGCTGATTGAACAAATACGAAAGGATAATTCAGAAACAAAAATACTTGTGTTAACCTGCTATGATGATTTTTCTTATGCAAGAAAGGCTTTAAAGGTTGGTGCGGATGATTATATATTAAAATCAGAGGTTGAAGATGAGGAACTAATTAAGCTTATGAACTCGGTTAAAGCTAAGCTTGATACACAAAATAAAGCAAAGGCAGGAACGGACAGAAATCCGATAGACTCTGAAAGCCTTAAACATTCCTTAATGACAGATTTAATGAAGTGCAGCTTTGAGGTTGATGACAGACTAATCGAATCGCTTCAGAAGCTCAATTTTCCTATAACCGATTCAGCTTTCGCTTTTATAGGTATATCAACGCTTCCGCATAGTCAGGATAGGCAAATGGATATGCAGCAGGTAAACGATGCTGTGATGAATATCCTATATGAGCAGGCTAATCAATATGAGATATCTTACTTAGCCGGTCAGCAAAATAATATAAATCTGCTGTTTTTAGCTTCCGCTAGGCTTAATCCTGTTGAGATAAAAAGAATACTATCCTTTGTGGTAAACGGTGCAAAGCAGTATTTCGATATCTTGGTTCATACAGTTTATACCAAGGTTTTTCATCAAATCAATATGGCTGGGACAATGTATAGGGATTTTTTACAAAAGACACAGATTATATTTTATCAATCAAACGATGCCAGTGTAATCAGGGTGATGGAGATGATTAGCTTTACCGAGCCAAATGTATTTGAATTAAAAAAGAAATATAATATTAATTTCATTGAGGCAATCGGATATGAGAATTATGAATCGACCACTGAGCTGCTCACAGAGATGGATAAGCATTTTGAACAAAGCTTAGTAACTCCGAATATAGTAAAGATTTTCTATTCAAACCTGATGGGAGATTTATTTAATAATTATGGTTTTTTTCTTGCGGGCAGTGAGGTATTTGATACTCATGAAACCTATCACTACAAGATTATTAACGCAGAAAGACTTACGGATATTCATCAGCTATTCCTGACATTTTCGAAAGCTCTGATCAATGAGATAAAAAATATGCGCCACAGTAACTCAAAATTCTTGATTAACATGACGCTCAAATTTATTGAAAATCATTACATGGAGGATATATCTCTTGAGGATGTCGCAAAGGAAATGAATATATCAAAGCATTATCTTTGCAGCATATTTAAAAAAGAGACCGGTGAAAATATGTCGCTGTATATTAATAAGCTGAGAATAGAAAAGGCAAAACAGCTTTTATTAGAGCCGGACAGCAGGATAAAAGAAATATTTGAAAAGGTCGGATATTCAAATCAGCAGTATTTTAGTAAAATCTTTAAGAAAATTACCGGTATGACCATAATTGAATATAAAGACACTATGATTAAAAAGTAAAAAACACCAAAGCAGACGGACAGCCTAATTGCTCCCTCCGCATTCATCTCCTATGAAAGCCTGTAAAATAAATCAGAATAACTCCTTCAAATTGCAGATTATTGTCTGGAATATTGAGTGGAGTTATTTTTTTGCTGCTATTTGTCCAATGTTATCGTAATCCAGTATAAAGAAATCGCAATTTTGTATAAAATCTAGCGGGTGTATTATTTCAAAAAAATTTAATAGGTAAAATTGTATATAAACGCATTAATACAGAACATTATTTTGTTTATTATTTTGATGTATTATTTTACTTACAGAGGCGGACAAAAACAAATGCCTAAGAATATTAGAAAGGGGAAGCGATTAATGAAAAATTCAGACATTAAGCTAAGAGTGTCTAATATTGAAAAATCCTTTCCGGGGGTAAAGGCACTGAGCCAAGTTAATTTCTCGGTCAGAAAGGGCACTGTTCATGTGTTATGCGGTGAAAACGGAGCAGGAAAATCCACTCTGATGAAAGTCATCAACGGGATATACCGAGCAGATGCAGGAGAGATATTAATCGATGGAAAACAGGTTGATATTAAAAATCCGATCCAGGCAAGAAGCTTAGGGATATCAATGATCTTTCAGGAGCTAAATTACATGCCTGAGATGACCATTGAAGAAAGCCTTTTTGTCGGCAATTGGCCGAGAGACCGATATGGGAAAATTGACTGGAAGGAAATCAGAATACGTACCGTTGAGCTTATAAAGAGAGAAAATCTAAAATACGATCCGGAAACAAAGCTTAAGGATTTATCAGTGTCCGATATTCAGATGCTAGAGATATTAAAGGCAATTTCCTATAACTCTGACATTATCATAATGGATGAGCCAACATCAGCGATTACCAATAAAGAAGTGGAAGTACTGTTTCAAAAAATAAATGAGTTAAAGCAGCGCGGAGCAAGTATTATTTATATCTCTCACAAGATGGATGAGATCTTTCGAATTGCTGATGAGATTACGGTATTTCGTGATGGATGTGTTGTAGATTCAAGACCAATTGAACAGTATACGCTTGAAACTGTTATACAACAGATGGTAGGCAGAAAGCTTGAGAACAATTATCCGAAGGAAGAGTTAAAGCTAGGCGATGAAATATTAAGAGTCAAGAGCTTTACCCAGAAAGGTAAATTTGAAGATGTTAACTTTCATGTGAAGGAAGGTGAAATCATAGGCTTTGCGGGACTGATGGGTGCAGGCAGAACAGAAGTAATGAGAAGCCTATTCGGACTCGATCCCTATCAATCAGGTGAAATATTTATTAAAAATAATAAGACGGTAATAAAGAATGTAAAAAGCAGTATTGACAAGAAGATGGTTATGCTCTCAGAGGACAGACGCAGATTTGGTATCATACCGGTTCGCAGTATCAGAGAAAATGTATCACTTGCAAGTCTGAAAAAATTCATTCATCATGGCAGGCTTCATGAGGCGGAGGAAAATAAGGCAGTTACAGAATACTGTGCAAAGATGAATGTTAAAGCACCGGATTATGAAACAAAAATACAATCCTTAAGCGGCGGTAATCAGCAAAAAGTAATTCTTGCAAAGTGGATGGTGACAAATCCGGATATCTTAATCGTTGATGAACCGACAAGAGGAATTGATGTTGGAGCAAAATACGAGATTTATAAATTAATGACTGAGTTAGCGAAACAGAAAAAGGCTTTGATTATGGTCTCTTCAGAATTACCGGAGTTAATCGGAATGTGCGATAGAATTTATATTATGGCTAAAGGAAAGGTTACCGGTATGTTGACAAGAGATGAGTTCTCTCAGGAAAGTATCATGGCTTACGCTACAGCTACCAAAACTCAGAAAGAGGTGAAATAAATTGAATACGTCAAAGAGTAAATTTATCAATAATATTAAAACCAAGTACAGTATATATTTTGTTCTCATAGCTCTATTTATTTTTTGCTGGCTGGCGAACAAGAACTTTGTATCAGTTGCAAATCTGCAGAATATCTCCACACAGATTTCAGTGGGAACTATTCTGGCCTTCGGACAGACTATTCTGATTATTTCAGGAATGCTAGACTTATCGTCAGCTTCCGTATTAGCGCTTGCAGGTGTCCTGTCAATATCAGCTTATACGAGTACAGGTTCCCTGGCCATAGGCTTTATAGTTGCAATACTGGTAGGCGTAGGCTGTAACGTATTAAATGGCTTAATGGTAACGAAATATAAGACACCTCCCTTTATTGCCACCCTTGCAATGATGGCTATGGCAAGAGGAGCCGCCCTGTTATATACAAACGGGCAGAACTTATACCAGATTGGGGATTATGTCAAATTTGGTCAAGGAAAGATAGTCGGCATTCCGACACCAATGCTTTTCTTAGTTGGAACACTCATTATCACCTGGTATCTCTTAAGACATACCGTATTCGGCAGATCCATCTACGCCATCGGTGGTAATGAAGAAGCAGCAAATGCTTCCGGTATTAATGTAAATCGTATCAAAATGAGAGCCTTTATTATTAACGGTATCTTAGTTGGTATTGCCGGTGTACTCTTTATGTCCCGTGTTAACGGAGGTATGCCAAATGGTGCAATCGGTTACGAATTCAAAGCTCTTACTGCAGCCGTAATCGGCGGTACAAGCTTTACAGGCGGTATCGGTACGGCAGCAGGAACGCTGGCAGGTGCGTTTATCGTAGGATTTCTTGATAATATCATGGTACTTGTCGGAGTTAACTCTTATTTACAGCAGATCGTCAGAGGTGCAATCATTGCGCTCGCTGTTATGTATGACATCTGGGCTAAAACAAAGAGAAGCAAACGCTAGGAAACACTTAATCAGTCTACAATAGAGAATTCTCTATTTAGAATAAAATTATTAGGAGGAAAAGGTATGAAAAAATTGTTGGTTTTAATAATGGTAGTAGCATTATTTACTTCTTTATTTGCGGGATGCTCTGCAAAACCAGCTACAGATGATAAGAAGTCAGGAAATGACGTAACGGCAACCAGTAAACCGGATGATGGGGATAAGGTTTACAGAATTGCTTATATCGCAAGAGCGCAGGCAGACTCCTTTGCAGCATGGCTTGCTAACGCAGTTGTGGAAGAAGCAGCAAAGTACCCAAATATCAAATTGGATGTATTTGACGGACAAGCTTCTGATGATACAGAAAACTCTTTGATTGAAAATGCCATTACAAACAAATATGATGCAATCATCGTTCAGCCTAATAACGGTGAAGCTCAGAGACCTTATGTAGAAAAAGCTGTAAAAGCAGGTATTGTTACAATTACAACAAATGCACGTATTAGTGGTATTGAAGGAGCTTCCTCTGTTGACGCTGATCCCTATGCACAGGCTAAGGTGAATGCTGATTTAGCAGTAGAGCAGATCCCTCAGGGTGCTAATGTAGTTGTATTATTAGGACCTCCTGGAAACTTCCATGCTGACACCAGAGAAGCAAGCTGGCAGAAGGAATTCTTTGATAAGAGACCTGATGTTAAAATCGTAGGTAAGGAAATTGCTAACTGGAATAAGGACGAAGCAATGAACTATATGGAAACCTGGGTACAGGCTAACGATAAAATCGATGCAATCATCGCTATGAATGATAACATGGCAGCAGGTGCATTAGAGGTTGTAAAGGGTGATCCTAAATTTGCTAATATCTTAGCTTATGGTGTAGATGGTACTGCTGAAGCTGCACTGTTAATTAAAGATGGTTTGATGACTTCAACAAGCTTACAGAGTGCTTATGATCTTGCAACAGCTTTACTTGATACTTCCAATAAGTTACTGACTGGTGAAGAGAAACAGATTGATATTGATATCGATTGCCCTCTGATTACCAAGGATAATGTTGACCAATATATTGAAATGCACAAAAAATCCGGTGCGATAAAATAATCATGAAAATATATGCAAGGGAGCTTCTGTGGAAGCTCCTTGCATATAAAAGTAAAATCAAATGATTGCGAAATTGTACTTTTTTGTAATTGAATATAATATCTGCGGTTGATGTGTTTCGCAGTTGTCTAAAATAAACAAAATGTATATACAGGAAATTTTATGCAAGCTTCTGACTAATAGGAGGATATAAAAATGACTAACAAAGCAGTGTTTATGCATGGAACAAACGATATGGTTTGGAAAGAAATTGATATGCCCATTCTAAAGGATAAGGACGTATTAGTTAAAATAGATGTAGTTGGTATCTGCGGCTCAGATGTTCATTATTATCAGCATGGCAGAATTGGTGATTTCGTAGTGGAGGGAGATTTCATACTTGGGCATGAATGTGCCGGTGAAGTTATTCAGGTAGGAAAAGAGGTAAAGACGCTTCAAGTAGGTGACAGGGTTGCACTTGAGCCGGGAAAGACCTGCGGTAAATGTGAATTTTGTAAATCCGGCCAGTATAATTTGTGTCCGGATGTAGAATTCTTTGCGACACCGCCCTATCACGGAGTTTTTGCAAATTACGTGGCGCATCCTGAGGATATGTGCTTTAAATTACCGGAAAACGTATCAAATCTTGAAGGTGCTTTAGTAGAGCCGCTTGCGGTAGGATTACATGCTACCGGCAAGGGTAATGTGAAGTTAGGTGATACCGTTGTTATCTTCGGTACAGGCTGTATCGGCCTTGTAACCCTGCTTTCTTCTAAAGCAAGAGGAGCTGCAAAAATCATCGTAGTGGATGTGCTTCCTAACAGATTAGAAACAGCGAAGAGATTAGGCGCTACTCATGTTATTAATGCCAGAGAAGAAAATGTCCTTGCTAAAATCAATGAAATTACTGACGGTGATGGAGCTCAGGTTGTAATAGATACAGCAGGCGCTGAAATAACAGTGAAGCAGACAGCAGATGTAGTGAAGCGTGGAGGTACAATTGTCCTTGTTGGCATGACGCCTAAGGATGAAGTGGAATTCAACTTCATGAAATTAATGGGTAAGGAAGGCGAGCTTAAGACAATCTTCAGATACAGAAATTTATATCCGGTCGCAATTAATGCAATCGCAAGCGGAGCAATTAATGTGAAGGATATCGTAAGCCATGAATTTGATTTTGAAAATACAAAGGAAGCCTTTGATTTTGTAGTAAATAATGCAAAGGATGTTGTAAAGGCAGTAATAAAGATAAAATAAGCTTCTTTAACTCCTCAATTTTTATATATAAAGTAAATAAATCAGAAAAGGTCAGTAGTCGTTTTAATATGCGATTACTGACCTTTTTGACGTACCCTTCTCATGAGACATCCTTAAGCAAATGCTAAAAGGCTGTGTCACAATCGAGAGGAATTTTAAGATGGTTCTAATGAAAAACAAATATATTTACTTGGAAGCAATTGTCGGATGCAAAAATTGGGGGTATAATTTCCATAACTAATTATTATGCTGACCAAATATAAAGACATTACGTAATTGTGAAATTTTAGGGTTTTTGAGGAGTTTCGTAATAGCCTATTAACTAAATTTAAATTGGAGGTGTTATCATGGAGCAAAAGAATGGTTATTATTTCGGAACAGAGATAAACGGAAAGTGGTATCGAAGGTATATGAAGGATGGGATGCTTGCAAGAGGTACAGGTAAATATTGGTTTGATGAGTATAGCTTAAGCTTTTTACGAATGCTTACTACAAATCCAATCGTCATCCCTTTTTCTTCTATGTATGATGTGAAATTAGGCAAATGGCATAGCGGCAGATGGGGACAGGGCTATAGTGTAATAAAAATATTCTGGAATGACAATGATATGAAACTAAGCTCAGGGTTTATCTTAACAAAGCATGCGCCAGAAGCTTTGGAATTGGTTGAATTCTTAAAAAAGAAAATAATATAATTATCAAGGTGGCAAACATAATCTGAAGACAAAATGTCCTGCTTATGAGATGGCAAAAGAGCTTAATGCATCCGATTGGTTATATCACCACACATCATTTTTATTTTATGAAGGAGTGACTATAGCAGCGGTTATAATATCCGGTCAGCAGCTTAATATGAATGCTACAGCAAAAACATTTCTATTTATTACCTTGTAGGATTATGTAAATCATGTTAGTATTATTTACAATTATGGTAATAAAGGAAATGGAGATGAATCATGGAAATATTAAATATAATTAATTTCATTGAAGAAGTAGAAAAACTGAAATCCGTTGTTCGTACAGCATGGACAAGTTCAGGAAGAAGAGAAAGTACAGCCGAGCATTCATGGAGGCTAGCTCTTTTTGCAAGTGTTATGACTCAGTATTTACCTGAGCTTAATATATCTAAAGTTATCATTATGAGTCTCATTCATGATATTGGTGAAATCTATGAAGGTGATATCTCTGCGGCTTTAGAGCCTGATAAGGATGAAAAGTATAATACGGAATACCAGGCAGCACATGCAGTATTTACACTACTTTCGAAGCCACAGGCAAAAAATATGATGGATATTTGGGTTGAATATAATGATAATCTGACTCCAGAAGCGAAGCTTGTAAAGGCTCTGGATAAGGCGGAAACAATTATTCAGCACAACCAAGGCAATAACCCAAAGGATTTTAATTATGAATTTAATTTAGAATATGGGAAGAATTATTTTGAATATAATGATATCTTAAAGCAGCTTCGAGTAATTATAGATGAGAAAACAAAGCAGAAGATATAGCTGTCTTCATAGCAAATGAAGCGATCTATTCGGGGGGAGTATCATGGATAAAATTATAATAATATATCATTCTGGAGTGGGCAATACGAAGTTGGTTGCAAAAAGCATAGTAAAGCAGCTGAATTCTGATTTTGATACGGAAATTTATTCTGTAGAAAAGCTGCCTGACGGGTTGGAACTGAGCAATTATAAAGGAGTTATTCTTGGGTTCCCAACCATCCATACACACCCAACAAAGCGTATTTTAGAATTTATAGACGGATTAACCAGACTTCAAAAGAAAATTCCTGCATACATCTTTACAACCTGTGGTCTTTACTCAGCGAATACTCTGAGAATATTTTCTAAGAAATGTATGAGTAAGAATATCATCCCCGTTGTTAACCATTCTTACCGTTGCGCTGCTATTGACGGTATCTTGTTCGCACCGGATATTCGTTTCTTCTTTACGAAGGAAAAAAGACTAGAGATTAAAATTATAAATGATTGTAATGAGTTTAAAAGGAAGCTGGTAAATCTAGATATTAAGCCAAATATACCTCGGTTTAAATTATACAGTATCTTAAATTATCCTAATAAACTGGTAGGACAGCTTTATGTCTTTCCTATATATTTACATAAGGACAGATGTATAAAATGCGGAAAATGCACTATGAATTGCCCTGGAAAAGCTTTGTATATGAATGAGGAAAACTATCCTGTATATCTGAAGGAAAAATGCGAAAGGTGTTACCGCTGTATCCATCACTGTCCGAAAACGGCATTGTCATTATCCAAGAAGAAAACTCCCAAAAAAGTACTACATATTTAATCGTCTTATTTCCTTTTATATCAGAGTTAAGCAGCTTTATGGAAGCTATGGTAATTCGTTTATTAAAAGAAATACAGGTTTACCGAAGAATAGTATATTCGGTAAACCTATGAGATAACGTTACGATAGCATGCTTAAGTATTAAAACTGAGAAATTTTATTTTCCATCTTGACCTAGAGTCAACTCGAAGGTTTATATTATTTAAGTAAACGATTAGCGTTATTTTAAGTAATTAATTTGGGGAGATGCGCATTGTCTCGCAAGCGAGCCAAATAAACAGCGCAGGAAAGGGCTAAATATGTTTGATGTAAAAGGAAAATGGACACTAATTACAGGTGCAAGCAGAGGGGTAGGCTATCATACGGCAATCTTTATGGCAAAACAGGGTGCTAATTTAATACTTCACAGTAGAAATCTTAAGCATACCGAAGCAGTTCTTAAGGAGGTTATAGACCTCGGCGTCGAGGCTTATGCAGTTGAAGCGGATTTGTCTGATGCAAATCAGGTTCAGAAGATGTTAAGTGAAATTGATACAAAGGGAACGCAGGTTGATATTGTACTCAATAATGCGGGAGTTCAAATTGCTTATAGAAATGAATATTATAGCACTCCGGTTGAGGATTATGAGAAGAGTTTTCAGATTAACTGTATTGCACCAGCTATGATTTGCTATCATTTTATACCTAAGATGATAGAAAGAGGCTATGGACGGGTTCTTAATACTACAAGCGGTATACGTCTTGAGCCGGAGCAGGCCGGTTATTCTGCCAGCAAAGCGGCTTTGGATAAAATTACGATTGATTTGGGTTCCAAGCTGCAGGGAACGGATGTGTTATTAAATCTTACTGATCCAGGCTGGTGCCGCACTGATCTTGGCGGACCCCATGCACCAAATGCAGTGGAAAGCTGTATTCCGGGGATTGTTGTAGGTGCTTTTATTAATGATATGAAATGTGGAAGATTTTTAAACGCCCAGTATTTTACCGGAATGACACTGGAAGCAGCTGTTGCTTATGCCGAAAAAGAGTTTGACAGTCCGTATTAAAGTATATACACTCATTGCTTTATCTTAATTAATCAATAAGAGCGCTGTTTTAGGACAGCGCTCTTATTGAAATGACATTATATCAGTCACTCTATGAGGAAAACTTACTAAGCTGCAAGTAATATAAGCTTCATTTTCTTATCAGAATAGTAGTCTAATCCTCGTGACGTTCTTCACCAGCCATTGCGTCTTTCTTTGTTTCGTGGATCGTACCATGTGGATGCTGAGGCGGAGCATATATTGAATACAGCTTTAACGGTTTTATACCGGTATTCATTAGATTGTGCCATGTTCCTGCTGGAACAACAAAAGCAAAGTCGTCATTAACCTTAGCTTTAAAATAAATATTATCCGGCTGATCGCCCATTAATACAAGTCCTTGCCCTTCTTCAATCCGTATAAATTGATCAAGATTAGGATGTATTTCAAATCCAATATCCTCACCAACATTCAGACTCATTAAAGTAACCTGTAGGTGTTCACCAGTCCATAAGGCAGTTCGAAAGGTATCGTTCTGCTTTGCGGCTTTGTTAATGTTAACAGCAAAAGGTTCCGGTCCATAATCCTTCAGTTCCATTATACTGTCAGATTGATAGGAACGTTGATATCCATTTGAAAATGGATAATCGGAATCTGTGTCTCGTCTTGAAAGCTCCTGTCCATACATAGTTTGACCAGCATTATAAGGAAACGTGTTGCTATTGCTGGCACGATACATATAATTCGGCTTATACTTCGAATTGTTACCATAATACATATTATTCATTTTGCTCATTCCTGATATTAAAACTTACAAATTATCTTATGTATGATAGGATAGGATGTGCATGAAATATATCATATAATTTTTAATAAAACTATAAATCGTATGTTTATATGACTATAGAAGCGATTAATAATTTTCTTTTCTTACTTCAAAATAACTTTGAGGATGATAGCAAACAGGGCATACCTCAGGAGCTTTTTTACCTATTACCAGATGTCCGCAGTTACGGCATTCCCACATGCACTCTTCGGATTTTTCAAATACCTTTTGCATTTCTACATTATGAAGCAAAGCACGATATCTTTCTTCATGAGCCTTCTCTATTTTTGCAACTGCACGGAACTGAGCGGCAAGTGCAGTAAAGCCTTCCTCCTCAGCATCCTTTGCAAAGCCTTCATACATTTCGGTCCATTCATAGTTTTCACCTTCAGCTGCATGAAGCAGATTAGTAGCGGTATCTCCAAGCTCTCCAAGAGCCTTGAACCAAAGCTTTGCATGTTCTTTTTCATTTTCAGCAGTCTTTGTAAAGAGATCAGCAATTTGCTCAAATCCCTCCTTTTTTGCAACAGATGCAAAATAGGTATATTTATTTCTTGCCTGACTTTCTCCCGCAAATGCTGCCGCTAAATTTTTCTCTGTTTTCGTTCCTTTAAAATTCATCTTATTTCCTCCTTGCTATTATGATGTCGATCAGTTTGCATTTACTATATAAAATATATTTGACAAGATGATATTCGTATACCATCCCATAACCTAATTCTAGCATAATAAGATAATTTTGTGAATAAAAAGAACTTTTATGAAAAGCATATTAAAATATGGGATTCCGAATCGAGTATAATATCTTAAGCAGAATCAGACTATATAATGAAAGAAGGATTGGATTGGTTTTGCAATCACCTAATCCTTATAATTACAGGAATGGAGGTTAAATGTTATGAGTAAGACGATTGATTTTTCTAAAAGTATATATGAAATCTGCAGGGAGTATCCGGAAGTCCTTGATATAATGAAGGGATTAGGCTTTGAGAATATTAATAACCCTGCGATGCTTAACACAGCAGGTAGAGTAATGACTATTCCTAAGGGTGCGGTTATGAAGAAAATAAGTATAGAAAGTGTAGAGAAAGCATTTAAGGAAAGAGGCTATGAGGTTATTAGATAGTTAATTGTGGCTTAATCAGAAAATAAGAGAAAGTAAAAGAATTGACATATTTATTATGTTTCATATATTATGCAATTATTCCAATACGAAGATTAGAAGGAAAAAGCGCATAAAAGAGCTGATAAAGGTACATTACTTTTCAATTTTACTATTTTAGCTGAAACACTTCCCTGTTAGCACTTCGTTACAGACTGAATAGATATAAATATATATTTTATTAACAACTTTATAACATTGTCGTTTTATATTATTGTTGGAGGTGAGTCAAATGGCAGACATTTTAATTGTTGAGGATGAAATAGCAATTAATGAATTAGTAAAAAGAAATCTGCAGCTGGTAGGGCATCAATGTACCTCGGTTTATGATGGAAAAGCAGCTGTAGTCGAAATCCAAGAGCATATATATAATCTTATTATTTTAGATATCATGCTTCCGGGCCTTGATGGTTATGAGGTCTATGAAAAAGTATACGAGACACCAACGATTTTCTTAACTGCACGTAATAGCCTTACAGATCGAATCAAAGGTTTTAATATGGGTGCGGATGACTATTTAACAAAGCCCTTTGAGATGCTGGAGTTATTAGCTCGCGTTGAAGCTGTATTGAGAAGGACAATGAAAAGTAAGAGCTGCTTTGAAGTAGGAGAGGTTAAGATTGATTTTGATGGCCATCAGGTATTTTATAAGGAACAGCTTGTAGATTGTACACCCAAAGAGTATGAATTGCTGGAGGTTTTGGTTAATAATCGTAATATCGCACTATCACGGGATAGACTTCTGGAGCTTATATGGGGTTATGATTATGAGGGAGATACCCGAACCATTGATGTACATATACAGAAGCTCAGAAAAAAATTAGGCTGGGAGGATATGATAAAAACAGTTTATAAGCTGGGATATCGATTGGAGATTAAGCTATGAAATATAGAACCTTTCTGGCAACCCTGATCCTTTTTTTGCTTTTTTTTAATTTTGGAATATTGATGATAACTGTAACTACTTTCAAGGACATGATCCGTAGTTCAAAGGACAAAAGTCTTGGAGAACATTATTTTATTACATCAGCACTGGTGAAAGACTTTGATGCATTAACGCAGCGTAATGTCAATATTGATAACTCCTTAAATGAATTGCTTAGATCCTATCAATATCTGTCAGATGATAAAAAGGTAAGGCTGGTATTGTATAAGAATTATGAGCCTGTATATGCAGATCATTTGGAAATTGAATTAGATAATTCTATAACAGAGGTACCTGAGGATGGTGACCGTATTTTATGGTTCAAACAAAAGAATGAGCATACTTTTGTTACTGTAGCAGGAAAGCTTCCTAATCCCTATGCTTCCTATACATTGGCCTATCTATATGATATGAAGGAGGAAGTTGCTTCCTGGAAACATATGAAGAATATACTTTTCCTTTCAGGTGCTTTTCTTTCCGGTATTCTTGCTTTATTCCTGTTGCTATTACTAAATCGTATCTTCAAGCCTTTAACCCAGATTACACAGACCTCTCATGATATCGCTGCCGGCGCATATGATACCAGGCTATTGGTAACCGGGCACGATGAATTATCTGAAATGGCGCAAAGCTTTAATCATATGGCTGATGAAATTCAGTGCCAGATGAAGGAGCTTATTCAAGCAGCAGATAAAAAGCAGCAATTTATTGATAATTTTGCTCATGAACTTCGAACCCCGCTTACCGCTATCTATGGATATGCAGAATATATACAAAAGGCAGCTGTTAGTGAGGAGGAGAAGTTATCTGCTATTAATTACATTATGTCGGAAAGCCGTCGTATGCAGACAATGGCCTACCAGCTACTGGAGCTGGCAAATCTTAAGAATGACCAGCTTGTTTGGGAGAAGCTTAATTTGTCAGAATTATTTCAGACTGTTTTACATACCTTGCATAGTAAAATTGTAGAGAAGAACTTAAAGGTTGAAGTGATCTGCAAGCTTGAAACAATATCGGGAGATGCCTGCCTGTTAGAAAGTCTCCTCATTAATCTGATAGACAATGCGATTAAGGCCTGCGAAGTGGGCGGTCATATTATCCTTCGTGCTGCTAAAGAAGGAGGAGAAAAGACGATATATATTCAGGATAGTGGAAAAGGAATGACGCCAGAAGTATTAAAGCATGCAATGGAACCTTTTTATAGAGGTGAAAAATCTCGTAATAGAAAGGATGGAGGTGCAGGCCTTGGACTTGCAATCTGTAACCAGATAGCATCAAGTCATAACGCAAAGCTGGAGTTCATGAGCCAACCGGGAGATGGAACAACTGTTAAATTAAATTTTACAACTCCATAATAACTTGATGATGATTTTATAATCTTCCCCATTTATAGTGATTACTGTGATCACACAAAACGGCGGTGCTTTCGGTATTTACCGAGAGTACATAATTAGGTGATTGCGAAACGATATAGTTTTGCTAATTGTATACACAGCATATACTATTCCTACGCTCCAACGCTCTTATGAGCTTAACTTCCGCTCCGGAATAGTATATGCTGTGTATACAATACTTACAATTACTGAGTTTCGTAATTATCTAAGAGTACATAATAATTGAAAGGAGATATATAATGAAAAGAAAATTATTAGGAGGAAGCACATTAAAAAAATCAGTTTTAACTGCTGCCGCACTTATAGGAGCAAGCACATTATTGTTCCAGGGCTTCGCTCAGGCAGCTACGAGGGCGGAATATTCAAAGATTAATACGGTTCCTACTAACTATGTAAGTAGTATCAAAGAGGCATCAGAGAATACAGAAAAAAGTTTACTTAAGGGTTATAAAAAAGGTAATTATAAGGTAAGTGCAAATGAGCTTGAATACTATCAAAAGGCATCACCGACAAGCAAGGATATCAAGAAGGAAGCTGCTGCAGAAATCTGTGCACAGGCAATTTGGGAGATTTTTGAAGTAAGTCTTGATGGTCAGGAAATCAAGACTGGTTATGCCCCGGCTACCGAAGGCCTGCCTCGCTCCAACTGGAACTGCGATGTATATGTAGGTGGAAAACTTGCTTATTATGTATGCCTTGATTCTGTAACAGGAGATTTATTAGCTGTTGGAAAGGAAAGAACCTTAAAGGAAGAGGTTTCTGTTGCTTTTGATAAAAAGCTTGATAAAAATCCTAAGGAATATTTGGATTTGGCAAGGAAAACTGCTGAGCAGCTTGATGTTGTTCATGGTAAAGTAAAGTCAGTTGAATATGTTGGTCAGGGTTATAACAACAACGATCCTACAATTTCAACTGAAATAATCGGAGAAAATGGCGAAATAGCACTGATGTCTTTCTCACGTTATGATAAGTCTATTTTAGGCATCAACTATAGCAATTTGTATAAACCCTCTATGGAGCATGCAAAAAAGGTGGAGGAAGAGCAAAGGAAAAAGCTGGAGGAGAAAATAAAAAAATCTCAGGAATCTCACAAATATGAAGAGCCTGGTCTTGTTATTTATGAAGAAGATGGGGATCAGTTAAAGGAGACATTTGTTCCTGTGAAGTAAGTCTGAATAATGAGAAGATACAGTAAGGAATATTGGAAAAACTATTGTATCTCCTCATTATCATTCGAAGTTGTTAGATTAGAGTGTCAAAGCACTATGTATAAGCTGTTACGATATTTGGTAAATATACTATAATATTTCTGATATATTGCAGCAGTTAAGAATACAAAGTACTGTTGGCACTCTATTTCATTCAAACACCTAATCAAGCCGTTTTATATTGCTTGGATTATATAGCATAGGAAGATTATCATTTTTGATTACCAAACCGGTATAATAATTATGATTACCGGCCTGATCTACCGTATGCCAGCGTTTCATCAGTTCGTTATTAGGTATATAAGTATAGTTTGCCAGTGTCCAAGGATCCATGAATAGGATACGGTCTTCCTCATATCCGCAGGCAACGACATAGTGTGAGTCCCTCCAGTCATAGGTGTAATCAACAGGATCATCCTTCCAGGCCTGTAGCAAAAGAAGGGGTGTAATTTTGATATCGATAAGACTTTTTAGAGTCTCAATACTCATTTCTATATGATAGGCGGCATAAAAACCTAGCATTTCCATGAAGTTAATAATGTTTTGATAATCAGTTCCATATAATGGCTTTTGCTTTAACATCTCAGAGAGTACATCCTGTCTGTAGATAATCCCGTAGCAAGCAAGTATAGATTGTACACATGCAACACCGCAGGTATATGGGGTTTCCTGAAAGCATAACGGGACAGGAATAAATTGTCTTTGGGTGTTCTTTTCTATTACGGAAGTAGTATACTCCTCTTCCCTTGATAGCATAGTAATCGCTCCTTTAGCCCTAGAAATCATTCTCTATAATCACAATATATGTTATTATGTCGAATAAGGTGATTATTTAGACTAAAGAAGCATAATAAAACACTTATCTAAGTAAGGGTAAAAATCCGGTCAATTTATTAACCTTCTTCTTATTTCCATAAATCGCAATTCCCAGATAGTTGAAATCTTCTTCAGCAAGGCTTTTTGCATTGTCGATATAATCCTTATATTCCATGCAGCCTTGGGCCACATCAGAGAAATCTACAGTTAGTAAATCACTGAAATCATCGCTATATAGCTTGGTTCTTAAACTTCTTATAAATTCCTTCGTTCCTTTCAAGATAGGGATTGGTAGCTTGGTTATACCCATATGCACCAGGTTGGAAGCATCCCTGACATCTTCTCCCACATATTCAGGAATAAGTTTTCCTAAGGTCATTCCCAAAATAACAGAGGTATTTGCAAGTACTCCGGTAGGAAGCTCTTCATCTGCTACGATTACACATTTTACTTCTGAATTCATAATTACATACACTCCTAAAATATAAGTTGTGACAGGTTTACATAATCTACATATTAGGAATTACGATGAATAATAATTAATATTGTAAATCTGCCCGGGGATTTAATATAGCATAAGGTTTTATTCAATTCTTGTATCATATTGCAGAAATTCTATTATTAGACAATCCTTAACAGGAATGACAGACTGTTATTTCAAATATATATTAATAATCATATTTAATGGAGTAATTATCTTGAGAAAAAATTATATTAAAATAATTGCCGGAGTAGTTGCCTTTACTCTATTGTATTTTCTTGGTGGAGGAATAGCAATGCTTGCGAATGCTTATGAGAAGGGAAGTATTAAGGAAACAGCTGCGGAAAACTGGGGACTCGGTTTTTCTGTTGAGGGGCAGCCGCCGACGGCAAAAGCTACTGCGGCAGAGCTTAAGAAATATGATACATACTATATCGGAGATACAAAAAAGAAGACGATCTATTTGACTTTTGATGCAGGCTATGAAAACGGATATACCCCTGCCATATTAGATGCTTTGAAGAAGCATAATGTGCATGCTGCCTTTTTTCTGGTTGGAAATTATATATCCACAAGTCCTGATTTGGTAAAAAGAATGTTGGAGGAAGGTCATATAGTAGCAAATCATACTTATTCTCATCCTAATATGTCAAATCTATCCTCGAAAGATGCTTTCTGTAAGGAATTAGAATCTTTGGAATGTGCTTATAAAGAGGTCACCGGTAATCAAATGGTAAAATACTATCGGCCGCCACAGGGAAAATATTGCGTGAATAACTTGAAGATGGCGAAGGAAATGGGTTATAAGACCTTTTTCTGGAGCCTTGCCTATGTTGACTGGTATAATGATAAACAGCCAACGAAGGCAGAGGCATTTAAAAAACTGCTTGGTAGAATTCATCCCGGTGCAATTGTTCTTCTTCACAGCACCTCTAAGACGAATTCAGAAATCCTAGATGAGCTCCTCACAAAGTGGGAGGAGATGGGTTATAGCTTTGGATCACTTAACGAACTGGTTCAATAAAAGCTTTGCTTCGATTTTATTTTGTAAGTTGAGCCTCATTCAAACGCTTATATAGGCCCTCCTGCATAAGCAGCTCTTTGTGGGTTCCGCTTTGTACGATATGCCCCTCCTCAAGTACAAGAATGATATCAGCGTTTTGAATGGTGGACAATCGATGTGCAATTGCTACGATGGTTCTTGTTCCTGCAAGATCCGCTATTGCTTTTTGAATTTCTCGTTCTGTCTGAACGTCTACGGAAGCAGTAGCTTCATCAAGAATGATAATCGGTGCCTTTCGAAGAATAGCACGGGCAATTGCAATTCGCTGCTTCTGTCCACCTGAAAGACGCATGCCGCGTTCTCCAACCTGGGTCTCATACTGATTTGGCATCTCCAGGATATTATCATGAATTCTGGCTGCCTTTGCTGCAGCGATGATTTCTTCCCGGCTGGCTGTAGGATCTGCGTAACCAATATTTTCTTCTATTGTCCCATTAAACAGAAAGGTATCTTGAAGGACAGGAGCAATATTGGAGCGTAGGCTTTGAAGCGTAACCGTTTTGATATCCTTACCATCAATTTTAATCGTACCGGCAGTCGGATCATAAAAACGGGAGATTAACTGTGTTAGTGTGGTCTTTCCTACACCGGTAGGACCGACTAGGGCAATCATCTGACCGGGCTTACAGGAGAAATTGATATTTTTTAATAAACTCACCTTATCATCATAGCTAAAATCTACACCATCAAAGGAGATACTGCCATGAACCTCTGATAGTACCTCTGCCTCCGGTGTATCCGTGATATCATTCGGAGTCTCAAGTACTGACATGACACGTTCTGCTCCTGCATAGGCTTGCTGCATATCTTCAAGTATTCGTGCAAGACCGGATATCGGAGTATAGAAGAGGGATAGGTAAAGTAAAAAGGCTACAATATCGGATATAGAGAGTTCGTTTGAAAATGCAAGAATACCACCTACTCCGATGACAATTACCGTTCCTATAGAGGATAGAAATTCTACCGCAGGATGAAAAGCAGCACTTAGGTTTAGCGCGTGCAGAATTGCTTTCGTATGATTCTCTGCATGGATATTGATCTGCTCTTTTTCATAGCTTTCCTGTCCGAAGGCTTGAATCTCATGAATACCGGAGAAATTATCCTGTAGCTTAGCATTTAGTCCAGCCAGAGCTTTCTGGGACTTCTTGAAATTTGGTTGTACTTTTTTGGAGAAAATCCAACCAGAATATAAGATTAGAGGAATTGGTATACAGGTTAAGAGAGCCAGTTTTACATTAATGCTTAAAAGTATAAGCATTACACCAATAACTGTTACAATATTGGTAAACATTTCAGGGATAATATGTGCATAAAGCAGCTCAAAGGTAGCGGTATCGTTGATTACTCTGCTCATTAGGTCGCCAGTCTGTTTATCATGAAAAAAGTTCATGGAGAAGCCTTGTATTTTATGATATAAATTGATGCGGATATCCTTAACGAGATTCCAGGCTGCTTTATGAGCAAGAAAATTACTCAGATAACGGAATAAGATTCGCATAAGATAAAGCAGGATTAAGGTTATCGTAAGTTGATAAAGTTTATATCTCCAGTTTTCTGTATTGTTACTTTGTACTAATGCAGTGATGGAGGAAAGAAGCTTCGGTGCAATAAGATTGATTAATGTTAAAGCAAAGGTTGAAAGAATTGCAATAATATATAATGCTTTGTACCGAATCGCTTCTTTTCCTAATCTCCATAGAAGTTTCATTCGTTAAGCCCCCTTGAAATAATGAATAATGCATATAAAGTCTATTGTAACAAAAAATTAGATTATGTAAATAGACATGTTAAAAAAGTACTTTATGTAGATTTATGTAATAAGTAAACCTTTACACTTTGTTATAATGTAGAACCTGTGAATTATTTTTAAGATTGAAAGTAATAATAAGGCTCTATTTCTTATATATTGATTTACAAAGAAGATTAGGTGATTGCGAAATGATATAGTTTTACTAATTGTATACACAGCATATACTATTCCTTCGCTCCAATGCTTCTATATGCATAACTTCTGTATTGGAATAGTATCTACTGTGTATAAATGCAGGTAATGAGTTTCGCAACTATCGAACAAAGAAAATAATTGGGGGGAATGTCTTGTCAGCTGGAAAAGCATTTACAAGAGTACTATTCTGGTTTGATTTGGCTCTATGTGCAGATATCGGTATCCTTCTTTTTGCGGGCAAGGAAAAAGCCATGGAATTCTTATCCGGGTATATTATTGAACAGAGTCTGAGTATAGACAACCTGTTCTTATTCATATTAATATTCTCTGGTTTTGGCATCAAAGCGGAGCATCAAAAAAGAGTATTGAATTACGGAATAGCCGGTGCTTTTATACTTAGGTTGATTTTTATTACACTTGGAGCGGCGGTTGTACATAAGTTTCATTCGATTTTGTATGTATTCGGTGTTATTCTTATTATAAGTGGCATAAAGATGCTACTAGGTCACAAGGATAATACGCATATTCAGGATAGTAAAATAATTAAAATAGTAAGCTGTGCTATTCCAGTATCAGAAAAGTTTGAGGGAGATAGTTTTTTTGTTCGTCATAACAAGCTGCTATATGCAACTCCCTTATTTGTGATATTAGTAATGATTGAATTCTCGGATATTATATTCGCAGTTGATTCGATTCCGGCGATATTTTCTATCACGACGGATCCGCTGATCGTCTATAGTTCTAATATTTTTGCTATTTTAGGCCTTAGAAATATGTATTTTGTATTAGGAAAGCTTCATGAAAAATTTGAATTTGTTAAGTACGGTGTCGCTGCAATACTGATTTTTACAGGAGCAAAGCTAACCTTTTTAATTTTCAATATTCATATTACTACGGAGTGGTCGCTGTTAATTATTATGTCAATTTTAGCTGGCAGTATCGCTGCTTCAGTCATGCACCCATAATTCTCCATACATAATAGTATTTGACATAATAAAAATTAAAGAGTAAAATTTAATAAATAGTATTAATTATGACTATGTTACGGGCGATTAAATTGTTTCACAGTAAAAAACAAACGACAAACGGAGGGTTGCATCATGGAGCAAAATATTATCTTAAACCAAATTAGAAAGATCAATAAATCTATTACAATTATTCTGGTTTTACTTTCAGTCCTATCAATAGCAGCAAGTTTTTATTTTAATATGCCGGTTCTGATAATTTCCACTGTTATGTATATGTTTATAGCAGGCCTTGCCCTGTTATCAAGTAGGAAGAAAAAATTCGAGTCAGCATTGAGCTATATTATATGTATTGTAATTAGTTTATCTGTGGTAAGTGTTATTGATGATAAAAGTAGCTTCTACTTTATACTGATACCATTATCGATGTCGGCATTGTATTTTAATTTTAGACTGTTTATCACTACTGCTACGATAACGAATGCTCTTATTATCGGTAGGATGATATTTATTTCGAAATTCGGTAGTGATACTATTACGCAGATTATACTGGTTAATTTTATTACGCTGATATTGTATTTTATAACAATAGCAGGTAAGAAGCTAATTGCTGACGCTACGGCAGAAGCAAAGAATGCTGTTTTAACCTTGCAGGAGCTCAATTTGACAATGGAAGTAATTAATACGAATACGAAGGAGCTTAACGAAGAGATTGAAGGTAGTTATAGCAGTCTGCAGGCTGTTATGGAGATCAGTAATACGATGACAGCAAGTATAAAGGAAGCAGCTGTGGGTGTTACGAATCAAGCTGACTCAATAGATCAGGTATATAATATGATTAATTCTGCAGATAAAAATGCTATTGAGTCGCAGCACTCATCTAAGCAACTGAAAGAAATTGCTGATAATGCCAGCCTTTTAGTACTTAGTGGCTCTGATAAGATTAAGCAAATGAATGAACAAATGAATATTATCAGCTATTCCGTTACAGAATCTGTGTCAACAGTTCATGAGCTACAGGAGAATATGGTTAAAATAAATGATTTCCTGAGTGCTATCAATCAAATCTCCGAGCAGACGAATTTATTATCCCTAAATGCATCTATAGAGGCTGCTCGTGCAGGAGAAGCAGGAAAAGGCTTCACTATTGTTGCCGATGAGGTCAGAAAATTAGCAGATCAAAGTGCAAAAACCGTAAATCAGATCAGTGTAATCGTTAATAATATTAATACAAAAATGCAAATTGTATTAGATAAAGTAGAAAGTGGAAACCATGCTGTGAAGGAAGGGGAAGCTATAGTAAATGAAGTAGATGAAAGCTTTAGCAAAATTCGTATTTCCTTCAATGATATAGATGGTTACATAGCAACAGTCGAGGAGATGGTAGAGAAGACTTTAGCGGTATTCAATAAAATCCGAAATGAATCTGAAGGAATTGCAAGCATTGCTGAAGAGCATTCTGCTTCGATGCAGGAAATGCTTTCCACAATGGAAGAGGAAAATGATAAGATCAATAATATTTTTGATTTGATTCAGAAAATTACAAATTCGAGTAATAATCTCAGAGGGATTATGCAAAAGAAGCAAAATTAAACATAGTAATATAGTGATTCGATTCAGCGGTAGGCTGGCTGAATAGTGTTTTTGATATTATATAATTGGTAAAATTTCTATAATGTGATTAAAAACTGTCTGGAATTAATTTTTCAGGCAGTTTTTTATTGGATTTAATGCCTTGAAATTAAATACCAAATAATATAAAAAAAAGGAAATTTAATATTGGAAAAAATAGTAAAATATGTTAATATCAAAATAAGACAAAACATTGGGGGATTTAGCATATGATTTATATTTTTATGGGTATTGCAGCCTTTATTTTATTTGTCTTATATGACATTAACAGTATCATTCTGAAGAATAAGCTATTAAAATGCAGCTTTTTTGCAGGCTTTATCCTGTTGGCTGCAAGTACTTTCGGTCTGGTCTGGTCAACCCGGGATTTGATTAAATTAAATTTGATTAATATATTGCTAAATGGTTGCTTGTCAGCTGTATTTTTCTTTCTGCTTATCTATTCGCTATTCTTTGCGATACCCTTTAAAAATACGTATATTGCTAAAGAGGAAGCCTCAAAGGTATGTAAAAGGGGAGTCTATGCTTTGTGCAGACATCCGGGAGTATTATGGTTTACCGGTTTCTATTTATTTCTCGGATTGGCACTAAGGCAGCCACTACTTTTTACTGCCGCAGGTATATTCAGTTTTTTAAATATACTTTATGTACTTTTTCAGGACAATTGGACATTTATGAAAAGCTTCCCTGATTATGGGGCTTATAAGATAGATACACCTTTTTTAATTCCTAATAGACAAAGTGTAAAAAGGTGTATAAAAACATTATATTAGAAAGGGACAGATAATTATGAACTTTGAAGAAAAGCTGAAGAATAAACAGAATGAGAAAATATGGCAGGAATATTGCGGTTTTTTAGACTTGGATATGGATGCCTATATGAACATACAGAATCGATTGATGACGGAACAAATTACACTTTGGTGTGAATGTGAACTTGGGAAAAAGCTGCTGAAGGGTAAGTGTCCAAAAACGATTGAGGAATTCCGTAAAATGGTCCCGCTTACTACCTATGGGGATTATGCAGATTATTTATTGCTAAAGAAGGGTGAAATGTTGCCTGATTATCCGATTATCTGGATTCAAACTACCTGGGAAGGTGGAAGGCATCCGATCAAAGTAGCTCCCTATACAAAAAGTATGTTAGAAACCTACCGAAATAATGTAATTGCCTGCCTTATCCTATCTACTAGTACGAAAAAAGGCAAGTTCAATGTAAGTGCAGCTGATACCTTTCTTTATGGACTAGCTCCATTACCGTATGCAACCGGCCTTTTTCCGCTCGCATTAAATGAGGAGATCGGAATTGAATTCCTGCCTCCTGTGAAAGAAGCAGTAAAGCTATCCTTTCGCGAGCGTAATAAAAAGGGCTTTAAGCTTGGGCTTAAAAAAGGAATAGACTTTTTCTTTGGATTGGGCAGTGTCGCCTATTATGTCAGCCTTAGCTTATCTGCAATGGGGAAAGGTACTGCTAAGTCTGCAGAAGGTAAGACGAAAAAGAATGCTTCCGGCAATCTATCTCCCAAGATGCTCGGAAAGCTTATCTATGCAAAGTATCGTTGTAAAAAGGAAGGCAGAGAGTTAAAGCCAAAGGATTTATTTAAGCTGAAAGGCTTTATGTGTGCCGGTACTGATAATCAATGCTATAAGGACGAACTGGAGGATTTGTGGGGAATACGCCCAATGGAGCTTTTTGCCGGTACGGAGCCTTCCTGTCTGGGAACGGAAACCTGGACCAGAAACGGAATGTATTTTTTCCCAGATACCTGCTTTTATGAGTTTATTCCGGAGGCAGAGATGCTAAGAAGCTTAGAGGAAAGCACCTATGAACCCAACACTTATTTGATGAATGAAGTAGTTCCCGGAGAAAAATATGAGCTTGTTATAACCGTACTAAAGGGAGGGGCCTTCGTCAGATACCGAGTGGGAGATGTATATCAATGTGTGGGACTTGTTAACAACGAGGATGAGACAAGGATTCCAAGGTTTAAGTATATTGACCGAATACCATCGATTATTGACATTGCAGGATTTACTCGGATTTCGGAGCATTGCATTAAGAATGTGATTGATCTGTCTGCTCTTCCAATAGAAAACTGGATTGCGGTAAAGGAATATAATAAGCAAAATAAACCCATGATGCATCTGTACGTTGAACTAAAGGGTGATGTTATTGTAAATGCAGCCATGAGTAAGGAGATACTAAAAGAACAGCTGTCAATCTATTTTAAATATGTCGACCAGGATTATAAGGACTTAAAACATATTCTGGGAATGGATCCGCTTGAAATTACTATTTTAAAATGTGGAACCTTTGCAGGATATGAGGAGCAGAAAGGAAAAAAAATAAAACATATTAATCCATCAACCTATGAAGTAATGGAATTGCTTCGCTTTGAAAGTCAGGATTACAAATTAATGGGAGGCAGATGCGTAAATGGGTGATTTTGCATACATACCAATCATAGCACTATTATGCTATACATTTTTACTTTTTGCCTTTATGGCAGCGAAAAAGAATCGTATTATTAATGCATTCTTAGTCATCCTCATTGTATTAATTTTATGGACAGGCGGATCGTTTTGCATGAGAATGCAGCTATGGCCCGGAATTAAATTCTGGTATGATGTCTCGATATTTGGTTTGACCCTTCTGCCTTATGCATTCCTTAATTTTGTAAGTGAATTTGCAGATTTGAAGAATGTGATGGTGAATAGGATATGGCTTTTACTTATTCTTCTGGTTAACTTTATAAATATATGCTCAGGCTTCTTTTTGAAGGCACCGGATGTAATTAACCTGGTCGGCGGAGATACTGCTTTTGTATATCGTTATACCGGCACGGTAGCTTTGCTATTTGCAGTGTGTATTACGGTTATAATTAATATGCTGTATTTGCTGTTCAAATTCAGCCGGACTAATGCACTTGCAAAAAAGCAGTTTATGCCGATCATGATGGGTATCGCGCTTCTTTTTGCCGGTCATATTATGATTTTAATTCCTTTATTCAAAGGTTTTCCGACGGATATTTTAGCAGGAATATTCAATGCCTTCTTTATGTTTTATGCATTATACCGACGGAATTTGTTTGAGCTTAAGCTGCTTGTATCCAAAGGAAGCTGTTACGCGATTTCTGCAGGGTTATCCTTTGCAATATTCTTCAATCTGATCAACCCGATTGAAACCTTTATCGAAGAGGAATTTCTTCTTGCTAAGAAGAATACGGTACTTATCATCGCATTTATATTTACCCTTTCCACATCATTTATTTATTATATCATGAAGCATTTTATCGATATGGTATTTATTAAGGAGGAAGTTATGCAAGCTGAGAGTCTGAAGGAATTTAGCTTAAATATATCAAAAAGTCTGAATGTCAATGAGATACTAAAGGAGTTGGCAGAGGTAATCCAAAGAACCATAACCGTTAAGAAGGTATATATCTGTATAACAGATAAATCAAATATCAATTATGAAATCGTACATAGTACAAGCCCCCTTGACCAAAAGACCTTTACAATAAAAGTTGATAATCCGCTGATTAGTTGGCTGGAGGAATGTAATGAATGCCTTCTGATGAAGGATTTTAAAAGAACCATAGCGTATAAATCAATGTGGGAAAATGAGAAAAAACAACTAATGGATTTAAATATTGAATGTATCGTTCCGCTTCGGGATGACAGCGGTATGATTGGTGTAATTCTATTATCTGAGAAGGAGAAGAAGGCAAATTATAATTATCATGATATCAGTTTTTTAGATTCTGTTAATTCGATCGGATCAATTGCAGTGAAGAATTCAAAGCTGTTTGAGAAGGTATATTTAGAGGCTAGAACCGATGAATTAACGGGCCTCCTAAATCGAAAATACTTCTATGAGATCATTAATGAGGAGTACGAGAAAAATATAAATGGCTCCCTGGCACTGATTATACTTAATATTGATGATTTTAAACTTTATAACCAGCTATATGGCAATAAAGAGGGAGATTTAGCACTTCAAAATATTGCACACATTATAAGCGTCAGCGTGGGCAGTAACGGCTATGTTGCAAGATACAGCGGGAAGGAATTCGCAATCATTCTTCCTTCCTATGATGTCTTCTCTGCCCGTAACTTAGCAGAAGGAATCCGACTGCAGATCCTGAATATGAATAAGCGTGAATCAGATTATGCACTTAAGATGCTGACAGTCAGCGGCGGAATCTGTTCTATACCCTATGCTGCTAGTAATGTGAAACAATTAATAGACTATGCTGATATGGCGATCTATACCGTAAAGCATAGCGGAAAAAATGCAATTATGGTCTATACCGGCAATGAGCAAAAGTTAGATAGAAAAATAAAAGATTTCCCGGAAAGACGAGAAAATATTTATTCTGAATATGCATCAACCATTTATGCACTGACCGCAGCCATAGATACCAAGGATCACTATACCTTTAATCATTCGAGAAATGTTGCTTATTACGCAACGGAGCTTGCCTATGTTTATGGTATGAATGAGGATTGTGTTGAAATTGTACGGGAAGCGGCTTTACTCCATGATATCGGTAAAATCGGTATACCGGAGCAGATCTTAAATAAACCTGGCAAATTAACGGAGGAGGAATATCAGATCGTGAAAAACCACGTAGAAAACTCGATCAGTATCATCAGGCATCTTCCTTCACTAGATTATGTAATTCCAGCAGTCATCGGCCATCATGAGCGTTATGACGGCCTTGGGTATCCGAGAAGAATAGCCGGGGAGGATATTCCGATTTCTGCGAGGATTTTATGTATCGCCGATTCCTTTGATGCGATGATTTCAATACGTCCCTATAAAAAGCCCTATTCGGTGAGTACAGCACTGCGAATTATCAAGGAGCAGGCAGGGCTGCAATTTGATCCGGAGCTAGTTCCTATCTTTATCGAGCTGGTTGAGAATGGAACAATTAAGGTTTGTGAAGAGGAGCCGGCTTAAAAAAGAAACCTTCCGATTAAATCACCTGATGTTTATGAAAGCTGCGAAATGTAAATAACATCAAGCAACAGCTCAAAACGATACAAAACAAAGGAATGTACAGATAAGGCAGTACCGGCGAAGCAAGGAAATGATACATATAGCGACCAAATACAACGTTAATATCCAGCATATTACTAGGCAGCATATGTACTAGGTCATAAAGGCTTCTAATATTTTCTGATACCTTTATAAACAGTGGAGCAAATAACAGTAGGCTAACCAGTATAATCACGCCAAAGGGTGATTTTAACCTAGACGATAGCAGTAGAGTGATTCCGGCGACCAGTAGATTAACTGTTACATTACATAGGATTAGAAGCCCACAGGAATTTAGCATCGTAAGAGGATAAGACATCAGTACGTTTAGCAGCTGTACCGGTGCTCCCGCCCCTCCAAAGCCATATATACAGCAGCATTCCAAAAGTGTAACTGATAAGTAAATAATACTCATGGATATGGAAAAGGTTATTCCTGTTACTAATTTTGCTGCAGTTTCCATGTTACGATGCTTTGAACTCAGAATAATCGGAGCTGTATTGGAGGTATATTCTCCGGCGAAAACAGGGGCTAGGCAAATAGCTGTGCTGAATACAACAAATAAACCAATGGGGAAGGCTGATAATAAAAAGTTTTTATAACCGCCCGAATATTCAAAGGTGAAAGGTGTTTTTACCTGAGCATTTAATTTCAGGTGTTTATTCATTTCTGCCTTAGACAGGTTTAGGCCTTCCAGTTCTCTTAGAAGCTGAGCATTTCTCAGCTCATAGAAATTCTTAGCTTCCTCCTGCTTAAGGTTAAGAAGTCTCTCAATATCCATTGTTTTACCCGGACTGTAGACTTCAAGAATAATACCGCGGATTACACTATACGGGCGGGCATAAAGCTGGTATTCTTCTGTGAGCATAAATCGGGTGTCAGGATTAATGTGTCTGTAGGCTTGCTGTGTCTCAAGAATTAATTCTTTGTCAAGGCTTCTTCCGGAAAGTGCTTTCTCATAAGCCCGGTCTGTTACCATATCGTCATAATGTGAGGTGGCTTTTTTTCCGTCTACATAGCTGTAGCCCTGAATACCTGTCATTCCGATGGCAAGAGTTATGATAAGCAGGAGCAGTAGCGAAATTCCGGTTGATTTTTTTTTGAATATTTTCTTATACTCAAATTTTAATAATATTAGAAATTCATTCATGGTTATTTACCCCGCTAAAATAATATAAATACAAATCCTCTAAGGTGGCTGCGGCATTCACCGCTCCCTCTAATGGCTTTTTTATGCTGACAAGTCGAAGATATACGAAAGTATTATCCTGACGAATATTTATAATGGGGAAATCCTTCGTTAAAGCTTCTGCCATCTTTGTATCTACCATACATTCCCATACCTTATTCTCGATTGTCTGAAGTAGTTCAGATAAGGCGCCGGACTGAAGAATTTTTCCATCCTTCATAATCAATATCTTATCTGCAATATACTCTACATCCGAGACAATATGAGTTGAGAGAAGGATAATTCGATCTCTGCCCAGCTTAGAGATGAGGTTACGAAAACGTATTCTCTCTTTGGGATCAAGCCCGGAAGTTGGCTCATCAAGAATTAATATTTTTGGATTGTTTAGGAGAGCCTGTGCGATACCTAGGCGTTGCTTCATACCACCCGAATAGGTCTTTATCTTCTTGGAAGAAACCTCGCTTAATGAGACAAGTTCTAGTAATTCATTAATCTTTCCTTTTGCCCTAATTCTTGGAATACCCTTTAATGCAGCTATATAATATAGGAATTCCCTACCTGTAAATTCTGGATAGTATCCAAAATCCTGTGGCAGGTAACCAAGCATATCTCGGTATGCTTCCCTGCTTACATCAATATCATCAAATTTTATCTCTCCTTTTGTCGGAGTTAGAATACCGCAGAGCATCCTCATCAAGGTTGTCTTACCAGCCCCATTCGCTCCAAGAAGACCGTAAACCCCGACACCGAGCTTGAGAGAGATTTGATCTACTGCAGTCATTGTATTGTACTTTTTTGTTAAACGGTTAAGTATAAGTTCCATACTAGTTCCTCCGAATTCTTAATTAATCTATAACCTTGAATAAAAATAAGGATGGATAAAATTATAAATAGAATGATCCATAAATAAAAAAAATGATCCTTATATATGCTTTGATGAGTTCGCGTTAAGTAATTGCATAGAAAGCATATTACAATGCTGATCGCACTTGAACAGTATAAAGCATCCCGGTTTTTAAGGAAAAGACAGGTGGTCATAGTGGAGGCCCCTGTAAGCAGGTAAGGAAGGAGGATATATATCCCTATTTTTAGAAAGCTAAATTCCAATTGAGCTGTTAGCAGGGCTGTACTGAGAAGGAATAATAGAAGATTAGCGGTTCCAAGTAAGAGGAGGCGGCATAGAACAATGTGACTGAGTTGGTATTTGGTCGTCATCTCTAACTCTGCCATCTTATGGGAGGAGGAACGCGCTAATTCTGTTATTGTAAGTAGAGCAACGAATGGAAACAAAGAGGATACGGCCCCTAGACTAATATAAATTGTTTCGTCATCCTTTAATTGGTAAATGAAAAATAGTATCAGGAAGAAGATAGCAGAGGAACATACCCATATACGTTTTCTGATATAGCTGGCCTGGCTGGTAATAAAATCAGTAGTTCTTATCTTTGGGTAGTTAAAGCTTTGAAGAAAAGCTTCCTTTGATGTTGGAGCAGGTGGGGCATAAGTTATAAAAAGTTCATTTTTTAGTTTCTTATTCATAAAAATCCTCCCTTCTAAGAATACGCTTTAATTGCTTTAGTGCATCATCTAGCTTACGCCGTATAGAAAAACGCGACATTCCAGTTATATTACTTATTTCCTTCATGGAGAGCTCGTTTACAAATCGAAATAGGATTAGTTCAGCTAATTCTTTTGGTAATGCTTCAACCGCCTTTTTGACGGTTAATTCAGCTTCAAGCTCCTGATATCCGGTATCAGGCATCGCAAAGGCATCCCATTCAGTATCAGCATCCGGCAGTGATTCCGGTTGTTTTGCTCTGAAGGAATCTATGCATAAATTTTTTGCTATTGTATATAGGTACGCAAGTGGTTTACCGTGGTTTAAGTAAGAAGTCTGACTAAAAAAGCGCAAAAAGGTTTCCTGGGTGAGATCCTCTGCAAGGCTAGTATTTTTCACCCTAAAATAACAATAACGGTAAATTTTATCGTATTGCTCGTTGATATCGGACAGCACGTCTGAACCTCCTTTCATAGGGTTTAACGTGACAGAATAAAAAAATGTGCGAATGTTATCGAAAATTATTTAAAAATTACCAGAGCAGTTTAATTATACAATAATCCTATTGGTTTGTAAGCGATATAATCGAAACTCATGAGTGAAATATCAATAAATCATAAGGCGCCATCCGATATTTGGTGATTAACTTGAGTTTAGATGCTTAAAAAAATGTGGAATGTAGGAATATATTGTTGCATAAATTAAAGTAAATGCTTTAATTGGTAAAATAAATTGTATAAAAATTCATATTATATGATTAAAACAGCTTGCTATTGAATAATATCGATGCTATAATGAAGCAATTACTTTACTTGGTAAATTAATGAAATGTAGCTTGGGTAATGCTACAGCTCATTAGACATTAATTCAAGGTAAGGCTTTATAAAAGTGATAAAGAAATGATAAGGGGTTATTATGGCGTTTGAATTATTTGACAAATATGAAGCACTAACCGGTAAACAAAAAAAGATATTTGACTATATGGTAGAGTATCCGGAAGAAATCTGCTATATCTCTTTAAAGGTATTATCAAAAAGGCTTCAAGTTTCAGAGGTATCGATTTTAAGATTATGTCTGGCACTTGACTTGGGCGGATTTGTTGAACTTAAGGAAATGTTTCGAAAGAATACCAATCAGATTAATCAGAACAGAAAAAATAAAGGGAAGCTTCTTGAAAAGCTAGATACAACGATTCCTATTGATAATAATGAATTACTAAGACAAATATGTAAAAACGAACAGCTTAATTTGAATGAACAGTTTACCCAGCTGGATGCTGAGGTTATGTTTTCCTGCGCCAGGGCATTGTTAGAAGTCAATGAGGTGATAGTATTCGGACATGATGCATCTAAAATTCCTGCAGATTATCTGGTGCACAGATTAAATTATCTGCGGATAAAAGCGAGTGCCATAAAGCTTGGCGATGATAATACCGTTAAATCAATTCTTCCAAGGCTTGGAGTGAAGGATTGTGCAATCTTTTTTTCCTTTCCTCCTTATCATATTCCGATAAAGAATGTAACAAATTATGTGAAATACCGAGGAATTCAGACGGTAACAATTACAGACAGTCTGCAATCCCCTGCGGTTGTGGAAGGTGGCTTTAACTTTCTATGTCCTACAACCACAAAGTTCTTCTTCAATTCCCTGACTGGACCTATGGCTCTAATCGGTTTATTAACCTCTTGTATAGCTGTGGAGATGGGGGATAAACTCAATCAGATACTGGAAGAGGAACAGTCGGTTTACCAGTTCTTTAGGGAAGATACTATAGAAATCACCGGAGATAATGTGAATTATTGAAAAGCATAATTCACACTTAGAAGTTTGTGCCTGCGTAATCCTCGGCACAAACTAATTCAAAGGATAGGCACAAACTAATTCAAAGGGCAGGCATGTTATATTGGTGTGAATAGTCCTACAAAAGACATGCAGGCCCAAAGCCTCGCATACGAGGCTAATTAAGAATAGCAAAAGGCGCTATTCTTCATGGCTATTTTAGCTACCTTTTGGCAGCATGGAGGTTTAATATGATTAAGTTAATAAAACAGGCGCAGGTTTATGCACCAGAATACCTTGGCAGGCAGGATGTCCTGGTCTGTGGAGAAAAAATTGCAGATATACGTCCCACTCTGCAGGGCTTTGATGACTTGGAGCAGGTAGAGATAATAGAAGCAAACGGAGCTATCCTTGCACCGGCCTATATTGATATACATGAACATGTAACAGGAGGAGGAGGGGAACAGGGCTTTGCATCTAGAGTCCCGGAGATTAAGCTTTCCGATTTGACTTTGGCAGGAGTTACAACAGTCGTCGGCTTACTGGGAACGGACAGTGAGACCAGAAGTCTCGAGAATTTATATGCCAAAACCTATGCCTTAGAGATGGAAGGCATAACTGCCTATATGCTTACCGGTGCATATCCCTATCCGCCAAAGACGATGACAGGAAGTGTTTCACGAGATATTACGCTAATCGATAAGGTGATTGGAGTAAAATCCTCCATATCCGATCATCGTTCCTCGAATATGTCAGAACAGGAGCTGATTAGACTTGCTTCGGATGCCAGACTCGGCGGTCTGATCTCAGGAAAGCAGGGCATAACCATACTGCATGTGGGTTCGGGAGAAGCAAAGCTTAGCTTACTTTTTGAAGCGTTAACCCATTCGGATATTCCGATCAGTAAATTGCTTCCGACCCATGTAAGCCGAACAAAGGAGCTTCTTAATGAAGCAGTAAGGTTTGCAAAGCTTGGTGGAACAATTGATTTTACTGCAGGGGATGACGGAGGGACAGCAAAAAGTATTCATTATGCATTGGAACAGGGCGTAGACATAGCAAGGATTACGATGAGCAGTGATGCCTGCGGCAGTATTCCAAGGTTTGATCAGGAGGGGCGCTGCACGGGTCTCACCTATACACTGCCTTCGATTTTACATACAGAGCTGCTTCGCCTAATTAAAGAATATAAGCTGCCTCTTGAAGCTGCACTAAAGCTATTAACACGAAATCCTGCAGAGGTACTTGGTATTTCTGACAGAAAAGGAGCAATAGCAAAGGGGCTAGATGCAGACTTTATTATATATGATGATGCACTCGTAATAAAACAGGTATTTGCAAAAGGAAGTTGGATGGTAAAAGACGGTAAGGCAGTTAAAAAAGGCCGTTTTGAAGGAGTAGAATGAAAAGCGGCATTGTCTCGCAAGCGAGCCAAATAAGCAGCGCAGGAATGGGGTAAGAGTGAAAGATTTTTCAAATCTTTCACTCGGCAAGTTTGTGTCTGCGCTGCATACACAAACTTGAGATGCGCAAAATGTAGCGCAGGAATGAGGTAAAATATGAAAAAATTAATAACGATTATAATGATTTTCTTAGCAGGAATACTCGTAATAGCAACCGCTGCCGGCTGTGCCGGTGCGAAAGTATCAACAACAGAATATTTAGGAACCTATGATACAGATGTTACCACGCTGGTTCCGTTTAATATTCCTGAATCTACCGGCAAGAAGGTTATCGCGAATGTCCTTGACGGCTTAATTGAAACAGATAAATACGGTAATTATGTCCCATCCCTAGCAACAGAGTGGGCTCATAATGACGATTACACAGAGTGGACCTTTAAGCTGAGGGACGATGCTTCCTGGTATGATAGCAAAGGGAAGCAGGCAGCGCAGGTTACAGCGCAGGATTTTGTGGATGGACTTCGTTTTGTAGCAGATCATAAAAATACAAAAAGTGATATGTCTATCGTAAAGACGGTAATTTCAGGATTAGAAGATTACTATAATTCGCTTGTGGATTTTGATGATCCAAATCTCGCAGCAGATGAAAAGCCTCAGGGTACCAGGAAGGAGTTAGAGGCAAAGTTTGATTCTACAGTAGGGGTGCAGGCTGTTGATCTTCAGACTGTAAAATATACTCTGACACAATCAGTACCGTATTTTGAGTCTTTTCTGGTAACAGAGCTGTTCTTACCCAATCATAAGGAGTTTTCAGATAAGTGCGGTAATAAATTTGGTACTTCACCTGCTAATCTTTTATACTGCGGAGCTTACATACTTGATAAATGGCAGAGAAATAAGGAATTTGTTCTTGTGAAAAATGATAATTATTATGATGCAGATAAGGTGACTGTGAAAAGAATTAAGCTGCAAAAAATTGCAGATACCTCGACGGTTGAGATGTTTAAACGAGGTGAGCTGACAAGCACCACCTTAAAGGGAGATCAGGTAGAGCATTACAAGCAGGACAGCAAATGGGGGCAGTATGTTACCTTAAAGGATAAGAGCAGTGTTAATTATTGGTTCTCTATGAACTTTAAGAGCGAGAACAGTGAGTTTAATGCGTTTGTACAGAATGAAAATTTTAGAAAAGCTCTATATTATGGCTTTGACCGTGTCACTATCGCAAAGATTTATAATCCGTATGGGGCAGAAGATATGCTGATTAATACAGTCTGCCCGAATGAAATATTTATTGATGAAGAGGGTAAGGATTACACAGATTATGAAGCACTAAAGCCAATTAAGGAGCAAGGGGCTGCTACCTATGATCCTGCGAAAGCGCAGGAATACTTTGCAAAGGCAGTAAAAGAAATAACAGATGCCAATGGGAATATAACCGGTGCAAAGGCAGGAGAAGTGAAATTCGGTAAGCAGCTGACCTTTACGCTTGATGGAAAATTACCGCTTCAGCTTGTCTATATCCATGGCTCTGATTCGGATGAGGTTGCTCAGGCACAGCTGATTAAGCTCAATCTCGAAGAGGTATTCGGTAAGACCAATGTTGAGGTGATACTAGCACAGTATACAGGTGAAAAATATAATGACGTAATTGCTCCCGGATATTTTGATTTCTGCTATGACAGCTATTCTATCAAATATGCTGACCCGCTCGCACAGCTAGAGCGTTTAAAGACCGGCGGTTCAGTTAACGACGGTAAGTTCTCTCTTCCTGAATTTGATGAGCTGGTAACAGAAGCGGCTGGGAAGCTGAAAGCCTCTGAGCGTTATGAACTGTTTTCGAAGGCAGAAGCGCTTTTGATTAACGGAGCCTATATCCTTCCCTGGGAATCTGACGGTGGGGTATACGGGATGAGCAGAGAGGTTCCCTTCACTGCACCCAGAGGAGGCTTTGGTCTTTCCCGCTTTAAATATAAAGGAATCGTCTTACAAAAAGAGCCAGTTTCAGCAGAACAGTATAAGCAGCTTAAGGAGCAGTTTAGTAAGGAGCTTGCCGGGCAGAATAAGTAAATTATTACTGTCTAGCTCAAAGGTTACATAACCTAAGCTAAACATGTTCTTCCACAGAACCATATTGAGAACTCGCAGGAAGGTATACGGCTTCTCAAAGGTTTGCACATAATAAACATCTATTCCTACATAATGAGGTAACTGTCATGTTTAAATATATCGTAAAAAGGCTCATACAATCCCTTATGTCAGTTTTTATCATCATCTTCGTCGTATTTTTGCTGCTTCGCATGATGCCGACAGAAGGATACTTTACCAGGGATGACTATGAGAATATGTCGGCAGCAGAACGGAATATGTATCTGGTTGATATTGATGCAGTGGGAAATCCGCTGGTACTCTTTGGTAAGTTTATGGGTAAATTGCTACAAGGTGATCTGGGTGAGTCCTATGTATTACAGCCCCATGTTGAGATATCAACCATATTGGCAGAGAAAATTCCATATTCCTTATTTTTTGGTATAGCCAGTATGATCATTTCCTTGATCCTTGGACTTAGCATGGGCATGATGATGGCAAGATTTAAGGACAAATTTCCCGATGCTATTGGAACAATTTATATTGTAATCGTTCGTGCCGTTCCAAGCCTGATCTATCTATTCTTATTGCAGGTGTGGATCACAGGAATATTTGGGATACCGATGATGTTCGATGAGAGAAATCCGGTTACCTTTATTTTACCGGTTATTTCCCTGTCACTGGCAAGTATAGCCTGGTATGCTATCTGGCTAAGAAGATTTATGGTAGATGAGAAAAACAGAGATTACGTGAAATTCGCCGTATCGAAGGGTTTGAGCCAGAAGCAGGTTATGAGAAAGCATATTTTACGAAATGCACTTGTTCCGATTGCACAATATTTCCCGATACAGATGTTGTTAACAATATCCGGTTCATTGGTTATTGAAAGCCTCTATTCTATTCCGGGTATGGGCGGGTTATTAGTGGAAGCGATTAAGGAGATGGATAACAGTCTGGTTCAAATTCTGGTTATTTTGTTCTCTATTCTTGGTGTACTTGGTGTTCTGTTAGGAGATATCCTAATGGTAATCCTTGATCCCCGTATTAAGCTTAATAAAACCAGGCAGGAAGGATAAGGTACTGATATGAATTTGAAGACAATGCTAACAAAAGAAATGTTTGAACGTGCGGATTTTGATGCAGCGGAAGCAGAGAAGACAGGTTATTCCAACTATTCCTACTGGCAATCAACGCTTCGGACATTTTTAAAAAATAAAGTATCTATTCTGCTGCTTACGGTCATGTGCCTTGTGGTTTTAATGAGTTTTATCTATCCGCTCTACGTACAGCTTCACCCAGACTGGCAAAACAGCTATCATAATCCGAATTATGCAATGACAGATTCTAACTCCTGGAACCGAACTCCTTCTAGCGAACACTTATTTGGTACGGATAATATCGGAAGGGATATGTGGTCACGAACCTGGTATGGTACAAGAACCTCCCTGTTACTCGGCCTTGTCATTGCATTTTTTGATGTGACGCTCGGAACGATTGCGGGAGCACTGTGGGGCTATGTAAGAAGACTTGACCGCGTAATGACGGAGCTCTACAACATTATAACCAATATTCCCTCCACTGTTTATCTGGTTCTATTTACCTACATATTAAGGCCCAGCTTCTTTACTATTGTACTTGCCATGTGTATTACCGGTTGGCTCTCCATTGCAAGATTCATCCGCAATAAAGTAGTGGCAATTCGGGAAAGTGAATATAACATCGCATCCCAATGTCTGGGTACACCGCTACACCGTATTATCGTAAGAAATATTGTACCTAATCTAATCAGTATCATCATCATGGAGGTAGCATTAACAATTCCTTACTCGATCGGCAGTGAAGTATTCTTAAGCTACATTAATCTAGGGCTGCCGCTTGATACCGTATCACTCGGCAATCTGGTTAGTGTAGGTAAAAATAATTTTGAAATATATCCTTTCCAACTAATCTGGCCGACAGTTGTACTGTCCTTTGTAACTGTTTCCTTTTATATCGTCGGAAATCGATTTGCAGATGCATCCGACCCGCGAAATCATGTCTAGGAGGAAAATAATTTGGCTGAGAAAGTATTAGAGGTTAAGGACCTCGTAATCAAATTTAATCTCCGCGGCAGAAAGCTTACGGCAATACGTTCGGCCGGATTTCATTTGTATGAGCGGGAAACACTTGCCATCGTAGGGGAGAGCGGAAGCGGCAAGAGTGTATTAACGAAGGCATTACTTGGAATGACCGATGGGAACGGCTTTATTGAAAGTGGAAGTATAGAATTTAAAGGGGAGAAGCTATCAGAATATACGAAGGATAAAGAGTGGGAAAAGATCAGGGGTAAAAGAATATCCATGGTTTTTCAGGACCCAATGACAGCTTTAAATCCGCTTAAGAAAATTGGGGAGCAGATCAAGGAAATGATTTTACTCCATATGGAGCTTGATTTAAAGGCGGCTGAGAAAAGAGCGTTGGAGCTTATGGAAAAGGTCGGAATAGGTGATGCTGCAATCAGGTATCATCAGTATCCGCATGAATTTTCCGGCGGTATGCGACAGCGTATTGTAATCGCAACTGCAATCGCGGCAAATCCTGAGGTACTGATCTGTGATGAGCCTACTACAGCGCTTGATGTTACTCTTCAAGCACAGATTTTAGAGTTGATTAAGAATATTCAAAAGGAATTTGGGCTTTCCATTATCTTTATAACGCATGACCTTGGAGTTGTTGCGAATATCGCAGACCGAGTTGCAGTAATGTATGCCGGTGAGATTATTGAGACAGGGACTACAGAAGAGATATTTCATACCCCGGTTCATCCTTATACGAAGGCATTGTTAAATTCCCTGCCGCAGCTTGGTATAAAGGGAGAGGAGCTTCCTGCAATTAAGGGTACACCGCCGAATTTATTCAAGGAAATTAAGGGGGATGCCTTTGCTCCAAGAAATCCGCAGGCACTGAAGATAGACTTCGAAGAGGCTCCTCCTTATTTTGAAATCAGCGAAACCCATAATGTGAAAAGCTGGACTATGCATCCCTATTTTATCGAGAGATATGAAGATCCCAGAAAAGAAAGAAGAATACTCTCTTCAAAGAAGCTGGAACCTGCTTATACAGAAAATAATTCCGGTAGGAAGGAACCTCTTTTAAAGCTCTGTAATGTTTCTGTTAGTTTTGGCTCTGGAAGAAAAAAGTTTGTTGCAGTTGATGATGTATCCTTTGAAATTTATGAAGGGGAAACCTTTAGTCTGGTTGGAGAAAGCGGCAGCGGTAAGACTACAATCGGCAGAGCAATTATGAAAATCCTTCCAACAAAAGCAGGAACGATTACCTTCAAGGGACAACAGATTAACTGTAAAATGAGTGCTGAAGAGCTGAAGAGCTACCGTCAGAAGGTGCAAATGATTTTTCAGGACCCGATGGCCTCCTTAAATGAACGTGCTAAGGTGGATTATATCATATCGGAAGGCTTATATAATTTTAGGCTCTTTCAAAATGAAGAGGATAGAAAACGCAAAGTGGCAGAGGTTATGCAGAAGGTTGGGCTGGTCTCGGAATATGCAAACCGTTTCCCGCATGAGTTTTCCGGGGGACAGCGTCAGCGCCTTGGAATTGCCCGTGCACTCATCATGCAGCCCTCTTTTATCATCGCGGATGAGCCGATCTCAGCATTAGATGTATCCATCCGTGCACAGGTGATTAATTTAATGAATGCTTTAAAACGAGAGCATAATTTAACCTATCTTTTTATTGCACATGATTTATCAGTAGTAAGGTTTATCTCGGACCGGATTGCGGTTATCTACAAGGGGAAAATTGTGGAGCTGGCAGAGAGTGAGGAGTTATTCTTAAATCCGATGCATCCTTACACGAAGGCCTTGCTTTCGGCAGTACCGATCCCGGAGCCGGACATAGAAAGACAGAAAAGATTAATGAAATATAATTCTGAGGCTGATAGCAGCGAAAAGGATAAGAAGGCTTGGTGCAAGCTTAAGGAGGGACATTATATTCTGGCAGGTGAAAAGGAACTGGAGCAGTATCTACGGGAACTAAAATAAGGGCTAATGATTAGATCATATAAAGTATGATTGAGAAATTGGAGCAGCTGAAACGGAGGAAGCTATGACGAAGGGACACGGACATCTGATCATTGGAGGAGGTGCGCTAGAAGCCTCAAGGAATAAAGTATTTGCACGCTTTCTTAAAGAAGCCGGGGGTATCGCTTCCAAAATAGTTGTAATTGCGGTGTCCAGCAGCGAGCCGCTTGAGAGCTTTGGAGCAGTAGCCAAAGCCTTAACAGGTCTTGGGTTACCCAAAGAGAATCTAAGCTGTGTTCCGCTAACATTAGTTTCGGAGCTGCTTTCTAAGGGTTGGACAGATAAGGCAGATGATAAATTACTACCGTATTTTCAGGAAGTGAGCGGCGTATGGTTCACTGGCGGTGACCAGTTAAAAACGGTTAAGAGCCTTATCATGGAAAACGGTGAAGATAGTCCTGTGCTATTGGCGGTTAGAACAATTCTTGCTAACGGCGGAGTAATCGGTGGCACCAGTGCAGGCGCCGCGGTTATGAGTAATAAAATGATAGCCAGGGGTTCTGATGAGGGAGTACTTAATTATCCGGTCTGTACTGAACCGGACAGCTACACAGAGGAGTTCGAGGAGCAGGAACGACTGCTACTCATGAACGGACTTGGCTTTTTTACCGAGGGCATCATCGACCAGCATTTTAATAAGCGCCCACGCTTACAAAGACTGATGTGCGCCCTGCGCTATCTTAATGAGAACGTAGGCTATGGTATCAGTGAGGATACGGCCCTTTGTGTTTCACTGCAGGATCAGAAGAAAGAGGTTATTGGCAGCGGCTATGTGATGAAGGTCGAATATAAAGATGAAGGAAGCTTTCTCACAAATCTGCTTTCATAATATAAATTCCCCAATAGTTTATAGTAGCGCTAAACGCTACAAATTGCAGGGTGCTTACGGCTTTTGATGTTCGTAAGTACTCTGCAAGGAAGTTAAAAGTGAAAGATTTTTCAAATCTTTCACTCAGCAAGTTTGTGTCTGCGCTGCGCACACAAACTTGAGATGCACAAAAAGCAGCGCAGGAATGGGGAAAAAAATGATGAGAAAAGAGGTAGAGCAATGAAAAACAAGAAAAGCATCGCAGGTATAATCATTCTATTCATGATAGTAGTATTATTTTCAGCCTGCAAAAAGAAAGAATACTATTCCGATGATTATGCAATGAAAGAGGTTAAACTATGTACCACCAATACCAACAGTGTTGATTTTATGAAAGGCTTCTCGATGCAGGGAACCATCGGAGAGTTGATTGATCAGGAGGATATCTATTCTGTTGCCATGTGCTATACAACTGCTAATTTAGAGGAGGTTAAGAAATTCTTCCAATCTGCTCCTTATAATGATCCGGAAAGCTTTACAGCAGAAATTGAAGCCCTTGACCTTGATGGTAAAATCCGTAATTTGACTGAAGACAAAAAAGCTTATTTAGACGGCGCTGTAGATAATCCAATCCGTTTTTATGGAGACGGAATAGACTTAATAAATGGCGGTTCTTTATTACAAAATGCCGGAGAGTATCATTTTTATCTGGTAACGCTCGGATATGAGAAGGCACTTTGGGTAGGCGAAGCGGATAAGACCTTTACTATGGAGCAGGCAGCAATCGATACAGCCAATGAATTTAAAAAAGCATTTGAGGTAATACAAGAAGCTACTTTGTTACCGGATAGAGATGCTGCTTCCATAACGCAAGAGGAGAAGACAGCAGCAGCGAAGGAATACTATACGGGCCTAGTGGATGAGTTAATGCTAGACATAGCCACTGAGGTAGTATATGGCGAGGACGAGAGCTATCCGGATGACTATGAAGTGACGCTTAAAAAGGGGGAGGTTAGCTCCACAACCTATGTCACTGTACATTTTGGTAAGGTAACAGATCCGAATGCTGAGCTCTATGATATTATACTTCTAAGCTCCGATGCTTCCAATAAGGATGACCAGATGATGAAGGGCTTTCAATTAGGCTTTAGAAGTAATGCGGAGCTTGTGACAGGTGATAATACAAAGGGTTATATCATGTTTTATTCAACCTCTGATCTTGCAGCTGTAACCACTGCTCTTGCTGACTTAAGCTATGCAGATATTGAAGAACTGGATACGGCAGGAAAGGTTAAGCTAATCACCGATTTAACTTATGCAGATGGGGCAGGTAATACTTACTATTCCGATGCGGTTGATCTTATTTCGGGAACCAGCCTGATTGATACAGCCGGAGAATATCATTTCTATACTGCTACTTTATCCTCAGACGATAATAATGTAGTACGTTATATCGGAGAAGCGGATACGACTTTTACAAAATAATCCTTAAATAAACAGGGGCTTTTGCAGATGACTGCAAGGCCCCTGTTATGAAGTGCGCCCGGCGAGCGCACGTTTCAACGGGTGTAAGTCCCGAGTCCACCCGGTAGTGGGAAGGACATAGCCAATGGCAAGGGTGTCGTGGGTGACCGCGAATCTGAAGGAAGCCGGATGGCAAAT
>JAEZTJ010000018.1 GCA_023421505.1 Bacillota bacterium
TAAGGGATGGCATTGCATTTCATGATTTGGGTGCTAATTACTATAATCAGTTCAATAAAGAGCGTAAAATCAATGCCTATTTAAAAAAGCTAAAATCACTAGGTTGGCAAGGATCTACTGCCATGGAGGCTGAACCTGCTTAGTTTATAAAACACTAAAAAATGATATAGGGATAGTCTGCCCTTTTTGGCTACCCGAAAGGTTTTGTTTCATAGTAATCCTATTAGGCTATCGCTATTAAAGAAAGAAAAATATAATATCACATCATGTCAATAATAATCGTAAATTTTTACCTCTATAATTAATGTTGTAAAATTCATTTATTGAATATGGAGTTAATTATATCAAGCTTTATCAAACGGTTATATGAGAATTAGGGTGATACAGTATTTATTCTTGGATTTGGGCCGATTAGCTTTTCTAAGGTAAAATGGAGATTGTTGAAAGAAGAAAAAAGAATAATTGCTGTAGAAAATACCGGATGGAGCATACAGGAAATATGGAGTTGAGGCAATTGATCTTTAGGAGAATGAGAAAATTTGATATGCAAAAATAACAGAAGAGGTAGCAATTGAACAGATAAGAAGAATGTGTGATTATGTAATCACGGAAGGCAGTAAATTCGAATTATACCGGTTGTCCACATATGATTATTTTATTAAGTGCATAATACAAAAGGTTATAATGGGTTTATTAATCTATCATTACCTTAAGTGAATACTGTATCCCAATAAAATGCATACAATTTGTCTCTTTTTAAAATAATGTATCAAAATATTAATTTTTGCAAACAGTATTATAAGATACACAGTATATGTTTGGAGGGATATAATTGAAAAACAAGTTAATATTCTTTTCAAGTTTAATTATTTTATTGTTATTTCCATTATCTCTAAATGCAAATGCTGACAGTCATACTAATATGAAGTTTAGCTCCTCCAATAGTATAGGTGGAGATAACAAGAAAGTAGAATTTCCTGATAAAAATTTGGAGACGGCAGTTAGGGAAGCATTAAAGAAACCTAACGGAGATATTTATGAAAGTGATGTAAAAGAGATTGAGGAATTAATCATTAATAATAAAAATATTTCTGATTTGGAGGGTGTTCAGTATTTAACTGGATTAAAAAAGTTAAATCTGAGGTTCAACAACATTCAAGATATCAGTCCATTAAGTAGCTTAAAAAATCTTCAATCCTTACATTTGGGTTATAATAATATTTCAGATATTAGCCCATTAGAAAACTTAATTACCCTAACTGAGCTTAATTTAGAGAGTAATAAGATTTCTATTATTGAGGTGCTAAGCAAATTAATTAAACTGAAATCTTTAAGCTTATATTATAATAGAGTTAGTGATTTGCGATCGTTAAGTTCATTGGTAAAGTTAAAAGATTTGGATTTATACATGAATAAAATTCAAGATATCAATACTTTAGATAGATTGGTTAACTTGGAAAGCTTATCACTTGGATTTAATCAAATAACAAATATAGATTCTTTAAAGAGCTTGACAAATCTAAAAACATTAGGATTATCTCAAAATAATGTTTCTGATATTAAGCCATTACATGGGCTTATCAAATTAATTAATTTAGATTTATACGGAAATCAAATCACTGATATAAGTCCTCTAAGCTCATTAAGGAACTTGAACTATCTCGAACTATCAAATAATAAAATATCTGACGTTAGTGGGTTAGGGTTACTGGAGAACTTAAAAAAATTAAATCTGGATAACAATGAAATAAAAGATGTAAAAGGACTTGGCTCGTTAAAAAGCTTAGAAACATTAAGATTATCAAATAATCAAATTAACAATATTGACGAATTAGGCCAATTAAATAATTTGATAAGGTTAAATGTTGATAATAATGCGATCAGTGATGTGAAAAGTTTAGGCAAACTGAGAAATTTAATGACTGTAGATATATCTCAAAATCAAATTAGCGATATTGCACCATTAAGGATGTCGGATACATTAGCCTTAACGAATATAAATTTTTCTGGAAATCCTTTACCGAAGTATGTATATGAAGATAAACTATATCAACAGTTCATTCTTTCTATGCTTTTCCCATCTATAGAAAAGGCGATTGAAAAATATTATGGGGAATTCAGACAATATAGGAATGATGGAATTATTGATATAGAATCAACTCAAGATGGCCTGAGAATTAAGGTTGTATTAGAGACATTTGTAGGGCCACATAACCCGCCATATGGTTTAGATACGATTAGTTTTCTCAAAAGTGGCTCCGAAATAAAGGAAGTAGATTTTAAGCATCAAGAAGAAAATATTAACCAATAACCAAGGGGCTGTTGCAAGACAGCCCCTAATTAGTTCATTGGAGGTGATTATTAAGAATAATTAATTATAGGGTATTATTGATAACCTTCTGATTTTCGACCAATTTAATACGTTTAGCCCCTACTCACTGCCTATGTACAGTGCATGTTAAAAAAGAAAAACACTTGACAAAGCGACGCAAGTGTCGCATTATAATATAAATGATGAAAATAATTATATCATAAATGAAAAAGGAGAAAAAAGATTATGTCTGAAAGAGGTGATATTACAAGAAATAAGATAAAGGAAGCAGCACACAAGCTGTTTTCGGAGAAAGGATTTAAATTGGTAACCATGAAAGATATTTGTGAGGCTACCGGTTTAAGCAGAGGCGGGCTGTATAGACACTTTTCAAGCACTGAAGAGATCCTTTTGTCCATTCTTGGAGCTAGAGATAATATAAAAGAGGATATAGAAAGAGGAGAAACAGCAATAGAGATACTTGATGGATATCTTAAAACATATAAAGAAGAGATGATCGATTCGGAAAAGTCATTAAGCTTAGCAATCTATGAATATGCGAATCTTGGCAATGAACATATCTTTGCTGCCGGAACTGAAGCAGCTAGGAAGAGATGGAATAAACTTATTGAATATGGTATCAAAACAGGAGAATTTAGTGCGGTGAATCCGGAACAAATTACTGATGTAATGTTATTTGCGTATCAAGGTGTGCGAATGTGGAGCAGAATAATACCTATGAGCGAGTCTATAGCAGAGCATGTGGTAAATACGATAAGGCAGTTATTGGTAAAGTAAGGACAATAATATAAGTCATAATATCATTAATAGCATTAGAAAGAAAGGTTGGTAAAGGTTATGTATAAGCATCATGAAGAATCAATAGAAATTATGAAAGAATATTTTGAAAAAAAAGGAGCGGTTGCACTTATATTAGGTGGTTCTGTTGCAAAAGGAAATGAACGTCCCGATTCGGATCTGGATGGAATGGTAATTGTTACAGATGAGGTTTACGAAGAACTGGATCAGAGAAAGGCAACGACGGATTACATTCCTGGATACTGTACGTATGAAGGAGGTTATTTTGATATTAAGTATATGACAAAGTCATATTTAAAAGACCTGGTGAATAAAGGAAGCGAACCAGCAAGAAGCGGATTTCGTTCAAGTAAAATATTGTTTAGTCATGACAAAGAGATTGGCGAAATTTTGCCAAGAATACCTGTATTTCAAACGCAAGAAAAGGATGAAAAACTTCTTTCTTTTTATTCGGATTTCTGGCTTAATTATTACTATTTTTTAAAATCGTGCAATATCGACGGGTATATGAAAATGAGGACAGTTGCAGAAATAATCTATGCTTTATACCGCATTATTTTGCAGGAAGCAGAGATACTTTTTGACTGTAATCGACGTTTAGAGAAACAGGTCGAAGCTATTTCCGACGATACGGCACAACTCGTACTGATTGGCCATAAACTGGAGATTTCTCAGACAGTTGAGGATGCAGATGCATTTGTAAATAAGTTTTTTGAAATTTCTACATACAAAGCGCCATCGGATGCTGCAGTAGTGTTCACAACATATTCGAAGGATTTTCAAGAATGGTGGAGAGAATACAGACCTAATATTAATGAATGGTAATTAGATAATTGCGAAACTATAAAGTTTTAATAATTGTATGCACAGCTTATACTATTCCTTCGCTCCAACGCTCCTATGAGCTTAAGTGTTTATACCCGTATCCTTATAACAAAGGTAGCACCGCCTCCTTCAGTATCTCGTATCGAGATTTTACCGCCGTGGCGTTGTACTATTTCATTAGCAATGCATAGTCCCAGTCCAAAATGCTTCTTGTCATTTCGGGATTTATCCGCCCGGTAAAAGCGATCAAATATAAGCTTTTTATCTATATCAGTGATACCAATACCCTGATCCTCTACTTCAATATTAAGGTAAGAGCCTAAAACAAATCCATGCAAGGTCACCTTTTTTCCAGGTGGAGTGTAGGATAATGCATTATCGAGCAGGATAGCCAGTATTTGCTTTAAGCGGTCCTTATCCCCATAGATAATAGGCAACTCATCTTCTTGAAGGCTAAGAACCAGATTTAGATCGTTCTGTCTGAATAAAGGTAAGAAGGCTTCGTAAATTTCAACCAATAGGGTATCGATTTCTATAGGCTCTTTATTAACCTGCCAGGTCTTTGTCTCCATACAAGTCAGTAGAAGCATATCGTCGATTAAGTGGGCCATTCGTTTGCATTCCGTATTAATTCCATTATGAAACATTTGAGCTTCAGTTGTTGTAGCAGAGATAGCTGCATTATTTGCCATAATCACAGCCAGAGGAGAACGTAATTCATGGGAAGCCGCAGCAATAAAAGTGGTCTGTTTACGATTGCTCTCTTCTATAGGTTTCAGCATTTTTGACACAAAGCATAGATTTACCAGAAATAAAGCAAGTATTCCCCCTAAGCCTAAGAGTGAATATAATATTCTTTGCTTAATTATTAAGGAGTAGTAATTTGGAAAATATTGAAGTAATAAAAGACTTCTCCAGCCGGTATCAGTTGGTATGATTACAGCAAGTCCATAATAGATTTCGTTTTTCTCACCTTTTATCGTATGAATACTACTTTTTGTTTCTTCGAAGAAGACGGGATTTTCTCTTACATTAATTCCTTCCTCCAAAGCAAGGGATGTAAGCTGCTTCATTAACAGGTCACGATCTGTAGAGGACTGTAAAACACCCTTGAAGGAGATGGGACTGCCATTATCTACAATTTGTATTAATAGATTATATTCTGATTCTAACTGGGAAAGCCAACTATGCTTCACCGTATTTTCTATTTGAAGCTTATTAATAATTGTGCTCTCATGACTAAGGAAGGCTTCCAACCGCTTTTCTTTCATTTCTTTTTCTGTAGTTATTAAAATGATAATCATGACTATGATGAGAATCAATCCGGTCGATATAGTATATAAGATAACCAACTTATTTCGTAAGGATCTAAACATGGTACCCCCCTATGTTACGATAGTTCAACAAGCTGATAGCCCACAGAATGAATTGTCTTGATTTGTGCCCTGCAGTTCGCTGTTTTTAAACGACGGCGTCCCAGATAGATATAACTATCTAAGTTGCCGTCCTCTACAAAGGTGTCAAGCCCCCATACTCTTTCAATTATTTGATCTCTTGTAAGGATTAGCCCCTTATTTCTTATCAGGAACTCCAATAGCTTAGTTTCCTTATTGGATAAGGTTACGGTCTTATATTCAGTTGTTAGGGTATGTAGATCAATATTCAGTGTAAAGTTTGAAAATTGAAGTGTACGGGTATTATTTATTTCTCTGGGTCGCCTGACTAATGCACGAATCCTTGCCAGAAGCTCTCCTATATCAAAGGGCTTTACCAGGTAATCATCTGCTCCGGCATCTAATCCGTCAATTCTATCGCTAATACCACTCATAGCTGTTACCAGTATAACCGGAGTTGTAATATTCCTTTTCCGAAGAATTTGTAAGATCTGCAAACCATCCAGTAAAGGAAGCATTCGGTCCAATATAATAATATCATAAGCTGCCGAGGCTGTATAATAAATCGCATCCTCCCCACCCAAACTAATATCTACATCAAAACCCTCTTTTTTAAACGTTACACTGAGAGCAGTACACAGATCCTTATCATCTTCAATAAGTAAAATCTTCATTTAAACCCTCCATGCCGCCAAAAATCTTCGAATTTGGGCAGCTCACAAATTTGCCGATTGAAAAATCTTTGAATTTTCAATCTACTCCCCGAACGATTATTAGAATTAACTCAACTACCACAATTATAACATAGTAGCATGAATATCTCTAATAAATCTCAAAAAATTACTTTTTTTATTAGAGATTTATTTGAGCTTCCTATAATAAAATGATGGAATAGGTACAGGGAATAAAGTGCTGATTTTGAAGTAAATAAAAAATATATTGATTATGGGGGAAATAAAATGAGGAAAGGATTAGGGGTTATCTTAGTCACCTTATTGCTTATTATGGCAGTAACAGGCTGTAGTTCTAAAGGTAAGAAAGATATAAAAGTTGACAAGACTTTAGAGGGTGGAATATCTAAGGGGAGATATGTTGAAGAGAACATGGTGTTTCCTGAGGGGATAGATCCTAAAGAATTTTTATCTATTACTGCTTCACCCAATGGGGATGTCGAGCTATATGCATACAATGATGGCTCCTATGAAAAGTATTTGTATATTGATGAGAAGTGGAACAAGGTGGAAGATGAAGCTTTAAAGAAATTCAACGATGTCGCTACGACTGGTTTTATGATTAGAAAGGTATTTTATGGGGAAGACAAGAAGAAGTATCTCTTAGGGGATAAACTTTCTGATTTTCATAATGCGTTATATCGATTATCTGAAGCAGATGAGTTTGAAGAGGTTAAGTTACAAAGATTTGAGGATATCTATGAAGAACGGGAAGTACCCTGGCGGCCGGATATAATTAAGGTATTGGAAAATGGTATGATAGCTGCCTTTTACCCATGGAGGGTAATCGAAGTATATTCTCAGGATGGACAGTCCACGATTGGGGAATACAATTGTGGAGGATCCTGCTTAATGGCTGCGGAAGGGAATATTCTATATTACGCAGATCAAAATGACAAAGAGATTTTTTCAATCAATATGGAAACAAAGGAAGAGGGAATTCCAAGGTCAATTGAACTTGGTATATTTGATAACCCAATATTAGAATTAGATAAAGGAATTGCTTATGTTAGCAATAAAAGTGGTATCCATCTGAATAAGGCAAGAAGCTCCATATGGGAGACATTGATTGAAGGCAATCAGAGCAGTTTAAGCATGCCTTCCGAAACGCTTACAGATTTTATATTTGTTACAGAGGATGAGTACTATATAGTATTATCGAATAGGGAGAATAGAGATGAGAGTATTAAGCATATTTTCTATGATGCAAATGTAAGCTCTGTACCTCCGGTAGAGCTTTCGATATTCTCAATAGATGATAATCAATCGATTCGTCAGGCGATTAATATATTTCGAGATGATCATCCGGATGTTGGGATTAATTTCAGGATTGCTAATTCAAATAAGAAGTTAGAGTTTTCATACGGAATAAAGGATCCGAAGCAGACAATTACGTTAAACGATCAGATTAATGCCCTGAATACAGAGATCCTGGCAGGAAAGGGACCAGATATATTAGTTCTGGATGATATGCCGATAGAATCTTACATAGATAAGGGTATTCTTGAGGATATGGGAAGTGTTTTTACCCCTTTGAAGGATTCAGGCGAGCTGTTACACAATATATCAGATCCTTATTTTTTAGACGGTAAAGTATATACAATGCCGCTACGTTTTAAACTTCCAATCATATATGGAGCTTTAGATGCGTTAAATGCGTCAAATTCCGTTGAGGAGCTGGCAGAATATGCTCGTAATAACAAAGAGATACCATTACTTGGACCAAGCAGCTACAGAGCGCTGGCGGCGTGGTTACTCATGACTTACTACGATCAGATCCTCAATCAAGAGAATGAAGTCGATGAAACATCTTTGCGGGACTTCCTTGAGAATATAAATATAATCTCAGATGTCATTAATGCTTCTAATGATGCTGAAATGGTCTGTTGGGGCACAGGTTCTACAGGGACCTTTGGCTATTGGTTTGACGATCAACCCAATGTGTATAAGAAAGAATACCAAACCATTATTGAAGAATTAGGTGAAATTTTTCCTTTAGCTATAATAAATGTAGTGGTTCAAAAATGGCAAGGATCATTTAGAGTAATCAATAATTCGTTTAGGGCAAAGGGTCTGATCGGAATAAACAGTGCTGGTAAACAGAAGGAATTAGCGAAGGAATTCATAAAATTATTATATTCCAAGGAAATTCAATGTTATGATCTGAAGGATGGCTTTCCAGTCAATAAAGCAGCTATGGAGGAATGGCTCCAGCATACGAAACAGATTGGTACTCGTGTATTTAATACGATTGATGTTTCGTACCCGGATCTGAATTCCAGAAAAAATTTATATGAAAAAATATGTTCCGTGGATAAGCCTATGGTGAATGACATGACAATGATGGATATGATACTGGATGAGGCAGAGCGGTATCTAAGAGGGGATATTACGGCAGAGCAGGCAGCAAGCAATGCAGTAGCAAGCATTAATTTATACTTGTCAGAATAATCAGGGAGACATAATTAATATTATATGCTTCCGATCCAGACTGTGCAAACGGTGGAAGGACATTACAATGAGGAAAAGTATAAAAGCATGGGCGTTTTTAGCACCAAGCTTCATAGGAGTCATCCTGTTTGTATTAATACCCTTTGGAGATGCAGTCAGAAGATCCTTCTTTGAAGCCATGAGTGACAGGTTTGTAGGAGTGGATAATTACATAAGCGTCATACATAATAGAGCATTTCAAATGGCTGTGGGCAATACCGTAAGATTTACTTCGGTATGTGTTCCTATATTATTACTGCTATCCTTAATGGTATCGGTTATGATAAGCAGTCTTAAAAAATACAAGAGTTTCTTTAAGACCGCCTTTCTCATCCCCATGGCCATTCCGGTGGCAAGCGTGGTGTTTTTATGGAAGGTAGTATTTCATCCGAGTGGGTTTTTGAATGTACTGCTTTCCAGACTGGGTATGGAGGGGGTTGACTGGGTTAGCACAAAGGCCTTTCCTATCTTGGTAATAAGTTATCTGTGGAAGAACCTTGGATATGATATGGTGCTCTGGATTACCGGAATCGATCAAATATCGGCAGCCTTATATGAGGCAGCCTCTGTGGATGGAGCAAATGCATGGAAGAAATTTTGGTATATTACCTTACCGGGTTTGCTTCCCACGGTTTTTATTGTATCAATACTGTCTCTATTAAACACCTTTAAGGTGTTTCGTGAGGCATATCTGATTGCCGGAACCTATCCAAAAGATGATAGCATTTATATGCTTCAGCATCTCTTTAATAACTGGTTTACAAAGCTCGATATCCAAAAGATGTGCTCGGCAGCAGTAATGGTAGCGCTGATTATTGTAGTAATTATCCTGTTGCTGCAAGGTTTAGACAGAAAATTAGGTGAGGAAGAATGAGTATATTCTTAAGCTTAAAAAGAAAACTTAATATGCTTTTACTTACCATATTATCACTAATTGCTGTCCTTCCGCTTTGGCTTGTTATTGCCGGTTCCTTTTTCGGCCCCGGTGAATTTGCGGAGAATTTTTCGGCGGTTTTAAATAATACTTCAGGAAATGTATCCTGGCCGTTGTTTCCGAAATATCCGACTCTACGCTCCTATGTTGAGCTTCTGCTTGATACACCGAGGTTTTTTGTGGTGTTTTGGAACTCCTGCAAGCAGGTGTTCCTTTCTCTGCTGGGACAACTAATCATTGGGGTCCCGGCTGCATGGAGCTTTGCGAAATTCAACTTTAAAGGGAAAAAAACTATTTTTACCTTGTATATTATTTTGATGATAATGCCTTTTCAGGTAACGATGGTATCTACCTATTTGGCGCTGGATCAATTTCATTTACTGGATAGCCACCTAGCCATTATTTTGCCGGCAGCCTTCTCCACCTTTCCGGTATTTATCATGGTTAAATTCTTTAAGGCTATCCCTAAATCCTTGTTTGAGGCTGCAAGCATCGACGGAGCAGGCGAATGGAGAATGTTTTGGAATATCGGAATTCCTATGGGGAGGGGCGGGATTATATCAGCAATGATTCTGGACTTCCTAGAGCTTTGGAATGCAATTGAGCAGCCGCTCAATTATATAAAAACAAGTAGCCGGTGGCCATTAACCCTGTATCTTCCTAATATTTCAGGTGAAAAGGCCGGTATAGCACTGGTTGGTTCGGTAATTATGCTGCTACCGGCACTATTACTTTTTCTGAATGGACAGAAATATCTGGAGCAGGGAATTATGGTATCCGGAATAAAAGAATAAAGGGCTTTAGGTGATGAGATATGAAAAAAGTGAAAACTATGATAAAAACTGAATATGAAAAAACATTACCGGAAAATAAAAAGACTGAGAAATTTTCCGCCTCGCATGTGGCAGGCAAGCTGTTGATTTTGTTCTTTGCCTTAATAATTATATTTACTATTGTATCCAGAGCGTTGGCATCCGTTACAGTAGCAAGAGTAATGGCTGGTAATCCGCAAAGGGATAGATTGGTATACTCTATAGCAGGCACAGGGGAGATAGTACCGGAGGCGGAGAAGCAATTTATAGCATTACCGGGATATCGTATTGATGATGTATATGTAAAGGCAGGGGAAGAGGTAGACGTTGGTACGGTTTTATATGCCTACAGCATGGAGGATTTACAGGATAAATATTCTTCCATAGAAAATGAGATTAAGAAGATCGAGCTATTAATAGCCGAGGAGCGCTTAAGGCAGCAACCTTCTGAAACTAAGCCCTCACAGTCTGCTATTTTATCCCTAAAGCAGGCCAAGGAGAATTTGGAAGTGGCGAATACAAAGCTAGATGAGGCCCAGAAGGATTACGAAAATAGTATGAAGAGTTCAAAGGATAAGCTACTTGAGAATAAAAATAAGGAATATGAAGCTGCTATGAAAAGCTATGAGACCTTGCTATATTCTCAGGAAAAGCAGCTCCTGCTATCTGAAAGAGCAGTGGAGGATGCAGCCACAGCTTTAGAACGGACAGGTGAGACAAAATCCAATATTAGGCTATTAATTGTTAATTATAAAGACGCAATCTTAAGTAAAGATAAGATGAATATATATCTTGCGCAAGAGGCTATATTTGAAGCTTTTTATGGTGGTGCCGAGACTTATGAGAAGCATAAGGATGCGGTATATACGAAAGCATTGGAAGTGATGGGAGAAGGATATTATCTGTGGTATCCGCAGTATAATATCCTGAATTATGAAGAGCAGGTATATACTTTTAAGGATAAACTTCAAAAGGCCCAGAACAGTTCCGATCCTTCGATTAACTCCGAGCAAAACAGGAGAACCTTGAGTGAAGAATATGAGAGAGCAGTGAATGCTTTTATATCATATCTTGAGGAGTATGAGAGGCAAATTAATCTTCTGGAAGGTGCCTATTATAAAGAAAGTAGTGAGCTTAAAAAATTAAGAAGGAATGACAAGCTATTAAAAGACTATCTCACACAATTATATATATCAATTGAAAAGGGAGCTGATTCTGAGGCACAGGAAAAAAAACTGTTTGATTTCTTATATGGTGATAAGCAAAAGGAAATAGAGCAGGACGTCAAAGAAAAGACACTGACGCTAACAAGAGCTGAGGAAGATTATGAATTATTAGAAAAAGAATTCGAGATTGCTAGAACTGATTTACAGGAAAAAAATACTGAGCTTAAGAATGTTATCAAAAGTATGGAAGATGGAACCTATGATTATGAGGAGGCCTTGGAGGGTAAAAGACAAGCCGTAGAAGCTGCACAGGAAGCGGTCAGGATAGCAAAGCAGGCGGTAGAAATGAATAATTTAAAGGAAGCTGCACCCAGTGATCAGAATAGCAAACAAATTTCTGAGTTAGTTTTACAAGGCCATATGATTGACTTGGATATAAAAAAACAAGAGCTTAATGAGATAGAGATACTTATGGAAGACTCCGGAGAAGTTAAGTCTCCTGAGAAAGGTGTTGTTACCCTCGTGGGGGTGGAGGCAGGTAAGACGACTACAGGAGAAGAGATGATAAGGCTGGGCTTTGGGGATTATGTATTTAGAGCGGAGTTTGATAGAGAAGCTGCAGCAAACATAATAGCCGGGGTCACGGCAAACATTTACTTAGAAGGTACAAGTAAGTTAGTAGAAGTAGAAATAGAGAAGGTTGCATTACTTAAAAATGGAATGTCTGAAATGACGGCAAGGATGCCGGAAGATGAATACATATTAGGCGAGAAGGCAGAGTTTAAGATAACGACCCAGTCCGAGCAATTTGATCTGTGTATTCCGATACAGGCTCTTCATAAAGATAATTACGGCGATTATGTTCTGATAACAAGAGAGCAGGAGGACATACTTGGAAAGCTGTTAATCGCTGAGCGCATAGATGTTACTATATTAGACAAGGGCAGCAGAACAGTGGCTGTAGATGGAGCAATATCCTCAAATAGCCAAGTTATTACTGACAGCAATAAATATATTAATGCAGGAGATAGGGTTCGTATTGATTATTAATCCGGGGAGCATACAATGAGACGTAAGATTGTATTTCAAAGGAATTACAAGATGTTAATATGGAAGTTTATTATTTTAATATTCAGTATAATTTTTTGGATTGCATCTATTATTAATCAAACTTACATATCAGATTATCATGGAGCTGTCAGTATAAGATATAAAGAGCCTATATTAACTAGTCAGGAGATAGATAATATAATTGAGGCCATGATCTCAAGGGAAGATAATAATATACCGGAAGTAACTCTATGGCAGAGAGATGAGGATATTATACTTACCAATGAAGTAGGAAATACATCTGTAAGTATTGGACTAATAACAGTGGCTGGAGATATGACAAAGGTATATCCCGATTCTATGTTATATGGCGGTTACCTGTCCAAGGGGGATGATTTAGGCTGCGTTATTGATAGAAATACGGCATATAAGCTGTTTCATACAGAAAATGCAGTAGGACTTACAATAAGCCTGAATAATAAAGATTATATCATAAATGGCATAATGCAAGGGATAGGCAGCAATACTATGATAATTCAGGAAGAAAAGCAGGTGGTAACGGAGAAAGAGGGTATAAAATACAGTTGTATGGAGCTTGTGTTTTCTGATACCGAAAACGCAAAGTATTTGGCTGAGAACTTCATTAATACGAATAGCCTTGGTACCCCTATAGCATATATTGATGGCTATATGTATCAGAAGATTTCATACCTTCTGATCCACATTCCCTTATGGTTTAGTGCTATGTTACTAATCTTATATTTTGCTCGTAAGGTTAATAAACTGAAAGCCTCCCGGGTGTTATTCGTGAGTGGCTGGTTTGGAATTATCCTATTAAGCGCCATCCTTATCAGAATAACGAATGTGCATTTTTATTATTCAAGCTCACAGCTTCCCACACTCTGGTCTGATTTTGATTTCTGGGGTAATCAGTGGAAGATGCTTAAAAACTCTTTTGGCGGTACAGAGGGTAGTATACTTTTTTATAAGGATATCGTGCTAAAGAAAAGAATGGTATTCGTACTAAGCGGAGTAATGATAGCGGTACTTTCGCAAGCGATGGGTATTAAGGTGCCAGGGACTACGATCAAACTATGAGTATTTTAATTCTACACGACTTACTTATATAATTACATAACTAAAGTGGATAGTGGGGAAAAGGGGATTTTGCAAAATAGCTGATTAGCTATGGAGCAAAATCCCCTTTTTATGTCCTTAAATAGAAATTACGGATTCCGAAGAATCCGCAAGGATGACCGTAACAAAGTGAAAGGGTATTAACTGAATGTTATGCTTATATAAATAATTCCTAATATAATAGATGAATATAGATTTGACATAAATCTATATTGACGTCGATGAAATGATCTTACCAAAAGGTGCAATAGCAGCTCATGAAGGAGAAAAGGTATTAATTCCTATTAATATGAGGGATGGAAGTATACTTGCAGTCGGTAAGGGGAACCCGGAATGGAATTATTCTGCTCCGCATGGTGCTGGAAGAGTGATGTCCAGAAAAATGGCCAAAGAGATTCTTAGCATTGATGATTATAGGAATGTTATGAAGGGTATTTATACCACTTCTGTTAATGAACACACATTAGATGAGGCACCTATGGCATACAAATCTTTAGAGGATATCATTGATGTAATTAGTGAAACGGTAACCGTTATTGATGTAATGAAGCCAATTTATAATTTTAAAGCATCAGACTAGGAACTTTTTGTTCCTGTCTGATGACGGAACAGGGGGAAGGAACAATGGTTATTATTCCGACCATTAATATGGTCAGAACCGGACAAAATATCATGAAATTAAGAGATGAGAACAGAATGTCTGTTAAAGATTTGCAGGACATATTTGGGTTTGCGACACCACAGGCAATCTACAAGTGGCAACATGGAACTGCATTACCGTCAGTGGATAATCTAGTTATATTAGCGGCAGTTTTTCATGCACTTATCGAAGATATTCTTGTAATAGATGAGAATATAAATATACAGGTTAGCGCTTGTAAAGAATTAAGAAACAGATTTAAGCTGCAAATCTGTTATGGTTCCCTGGTCTAATGGCTAGGACACCAGTCTTTCATGCTGGTAATGCTGGGTTCAAATCCCGCGGGAATTATTTATGGATGGGTATGCCTAGTGGCGAGGGCAAGTGACTGTAAATCACTCACGAAGAAACAACGCAGGTTCGATTCCTGCCCCATCCACTTTGGAAAGGTGGCCAAGATGGCTTAAGGCAATGCATAGCTAATGCGTCGTATGCGAAAGTGTACCGGAGGTTTAAATCCTATACTTTCCATCTGAATTTACTATTATCATAACAAAAAAAGGTACTCTACCAAAATACGGTGAAGTACCTGATTTTTAAGCGGATAACGGGAATCGAACCCGCGTCTCAAGCTTGGGAAGCTCGCATTCTGCCAGTGAACCATATCCGCATATTTCTATTTTATAGCTTTCCGGCAAAATGTCAATAACAAGAATTCAAAATTAAGACAAATTTGTATTCGTAAAGAAGACTAAAAACTAATTATATGGAAATAATAAGGTTGTAATTGTCAAATACATTTCTAGGGATTAGTAAACCAAGGAAAATTGGGGCAGGATTTCATACGCATTTCTAGAAGATGAAATTTGTACAACAAGGTTATCGGTATAGGTATAAATAAATTATTATCGGAGAAAAATATTGTTGAGGTGATAACAGTGAAAAAGAACAAATTTACTGAATTTTTTAAAGGGAAAGGTTATTATGTGTTATTGTTTGTCGGAGTAATAGCGATAGCTGCGGTTGCTTTAATTGGATCACAATTATCCTCTAACCAAGATGGCGAGGACAAGAACTATGTTGATCTAAATGATTCCGATACTGACATAGCCGCCGAAGACGGTAATGAGACGGCTGATAATAACCCGATATCGGATGGGATTGCTAATAATGGAAGTAATTCCGAAGATGCCGTTACGAATGAAAATGAAGCTGAGGATGTAACAAGTGACGAAGTGGAGTATGAAGATTATTCCGAGGGTACAGGAAACGGCACAAAACAGGCCGATGCAGATACTGCTAAGGTAGCAGAAGATACTGTACAGACAGCAGGGGACGTAGTGAAGCCGGATAATTCTGCTGCAATCGATGCACTTTCCTTTAAGGCAGATGACGGACTTACTTGGCCGATCAGTGGTAATGTTCTTATGAATTACAGTATGGATCATACGATTTATTTTGCTACACTGATGCAGTATAAATGTAATCCGGCAATTATTATTGATGCAGAAGTGGGTACTGAAGTAAAAGCAGCAACAGATGGTATTGTTACAGCTATTGATGCTGACAATGAGGAGACAGGCTTTACCATCACAATGAATATCGGTGACGGCTTTAGTGTTGTTTATGGTCAGCTGAATAAGGATAGCGTATCTCTTAAGGTTGGTGACAGCGTGAAAGAGGGCGACGTAATCGGAACGATAGCAGAGCCTACCAAATATTACGCTGTAGAAGGAAGCAATTTATACTTTGAAGTATTAGAAAAAGATAATACCGTAAATCCCATGTTATATCTTCGTGATAAAAACGATCAATAAAACATAATAAACGAGTGAGGATGACACTAAGGCATGGCCTAAAGGTCTCTCTCACTCGATTTTATTATATTTTCTAATTTACATAAATACTATATACATAGCAATAATAATGGATATTGTACTCTACTCATTACTTGCAACTTGAACAATTTGCCGTTCACCGTTCTTCTCGAAATGCTTGTAAATCTTCATGCCAATCTTTTTGGCTACCTTTTGTGAGGGAACATTCCTTACAGTGGTATAAGAGAATATTTTTGGATAATGTAATATGTTAAGCCCATATTCCTTACAAGCAAGAGCAGCTTCCGTCGCATATCCCTTATTACAATACTCCTTTATAATATGAAAACCAATCTCCGGGACGGTTTCATCACCTATGCTTTGCATTGTTATACCACAATCTCCGATAAATACATCGCCTTCCTTTAATATGACGGCCCAGAGTCCGTGGTTATATTTTTTGTAATTATCAATATTCCAATTAATCCAATGCTCTACCTCTTCCTCACTAAAAGCATTTGGATAGAATTCCATAGCTTCAGGATCGGAAAGAACCTTCCCTAATTCCTTTTTATCGTCAGGCAGCAGTTCTCTTAAATATAATCTTTCCGTCTCCATTATTTTCATTTGTAACCACCTCATTAATTCATTTGTAGGCCGAATATATTAGTATATCTAGCTTAATCTCCCGGTATATATAAAATTTTACTCCTGGCGCTATAGCAATTAGCTGTATGGAAACTACAGAACTGCTAAGCAAGGAATACCATAATGAATTCAACTGATGCTTTAAAAAGCCACCTTCAAACTCTGCGAGATACGGGGTGTACCTAATTATTGATACAGATACCCTTTTTCTCTTAACGCTTTGTCAATGCGATCAAGGGTAGCTTCTGAATCCGCTTCTATGGTATGCTGATGGATTCCGTCAGTTAACTCCTTTAAAGGTACGATTTTTTGCTCCTTTACCTTTTTCACAAAGTCATATACGTCCTGGCGGTTTCGTATAATTAATGCAGTAGTAATTTCTCCATAGATTTCATGAGCTACAAGAACATCTAATATCTTACCTCCGTTATCTACGATGGTGCATAGCTCATCCTCAATTTGATCTGTAGAGTGCTTTACTTTAAAAACACGTTTTATACGAGGAAGATTGTTTTGATACACCAGATAGCCCTTCGTGGTAGAAATAATAGTAACCTCCGATGCCCGAAGTAGTGCAATATCCTGTACGATAACCTGACGGCTTACACCAAGAAGACGGGACAATTCTCCTCCGGAAATCGGTTCAGTCTGTTCCTTTAATAATTTTACCAGTTGTTCTCTTCGTTTACTACCTTCCATCGAAACCTCCTCTTCTTTATTATAGGATTTGATACCTAATCCTTCAGGTGATTGCTAGACTCAAAATTTATAAGAACTGTTAGAATAATATATACTATTTAGTGTGAATTATTGAAAAGCATAATTCACACTTAGAAGTTTGTGCCTGCGTATTCCTCGGCACAAACTAAATCCAAGGGCAGACATGTTATGTTAGTGTAAGTTATATATCGCTCATTCGGGTATAATAAATTGTAATATCTGGAATGATTTATCAAAATATTGCTTGGTTGACTAAGTGTATAGAAAGCATTTATAATAATGATGTTCAAAAATTATTTTTTTATTAATCATTAGCCGAAGAGCTAATTATATGGCTAATTCTTAAATTATAGCAACAGAATAATTATATACTGATAGGCACAAATTGGCAATGGTTTTTGACTGCCATCAGATAATTTGGAAAGAGGGAAACGATGTTTCGTTTATGGGCAAAGGTATTTAAGGAAAACCGAATGATAAAGGATATGGTAGTATGCAATGACAACAAGGATTTACGCCGAACACAGAAGGTATTTATGGCGGTAGAGGAAGTCTGCAGAGCTTACGATTTATCAAAGCCAATATGGCTTAATGTTACAATAGAAGATTTTAAGAAGCATGATAAAACACGTTTTACAAAGGATAATTTTATAGAAGCTGTTGATTTTGATTATCTTGAAATCCATGTGATAGAGGAAGATTAAGAATTTTAAAGCCGTAAGTAATTGGAAAGTCAAGGTGAATTATGCTGCAAAAACGGATCGTGTTTGTGACACTACTGTTATTATTTAGCCTTTCTGCCTGCGACAAAAACGCAAGCTCCGGGTATAATTCTAATGAAAAGCCAGCGAATAACGCTGCTTTACCGACAGATAAGCCGCATAAGCCTTCCCTTGTGAAAGCAGGCCAAACAGATAAGGGACAGGAAGCTCCTTCAAAGCTGTCTGTAGCAGAGGATAAGGATAATCCTGTTAAAATAAATTCAGAGGGGGATACTATGGAAGTAATAGGGCAAGAAGAAGCGGAGCAATTCTATTATGAAGCATTATCTAAGGAGATAAAGGAAAGAATAGACGGAAAATCCTATGGAGAGAATTGTGATGTGCCCTATGAGGAGCTTCGATATGTCCGTGTGCTTTATTGGGGCTTCGATCAACAGACGCATAATGGAGAGTTGATTGTAAATAAAGCAATCTCAGAGGATATCGTAGCTATATTCAAAGAATTATATGAAAGCAAATATCCAATTGAGCGCATGGTTCTTGTTGATGAATATAATGCAGATGATAACACCTCTATGGAAGCAGATAATACCTCCGCCTTCAATTATCGGAAGATAGACGGAACAGATCGTCTTTCTCTCCATAGCTATGGTCTTGCAATTGATATTAATCCCCTGTATAACCCATATGTAAGGGGAGCGAAGGATGAATTAATCATTACACCGGAGAATGGGATCGCTTATGCAGATCGTTCGGCAGACTGTAATTATTATATTAAAGAGGGCGATGTCTGTTACAATGCTTTTGTAAAACGGGGCTTTACCTGGGGAGGAGAATGGAAGACACAAAAGGATTACCAGCATTTCCAGAAAAAGCTTGAGCCTTGACAGCTAAGTTTCGCAATTACCTAAAATTATGCTATAATGAATGTAACGAATATAGCATAACAAGCTACGGATATTTGATAGGATGTGAGGTGACAAAATGAGGCGTGTCTTAATAATAGCTCATAATGATGAACTATTGCAGTTTTGTCAAAAGGCATTACAGGAGAGATTTAAGATATTCTCACTTTCTTGGGAAGACAATATGACGAAGCTTCTTGAGCAAACCTCTCCGGAACTGATCCTTCTCACAGTATCAGCTGTCGAAGCAGGTGTAAATGTTATATTTGACAATATAAAAAAGATTCTCAAAGAGGCAGGAAAGCCGGTAGTTACTATCTTATCAGCACATAATTTAGGGATAGAGCAAAAAATGCTTTCACTTGGTGCGGAGGATATTATAACTCTTCCGGTTACGCAAGAACTATTACTGCATCGAGTGCAATCCTGCCTAGAGTTAGCTGACCTTCGTCTGGAAAGACCGTATGTAGAAAAATACCAGGATGCCATCTCAACAAGCTTTGCCGAGCTTGTTGAATGTCGGGATATAACAACCGGAGGGCATTTAAAGAATACAACCCGGTATTTTGAAATTTTACTGAAGGAAGCGATGGAAAATGATTTATATAGGGATGTAATACCAAAGGAGGATGTGAGGGATTTGCTTCGCTCGGCGACCCTTCATGATATTGGGAAACTTGGGATTACGGATGACATTCTTCGTAAGGAAGCCTCTCTTGATTATAATGAATTTGAACATATGAAGACACATACCACCTTGGGAAAACAGGCCTTTGAAAAAATCATAAAGGAAACAGGCGGTACCAGATGGCTGTATCTGGCTAAGGATATGGCTTATTGCCATCATGAGCGATGGAATGGAACAGGTTATCCCAATGGTCTTAAAGGGGAAGAAATTCCGCTCTATGCAAGGATGTTAACCGTAGCTGATGTTTATGATGCTTTGACGTCGAATAGAGCATATAAAGAAGCATTTTCCCATGAAAAAGCAATGCAGATTATAATAGAAGGAAAGGGAAGCTATTTTGATCCTTCCATTATAGATTTATTTGTAAAAGCAAATAAGCGGTTTGAAGCGCTTTTACAAAAGAGTACTGAAAGCGAAAGCCGATAGAAAGGAAGTAGCCTATGTCGTATACGGCTCTTTACAGAAAGTTTCGCCCCGACAACTTTTTAGAGGTGAAGGGACAGGAGCATATAGTAACAACATTAAAAAATCAAATAAAAGCGGGCAGAATTGGACATGCCTATCTTTTCTGCGGTACCAGGGGTACAGGTAAGACTACGATTGCGAAGCTTCTAGCCAAGGTTGTGAATTGTGAGCATCCGGTGGAGGGAAGCCCCTGCAATGAATGTGCGATGTGTAAGGCAATCGCGGCAGGAACTTCCATGAATGTAATCGAAATAGATGCTGCCTCCAATAACGGTGTGGATAATGTACGTGAAATTGTGGAAGAAGTACGCTATTCTCCGACGGAGGGAAGATTTAAGGTTTATATTATCGACGAGGTTCATATGCTATCGACGGGAGCCTTTAATGCACTTCTAAAAACAATAGAAGAACCGCCTTCGTATGTTATATTTATTTTAGCAACCACAGAGGTTCATAAGATACCGATGACCATATTATCCAGATGTCAGCGGTATGATTTTAGAAGAATAACCATAGATATCATAGCAGAGCGCTTAGCAGAGCTTATGAAGGCAGAGAATATAGAGGCAGAGGATAAAGCACTGCGGTATGTAGCGAGAGTTGCCGACGGCTCTATGCGTGATGCGTTGAGTCTTTTAGATCAGTGCATCTCCTTTTATCTGGGGAAGAAATTAACCTATGATAATGTCCTTGAAGTACTCGGTGCTGTTGATACGCAGGTGTTTGCAAGGCTATTAGACTATATTCGAAGGCAGGATGTATCTTCCTGTATTCGGTTACTGGAGGAGATAGAGAGTGTGGGGCGTGAATTAGGGCAATTCACCACAGATTTCATCTGGTATCTTCGTAACCTTCTCTTAATAAAGACAACGGAGGATATTTCAGATCTCATTATTGAGGTGTCAACGGAGAACTTAGAATTACTGAAGCAGGATGCAGAGGCTATGGATGAGCTATCCTTAATCCGATTTATTAGAATATTCTCGGAGCTTTCCAATCAGATTCGCTATGCGACTAGAAAAAGAGTAATGATTGAGGTGGCCATAATTAAGCTTTGCAAGCCACAGATGGAGCAAAATCTTGATGCGATTACTGCCAGACTAAAGCACCTCGAAGAAAAGTTAGGAAACGGTGTTGTTATCAATTCGCAAGGCGTTTCACCAACTGATCCTCCGGAGAAAGAAAAGACAATCGAGAGAAAGCCGGTTATTCTTCCTGAGGCATTGCCGGAGGATTTAAAAGAAGCAGCACAGAACTGGAAGAGTATTTTAAGCCAGATAGGAAAAAAATCACCTGCATTAGGCTCTGTTTTACAGGGCGCGACACCTAGCATAGACGGCAATCAGGGCTTGCAATTGGTTGTTACCGATTCGTTAGATAAGGATTTAATTGAACGGGAAAATCACATGCAGCTCATTAAGGATACCATAGCGCAGCTTGTTCAAAAGCAGGTTAAAGTATCCGTCAGATATTTAGATAAGAGCAAGGAGCGTCTGGAGGAAGTCCCGGATTTATCGAAGCTGATTAATATGCCGATAGAGTATGAATAATAGGAAAAGGAACCATTTAAAAATCCTCCACGGAAATTTTGATAAAAACAAAGGTTATCATAGGCAAATTGATACAAATGGTTTATAATAACATGACAGATAATATGATATAGTAATAGCATTGATTACTTGCTGCTCTTCAGGAATAATGCCAAAAAAGTTTGCTCATAGTGTAATTTATAAAAAAGCATAATTAATACTTGTCATAACTAATTTAAAGGGCTGGTATGCTATGTAAGCAAGAATTAGGGCTTATAGGTGCCCTGTAAATACCTAAAGCTATAAGTAACAGCGAAACTGAAATTGTAAGTTTTGTATACACAGCATATTCTAAATCAATCATAAAGGAGAATGATATAATGGCTAAAAGAGGTGGATTTCCGGGTGGTGGAATACCGGGAAATATGGGTAACTTAATGAAACAGGCTCAGAAAATGCAAAAGCAGATGGAAGATAAGACAAAGGAGCTTGAGGAAAAGGAATGGGAAGCTAGTGCCGGCGGCGGTGCAGTTAGTGTTAAGGTTTCCGGTAAAAAGGAGATTTCTTCAGTTAAGCTTTCAAAGGAAGTGGTAGATCCTGACGATATCGAGATGTTGGAGGATCTAATCGTGGCAGCAGCAAATGAAGCACTTCGTAAGATGGAGGAGGAATCCTCTGCAGTGATGGGTCAGGTTACTGGCGGACTCGGTGGTCTTGGAGGACTTGGAGGCTTTCCTTTCTAATTTATTACAGCAGAATATAGTGTCATATGGCTCTGAGATCGTATGTTTTGTTTAGTTTCAGAGCTTATTGTCTTGGAAATATTTGAAAATTACATCGATTTTATATCAAACTATGATCATACTTTAATTTATGCGCTAATCTTGATAGGTATTTGCTATATTATTTAAATAATACGCCGATAATATTAATGCTTACATAAGATATATACGATAGGTACATGCATTGACATTACTAATAGGCAATATAATAAAAGTAATCATATACAAATCGATCTTAGGCTAAGGTGTATATATTTATTTAAGAGAAAAAGGTCAATTGAATAGTAAGATCACTTTGTATGAATTTAAATTTTCAATTCAGTTTTTTGGGAAAATGCTGAAATGGACTAACAAGTGCTTGAAGCTGGGCTATTTGAGTGCTATAATTTAACAACATAAATAATTATAAATAAAGGAGTGGGACAAATGTGCTTTTACATTGGTATTGAGGATTTGGCAGCTAATGCATTGATCGAAGCGCTTGAAAAAGGACAGAAGCGGTTTGTGACTTATGAAGAACTGGAGCATTATGGTTCGAGTGTAATTCAATTATTAAATGCGAATGGAGAAAAGGCAGTCCTTATTTTATCAAGAGAGAGCACCAACGCTCTGTTCAGAAATTATTCGGAGTATTTTGAAGAGCAGGAATCTGATTGCGGTTTGGGTATAGCTTTAAAGCAAGAAAAATCAGTGGATGACTTGATAGATCAATTCAGGGGGTATCTTGCTTTTGATGTTCTTATGGCGTTTATAAATGCAAGTTCGGTTAAAGCGCTGGGAGTATAATTATGAAACCATACAAAAGATTAAAGGATCCTATTTATGGTTACATTGATATATCCACTAACTATATGACGGATATTGTAGACACATCATCATTTCAAAGATTGCGGAGAATAATTCAAACTAGTTACTCTCCGCTTTATTCGTCTGCGGTACATAATAGATTTGTGCATTCGCTTGGGGTGTTTCACCTTGGAGAAATTGCATCTCAGACAATAAAAAATGAAATTTTAAAAAAGGGATTCGAATGTCGTAACTTAGATCGAACGTGTGAGATTTTTAAATTAGCATGTATGCTACATGATGTTGGACATGCGCCTTTTTCACATACGGGGGAGCATTTTTATCTAGATGATAAAAGTAGCTATGAACCTTTACACCGAAAACTGATTGAGCTTGTTGGAATAGAAGCTTTTCGAGATGATGTGCCATTTCAAGATACGTCAGCTGCTGCACCTCATGAAATAATGAGTGCTATTGTAGGAATTAAAGAGTTTAATGAATTCTTCCATGGAGCAGAGGAAAGAGAGTTTTTTGCCAGATGCATTACCGGATATAAATATTCCAAACCCAATGACAAAAATAGTATATATAACTGCTTTATCAACTTGTTGAATTCAAAGGTCATAGATGTAGATAAATTAGACTATTTAATTCGGGATGCGTACATAACAGGTTTTGATACGGTTAATATTGATTATGCTCGTTTACTTCAGTCGCTAACACTTGTTTATATAGACGGGAATTATGAAATAGCTTATTATAAAGATGCAATTAGTGTGATCGAAAATGTTGTCTACGCACATGATTCGGAGAGAAAATGGATTCAGAATCATCCGGTGGTAATGTATGAAGGTTATATATTACAGCATATAATTTCCGGACTCAATGCAAAAATGAATTCTACGGATTCAAAGTTGTTTTCTCTGAAATCATTAGGGAAAGAAAAAAATCAATTTGATGGGAATATATCAATATCCTTAATGTGTGATGATGACATTATATATTTAATGAAGAATATATATAGTGATGAATTAAGCGAAGAGTTTTTTGAAAGAAGAAGCAGGAGGCACCCTTTATGGAAGTCCGAGGCTGAATACAAAGCCTATTTTGATGGGAAGACAAAGGGTGGCACAGTATTAACTGATTTTGAAAAAGCAATGGAGTTAACATCTCGGTATCTTCTAAAAAGCTCTGATTCATGGGTGATAAATGAATCTGCTATTGATAAATTAAAGAGCGACCTAGAGGAAGTTGAGAAGGCTAGCATAACTCCAAAAACAAAAGAGGTTCAAATTAGAGATAAGACAGCGATATTAAAGATCATGGAGTGTCTTCATAGATATTCGGTCGAAAATGATCATATATGTGATTTTGTTATTTTAAGAGTATCTCAATTTAATAGTGGATTTGGTAAACCAGATTTTTCGAAAACCAAAATAGTATTTCCATCTGCAAAAGAAGAGCTTATAACCGAGTTTGGCGTCATAGCCTCTTCGCTAAAAGCAAGAGACAAAGAGAGAGACAACTTCTTTTACCTCTTTTATAAAAGGAACAACAATAATGCTATAAATAAAAAGGAATTATCAAAACAGCTACTGATTCAATTTTTCTAGTTCATTTTTTTACTAGGTAGTAATATAAAGGGGGCTTTTGCAAGATAGTTTATTAGCTATTGAGCAAAGGCCTCTTTTTATTCTCTTAAATGGAATATGCGGATTCCGAAGAATTCGCAAACATGGTAAAATAAGTCATAAATACAACAAAACTAAGGGAATTGCTTGGACTGAAATGGAGTGATATTGATTATAAAAATAATGTTATCCATGTAACAAGAACCTTGAAACGGAAGAACAACGGTAATTTTTATAAAGGCTCTCTAAAGGCAAAATGCAGCTAAGAGACGTACCATTGCTTCCCTCAACGGTGACATTGCTTAAGGCTCAAAAAAACAGAACGATCCTTGCAGAAGGTTAAACTGGGGCGTAATAAATACTAGACTGCTTTGAGAACTGAGTGTTTTTAGCATATACCAGCAGACCTCAGTTATATATCAAAGTTTCAGTATCAGATTCATAAAATAACTGACCCGATGAATAAGGATGGAACCGAGGCCGCAAAAAAGAAAACAGGGAGCATGTTGTTTATGAACATTTACACCCTCATGCTTTCCGGCATACATATGTGGGCAGAGGGTTAGAAAATTGGATATCCCTTTAAGCATTCATACACGAGTAAGTATTGACATCAATTATACATCATTTTATAAAAATAATGACTAACAATGATAAATTATAAGTTAATAAAAAGCTTGAATATTGGCACCTTTTAAGGTATGATAAATCAAGGCAAAAGGAGCGGAAAGTAATGGATTATTACAGCAGACAAATCAGTAAATTAATCGAGGAGCTAAGTAGACTTCCTGGAATTGGGACGAAGACAGCACAGAGACTGGCTTTTCATATCATCAATATGACGAAGGAACAGGTAGACGCTCTCGCAGACTCTATCGTAGAAGCAAAGGAAAATATCCGTTATTGTAAGGAATGCCTGACATTAACGGATAAGGAGCTTTGCCCGATTTGCTCCTCCTCGGGAAGAAATAAACGACAGATTATGGTGGTGGAGAATCCCAGAGATTTAGCCGCCTACGAAAAAACAGGCAAATTTGATGGAGTCTATCATGTACTTCATGGAGCAATTTCTCCAATGCTCGGCATTGGTCCTGCTGATATAAAACTAAAGGAACTGATGCTGCGCCTTCAGGGAGAAGTTGACGAAGTGATTATTGCTACTAATTCCAGTCTGGAGGGAGAGGCTACGGCAATGTATCTAAGTAAACTGATTAAGCCGGCAGGAATTAAGGTCAGCAGAATTGCAAGCGGTATCCCGGTAGGAGGGGACCTCGAATACATAGATGAGGTTACACTGCTACGGGCGTTTGAAGGAAGAGTTGAACTATAGAGGAAATGATTATGTTGTCCCGAGGCACCCCGTCTTATCGTTGAGGCAACCCTAATTATCCTCGTCGACAGTAGAAAATGCAATAGGTGGAGCCATAAACAAATTAATGCTGGAATGGATTTTTTAGTAGAATTATCACGTCAACCTGTCATGTTAAGATAACAGTCTTATCATGGCAGGTTTTTTGTTAACAGTCTGTAATTAATAGTAGAACTCATTAAGAATGTGGTGTAAAATGGAAATAATTATTAGAATAAAAGTATTGAGCCTTTAATAGTCCTATTAGATAGCTTTTATTAATTGAGATATTGAAAAATTGGAGGCAGGTATGTCTAGAGAAATGTTAGTAGTACCTTATGATGATTCATGGAATAAAATGTATGAAAAAGAAAAAGTTCTTTTATCAAGCATATTTGGTAATTTAATAATTGATATTCAACACTTTGGCTCAACTGCTGTCAAAGGTTTGAGTGCAAAACCAATTATCGATATTATGATTGTTGTTGATGATATAATGCAGATTGATGTATTCAACAGTATATTGAAACAATACGAATATACTGCAAGAGGAGAAAACGGAATTGTAGGGAGAAGGTACTTTGTAAAATCAAATCAAGATAATATTGATGTTCACACTCATCATTTACATATTTATCAAAAAGGAAGTGCGCATATATCCGATGAGTTAATGTTTCGTGATTACTTACAAATTAACAATGAAGCGTTGAAGGAATATGAAAGTGTAAAGATAGAAGCTTCTTTAAAATATCGCTATAGTCCCAAGGAATATGTAGAAGCAAAAACTGATTGTGTGGCACATATTATGGACAAAGCAAAAGATTACTATGCGAAAATAGATTAATCATTATATTCAGTATAAGATTTACTGAAAGTTTAATGAGGAGGATTTATGGACAAGCAGGCAATCATTTATAAAGCAAGGACAGGATTTGATGAAGATTTTTCTAAGAAAAATTATATGGAACAACGTACCGGTGACAATGAGCATTTACATAAAATTATTGCCCACCTAAATATAATGCCTCATAGCAAAATCCTTGATTTAGGTACTGGCAGTGGTTTCTTATCGTTTCCGATAGCACAATCGAAGTCTTAAAAATAGGTGGAACCCTATTTATCTCTGACCCGACTCCAAATGAGATTGATGACATTAGGTTTGTTGATATCATTATGCAGATGAAAGATGATGGTCATGTTAAATTCTATTTGAAATCGGAGTTTATTGATTTGGCATATAAGCATGGATTTCAATTTGCAGATTCATTTGATTCAGAAATCAGATTTCCTAGTAACCGGACAGAGAAATATCTTCAAATTGTAGATAGTATTGATGAGAAAATCATTATAAGCTATGACATTGAGGTGAATGGTGGACAGGTATCTATTACGGAGCAGGTAAATAATCTTATGTTTATGAAGCAGTAAATATTTTTTAGTGACTTAGGATGACGTGGAAGTCAGTATGCGTACAGAAAAAGAAATGTTTGAGTTGATTTTAACTGTTGCAAAGAATTTGTTATTGAGTCCATATATATATCGGAGGATAAATTATTATGATATACCTTGTTCGCCATGGTCAAACTGATTGGAATTTAATGAAAAAGTTCAATGGTTGTACAGATACAGAGCTAAATCAAACAGGAATAGAGCAGGCAATAATGCAAGCCGAAAGCATGAAAAGTGTAAGTTTTGATGCGTGTTTTTGCAGTCCTCAAAAAAGAGCGCGGCAAGCTTGTGAAATAATCTTCAAAGGAACGATTGTATTTGATGAAAGGCTTTCTGAAATAAACTGTGGGGAGTTTGAGGGTACAGAAGAAACTGAGGTAACGATGAGATTGTTTTGGCAAGCAGTAACGAGCGGCGAAAAGGATACAGAAAACTTCAAAGATTTTTCAAAACGGAATTGTGATTTTTGTAATATGATTACGAAAGTTTATAAGGGGAAAAACATTTTAATCGTAACTCATGCTGCAAATGCACGGGTAATAAACTACTATTTCACTGGCAAGTCCAAGGAATATGATTTCAGTAAAGCAGTTGCCCAAAACGGCAAAGTACTCACATATAAAATTAAAGAATAGGTTAATTAATGATTTATAGTTGGTGGCAATTGTAAGCTCACGATTTTTCCATTAAAAGTATTAAAATCAGAAATTGTGAAAGATTAGCACGATTATGAAAAGAACAATAATAGGTATTGCACTTCTAATTTCTGCAACATTAACTGATATAGGCATTATCGGCTTCTTTACTTGGGGCGGGACTTATGGAATGGGATTCAGAGTCAGGAAGAATGTGGAGCGCATTAATAGATAACGGTATGTTACTTCCGTTCATTCTTGTAAAAATGTTATGGGCTGTATTCATTAGAGTATGTAAAAAGGAAAAATGAGAATCAAAAATAAATGATGGTCCAAATAGAATATATATGCTTTGCTATTGTCCTAATAGCGAAGCAAAATTGGAGGTATAGTTATGAATGTTTTACTGATGAATTGTAGCCCTGTAAAAAATGGAGCTACAGCCGAAATAATAAATGTAGTCAACTCATTATTGGAAACAAAGTACAATGTTAGAAGCGTTTGTATTGATGATTATAAAATAAAGTTCTGCAAAGGGTGCCGGATATGTCATGAAACAGCAAAATGTATACAAGATGACGATGTATTAGAAGTAATAGAAGAATATGCTAAGGCAGATATTATTATTTCAGTAGCACCTTCTTATTGGGCCGATGTTCCGGGACAATTTAAAGCATTTATAGATAGATGCACACCTTGGTGTAATACACATGAACCGCATGCAACAATTGGTCATGGGAAAAAAGGGTATAGTATTGCATTAAGAACAGGACCGAGTATGAAGGAGTGTAATAGAATAATTGAGAGTATAGAACACTTTTATGGGCACATGGAAATAGACCCTACTGATAAATTGGGGCTCTGCTCTATCGGGTATAAAGGTGATGTTGAAAACAGAAAAAGTGATATAGAAGAATTTTGTAATAAGCTTTTGAATACAAGCCGTTAATTGAAAATGACTTTCAGTCAATTATTCTAGGAGGAAGTCCCTGCTTCAGCTGCGGCAATAATCATTCTATTGAGGCTTTGTGCAAGGATGAACCTGCATTTCAAACTATTATGAAAATTGAATTGGCTACGTATATGAAACCAACTATGGTTGATAACGGAGAATTCTTACTTGCGAAAGGAGTAAAGAGGGACTGAGATGATCATGTGGAGGTGCTTAATATATGCGTTTATTTCATATAAGTGAAGAGGAAAATATTCAGATTTTTGAACCAAGAATACCGGATAGAGAAGATTTAGACAAGACTGTTGGATTAGTTTGGGCTATTGATGAAGAAAGGCTACCCAATTTTTTGACACCAAGAAATTGCCCAAGAGTCACTTACCATGTAGGACGAAATACTTCCGATCTAGACAAGAAGGAATTTTTTTCATCTACAACATTATCCCATGTGGTTGTAATAGAGAGTAAATGGTTTGAAATTATGAAAACGACTGTGTTGTACTTGTACGAATTTGCTGTGAAAGATTTTGAACTACAAGACAATGTTGCTGGATACTATGTTGCTAAAACAGTACAGATTCCAACGGCTAAATTTGAACTGAATGATTTGTTCGCAGAATTAATGAGAAGAAATGTTGAAATAAGAATAGTAGATAACATATGGGATATTGCAGATAAAGTTAAGAATTCAACGCTCAATTGGTCTTTATGTAGAATATCGTATGCTCAACCAAGATTATAAGGATATATTAAACGTGGCAAATAACAATCTAGTTGTTGGAATTAAATAGGGGATATTTTATAAAGGAGCCTGATAATGAATAATGAACAAATTATATTGAATCTTTATGTTAATCAATCAGCAAAGAGATATGTTGACTTTATGTGCATAGATAAAGTGCCACGGTTTAATAGATAATTCAGATATAGCTAAATTTATTCGGGAAGAAGAAAACTGGATCAGGGAAATGTTGAAGGAACTTCATAAAGAGGCAGATAAAAATGAGTTGTAAAAAATAGCACAATGTTAGAACTTAATCAGAATAAACCAGATATTAAAATGTCGTGTTAGCGTTGACGGAAGCTATGAGAGTTTGATGCATGACACATTGCAAGGAACATCCTTAATTCTTTAGGGAGTCTCAGTGAGGATGAAATTGAAATGATTTGTTCTACTATCCATAATCATAGTGATAAAGGTTCCAGACATTCATCATTTACTGAAGTGCTAGTTGATGCTGATGTTATGCAACATTGTCTTTATAACTTACTTTTTGATGTTAACTTACATGAAAAGGATAGATATGAAAGTCTAAAAGTGGAATTCGGGTTGTAATAGATATTTTATTGGCTTAAATGAAATATAGCAAAAGACATTTTCAATCAACCACTGGAATGGGAGAAAGCGATATGGAGATAGCAGTCTTGTCAGATATTCATGGCAACTATGTAGCGTTGGAACGATGCCTTGAATATGCATTTTCACAAAACATTGGTACATTTATTTTTTTAGGAGATTACATTGGTGAATTAGCATACCCCAAAAGAACAATGCAGGTTCTATATGATTTGAATGATAGATATGAATGTCATTTTATCAAAGGAAATAAAGAAGATTATTGGCTGGGTTATAGAATTGAAGGGGAACAAGGTTGGAAAGACAAAGATTCTACGACGGGTTCACTACTCTATGCATATAATTCGCTTAAAGCCAGAGATATAGATTTCTTTGAAAAACTTCAAATTGTTATGACACTAAAGCTAGATGGTTTACCTGATTTTACTCTATGTCATGGTTCACCACGTAATAATAATCAAAAATTACTGCCTAATGATGATTGGACAATTGAGGTTATAAATGATGTGAATACACCTATCATACTATGCGGACATTCGCATATACAGAGAAAGTTTATACATAATGAGAAATGCGTTATAAATCCAGGCTCGGTTGGTGTACCTCTTTTTAGTAAAGGTGAAACACAGTTTATGATTTTACATGGTAATGACAGAAAATGGGCGGAGGAATTTATCAGCTTAAAATATGATGTGGACAGAGTAATCCTAGATATGCATGAGGAGAAACTTGATGAACATGCACCTTATTGGAGTAAGATAACTGAGCATATCTTACGTGGTGGCAATACGTCCCATGGAACAGTGCTATCAAGAGCTATGGAATTGTGCAGAGAAGAAACCGGAAAATGTGTTTGGCCGGATATCCCAGAAGAATTTTGGGAGCAGGCGGTTAATGAGATGATAGAATGAGGACGATAAGCTCGAGTGATATAAAAATGAGGAGGAAACAAGGAATGGCAATATTTTATCTTGTAAGGCATGGACAGCCAGATTATAGTCCTTGTGATGAACGAGGACATATCGGACATGGAAGAGATTTGGCGCCATTGGCAGATGAAGGGATAGAACAGGCAGAACGGACGGCAAAGGATGTAAGATTAATGGGTGCAGACATTATTGTTTCATCACCTTATACCAGAGCCTTGCAAACGGCTGCAATCATTTCTAAGAAAACAGGAATCGATATAAAGGTGGAAATGGATTTACATGAATGGATGCCGGATATAACCTTTCAATATAAAGAATTCTCAGAATGCATACAACTAACTGAAGGTTTTAATAAGCATCGAGGAGTCTATCCTAAAGGAGAAACACCCAGATGGGAAAGTCTGTATTCATTAAAATATAGAGTGAGAAAAGTCGCTGATAAATATGCACATTATGATAAAGTAATCTTAGTTTGTCATGGTATGGTTATGAGAACTTTAACATATTCAGAACAAATAAAACCAGGAGAAATTATTGAATGTAAATATGAGATAGGACAACCTGACTGTACCTATTCATTTAATTAAATAGTATTGAGAGGGATTTTTATGATAATTAGGACCGCAATTAAATCTGATATTGTTGATATAAATAAATTGTTTATTGAACTAGATTCAGATAGTGTACGATATCAACCTGAACATTTTCAATTTGGAAACAGAACAGACGAGTATTTGCTAGAAATCATAAATAATCCGAAATCTGACTTTATAGTAGCGGTTATCGATGATAATGTAGTAGGATTTTCGCTAGTCTTTGAAAAAGAAACAAAAGGATTAAGTTTATTAATCCCATGTAAATATGCATATCTGCAGGATTTTGTAGTAAAACATGAGTGTAGGAATAGAGGTATTGGAGCACAGCTATTAGACAGCTCAAAAAAGTGGGCGAAGGAACATGGAATGGGGTATTTAAGGCTATCAGTTTTTCCGACAAATGATAGTGGGATACGCTTTTATAAACGTCATGGGTTAATGGATCAAATGGTTACGATGGAATGTTCATTAATTTAATAATATTGTATCATTAAAGTGGTTTTAAAATATGGAGAAATTATAGAAGAAGGAAACGAAGCAAAAAATTATGTTTGGATTAATCTGTTGTAGAGATTTTCAACCAAAATACGAATTTATTCGCAATTTACGTTATGGGTTTGACTGCATGTTTTTGATAACATTAAGTCATAAAATATTTGACCAGGAGGGTTTATTCTATGGCGACAGTTAAACTCAAAATAGCAGAATTAAGAAAAGAAGAGGGGATTGGACAACAGGATTTAGCAGATGTTTTAGGAGTATCGTTCCAATCTGTTAGTAAATGGGAAACAGGAGTCACCATGCCCGATATTACATTGTTGCCGGATATTGCTGAATATTTCAAAGTCTCTGTGGATGAACTATTGGGATTAAAACCACTTCATCAGAGGGAATACAAACCAAGTAATACTGATAACCATGATACTTCCAATGGCAAGGAAAACAATCTTTATAAAAACAGAAAATATTTCTGGAATGACGATTACCTGGAGTTCCTTGTGAGAAATGTATGGAAAGTGGAAATGCCAGTTGATGTTATTGATTTCAGATGCTGCGAGGGTTACTTGGGACAGCAGCTGCTTGAGATTTTACCTAAGGGGAGCTCCTATACAGGTATTGATAACGAGTATTTTACGGATAAAGCTAAACAGAAGTATGCTAATGCCGAATATATTACAAATTTCTTAGTATCAGATATTTACTCGTTTGAAGCAGATAGAAAATATGATATTGCTATTATCCAGGCTGGATTACGGCATATGAACAGGCCGATGGAAGTATTGAAGAAGATGATAGCTTCTGTTAAAAAGGGTGGTCTTATAATTTGTGTAGATGTGAACAGAGAATTTGAAAATGATGGATTGTATATAGATGACATTGATTATGATTACCTTTGTACTACCTTTGATTTCCATAAAACATGGAAGAAGGAATTGGAATCTGAAGGCAGGGACTACGCAATCGGAATGAGATTGCCCTTTTATATGAAACAATTGGGCTTACATGATGTTGATGTTCGAATAAATGATAAAGTATGGTATATGAATCCTGATATGCAAAACTACGAGCAGGCAGTACAAGATTTTATGGATGTTCATGACTTGAATAAATCATTTAACATATCCAATTGTGAAAATACAATTGAATACTTTATGAATCGGGGAGTCGATAGAGCACAGGCAGAAGCGTATATTAAAATGAAGGCTCGGATAGCGGATTATTTTAAGAAGCAGGAAAACAAGTCATTTTTACAAGTGCATGGGCTACTGGTAACTTCTGGAAGAAAATAAATATATAATTAATCCGAATACAGCAGTATATGAATATAAAGAAAACGATACATGTAAAGGAATCATCGTTATAGATGTTAGTAATATTAATGCAATTGAAATTCTTGATATTGCTGTTGCTGTAATCTTTCAAAAATCAGGAATAGGTAGTTCCTAAATAAATCATTGCATATGTATATTTCATCCGGATGAAGTTATAGCCGAGACGGATGATGATACTGTTGGGTTTATGAAAAATTTGGTTTTCATATTTTATCTTTGGGTGATAAGTACGGAGCCGGAATAATGAGATACCAATGTACTTTATAATGTAAATAATCCTTAGCGTTATGTAGTTCCACAAGGTAATCTTGTGTTAAAATAGATATTTATTGAACGAGGGAGATGATTTCAATGATGATAAATGATATTTTAAGTTTAAAAATGAAGAGGGTAGCTACATTATAGTTCCCCTTTGAAATGGAGGAAAAAATGGTTAGTTAATAGGGGTATATACAAATGAGCTAAGGATTTTTAATACACACAATAACAGATCAGAATTTGAAGGAAGGAAAAACCTTGATACGAGCAATAATTTTTGACATGTTTGAAACGTTGATTACGCACTATCATAGTCCACTATATTTTGGAGCACAAATGGCCGAGGATGCAGGAATTCCAGAAGATAAATTTCAGTCACTTTGGCGTCCTACTGAAAATGAACGCTCAGTAGGGAAATTGTCATTAGAGGAGGTATTGACAATGATTCTCAGAGAAAATCATTGTTACTCCGAAACACTTTTAAAGAAAATTGTTGAGAAACGTATTGCTGCAAAGGAAGAGTGTTTTAGAAATCTACATTCTGAAATTATTCCAATGCTCTCAACATTGAAAAACAGGGGAATTCCAGTCGGGTTAATAAGTAACTGTTTTTCTGAGGAAGCAGATGTAATCCGAAGAAGTGAATTAATTCCATATTTTGATGCTGTTTATCTTTCATATGAACAGGGAATTCAAAAGCCGGATGAAGAGATATTCCTAAGATGTATGGATGGCCTTTCTTTGATGGCCGAGGAATGTATCTATGTTGGAGACGGTGGCAGTAATGAATTGGAGGCTGCTAGAAAGCTTGGAATGAAAGCAGTTCAAGCAGCTTGGTATTTGCAAAAAGGAACAACACAACCTTCAAAACGAAAGCCTGACTTCTTCCAAATAGAAAAACCGCTTGATGTGCTTAACTTTGTGGATATATAGGGCAAGGGAGTAATAAGATAGACTGGTAGCATGAATTTTATGGAACTTAGCAGATAAATACGAACTTAAATGTGATATTTAAAGAGCGTAATATGATTATTGCATAGATGCATAGTAGACAATGGGAGAGGATTACAAAAATTAATTGAGGTGAATGATTGATGCGTACAGAAGCAGAGATGATGGATTTAATTCTTAATAAGGCAAGGAAGGATGATAGAATTCGTGCGGTTGCCATGGATGGTTCAAGAGCGAATAGAAATGCGGTTCATGATCAATATAGTGACTTTGATATTGTCTATTTTGTTACAGATGTACGTGAATTTACAAAAGATAAGAGTTGGGTTAAGTGTTTTGGAGATATCTTGATTGTTCAATATCCAATGGATTGGTATTCGCACCCGTATGACTATAGCAGTAAAAATACATTCGCATATCTAATTCAATTTGCAGATGGTAATCGAATTGATCTGTCGATTGTAGATCTATGCAGTATAGAGAAGGAAAAAGATAATGATGAGCCAAGAATCATTTTGTTGAACAAAGATGACTATAAAGAGCTGATATCAATTGAAAGTGAAAAAACATTTTTTATTAAGGCGCCAACAGAGAAGGAATTCTATAACACTACCAATGAATTTAGGTGGTTGTCTATTTACATATCGAAGGGATTATGTAGAGAAGAATTTTATTATGCCAGATACAGTTTTGATGTTCTTATTATGGAAATGTTCATAAAAATGCTAAATTGGAAAATCGGCATACGCTATGATTTTACAGTAACGACAGGTGGACTTAGCAAGTACTTAAAAAGGTATCTTACAGAAGAAGAAATGAAACGAGTACAAGGTATTTTTCCAAATGGAGAGTATGAAGATATTTGGGATAAACTTTTTCTTATGTATGATTATTTCGAAGAATTGGAATCTGAGGTTGCTAAACATTTTAATTATTTTTATGACAAAGAAGAGACAGAAAGAGTACGTGAATTTTTATCGCAGAGAAAGTCAACGAAACAATAGTTTTTAATATGAAGAACCTATTTTAAACAAAGTAAAAAAATTGTTTATTATAATATTGATGAAACAAGGGTACTGTGGATAAAACTACGGAAACTCAAGAAAGAGGAAGATGGACCTTAGAAGAGGATAAATGAAATTACTCTGACGAGGCTAATGGAGGTTACCCGTCGACATATGTGCAAAATTCAATTGATTTCATGTGGAAATGTTAATTGTTATTTGGTTACGCAGAATAATACATCCATTCTTGTGGATACTGGCAGAGAAAAGGATCGGGATAAGATACTAAAGCTATGTGAAGCGGCAAATGTGAAATTGATTGTACTTACTCACGGTCATATTGATCATATACAAAATGCCGCATATCTTTCTCAGAAATTAAATACTCCGATAGCCATCAGCAGGGAGGACAGTAACTTAACCAAGGACAATATGCTGGAGTCCTTAAGTGCGAAGGGTTTATTAGGAAAACTTGTGTTAAAAGCGTCAATTAGAAGCTTCAAAAAAGATAAAGTGGAACCCTTTACTGCAAAAGTATTCTTAAAAGAAGGCGATATGCTAACGGACTTTGGCATTCAGGCAAAAGTAGTTAATTTGGCAGGACATACTAAGGGCTCAATTGGACTAGATATTGCGGAGAAGTTTTTAATTGTAGGAGATGCACTTATGAATATGGTCTACCCTACTGTAACTATGCTTTATGGTAACAGGGAAAATATGCTTAAAAGTGCTGATAAAATCAGCAGTATTGGCGAAAGAACTATATATTTCGGACACGGAAAGCCGGTTCGGAATAGAAAATGGAATAAATAATTATCCTAAGACATGGTGAAAGATTAATTCTTTATAACCTTGTTTTTTCATACCATAATATATTATAAGCACAACTTGACATAAGAAAAGGAAATTAATAGATATCAAATAAATTATTCCTCATATGGAAGGGATGAATAGGATTTCTTTTATACGCTAATATCTATTTGTATATTTATAAAAACTAATAACATTTCTTACTGAATAAATGAAATATTGATGAAAAACTGATGAAATATCAATGAAAAATATGATATAGTCTTGCATAAACGAAGGTCGGAAGCTATAATGATACGTAATTTATGAAAAAACTGGTAGCTTGCTTTACTAGAAAAATGTAATAATATTACAGCGTTATAAGAAAACGCAATATTTTACATTTAATATTTTGAAGTTATTTAGCTTCAATTCCGTTATAGATAGAAAGGCTGAAAGAAAAAATAAATAAAGAGAGGAACGCCACAAATCATTCTTTCAACCTGTTAATGGTGGCCGTATTGCAGATGGATCTGCAATTAGAGGAATTTAAGATGAAACTGGGTTTCATTGGCTGTGGTAATATGGCCTCAGCTATGATTGGTGGTATTATCGGTAATAAAATATGCAGTGCCGATCAGATTATTGCTTCGGATGCATATGCCAAAGCATTGGAAAAGGCAAAAGAAGGCTTGGGGATTAATGTGACTTCTGATAATAAAGAAATCGCACAGGAATCAGATATTATTTTCCTGTCTGTAAAGCCGCAATATTATGAGGCAGTAATAGCAGAAATCAAAAACTTTATTCAGGATACACAGATTATTGTAACAATAGCACCGGGTAAAACTCTGAGCTGGCTATCAGATACTTTTGGCAGACAAGTTAAGCTGGTTCGTTGTATGCCGAATACTCCGGCACTTGTAGGAGAGGGAATTACAGCCGCTTGTCATAATGAGCTTGTTACGAAAGAAGAACTGGAGCTTGTCTGCAGTATATTAAGCGGGTTTGGTAAGGTGGAGGTACTACCTGAAAATCTAATGGATGTTGTGGTGTCAGTAAGCGGAAGCTCTCCTGCATACGTATTTATGTTTATTGAAGCGATGGCTGATGCAGCGGTTGCTGATGGCATGCCGAGAGCACAGGCATATAAATTTGCGGCGCAGGCCGTACTTGGAAGTGCCAAGCTGGTCCTTGAGACCGGAAAACATCCGGGAGAATTAAAGGATATGGTATGTTCGCCGGGAGGTACGACAATTGAAGCGGTGAGTGTTCTTGAAAAGAACGGTTTTCGCAGTGCGGTAATTGAAGCCATGAGGGCCTGTGTAAAAAAAGCAAAAGGGTTATAAAGCTATTTAATAAAGTAAACAAGTACAAAAGTTAAGGGGGAGATTGTATGAAACTGGTTAATAATTTAAAAATACGTACGAAATTAATTATACTCATTGTAATTATGGTGATAGGTACTTCATCAATAGGATTTATTGGATATTATTATAATCTTGAAGCAAGTACTGCTTTAGAAGATTTATATAATGACAATCTTAAGGAGATTGTGAAAGTAAGTGATGCAAGAACGCAGATTCAAGCGGATTTTACAGATGTTATTCACCTGTTTGTAGCAGATACGGAGGAACAAAAAGAAATCATAGATGATATGAAGGCCAGAGTCGAAAATATCAATAAAGATTTTGAAGAATATGAGAAAACCGGGTTAAGTGAAGAGGAAAGAAAGCAGCTGGGATTGATTAAAGATAATATTGCCAAGTGGAGTGAGGTGACTCATCAGATTATAGCTTCTGTTGAGGCAGGAAATACAAGTGAGGCGGTAACAGCATTTGAAAACGGAGGCGAAACATATTTTAAAACACTGGAAGCCTCTATCCTGGATCTAGAGAATAAAAGTATTATAGGCGCAGATCAGATATATTTGGATAACAAGGATGACAGTGAAAAAGCAGGTCATATGATAATCATATTTATAGTGGGCATCATAGTGGTAAGCTTATTATTAGGTAATATAATAACAATAACGACAGCAAAATCAGTAAAAAGAGTAATAAAGCTGATCAAAAAGACTTCCAAATTAGATTTAGTCTATGACAGCTCCTTCAGACCTTTGCTTAATCAAAAGGATGATGTTGGTATCATAGCACGAGAGGTTGCAGCACTGCGTGAGATATTACGTAATATGGCTGGTAATATATCAAACATTTCTAATAATCTTGCTGCCAGCTCAGAGGAATTGGCTGCTGCTACAGAACAAAATACGAAAACCATACATCAGGTTGTGAACGCTGTTAATGAAATAGCCGAGGGTAACAGTGTTCAGGCAGAAATGGTAGAAAAGACAAGTGAAACGATAGCTGCAATGACCTCAAATATTGATAGAGTCAACCGGGCTACTGTAGTTAATACCGATAATGCAAAGAAATCTATGGAAATCATCGAAGAAGGGCAAAAAGCAATTGATCTTACCATGGAAAAAATGAAAGCGAATATCAAGGTTGCCGGGGATGTTGGTGAATCAATTACTGAATTAAGTAACCAGATGGACAAGGTAGGTAATATTGTTACCGTAATAAAAGGTATCTCTGAACAGACGAATTTACTAGCATTAAATGCTTCGATTGAAGCTGCAAGAGCAGGAGAAGCAGGTAAGGGCTTTGCGGTTGTTGCCGCTGAAATTGGTAAGCTGGCACAAAACACAGCCTCTGCAGTAGATGAGATAACTGTAATCATTAATGATGCAATTTCCAGAGGTACAGTAACCTCGAAAAATAATGATGTTGCAATGGGAATAGTACTCGAGCAGGAGAAAGCAGTTAATATAACCCTGGAAGCTTTCGATAAAATCAAAAAGGCAGTTGAGGATATCGCGAAAAGGACTATGAAGGTATCGGATAGTGTCGGTGATATTTACGACTCTTCTAATAATATTTCCAAGCAGGCCTTAGATATGTCTGCTGTTGCACAGGAAGCCGCTGCAAGTTCGGAAGAGATCTCAGCTTCCAACGAAGAACAGCTTGCTTCTATTGAAATGATTGCATCTGCAGCAAATGAATTATCGATTATGGCAACAGAGTTAAATGGTGAAATAAGCAAATTTAGCCTATAATTCAAGCGGTAGGATAACCTTACCTATTAACAGCCTGTTATTTGTATGACAGGCTGTTATATTTGGAAATAGTACGAAACAATTCTTAATCTTAGGGAGTTAAAAGTCTGATTTGGGAATAGAACAGGATTGTAGATATTCATATATTTATCTACTGAAGACTTGTGATATCTTAAGCGTATTTCAATTTGATATAATAGATAAAAAGATACAAATATAAGGCAGGAGGAAGGATATGCCGGGAAAAACAACCTGTGACAGCTGTATGAATTATTGCTATGATGAGGAATATGATTGCTATGAATGCCAAGTTAATTTAGATGAGGATGATATGGTAAGATTTTTAAGCTGCATTGAATTTAACTGTCCGCATTATCAGTTTAACGATGAATATAAGATAGTAAATAAGCAGATATAATAATCATATTACAATTTGCTAACGGAAAGGGATCAACCCTTTCTTTTTTTCTGCCACTTTTTTCTGCTTGACTTTTGATATGCTTTATTATGTGATATAATAGACCAGAGAGGAAATCATTAAAGCAAAGGAGAGCCGTATGGACGTAAAAGTATGCAAAAATTGCAGAAGACTATTTAATTATATATATGGTCCTGAGTTATGCCCGGATTGTGCTAAATTGTTATCAGATAGTAGGGATGAGTCGAAGAGAAGCGATATTAATCCCGCTCTAAAGCTTGTATTAGCAGAGGATGAAGCAAAGTTTGAGCAGATTAAGGATTATATTATGACTCATCCTAAGGCAACGGTAGCTGAAATCGCAGAATTTTATGAGATAGCACCTGCTAAGCTTTTTGAGTGGATTCGCGGAGATAGATTGGAATTTTCAGAGGAATCATCAGATGCATGGTTTAAATGTGAGAGGTGCGGAACGAGAATAAAAAGCGGCAGACTTTGTAATCGTTGTAAGGCAAATTAAAGAGTACAATTTATACAATTTTACTGAAAATATGAAATGTGTATATACAAAAGCGTCAAATTGTGATAATTTATTAGGGTGCGAACTATGGAAAAGAGGTGTGAGTTGATGAACTTCAGCAGAAAGAATACGAAAAAGTCTTCTTATGTATTATTGCTGTCAGGTATAGCATTTCTGCTATACTATGCATTCACTCCGCCGGTTTATAGCATTTCCAGAGAATTACAATCAGGAGATAGACTTACGGGTCATGCTAAGACAATGTTTGGAACAATGAGACAGGACATGTCTTTCCTTCTATCCTCGATGAGCGATAATGAAATACTTACCGATGCAGTAATGCAGAATTATATTACTAGGAGTATACAAAGCAATAGACAAAAAATATCATTGTTTTTTGACTCACTGGCTATTTTACTTACGGGATATCATTTGACAAAGCTCATCAAAAGATGCTATAGACCAGGAAATGATCAAGATACGCATTTAATAGCATTATCAAAGGGAGGACATGCTCCTCCTAAGCTATTATATATAAATAATATGCTTAGATAATTGTAAAACGCAAGAGTTGCATCTGCTTTGTAAACTGTAAAACGAACGAGATGGCTTCGCAATTATCTAAAACAATACTAAATTAGAAGGGAAAGAGAATATGAAAAAGACAAAGCCGGTATTTTTTATTGTATTAATAATCGCTTTACTTATGGCATACACAGCATTTTTCGGACTTTCGCTTGGCGGTTCGAAGATAAAGGGTGCGCCGGATATGCGCTATGGAACTGATATCCGTGGCGGAGTCAATGCAGCCTTCCAACCGGTAGGAATGGACCGCAAGCCTACACTGAATGAGTTAGAAGCTGCAAGATCTGTTATAGAGGTTCGTCTTGACCAGAAGAATATTACGGATCGTGAAGTTACAATTGACAAGGAGAATGGATATGTAATTGTGCGTTTTCCCTGGAAAGCAGATGAGAAGGACTTTAATCCGGAAAATGCAATTGCTGAGTTAGGTACAACAGCAAGATTAACTTTCCGTGATGTCGATGGCAATATTCTGTTAGATGGGTCTACAGTTTCCAAAAGTAACCCTACGATTAATCAGCAAACAGGAGAATATGAAGTAAGCCTTAGATTTGATGCAGAAGGTACAAAAAAATTAGCAGAGGTTACAGATAAGTATTATAACAAAGAAATGGATATCTATATGGATGATACAGTAGTCCAGAAGGCTACGATCAGTGCGCGCATTACCGATGGTGCTTGTGTTATTAATGGTATGTCAGGATATGATGAAGCAAAGGCTTTATCAGATAAGATCAATTCCGGCTCATTGCCTTTCTCAATGATAACAAAGAACTATTCAACCATCAGCCCGTCCTTAGGCTCTGGTTCACTTGATGTTATGGTTAAGGCAGGTATTATTGCTTATAGTATCATTGCAGTCCTGCTTATTTTCTATTACCGTTTGCCCGGTTTTGTTGCCTGTATCTCACTGTTGATACAGATTACAGGGCAGATGCTTTGCCTCTCCATACCGCAGATGTCCCTTACCCTGCAGGGTATTGCCGGTATCATACTTTCCATAGGTATGGGTGTTGATGCGAATGTTATTGCTTCAGAAAGAATCAGTGAGGAGATTAAATCAGGCAAGAGTACTGCGTCAGCAATTGCTGCCGGCTTTAAGAATTCCTTCTCCTCCGTATTTGACGGTAACGTTACTGTATTGATTGTTGCATTTATCATGATGCTTATGGGATCGGGATCCTTGTTATCCTTTGGATATACTTTGTTTACCGGAATCGTATTTAACTTTATTGCCGGTGTAACGGCTTCCCGGTTAATGATTCGTTCCTTGCATTCATTCAAGTTTTTACAAAAGCCGGCTTTCTACACCTGCTGGTCAAGGAGGGTAACATATGAAGAATAAGATCATCAGATTCTACAGTAAACGTTGGATTTACTTTACTATTTCACTATCTATTATGGCAATCGGTTTGATATTTTCTTTTACAAAGGGAGTAATGCTTGATATTCAGTTTAAGGGTGGTGCACTGCTAACCTATACTTACACTGGAGAAATCGATACGGATGCTGCCGAAGATTTGGCGGAAAATAAGCTGGACAGACTGGTTACAGCACAGCTGACAGAGGACTTTGCAACGAATGAGAAGAGAATTATATTCAACTTAAATGGTAAATACGGTGTAGATGCTAACGATCAAAAAGCCTTTGACGCGGCTTTAAAGGAAAAATTCCCGGAAAATAGTTTAAAACTCTTCGAATCTCAGATGGTAGAGAAGTTCTTTGGTGACAAGTTCTTACGCCAGGGAATTACAGCAGTATTAGTTTCTGCTCTTTTAGTTATGCTCTATGTTTGGATTCGTTTCAAGATGATGGGAGGCCTTTCCGCCGGTGTCATGGCTTTGGTAGCTCTGCTGCACGACGTACTCATTGTATTCTTTACCTGTGTAATCTTTGGTATTCCGATCGGAGAATCCTTTATCGCGGTAGCGCTTAGTATCATAGGCTATTCAATTAATGATACCATCGTAATCTATGATCGTATTAGAGAGAATAGTAAAGCACTTGCAGGAGTTCCTGTTGAAACGATAACTGATTTATCAATCACACAGTCCATGATGCGTTCGGTTAATACGAATATATCTGTTATGATCAGTGTAGGTTTGATTTATATCATAGCTTTTGCAAAAAGCTTTGATTCCATTCAGAGCTTTGCATTACCAATGGCAGTAGGTTCCATCAGCGGCTGCTATTCCACGATTTGTATCGCTGGTCCTCTTTGGGTAATGTGGAAGAAGAGAAAAGGCAATACAATTCTATTTAAAGAAAAACCAGCTAGATAATTCTAACATAGGAATGTCCTAAAAGTTATATTTGTAGGCAACCGATAACCTATCATGAATAACCTTCAGGTAAAAGTGATAGGTTATCGGTTGGATAAATAAAATATAACTTTTGGGACATTTTTTTGACTTCTATTATAGTAAATGTAATCACATCATAGATAGTAATTTCTGATATTACTAATCTTCTTTAAACGCTCTGTTTAACATATCACAGAACCCTGAGAGTACTCTTTGCAGCTGATAGAACTTTTAGAAATACTATTTTACTGTAAGGTAAGGGCTTTTAAGCTTACTGAGGCTGTAATTAATAGCAAGACAGATCTGATCTGCCATGGACATAACAACATTTAGCCTTGTGGTTTGTAATAACATATTATCTAGAAAGCCGGAGAAATTGACAATTCCTGTAATAAAGATATCTCCTACTTCCGGTAAGTCCTTATCCACTCCGGCACCAGGCTTTAAGGGGCCTTCTCCCAGAGTTATATAACCGACGTGATTCGATTTACCTAAGGATGCATCAATAGCAATAATGAAGGCATCCTCATGCATCTGATAGATCATATCTATAGTATCCTTGAGATTTTTTGCATGTACGGGCTCCTCCAGAGTGCCGTATACAGAGTAATTATGGTATTTTTTGTATTTAGAAAGCTTATATCCTATGATAGGCCCAAGACAATCACCGGTAGCTCTATCTGAGCCAATACATAGAAAGATAATACTTCTATTGGCAAGTACATGTGCCCTGAGTAGCTCTGATAACATGCAGCCAAGCTCGTAGGCAATATTTTTTTCTGTTGAATTAAAGTAGGATACACTGTTTTTGTTTTTGAAGAAAATGCTCATTATACCTCCAATAGCTGTTATTCGGATATTTAAACAATTAACTTAGATTAAGTATTTCCAAAAATATTAAGAATAGACACGTAAATTTTCATCAGACGAGAAGAAATATGCATTTTTCATTGTTTTTTCGTGTTTAATATCCATTTGCAATTGAAAAATAATATAGTTATAGCAGATTATTCATATATTAGGTAGAAATGTGAAGATGATTTATAAATGGAAGAAAACGGAAAATGACAAAAAAGCCTGTCAATTATATGATATGATAGCAACAGCGATTCGGTTACTATCATTCATATGGAATAGGGGTGATTCATTTGATAGAGACAATATACAGTAATGAGAATGAAGGGTCAGATGGGACAGGCAGGTCACAGACAACATTTCGTATGCCAAAGAATATTAGACAGGTTGGCAAAGGTAATTCGGCAAGAAAAATATATGTAGAGGACTACGTGATGACTTATATAAAACAATTGTCAGGCGGCGATTCCTCTGGCTGCAAGCTTGCTGTGTTAGTAGGACAATGTATAAAGATAGAGAACTGTCGGAATATATTTATTTCAGGTGCAGTGGAGATAAGTGATGTAAATAATATAAATGATATTGCTTTTACAAATGATACCTGGGGTGGAATCTATGAGGAAATTAAAAAATATTTTATTGAAACGGAGATAGTAGGCTGGTATCTTGGAGGACCGGGTTACTTGCTAGCGGAGGAGGATAAGATCTTAAAGCTCCATATCGATAATTTCGCTGGAAAGGATAAGGTTTTACTGACTTATGACAGTCTTGAAAAGGAAGAAACCTTTCTAAGCTTTGAGAATAATAAACTCAGTAAACAGGATGGGTATTACATATATTATGAGAAAAACGAGGAGATGCAGAACTATATTATAGATCACAAAAATCCGCAAAGTAATGAGGTGGATTATAATGATAAGGTATCGAAAGAAATCAGGACGGTGATACAGAATAAAAAGCCGGTTGAGGAAGAAAGTAAAAGTGTTACAAAGCTTATGTATGCAGCAGGAACCCTGCTGGCTGTTATAGTCTTAATTGTTGGTGCTGCAATGCTTCGTAATTATGATCAGATGAAGAGTATGCAGGATACGCTGAATTATTTATCAAAAAATATGGAAGAGGTTCAATCCATTAATGGGAATGCGGATAAGGTTTCTGAGGATGGACAAGCTGCTAAGCTGCAGGATAACCCAGATGCTAAGGAAGCTTCAGGGGAGGATAGTCTGGATGTCGAGGTGATACCGGGTAACGTAGACCGAGTAGTAGCAGAGGATAGTAATACCGACATGGAAGATAACGAAGAGGATGACAGTGATGGTGCAGTATCTGATAAAGAATTAGCGGAGGATAAGGAAGCACCTGTAAGCGAGGAGAATAAAGAAGATACTGAAAAAAGCACGAAGACATCAAAGGCTGATACGAAGGATAAAGCAGTAAAAGAGAGTGGCTCCAAAACTGCAAAAAATGAAGTCAAATATTATGTTGTCGTAGATGGAGATACCTTAGCTGACATAAGCTATAAGCTTTATCAAACATATACGAAAGTAAAAGCAATCATGGAGCTTAACAATATTACAGATCAGGATATTATTTATTCGGGTCAGAAATTAAAGGTTCCGTAGAAATAATTCATAAATTGATTGCTTTTTATGGGTTATATTATAAAATAACCTTTTGGTTATTCAGCATGTATAAGTATTTGGATTTATATTGAAAAAGCATGGGTGTTAGTGGGATTTCCTAACATAAAATATGATACGAAGAAGATAGGCGGTGACAAATCAGAATGGAGATGTTGTTACCGCCTATCTTTATAAGCTTCATTACCTAAGGCCAATGCATTAATGGAAATTATGAAAAAGTTCGTGCCATATTTATAAATATGCGTTATAATACTCTAAGAAAACTGCTATAGGAGTAGGTTATGTCAAAAGATAATACAAATCAGGCATTAAAGGAATATAGTAACCGAAAGAAACGGTATAAAAAAAGAAGAAATATAATAATTATTACACTAATCCTTATATTGGCAGTTGCAGCTGTTGCTTATTTTATTAACCTTTATAATAAAAACTATCAAAATTATAAGGTTATCAAATCAACAGAGATAAAAGGCGAAAGTGCTGTGGGTTATCGAAGCTATGGTAACGCCGTTATAAAATACGGAAAAGACGGAGCAATAGCCTACAATAAGGATGGGGGTCTCTTATGGAATGGGTCCTATGAAATGATGGATCCAATGATAGACATCTGCGGAAAATATGTAGTGATTGCAGATAGAGGTAATAAATCTGTACATATTTATAATCAAAAGGGTAAAGCAGGCAATTTTGAAACGGAATATAATATCTTAAAGGCTGAGGTGGCTTCACAGGGAGCAGTTGCAGTACTTATGCAGGAGGGAGATACTAATTACATAAAGGTATATAACGGATCCGATCGCTTCGAACGAGGTAATACGATCAATAATTCGGGTTATCCTATGGATATTTCTTTATCCGAGGATGGGAAGAAATTAGCTGTTACTTATCTGACGGTTTCTGAAGGTGATATTGTCAGTACGGTTGTTTTCTATAATCTGAGTGAAATAGGAGAAAGTAGTAATAATCTTCAGGTAGGAGCCTATAAATTTAAAAAAGGAATTGTCTTACCAGATATCGAATTTTTGAATAATGATACCGTAGTAGTGTATAAAAATAACGGATTTGTAATTTATTCAATAAAGCAAATACCAAAAGACATAAAAGAAGTAAATTTAAAAGGAAAAATCTTAAGTATCCTGCATAATAAAAATAAATTGGGAGTTGTATTGGAAACGAAGGAAGGGGCTTCCAGACATCTATTACTTTATGATTTAAAGGGAAAACAGATACTTGATAAAACTTTGGATTTTGAGTATAAGAAGATATTTTTAACAGATACAGAAATCATTATGTATGATGATTTAACCTGTATTGTTATGAAGGAGAATGGCAAAGAAAAATTCAAACATACCTTTGAAGGTGATATAGTGGATTTTTATCCTGTCAATAACCTGGATAGGTACCTTCTGATCAATGAAGCGAAGCTATCCGGTATTCAACTTACGGAATAGTGTGATTTTTTTAAAAGAACAATTTACACCTCAAAGTTTGTTCCTGCGTCATTCTCGGCATAAACTAATTCAAAGGCCAGGCATGTTATGTCAGCGTATTCATCGGTGCAAACTAATAAATCCGAAGACCCCGCAAGTGCAATCGTAATTACGTTTAATGATAGTTTTAAGATTTTATAGTAAGAAGCGAATTCCTTTAGCATGATGAAGCTACTAAATATTTTAAGATACTATATGAAAGGTTTGGGTATAAATATGAATTGGTTACTTATTGTCGTCCTGGCTATATTAATCATAAATACAATAATTGGAATGAGAGTTGGTTTTATTAAAACTGTCTTTTCGCTGTGCTCCATGATTGTTGCATTGATTTTAACGATATGGATCAGTCCCTATGTGAATAATTTCATGCGTGGGAATGAAAAATTCTATCATTCAGTCAGTGAAAAGGTAGAGAAGGTTCTTCCTTTAATTGAAGATAAGACAGAAGAAAAGGGGGAGAATTCGTTAATAGAGGGGCTGTCCTTACCGAAATCTCTCAAGGATTCTTTGATTAAGAATAATAATAAGAAGGTATATAACGATCTTAAAGTTAATACCTTTAAAGAATATATTAGCAGCTATCTTACCGGAATAGTAATAAATGCATTGGCGTTTTCTGTTACGTTTATCGTGCTGCTGGTTCTATTATGGATCATCAGTATTGCCTTGAATATTATAAGCAAACTGCCCTTCCTTAACCAGATTAATAAGACGGGCGGATTATTGGCAGGATTGCTGCATGGACTAGTTGTAGTATGGCTCTTCTTCATTGTGCTTACAGTCTTTGAAAGTAGCGAGCTGGGGCAAGAAGCAATGACTTTGATTGGGGGAAATGAAATACTTAGTTTTATATATAATAATAATTTCCTAATCGGCTTTATCACAAATGCGACAAAAATGTTATTATAAAGGAAAATGCAGCAAAATTATTAACTATGATTGCACAACTGGTAGGGGATACAGTAGTTGCCTTGTCATTTGGCGTAAATAATTAAGTTGTCGGATTAAACACGGATGATTTTATGTTAAACAACAAAAAATAAGCTTTTTTACAGGATAATAGGTGATCATTTGAAAGGGATTTTACTTGAAAAATGGTCACTTTTTGTATTATCAATACGAAGTTTGTATTATCCAGAAAATGGATGTAAAAAAGTTTAAAAAAGCTGTTGACTTTATTCGCTCAAGGTGATATACTTCTTTTTGCTGACGCGCCACACCGGTTGCGAAAGCAAATGAAAAGAGTTAGCAAAGCCTTATAATATAAGGATTTGTTAAACATGAACCTTGATAATTGAACAGTAAAACAACCCTGAAAATTCTAAAAGACTTGAGACTACACATGAGTCTCAAAAATAGATTTTCATGAGATATGTCGAAAGACATATCACGAACCGTATTGATATGAAA
>JAEZTJ010000019.1 GCA_023421505.1 Bacillota bacterium
GACAAAGGTGGAAGTGCGGTAACGCATGGAGCTGATTGTTACTAATAGGTCGAGGGCTTGACCTAAAAAGGAATTACAGTGGGTATGGAAGCTTAAAAGAGAACTGAAAAGTTCTAAGAAAAGCAAAAGTACTGAAAAGGATGTACATTTTCGTGTGTAGTAATAAGTCAATGAAAAGCAGAAAATACTTAGGTAGATTTCTGTTTTTTATATTATTAGAAGTATTTTTTGTCTAAATTCTAATATTCCTCGATAGCTCAATGGTAGAGCACACGGCTGTTAACCGTGGGGTTGTAGGTTCGAGCCCTACTCGGGGAGTTAAACTTACCAAGTTCAATTATCTTAAAACTTTAGTTCTTGACGTATATTAGGTAGGTTGTTATAATATAATAGCTATACAAAGTTAAACAATACATGGCGACATAGCCAAGCGGTAAGGCATGGGTCTGCAACACCCTGATCACCAGTTCAAATCTGGTTGTCGCCTCTCTAAAAATGGTCTCTAAACCTTTAGATATAAAGGTTTAGAGATTTTTTTGTTGTTCGGATAATATGGGGCAGGAGTATTTCATGCAGTCTGATTTTTGTCATGCACAATTTGTGACGAGGTTATATGCATATGAGGTGTTATCTTTCCCTCTGGAAAGAGAGCTTTCATATCTTCGCCGATTGGATGGAACACTTCATCACATTTTTTTTAATTAATTATTATTTCACTCTATTATATTCTACCGTTCATCTTTTTGCCATGAATATAGTAACACACATCATGCCACTGACAGTAACAAAACAAATCTAAACGGTTATTTATAAATTTTTCGGATTACAGATTGACTTGTATGAGAAAATTTGATAAAATAATGAAAATAATTTCAATGAAACATATTTTAATGAAGGGGGGTGCATGTAATGACAAAAAGAGAAGAACAAAAAGAAAAACGGCGACAAGATATTTTGAGAGCAGGTCTTAATCTTTTTGCTTGCAAAGGTTATGAAGCAACTAAAATAAATGATATTGCAGAGGAAGCAGGAATGAGCCTTGGACTACTATATCATTATTTTGAATCAGTCGAGATTTTACATGAAGAATTGATTAACATTGCATTAACAGGACGTACAGGACAATATTTCCCTCAATATGACAATCCTTTAGATTACTTTGTAAAATCATCAAGTCATATTTTTGATGTAGTAAAATCAGACCATGATTATGCTAAATATTTTGTATTGATGAAACAGGCACAACGCAATCAGAACTTACCAATTCATATAAAAGAAAAACTGGAACAAAACGATATTATTGATAAATCAATTACTACTATTGAAGAAGGTCAACGCCTAGGAAGCATTCGTAAAGGAAATCCTATGGCGTTAGCAATGACATTTTGGCTTTCCATACAGGCATATGTGGAAATGATTGCCCTTAATCCTGAGATACCTTACCCGGAAGCTAACTGGTTTGTTGATATACTAAGAGAAAGTAATAGCTATTAAAAATAGTACACATTTTAAGGAGGAATAGTGTGAATAGTCTTGCAAAATGCATGCAAGCCTTTGAAAGAATAGCAAAAGGCGCTATTCTTCAGGATTTATGCCCAAAAGGCATGGGCGTTAGTGTGAAATATTGAAAAGCATATTTCACACTTTGGAAGAACCTTTAAATGCACACTCTGTGCTCATTCAAAGCTTCTTCATCACTTTTGAGATGCTGCTTCGCAGCAGATGGGAGATTAATATGATTCTGGAGAAAAATAATTATGATAAAAATGCACTTCAAAATAAAATTGTGTTGATTACAGGTGGTGGCGGTGGAATAGGCATTGAGGCTTCACGGGCTTTTACCTACATGGGCGCTCATGTAATCATTGCGGAAATTGATGTTGAGAGAGGTAAGCAGGCACAAAAACTGATAAATGAGGAAAGCCTTAATGGAACTGTGGATTTTTTTCAGATTGACATTACAGATGAAAAGCAGATTAATAAATTATACGAGTATATTATTGACAAATACACGCGTCTTGACGTTCTGATCAATAATGCCGCAGTTGTTCCTATGGGAGCAATTGACGCGGTTTCAATATCCGATTGGGATTTAAGCTATGCTGTGAACTTGAGAGCACCTGTCCTATTGACGAAAAAATTTCTTCCTTCCATGAGGGACACAGGCGGGATCATTGTCTTTGTACCATCAGCGGCTCCAACTCCGTATATGTCGGCTTATGAAATATTCAAAACCGCGCAGGTGGAATTGTGCAATACCTTAAGTGAAGAAATTGATGGAACGGGCATTATTGCATACTCAATAGCCCCCGGATTTGTAAAAACAGATACCGCTGTCAAAGCAGTTGAAATTGTGGCATCTTCATTGGGAATTACAACAGAAGATTTTTACAAATCACTTGAAGAACTAATTACTGATGTCGAGATTGCAGGGGTGGGTTATGCCGTTTCTGTTGTAAAAGCAGAACAGTATAACGGAAAAGAAATCATGTCCTATCAAGTGTTGATGGAAAGTGGTTTAATTAGCGGTGGTAAGGAAAAATTAAATAGTACGCAAACACAGGTTGATTTTGATCATTTGTCACTTTTATTTAAGCGTATTGCAGATGTTTTTTTTGACCAATATCAAAATTGGCAGAAGAAAAAACTGTTTCAAAAACAGTTTATACTTTCCGACTTCAAAAAACAAATGGGGCTGCCTGCTGAGAGCTTCAAAATACAACTTGAAGCCCTGCAAGGTCAGATTCACAATAAAGAGTGGGGCAACTTTTTGGGTAGCAAAGAGATGTTTATAAAGTGGCAGTGTTTTTATGAACATCAAATTAAACTGCTACAAGGTTATGAAAAGAATGCGGTACAGTTGGCTAGCGATACAAAACTTTTAAATAGTTGGATTGGGACTCTACAAGAAATAATTGGTGAATTAAGTTAATGATTAATCTATGCTATACCAACGAAATGCATTAAGAAAAGGTTTATAATACACTGAGTATCTTCACATGCTATTTATTCTAATTATAGCAGTGAATAGAAATTCAATATAATATTCATGTAGAATGCATATGCCATTTAAATAAGTGAAAAGGTTACACATTTAAATTATGATTACACAAATTATACTTTAAATTAAATTTAATATAATCGGTAATTCATATAGTGTAAATTATGAAGATCAAAATAATAAACAATATGGATTAGTAATCGCAGCTACAGTTGATAATACTGATTGTTTAAAAATTAATAATGCAACCATAAAGATTGATGTTCATTTTACTGATGGATCTATTCAACATAAAAAAGTAATTCTAAAACCCGGTAAAGATTTTTCGGATATACAGATAAAAATATTATAATAAATGGTAGCAGACTGATCACTGACTTGTTTTCATATTGAATACTGATAAGTTTAGTTTATTTGTTTCAATAGATATGATATTATAAAAGCGTAAATTCAGGGAATTTATTGATTTAATATTTATTGAAGTATTATTTTATGCAACAGAAGATTATTTATATTTATGCTAATAAATATATTGACTTTTGGGTAACCCAAAGGTGTAGTCTATTAACAGACGACAGGGGTGCACACCTGAAAAGTTTGTTGGGAGATGATTTTAATGTTTAGAATCGGTGAGTTTTCAAAATTATGTGGTTTATCAGCAGATACGCTATACCATTATGAAAAGCAAGAATTACTTATACCTATAGCTGTTGATAAATTTACCGGCTATCGATATTATGATGCTTCGCAGATAGTAACAGTTAATAAAATACTGGCTTTAAAAGATGCAGGATTTTCATTAATTGAAATATCAAATTTTATAAAATATAATTCTCCTGTCCAGTTACTGCTCGAAATGCTCGAAAGTAAAGCCCAGGTTCTTGAAACCACTCTAGAAGAGGAATACAACAGACTTGAACGTCTTCATACTAATATTTTTTTAATAAAGAATGGAGGCATTCCCCATATGAATGAGATTATTATTAAAACAGTGGAACCAATTCTTGTTGCATCAACCCGTAAAGTTTTTGCTAAAAATGAATTTGATGAAAACTTAAAAAAAATGTGGCCTATCGTTAACAACTATATTAACAAACAAGATGTAAAACGTACAATTCCTTGCCTAATGCTTTATCATTCCGGTTGGTGGGATATGAAGCAATGGAATATAAATTATGATGAACAAACGCTTGACGTTGAAGTAGTGGAGCCTGTTACAAAACTCTTTGAAGGTAACGAAGATGTGCAGGTATACAAACTCCCAAGGATTGAAAAAATGGCATGTATTGTTCATCATGGCGATTTTTCTACGATCGGTAAAACATTTGATACTCTTTTTGATTGGATACGACATAATAATTATTTAGCGAATGGACCAATCAGAGAAATATATCACAAAGGCGATTGGGCTACTGATAATCCTAATGAATATATAACTGAAATACAGATTCCTATTAAATAGACGTTGCTAATATTCGTCTATTTCAATGAAGTCCTCTAAACCTTTAAAAAAGATTTAGGGGATTTTTATATATTCAGTCTTTTATGTTACGAAAAATGCATACACCAAAAAAGGAAGTGAAAGAATTACAAATTATTAAATGGTTTACATAGATTTCTGGTAAATTTAGTTTGTTATTTCAATTTGGTATGATATTATTAGTATTAGAAAAACTGCTTATTGTTGATTGTTATATTTTACATTATAGTATGAGGAAATTTAAGATAACGGAAAAGAGGTATAACATAATGTTATCAGTTGATTTTTACAATGGCATTGAAGATAGTTTATTAAAATTTGCAGTCATTGTATCTAAAAGCCAAGGTAAATGGGTGCTATGTAAGCATAGAGAAAGAGATACATATGAATGTCCCGGTGGACATAGAGAAGATGGTGAAGATATTTTTACAACAGCGAAAAGGGAACTTTATGAGGAAACTGGTGCAACAGATTATGTTATTAAGCAGATATGCATATATTCTGTTTGTTGTTGTGATGGAGTAATTGAAAATAAAATTGAGACTTTCGGTATGTTATATTATGCTGATATTAATAAATTTGAGAAATTACCAGGTTTTGAAATAGAGAAGATAGAACTTTTTGAAAAGCTGCCGGATAATTGGACCTATCCAGAAATTCAACCTAAATTAATAGAAAAAGTGAATAATACCATCGCATCGAGCGCGGAGCATAATTGCATGCAGACCTAAAGCCTCGCATACAAGGCTTATAAAGAATAGCAAAAGACTCTATTCTTCAGGATTTATGCCCAAAAAGTATGGGCGATTGCGATTATTTGTTGTTGATTATAAACCTAGTAACTCAAGAGTTATTTAATAAAGACAGATATGGAGTGATTGTTTACGAAGAAGAAGCCGTTTATAATATTCGGAATATTGATGGTTTTTATTGGTGTAGGAGTTTAAATAAAAAGATATAATAAACGATGAAAGTAATAAATAAAAATAAGTAATTGCGAAGCACATCTACTAGGTATACAAAGGATAAAACTATATAGTTTCGCAACTACCTATTATAAATGATAATAATAAAGGAGAAATACGATGGAAATTTGGGCTAAGTAGCAAGGCTGCTTTTAATTTTATTTTTGAGATAGCCTTGCTAATTTTACGTTAATTAAGTGAGTTGAAAATTAGGAGGTAAGTTATGTCATATTTTGAATATCAATTAAAAAATATCTATTATACGGAAATAGGAACGGGAAAACCTTTATTGCTTTTGCATGGAAATACTGCATCCTCTAACATGTTTTTAAGTATTGCTGACAAATATGCTGATAAGTATAAGGTAATTCTACTTGACTTTTTAGGTCATGGAAAATCCGACAGACTCGAGCATTTTCCTGCTGATTTATGGTATGAGGAAGCCCAACAGGTAATTGAGTTTCTTATACAAAAAGACTATCATGACGTCTTCATTCTTGGCAGTAGTGGTGGCGCTTTGGTTGCCATCAATGTTGCACTAGAAAGACCGGATCTTGTCAAAAAAATTATAGCGGATAGTTTTGAGGGTACTGTTGCATTGGAGGCTTTTACTGCTAATATTGTTCAGGACAGAGCTTTATCAAAACAAAACATTGAGACTCAAAGGTTTTATCAAGTCATGCAGGGTGATGACTGGGAGAGGGTTGTTGACAATGATACAAATGCAATTGCTGAACATGCAAAAGCTATTACCAGATTCTTTCATAAACCTATTTCTGATTTAAAAGTGGATATCCTCATGACAGGCAGTAAAGAAGATGAATTTGCTGCATATGTGGATATGGAATTCTATGAACATACATATTCAAGTATGATTCAAGAAATTGGTCATGGTGATTTTTACTTGTTCGAGCATGGAGGGCATCCTGCGATGCTGTCTAATCCGGATCAGTTTGTTGAAAAAACCATAGCATTTTTAGAAACAGATTAATAATTCTATAATAGCTTCTAATTCATCAAGTGATGAAATTGGGTATTGATTTAAACCTATTATTCTAATGTCCTTCACTTGATGCAGGAGAAATAGGTATACCCTTGCACATTGATTTGTATATCTATGAAAATATATTATTAAAATAAGTGGGCTATAAGTATTATATTTTAAATACTTATAGCCCATATACTTAAATGAGTTTGGAAGGTGAAACATTTCTATGCAGTCTGAAAATTGATTGTATAAAATCAGAATTCAAGCCTTAAAAATATGAATGGCAGCAGTGTAAAATAGCTCTACTTTATATGATGTAATTTCATATATGAATCTTTTACAATACTGGAGACTCTATTACATATGAAGTTAGCATAAAGCTAGCATAGTTATGACACACTTCTATGAATAGCTTAGCAATTTATTATCCTTAGTATACAGGAGTCTGCATCGTTGATTTGCTGGTAAGGCCAAAGCGATCTATGGAAAATACATAAACATTCATCTTTGGTGTTAGATAGGGCAGCATAATCTGAAACTGACCGGTCTTCTGGTCTTGTATGATATCTGTCTCAAGTACATTGTATTCCGGTTTATAAAAATCAGATTTTCTATATAGATCAATCTGTCCTCTTCCAACATATACAGTTTTTCGAATTAATGCGTAGACAGTAGTATTCTTATCGGCAGTACCATAGACAGAGATGTCGCCGTATATTATAGGAGCTAATTGAACTGTATTAGGGCCTGTTTTACGCACAGCAGCAGATTCAACGGAGCTTTTCTTACCGGCTATCTCGATGTAGGCAGATATTTCCGTAAATGCTGTTGGTGGTTTTATACCTATTGTAAAAGAACCGTCAGCTAAGACCGGAGAAGTATATCGGTCTGCCCCTATTGTGATATGGACTATTGAATATGGCACAGCAAAGCCGGTAATAGCAGTTTTTCGATTGGTCAATCTATTTAGCCGAGGAGTTTCGGGAATAGCTTCATTATATCGATCTACAGTGATATAGGACAACTTGCGATTACCCTTTATGTCAACTGCTAGAAGAGTATATATTCCATTTTTATCAGTTGAGAAGGTATTGCCTATAATTTGCTTTGACTGTTGCCAACTTGATGCAGCGGTACTCGTTTGCTTACCCTCCTGATATCTTATCTCTTTCAGGCTATACTTGGAAGTGGCCTGCACAATTACAGGAACAGGCTGATTATTCATCTCGGTTCTACCCTGTGTTGCTATAATATTGATATCCTGTGTGACAGTGGGTAACTTTCCTTTGAGGAAGGAGTAGGAGGCTGTCTCGGCTGCGATGCCGGAGAACCAGCTATAGTTTGCAACCGCATCCTTTATTATTTTTGGAACACCCAGCAGGAAGGTATAGTCTTTATCAGCTTTGATTGACCAGTTATGATCTGCGGTAATTTGAATATCACCAAAGCTTCCTAATCTTTTTATATAGTTTAGAGTAATATTCTTCCCGGTTTCATAATCATTCACTTCCTTTATGGAAGCGGATACCTCCGCAGGAAGAAAGGAAAGGGCCGGCATTCCGGAATCAACCACGAGAATGAAGCTCTGGGTATCCTTTACGTTGACGCCATTATAGGTCAGGCTCGTTATTCGGCTATTTTTATTGCTAAGGATTAATCCATTCGAATGATATCTGGCCTTTTTAGTTAAATCTACCGTATAAGATATCCCGTCAAAGATATATTGAGAGCTCCAATTATAAGCATAGTCCTCCATAAGCAGTGTGGACACACCCTTGTTTTTTTGCGTATAATTCTGCAAAAGCTTTGTAAAGGTAGTTCCCTGTACCGCATATATGCTGGCATTATATTCAAGCCATTCTCTTAAAGCTTTACCAGAAAGCTCATACAGCTGAATATAACCGGATGGTTTTGTTAAGGAGGTTTCAGATATAACCATCGATAGCTTACTGGCATCAAGGCTATTCTTTAACAGGACGAAGGGCTCTTTGTTATCCGGTAAGTTTCTGGTGCAGGCAAGAACGGGGATATTCTTATATTTAGGTAGGTACTTTGCAATATAAGACAGACCATATTCAATTTTCGCATTATTGAGTAACTGATAAAGATTACTGTCGTGTATTACGGTGTCATAATTGTGATAAGTAATTCCTTTTTTAATATGCATGGAACTCTGATCTTTGCCGGCTTTCAATTTGCTTAAATAATTATCAAATAATGAGGTTACGGTACTGTCTTCCTTTACAGCTTCGGTAGCATAGGTAATACTCGAGGAACCCCCAGTTAGCTGCACCGATCCATCTGAATTAACCGCTAGCTTCAAATCAATTGTTCCTATGGCTCTTGCATGGCTTAACGTGGCTAATATAGGTTTACCGTTAATACATCCGGTTTTTACATCTACATTCTTCAAAGAACCGATTGGATAACTGACATCTGGAAATACCTTATGTGTATGCGCGGTAACGATTGCATCAATAAAGTCAGACTTAGTCAGGGTATAACCAATATTATCACTTGTCTTATTAAGCGCAGCGGTGTCAATCCCACCGTGTAATAGCACAAGTACAAGGTCGGCGGCGCCTGTTGATTTTAGATGTTTGGCTTCGGATAGGATACTATCATAATTATTCACTGCATCGATGTAATTTACATAGTCACCCCTGCGTGAAGATATACTGTTAGTGGTGGCTCCAATTATGCCAATATTAACAGAAACAGTTTTCCTGTTATTTGTAGTAAGTGTCTTAGTAATCACAGCAGAGGGTGAAAAAACCGGTTCACCACTGTCATGCCATACTACATTACTTACTAGAACCTTATTTGATAAACCGGATAATTCAAGCTGTCTGCTTAGGTAGCTCCAAGGATAATCAAATTCATGATTTCCCAAGGTAATAAAGTCATAGCCTACGGCAGACATTGCTTTCATTACAGGTTGGACTAAAGTTTTATCCTTATCATAAAAATAATTAGTGCTGTAATCATAAAGAAAATCACCTGCATCCACCAAAAGAGTATTCGTTGCACCGATTTCATTCTTCTTCTGCTTAATCAGTGTAGTGAGTTTACTTAAGCCCCGGTTGGTAACTTTATAATCTGCTTCATAATTATAAGCGGTTACCTGGCCATGCAAATCTCCAGTTGCTATAATTCGTAGGGTAGCAGTATCGGTATTATCTGCTTTTGTTGTAGAAGTACTAATGAGAGCTAATTCCAATAATAGAAAAATGATTAGGGATAGAGTGAGTTTGGATTTATGCATGTTTTCTCCTTAATCTTATAATTATACAATCACCCTTATCAGTAGATAAACTGCACCGCTAGTTTAACTAAAAAGCTGGAAACAGTACACTAGAGCCCTTGGGCAGTTAGTATTTTATTTTATGAATATAACACGCATTTGTGGCAGAAGTATTGCTTTTCTTATATCATTTTTCCTTTTCGTTTTCTTAGTAAAATACTGAAGGGTAATGCCGTCAGTATGATGATAAAGGAGATAAAATAAACATCATTTATTCCCATAACAAAGCCTGTATTCTTGATGTTATTTAAATCAATCCGGGATGAAGAAAGCTCCTTTACATGGTAGGAGGCTCTTGTAGTTAATAAGGAGGTAAAGATACCGACTGCCATACTGGCGGCTAACTGTTTCGTCCAGTTGTTCATGGAAGAGCCATAACCGGTAAGCTCTTTCGGCAGTATTATCATACCTGCATTGGAAGACGGGACCATAGATAAGGAGAAGCCTATATATATAACTGCCATAAAGACGCGTACATAAGTATGGGAACTATCTGCAGACAGCTGTGACATATTCCAGAAACCGATCGCAGAACATAGAATTCCTGCTACAATTAATGGCGTTGCTCCTATTTTCTTATATATTTTTCCGATCACAGGCATAATTACAGCCATTAAGATGGATGCAGGCAGAAGAATCACAGCAGCATCTATCGGCTTTAAGCCTTGTATCTTTTGCAAGAAAATTGGTGTTAGCAGTGAGCATCCGTAAAGAACGATATTTAAAATAGTAGTACAAATAAGGCTAAATGTATACAAGGGGTATTGAAACGTCTGCAGCTTCAGCATAGGTGAACTTACTCGAAGCTCCCACATGATAAAGAGCATGAAGGTAATTACTCCTATGACGAGAAGACTTAATAGCAGGGGGGAAGACCAACCCCATATAGGGCCTTCACTAAAGGCAAATAGTAAGGAGATACTTGTTAAAACGCTTAAAAAAATACCTGTGAAATCAAAGGAAGGATTATTGTTCATTTTGTAATACGGAATATAGTGTGCAGCCATAATAATTGCAATAATTCCAAGAGGAATATTGATAAAAAAGATAGCCTTCCAGCTAAAAAACTGAATTAAGAAACCACTGATAGTGGGTCCGATTGCCGGAGCCAGAGTAGGGGCTAAGGTCCACAGGCTTATTGCTGTCACCTGCTTGTTCTTTGGAAGTACCTGATAAATAGTAGACATTGTTGCAGGGATGCACATGCCGCCAAACAATCCCTGTATGATTCTTATAGCAATCAGCATGAAGATACTATCTGAAAACAATGCCAAGAAAGAAACTGTTACAAAGCCCGTTAAAGAAATGATATATAATTTTTTATAGCTTATCCTCTCTCCGATAAAGGCAGCAAGAGGAGCGGTTATACCCATTGCCAGCATAAAACCGGTAATAGTCCATTTAACGATATCCAGGCTTGTTTGTAGATTTTCAGCTAAGTAAGGGATTGCTATATTAAGACTGCTGCTGCTTAATACAATGGTGAAGGAACCTAAAATAGCAGTCAAAATAAATGGCCAGAATTTTATTTCATTTGTATGATTCATAAGTTGTTACCTCCTAATATTATATGATTGACTTGTATATAATTGATATATCAATTATATGGGTAAAAAAATTGCAATTGCTTACTTAGAAAGTAAGCCCATTGCAAAGCTTGCTAAGTAATTCTTTCAGCTGCAGCATCTCTTCCCCGTTTAGGGTAGAATCAAGCAGTTCTTGGTAACCTATTATGTTGGGTTTTATCTCCTCGAGTAGTTTTCGACCCTTGTCTGTAATAGAGATGATAAATTCCCTTCTATCATTTGGTGATTTTCCCCGCTCTACCAGACTTTTCTGTTCAAGAATATCTAGCATTCTTGTGATTACTGCCTGTTCCTTAAAGGTATCCTTCGATAGCTCCTTTTGATTATAGCCTTCCTTTTGATTTAATTTCTTTAATGTTACCCATTGTTCGACGGTTATGTCAAAGCTCTTTAAAGCTTGATTTAGCTTATTCCTCAAAAGGCTGTTTGATTTATATACTAAAAATTGTAGGGAATTATCTATGCATGAACTCATTTTGTAATCTCCTAACCGGTTGGAATAATATTATTATATACATCAATAATTGATGTGTCAATTAAAGTTTCTACTATTAATCCTATTGCATGGCTTATGTAAAGCCAAGTAATCAGCTAGTATGTGAATAATCAGATAATATCTGTTGAGACCTTGAAGGTTAAATCTGATGAAAGGAAGGAAAAAGCAAAGGAACTGGAAAAGGCGATTACCAAATTTACAATTTAAGTATGACCTAAGCATTATAACAATATCTGAACAAATTGTGCGATATATTGCACTGTTTATATGAAATAACATAGAAATAGATAGCTATTAGTAAAATATTTGTGCAAAATATTGTCTGAATATATATTGACAAACAATTAATACGCAGTTACAATAGGTTCTATCATAAAACAAAGGCGTTGGGCCAGATACCAACGCTTTTTTTTATTACCTGAGCTCAGTAAAAGAGGCTTATCTGCAGAATAGGCTCTTTCGTTAATCTTTCATTAATATGGATACGAATATTGTTTTCGTATCAAGCATGAATTTCAAAGGTAAAATTAATCATTTTGCAGATATGGAGGTATCATTATGAAGAAAAAGATAATGAGTTTATTTGTAGGCCTAACGCTTGCTGCTTCACTGTTAGCTGGATGCAGCTCTAAGACAGAGAAAGCAGACGAAGCAAGTGGAGAAAAAAAGGTATTAAGAGTAGGTATGGAATGTGCCTATGCACCCTTTAACTGGACTCAGTCAAGCGAGGATTTGTCGAATGGAGATAAAGCAGTACCGATCTTTGGAACCAGTGATTATGCCTACGGCTATGATGTAATGCTGGCTAAGAAACTGGCAGATCAGATGGGTTATGAGTTAGAGGTACATAAGGTAGATTGGTCGAGTATTGTTCTTGGTATGGATTCCGGTGATTACGATGCAATCATCGCTGGCATGGGATATACGGAGGAACGGGATGAAAGTGTTGATTTTACAGACCCTTACTATATTAGAAATAATGTGATTATTGTAAAAAAAGACGGACCGTTTGCGAATGCAAAGACCTTATCGGATTTTAAGGGAGCCTCTGCAACCACACAGATTGGAACAATATGGGAGCAATATGTTCCACAAATACCGGGGGTAGAACAGTTAACCTATTATGAGACAACCTCTGAGGTGGTTATGGCAGTATCAATGGGGACAGCGGATTGTGCGGTACTGGATGAGCCGACAGCAATGTCAGCTGCAATATCCAATCCAGATATTATTTATATCAAATTAGAGGAAGCAGATGGTTTCATCGTGCCGGAGGGTCAATCCTTAAATGTCTGTGTTGCTGTAAAAAGTGGGGATGAAGAGCTTCGGAGTAAATTAGAGGATGCGCTTGATGCAATTGAATGGGATCAGAAAAAGATGAATGAGTTAATGGACCTTGCAGTAACCTTACAGCCGCTTAGTGAGTAATAATTAATGAATAAAATTAAATATATTTTGGATTTTTCTTTCACTTAATCTATAAAAATGTGGCGCATAGGGGCGGACTAGAACCTATGCGCCTGCTTTTATGTAACAAATAAATCAAGTCATAATAAGCCGCTGGTTTCACCGGTGGATATATATTAAGGAGAATGAGTATGGAAAAGAATATATTTGAATGGTTAATATTTTTATTGCAAAAGTACGGCGAATATTTCTGGAAGGGAACCGTGGTAACATTGGAAACCTCCATACTTGGTACTATTCTCGGACTTTTATTAGGTTTCCTGATAGGGATTGTACAATCAACGCCAGTTCATCGCGAAGATAGCAGGGCAAAAAGAATATATTATAAAAGCTTAAAGGGAATTAGCGCTATCTTCGTTCATGTTTTTAGAGGAACGCCTATGATGGTTCAGGCGATGGTAATCTACTACGGACTTAAGCAGTATGGAGTAAGTATATCCCCCTTTCATGCGGCTGTTCTTGTAATCATGCTGAACACCGGTGCTTATATGGCTGAAACGGTACGCGGCGGTATTATTTCTATTGATAACGGACAGTTTGAAGGCGGAAAGGCGTTAGGCATGTCTCATTTTACAATTATGTTTTCCGTTATTTTGCCTCAGGCCTTCCGCAACATCATCCCTGAGATGGGGAATCTTTTCATCACAAACTTAAAAATGACTTCTGTGTTGAATGTAATCGGTATAGCAGAGTTATATTTTGCAACGAAGACAGCAGCAAACACCTATTACCGTTACTTTGAAGCCTTTTTGATCACCGGTGCTATCTACTTTATTCTTTGCGCTGTCTTTACGAAATTGCTCCAGGTGCTGGAAAAGAAGCTGGAAGATAAAAAGGATTATGAATTAGCAACGGAATATTTAACGGACTAGGAGGAAAGCATATGGCGATTATTCATGTACAGCATTTAAGTAAAGCCTTTGGCAATCATGAAGTGTTAAAGGATATCGATTTCAGTATTGATAAAGGGGAGGTTGTATGTATCATAGGCTCCTCCGGCTCGGGTAAATCAACCCTACTGCGCTGCTTAAATCTACTGGAGATTAAGACTGCTGGTAAGATCTTCTTCGGTGATGAAGAAATTGGTGGCTCTCAGAAAAAAATTAATGAATATCGGTCAAGGGTAGGAATGGTATTTCAATCCTTTAATCTGTTCAATAACATGACAGTTCTGGAAAACTGCATGTCAGGCAGCAGGAAGGTACTTAAAAGAAGTAAAGAGGAAGCACATGCGATATCCATCCGATACTTAAAGAAGGTAGGTATGGCACCTTATATCAATGCTAAACCATCTCAGCTATCCGGTGGGCAGAAGCAGCGAGTTGCAATTGCCAGAGCTCTTACGATGGAACCGGAGGTGCTGCTATTCGATGAACCGACCAGTGCTTTGGATCCTGAGATGGTTGGTGAAGTGTTAAATGTCATTAAGGAACTCGCGAAGGAAGGATTAACTATGATTATTGTTACTCACGAGATGGCCTTTGCCAGAGATGTATCCACCAGAACTATATTTATGGATCAGGGTCTTATTGCAGAAAGTGACACTTCGCTGAAATTATTTACTACACCGAAAAATCCAAGAACAAAAGAATTTTTAGCTAGATTTATGAACGGTTGAAAGGATAGGAGTAATACCATGAAGGAGTGATTTATTGGATTATATTAATAGGAATATTGCAGTTAACCTAAAGAAAATCCGCATCGCAAAAAATTTAAGTCTGGAGGAGATGGCGGAGCAATCCGGGGTAAGTAAAAGCATGTTGGCACAGATTGAGCGTGGCGAGGCAAATCCTTCGATTGGCTGTCTGGGAAAAATCATCAGCGGACTCCGGGTAGAACTGACGGAGCTTATCGAACCTCCCAGGCAGGAAACCTATTACATATCGAGGGAAGGAATCATCCCGACCAAGGAGGTAGAAGGGCAATATAGCATTTACACCTATTTCCCGTATGAAAAAGATAGGCAATTTGAGATCTATGGTATGGATATCTATCCGAAGGGGATTTATTACAGCGGTTCTCATGGTGAGAATACGGTGGAATATATCACAGTAGCCACTGGGACGCTGATTTTAAAAATCCGCAATAAAAAACATGTAATATTACAGGGTGATGCCTTTCGTTTTGATTCGGATACTGAGCATTGGTACTGTAATGAAGGAAAGGATTTATTAAGACTTACTTCTATATTTTGTTTTAAATAAAATCGAAAGAAGGCCTGGAAATGAAATTAAAGGACAAGGGATTAACAAAAGAAGAATTAAAAGACAAGGTTAAAAAATATATAATCGAAACCTATGAAAGATTTGACTTTGTTGCCGAAACAGCAAAGGACATGTATATATATGATGAAGAAGGTAACGGATATCTGGATTTTTATGCAGGAATTGCAGTAAACAGTACAGGAAACTGTAATGAGAAGGTAGTAGAGGCGGTGCAGGATCAGGTAGCAGATGTGATACATACCTTCAACTATCCTTATACGATACCTCAGGTTTTATTGGCAGAAAAAATCTGTACCACCATCGGAATGGATAAAATCTTTTTCCAGAACTCTGGTACAGAAGCCAATGAAGCAATGATTAAAATGGCAAGAAAATACGGAGTTGAAAAATATGGACCGGAGCGGTTTCAGATTGTTACGGCAAGGATGTCCTTCCACGGAAGAACCTTTGGTTCTATGAGTGCTACAGGACAGCCGGATAATGCCTGTCAGATTGGCTTCGGCAACATGACACCTGGCTTTGTCTATGCAGAATTCAATAATTTACAGTCCTTCGAGGAAGCAATTACAGAGAATACAATTGCAATTATGCTGGAGCCTGTACAAGGGGAAGGCGGTGTACATCCGGCAACACAGGAATTCATGTCAGGAATTCGAAGGCTCTGTGATGAAAAGGGTATGCTATTACTTTTAGATGAGGTTCAGACCGGATGGTGTAGAACCGGTGCAGTAATGGCCTATATGAATTACGGAATTAATCCGGATATCGTATCCATGGCAAAAGCGATGGGTGGTGGAATGCCAATTGGTGCCATCTGTGCAAGAGAAGAAGTTGCAAAAGCATTTACACAGGGCTCACATGGAACAACCTACGGTGGACATCCGGTATCCTGTGCTGCCTCCTTAGCTCAGATCACTGAGCTATTGGACAGAGACCTTGCAGGTAATGCGAAAGAGATGGGCAGCTATTTTATGAATAAATTAAACTCCCTTCCCCATGTAAAGGAAGTTAGAGGTCAGGGTCTTCTGGTAGGTGTGGAATTTGATGATACAATCAAAGGAATCGATGTAAAGCATGGTTGTGTTGAACGAAAACTACTGATTACTTCGATTGGTGCGCATACCATCCGTATGGTTCCCCCCTTAATTGTAACGAAGGAAGACTGTGATAAAGCCTATGCAATTATAAAGGAAACAGTAGAAAGTCTGTCGTAAGCTAAGACAGAAAAGGATAACCTGGCATACTATATAGGATTGACAATGACAAGTCTGTTTTATGGAAAAAATTGAATATGACAGTTGACAGCCCGGCATAAAGATAAGACCTAATATGTCTGCAGCTGTTTGTCAGTAGGCATAGTAAGAGTTGTCTTACTCGTGAAGGAGGTTACATATGGATAATTTTGTGATAACAGTAGCCAGAGGTTTTGGAAGCGGAGGAAAAGAGATTGCTTCTAAATTAGCAGAGGATTTAAAAATAGCATGTTATGAAAATAGAATTCTCACACTTGCTTCACAATTAAGTGGGCTGGATGAGGATCTGTTTAATGAAGTGAATGAAAAAATCAGAGGTAAGAAGTTTTCCGGATTATTAAAGGGACTTCCGAGAACAATCCGGCCTAATCCCGTGGATGTTGATTTTGTTTCTGATGAAAGACTGTTCGAATTTCAAAGACAGATCATTTTGAATCTTGCAGGCTCCGAGTCCTGTGTCATCGTAGGTAAGTGTGCAGATTATATCCTGAAGGATAACCCTAATGTAGTCAGTATTTATATTGAGGCACCCAGAGACTTCTGTGTAAAGCGTGTAATGAAAAAGATGAATGTGAGTGAGGAAACCGCTCATACCTCCATTACGAAAACGGATGAGTACCGGGCAGCCTATTATCAACACTATACCGGAGGTAATTATTGGACCAATCCGGTGAACTATGATTTAACCATAAACAGCAAGCGTGTGGGGATTGATAATTCTGTTACGCTGATTAAAGATTATCTTAAAATTAAGTTTCCAGAATTAGTTAAATAGAGTGCGTAAACTTGTGTAATCGAGATACAAAGCATTATACGCAGCCAATTAGTAAACTATATAGTTTCAAAACTATTATAAGATATACGTAGGTAATTGCGAAACTCAGTAATTGTAAGTATTGTATACACAGCATATACTATTCCGGAGCGGAAGTTAAGCTCATAGGAGCGTTGGAGCGAAGGAATAGTATATGTTGTGTATACAATTAATAAAACTATATAGTTTCGCAATTATCTAATAAGATTACTATGAAACAAAACCTTTCGGGTAGCCAAAAAGGGCAGACTATCCCTATATCATTTTTTAGTGTTTTATAAACTAAGCAGGTTCAGCTTCCATGGCAGTAGATCCTTGCCAACCTAGTGATTTTAGCTTTTTTAAATAGGCATTGATTTTACGCTCTTTATTGAACTGATTATAGTAATTAGCACCCAAATCATGAAATGCAATGCCATCCCTTA